>NZ_PQHW01000030.1 GCF_003385215.1 Amycolatopsis thermalba | reverse complement strand
GCACCGGTTCGGGACCCGGCCCGGGCGGGATGGGCTCGGGACCGGGAGGCACGGGATGCACCATGACGTCCTCCTCGGTCGTGGTCGACCCGTCCGGTATACCCGGTTCCGCGCTCCGGCGAACGTCGTCGATCTGCGCCTAGACTGGTCGCATGCGGCGACACCGCCCGGTAGTCGAAGTGCCCGACGTCGTGGGTCTTGGCGCGGACGACGCGTGCGCGATCGTGCGCCGTGCCGGGCTGGTCCCCGCCGGGCCCGAGGGGATGCCGGCGCCGGAGGACGGCGTGGTCGTCGCGCAGGCGCCCATCGGCACGGCCGGCGCCGAGCAGGGCGCCACGGTCGTCCTGATCACCCAGCACGGCCGCCGCCCGTCGGACGATCCGATCACGCCGCCGCCGACCGAAGAAGCGGACACCCTGCAGCCCGCCTGATCGGGTTTCCTCACTCGAAAGAGTGACACCGGGAACTATTCCGGTGGGTGATTCCCAGCCTTTGACACTGCTTTGACACCCGTCGGCGCCGCACGGAACCATTCCGTTCCGCCCATTTCCGGGGCACAGATTCAGGGAACGGAACATGGAGAAGGCATGCGCCTGAAATCGCCGTCATGGCGAAAGATATCGATCGGCACGGTGGCCGTCGCACTGGCCGCCGGCGCCGTGACCTACACCGGCACGAGCAGCGCCTACGCCGACGTGCAGGTGGTCACCGACTCGAAAACCGGGGCGGACGGAAAACAGTACTGGGTGGAGAACCACCTCGTCGACGGCAATAAAATTCGCAGTGAAAACAATGGGCAGCGCAAGGAATGGCTGCTCGTCTGGGCCGGTGACGAGAACATCGCCGACACGGTCGTCAAGGACGTCAAGAACCTGCCCGGCACCATCAGCGGCGGGCTGAACAAGGCGAAGAACGCCCTGCCCGGCCCGGACTTCCTCGCCGTCATCGACGCCACCAAGGGCTCGCCGACGTACGGCAAGGTCGTCAACACCGCCACCGTCGGCCCGCTGGTCGAGAACGAGCCGCACCACATGCAGTACGTGTGGCACAAGGGCGACACGATCTACGCCGGCGCGCTGTTCGCCGCGGCGACGTACGCGTTCGACGTGAGCGCGTTGCCGCAGCTCAAGCTCAAGGGCGTCAGCCTGCCGACCCAGACGCTCGGCGGGTCCGTGCCGGACGCCTACTGGGTGCTCAAGGACGGCACGGCCTACGGCACGTACATGGGTGGCCCGGTCGCGCCCGGCCCGTACACCTACGCCAACGGCCAGACCGTGATCAGCAACGGGTTCGCCGGCAGCCCCGGTGAGGTCGTGCGCTTCGACGAGAACGCGCAGGTGCTGTCGCAGACCTCGGCGGCCACCCCGCAGGGCGACAACGCGAAGCTGTGCGAGAACCTGCCGACGCTGGGCCAGCCGACCTGCGCCAACCCGCACGGCATCCAGGCCCGTGAGGACCTGAACACGCTGGTCACCAGCGACTACGCGGAGCCGCGGAACATCATCCTCGACCCGGTCAAGCAGCCGTCGCCGTACCTGCGCCGGCCGACCGTCCGGACCTGGGACATCTCCGACCGCAACAACCCGAAGCTCAAGGCCGTGTCGTACCTGCCGGACGGCCCCCGCGCCGGCGACTACGACCCGCTCTACGCCGAGAGCCGGGCGGTCATGGAGACCACGGTGACGAACCTGCCCGGTCACAAGGGCGCGTTCGCCCAGACCATGCAGGGCGGCGCGGTGTTCTACACGCCGGACATCACCAAGGCCGAGCCCCACTGGTACCAGGTGTGGGACGACGGCGCGGCGAACCGGGCGCTGGGCAACAACGACAGCATCGGCGCCAGCTCCAACGGCGGCTGGATCCAGACCAGCCCGGACGACCGGTTCCTCTACCGCGCCATCCAGGGGCGGCAGAAGGGCACGCTCGGGCCGGACGACCCCGGCACCACCGGCGGCGTCTACATCCTGAACATCGAGAACCTGCTCGCGCAGGGTCCCGGCTGGGCCGGTCCGGGCATCCAGACGAAGGAGCAGGCGCGCAGCGGCGCGGACAACGGGGTGCTGCCCACGCTCGCCGGTGCGGCGCCGATCAACCCGGGCACCCCGGGTGCCGGCCCGCACTGGGGCGCCTACGACAACTTCGAGCTGGGCGAGGACGGTTTCTACCACGAGATCACCTCGCCGGACCGGCTCGCGGTGTCGAACTACTTCGTGGCGCGGTCCGGTTTGGACGGTGACCACAAGGTCAACATCGTGAACCTGACGCCGGACGGCAAGGCCTCGGTGGACCAGGACTTCCGCGACGAGTTCACCGGCCAGGTGGGCATCAACTTCAACCGGAAGTCGTGGCCGCACGGCGATTTCGGCAACGCCAAGCCCCACTCGGAACTGTTCGTCGTCGCTGACGCGGACGTGAAGTAAGCGCTCTCCGTGCGGGGCCGGGCCCGGCCCCGCACGGGCGGCGCGCGGAAGAGGTACGTCATGGACCACGGGTCCCATCCGGTCACCGGCTCGGCCGGGCTGGATCTGGCCGCGCTGATCGTGCGGCTGGTGTTGTTGCCGGCCACGGCGTTCGTCGCGGGGGTCGGGCTGCTGCGGCCGCAGGTGGACACGCTGCCCCGCCGGTTGTGGCAGGTCACCGTCGTTCTCGGCGGGCTCTCGGCGGTGCTGGCCGTGGTGTCGGCGGTGGCCTTCGCGGTCAACGTCGTCGGGGCCGTCGTGCACGCGCTGCTGGTGCTGGCCGTGCCGGTGCTGACCGCGCGGCGGCCGCCGGTGGGCCGCTGGGTGGCCACCGCGCTGCTGGTGCTGCTGATCCTGGAGACCGCGCTCGGCCGGTCCGGGGTGGAGTTCGCGATCGACACGGTGTACGTCGCGGCGACGGCCGTCTGGTTCGGGCTGGCGTCGCTGGCGCTGGCGCGGGCGGAGACGCCGCGGCTCGGGCCGCTGTCGTGGACGCTCGGCGGTGTGGTGGCGCTGGCGGGCGCGGTGCAGCTGGTCCTGTCCGGTGTGGCGTTCGACCGGCGGCTTTACGACACGGGGTTCGGAATCGCGCTGCTGGCCGCGTTCGTGTTGCCGATCGTGGCGGCCGTGCTGTGGCGGCGGGTGGCGGTCGTCGGTGTCGCGGCCGCGTTCGTGGCGTGGAGCGCGTTCGTGGCCCTGCCGGAACCGGCCGACCTGCCGGTGCCGGGCGTGCCGCTGCTCGCCGACGCGGGTCGCACGCCGGTGCTGGTCAGCCCGCAGCGGCCGGGGGTGAACCTGGTGCACCTGCCCACCGCGGGCTCGGCCCGGGTCGGGGACGGGCCGGCCGTCCCGGCGGTGGCGCGGCCTGGTGCCTCGGGTTTCTGGGCCGAGGTCGAGCTGCCCGCGGGACGCAGCGAGCTGGTGGTGGGTGGCCGGACGGTCGAGGTGGACACGGGTTCGCTGGCCGCTCTGGGAACGGCGTCGGGGCCGGACGGGCCCGAGTGCGCGACCACCGCGCTCGGCGGCCTGGTCGCGGGGCGGAAGGACGTGTTGACGAACTGCCCGGCGGACGCACTGTCCGAAGCGGACGCCGACGCGCTGCGCAAGCTGGTCGGTTTCCTGGCCGACCGGAAGACCCAGTCGATCACCGTCGTGGACGATTCGTCGCCGCGTGGCGCCGCGGCCGGCCGGGTCGTCCGGGACGCCGCCGCGGCTGACGGAATCACCGTGCGCCCGGACGGCGCCGCGCTGGTGGTGGTCGCGGGCTGGGCACAGGCGGCCGCGGCGCTGGACGGGCGGGCCGCGGCGCAGCGGGAACGGCCGGCGTACCCGTACGGGCTGTACGTCGCTCCGTGGCTGCTGACCGGGCCGCTGGTGAACACGGTGGCCAGCTCGACGGTGCCGCTGCGGTTCGACCCGCGCGAGCAGGCCGCGGTGAGCTATGCCGTGGCGCTGGACAATGCCTTCCCCGGCGAGGCGGCGACCATGACCGGGTTCCGGCAGTGGCTCGGCCCGGAGCAGCCGGAGGCGCCGCGGGTGCAGCTGTTCGCGTCGGCGCAGGTCAACGCGATGCCGATGGCGCCGGGACAGCCGCACGCGCCGGGCATGGACTCCCCCGGCGAAGGGCTCGGGTTCTTCGTTCCACAGGGGACGGTCGTGCCGATCAGTTTTCCGCTCGGTTGAGACGGGCGGAGCAGAAAGGAGAGTGCAAGTGCGCAGGAGTGTGGTGAGGGTGCTGGCCGGCGGTGTGATCGCGGCCGCGGCACTGGGGCTGGGCGGCGGCGTCGCGAGCGCCGACGAGGTGCCGATCTGGGTCGTGCCGGGCGTGGACGCCGGCCCACTGCTCGACCCGACGATCGGCCTGCCGACGACGGCGCTGGTCCCGGTCTACGGCCTGCTGACCGAACTGGCGGGCTGACCGAGGAAGAGCCCCGCGCCAGGTGGGTGGCGCGGGGCTCTTCCGTGTTCCAGCCCGGCCCACCCGAGGCGCGACCGACAGTTCCTGGGTCCCGCACCAGGCAGAACGCGGCGCCGAGCCAGCGGCCCAGCCCCTCCGCAACTCACCGGCCGACGATGTGCGCGCCCCGCCAGGCACCTGGCAGCGCCGGCACCTGCAACCCTCCCCAGTGGCCCGAACCGGAAGAGCCCCGCGCCAGGTGGGTGGCGCGGGGCTCTTCCGTGTTCAACCTCAGCCGAAGCTCGGCAGGAGCTTGCCCGGCGCCGCGTTGATGGAGCGGATCAGCCCGATCACCGGCACGCCCAGCGGCGCGAAGGTGTAGGCGTTGTCGAGGTTGGACGTGTCCGGCTCGTCCACGACCGCCACGTCACCCGGCGCGGGCGCGGCCAGCGCGGGGGCCGCGGCGCCGAGCAGGGCCGCCCCGGCGAGGGCGCTCGCGACGAGGCCCCGGATCACGGTCTGCTTCATGTTCCCACCTTTCTGTTGTCGGGGATTTTCCTTTCCCCGCAACGAAGAATGGCAGGACAACCGGGTGGTTGTCCTGCCATTCCAGGGCTTGGGAACTCAGCAGATGGAGTCCGCCGGCTTCGGGTTGGCGAGCCCGAACAGCGGCCGCAGCTTCAGGCCGATCCACGTGCCACCCAGCGCGAAGATACCCCACAACCAGCCGTGCAGGCTGCCGGTGGAGATACCGGCCAGGTAGGCGCCGATGTTGCAGCCGCCGGCCAGACGGGCGCCGATGCCCATCAGGATTCCACCCAGGACGGACGCGATCGCCGTGCGCCACGGGATCTCCGAGTGGATCTTCCACGTGCCCGCCGCCGCGGCCGCGACCGCCGCGCCCAGGATGATGCCGATGTCGGTGAGGCTGGTCTTGTCCGTCCAGATCGGACTCGCCAGCGACTTGGCGTTGCTGGTGGTCTGCCAGAACTCCCAGGTTTCCGGGTGCAGGCCGATCAGCTGCAGGAACTTCGCGCCCCACAGGGCGAAGGCGAACGTGATGCCCCAGGTGCCGCCGGAGACGAGCACGACCGCGGCGGCGAGCACGGCCAGCACGACCGCGCCCACCAGCAGCGGCCACGAGCCGCGGAAGACGCGCGCGACGCCCTTCGCGGTCGGCGGCACACCCACCGGCGGCGGGTTGCGGCGCGCCTGCACGACCCGGGTCGCGACGACGACCAGCCCGAGCACAGCGATGGTGATGGCCCACGAACCGAACCAGCCGACGTGGTCGGCGAGCAGCACGCCGGTCACCTGCGGCCAGCCGTCGAAGATCGGGAACGCCCAGGTGTAGAACACCGACCCGGCGATGAACCCGCCGAGCGTGAGCACGATCGACGACTGCCCCGACCCGACCGCGAACAACGTGCCGGACGCGCACGCGCCGCCGAGTTGCATGCCGATCGCGAACAGCGCGGCCCCGACGAACAACGCGAGCCCGATCGGGCCGGCCGTGGCCTTCGGCGTGGTGCCGAACAGGCCGGTGCCGGTGCCGATGAGCAGGGCGATCAACGTCGCGGCCGTGCCGAGCAGCAGCGCGTGGGCGCGCAGGCCCTCGCCGTTGCCGACCGCGATGAGCTGCCGCCAGGCCGAGGTGAACCCGAAGCGCGAGTGGTACAGCGCGAGGCCGAGGAACAGCCCGATGACCAGCAGGGCGCCGAACTTGCCGCCGTAGGTGGCCCAGACGTACCAGCTCAACGCGACCGACCCGGCGGCCGAGACGGCGAGCGGGACCTTGCGGACCGGCTCCTCGGGCTCCGGTATCGGCGCGGCGCACGAGGTGGGCGAGCGCAGCAGGAAGTTGCCGGCAGGCTGCCGGTCGGTGACAGCGGACACAGAGCACTCCAAAACGGGGCCATGGGGACGAACCACGGACCACGTTAAGACTCCGTGAACCGTTCGCCCAGGTCATCCCAGAGTGCGGTACGCCATCGGGCCTACTCGGTCACATCTGCCACCTCGACCCCGCTCGAGGGCGGGGTCCGCAACCGGCAGTGATCACGAATCCGCCCGGTCAACCAGGCAGTGCCGGGAACCGTGTTCAACGCGCAGTTCCCTGCCGAAGGCGCGAGGTGGACGTCATGCCACAAACGCCTGCGCCACGGCAAATCCGGCATACGCGCCACCGAGTCCGGCGGCCACGCTGACCACGATGTTCACCACCGCGGAGAAGTACGCCTTCTGCTCGACCAGCCGCAGCGTCTCGAAGCTGAACGTGCTGTACGTGGTCAACGCGCCGCAGAACCCGGTGCCGAGCAGCGCGAGCATCGGGGCGGGCAGCGCGGATCCGGCGCCGGTCAGGCCGCCGAGGATCAGGCACCCGGCGACGTTGACCAGCAAGGTGCCCCACGGGAACGGCCCGTCGTACCGCGATCGCACCGCGCGGTCGGTGAGGTAACGCAGGGGCGCGCCGACCATCGCGCCGGCGACGACGAGCACGGCCGTCATCGGCGGGCCAGCCGTCGGGTCAGGGCGACACCGGCGAGCACGTCGAGCATCGCCGCCAGGAGTGTCCCGCCGAGGTAGGCGAACGCCACACCTGCCGAACCGGGCGCGAGCAGCCCGTGGATCTCGACGGCGTAGGTCGAGAACGTGGTGAACCCGCCCAGCACCCCGACCCCGAGGAAGGGCCGGACCAGGCGGTGCGCCGGGCGGACCTCGGTGACCAGCACCATCAGGACACCGATGAGGCAACAGCCGGTGACGTTGATGACGAACGTCGCCCACGGGAAGTGACCCGGCGCCGCGGGCCAGGCGGCGGTCAGCTCGTACCTGGCCAGCGCACCGATTCCACCGCCGATCGCGACGGCCGCCACGACCGGGGCCTGCGATCGGCGCGTGGTGGTGGCCGTGCCGGGATCACCGCTCACAGCCACCACCGTAACGTCTCACTCGGCCTGCTTCGGCTCCTCGACCAGGTCCTCGAGCAGGCGGTCGAAGTCGAACTCCTCGCGCAGCGCCTCGAAGATCGGCGTGTCACCGATGACGCGCTCGTCGGTCTTGCTCATCACAGCACCTTCTCCCTCGCCCGCGCGTGCACTCCCACACGGTTCGTTCTCGCGGGATCGGACGCTCTCCCCTCGCCCTTTGGTTCCCGCGATCGGGTTAACGGGAGGTAATATTACCTACTCAGGGTGAGCGCGCATCGGGCAGCGGCAGAAGAACAACGCAGATCACACCCGTGACAAGGAGCCGTCGGCGAGCGATACTGGTCGGTAGAGGCGGTGCGGGCGATGGCACTCCACGGTGAAGAACAGCGACGGCTCTCGGAGATCGAGCGGCAACTGGCCGCCGAGAACCCGCGCCTGGCGCAGCGACTGGCCGAACTCCGGCCGATGCGCGTGTCCGGCATCCTGCTGTCCGTCCTGTGCATCCTCGGCTCCCTGGTGATCGGCCTGTTCCTGCTGGTGGCCGCGGCCCAGTCGCAGACGCTGGTCCTGTTCGTGATCGGAACCGTGTTCACCTCCGTGCTGCCGACGGCGCTGATCTGGCGCGCCTGGCTGCACCGGTTGTGACCGCTACTCCGCCGCGGCGGAGTCCCTCGGCGGCACCGGTGACGGGCGGGTGTCCTGCTGCGCGTGGTTCGACAGGAAGTTCGGGACCACGAACCACAGCACCGCGAACGTGATACCGACCAGCCCGCCGACGATCGCCATCGCGATCGGGCCGTAGACCACCTTCGCGATCAGCGACACCGTCGCCGTGATCGCGGCCGCCAGGCAGACCAGGCCGGCCAGGACGGCGCGGTTGCCCGCGCGCAGGATGTCGTCGCGGCGGCCGGCGCGGAACAGGATCCGGTGCCACGCCGCGGGCGAGGACAGCAGCGCCGTGGAGACGACCGCGAGCAGCACCGCGACCAGGTGCACGGCCTTCTCGAACCCGCTGGCCGCGCGAAACTCGCCGGTGAACACGACCGTCAGCAGGAAGCCGAACAGGATCTGCACCCCGGCCTGCGCCACTCGCAGCTCGCCGAGAAGCTCGTTCACGTTCCGCGCGAGGCGCTGGTTCGGTGTCTCTTCGTCAGGGCCGCTCACGGAGATCAGCCTATGGGAGGATTTGCGCGGTCACAGAATGACCGATAAATGGAACATCATGCGAATCGTCCCCTTGGTCCTCGCCGCGGCCGCACTGCCGGTCCTGTCACCCGCCGAAGCCGCCGCCGCACCCGCCGCGCAGGTGGGCGTCGGCACCTCCGTCGTGCGCTACGACACGGCCCTCGTGCCGGAGGGGGCGACGGCGCGGGCGTTCACGGCGTCGGCGGCGGGCACCCTGACGGCGCTTTCCGTGCGCGGTCTGCTGCCCGCCCGCGAGTACGGGGCCCACGTGCACACCAAGCCGTGCGGGCCGTCGCCGAGCGATTCCGGGCCGCACTACCAGCACGTGCCGGACCCGGTGCAGCCCTCGACCGACCCGGCGTACGCCAACCCGCGCAACGAGATCTGGCTCGACTTCACCACCACCGCGAACGGCAGCGGGTTCGCGGTTTCACACGTGGACTGGACTTACGGCGACCGGTTGCCGGCGTCGGTGGTCATCCACGAGACGCACACGCACACGGGCCCGGGTCACGCCGGGACGGCGGGCGGGCGGCTGGCCTGCCTGAACCTCGAGTTCGGGCCGAGGTGACCGCCACGGCCAGGTGAATCCGGCTTGAGCCGGCGGCCCGCGGGTAGGTCCGGACGGAGCAGCGGCGGAGGGGAGAAGCGATGGAAGCGACCCCGGACGACCATCCGGTCTGGGTGACCAGCGCGGACGGCACGGCCGAGCACGCGGTTCCCGACACGGCGATGGCGGCGGGCCTGGAGCTGGAATCGGTGTGCGGCGCACGATTCCTCCCCGCCGCGATGACCGCACCACCAGGCAAGACCTGCGAAGAGTGCCTGACGCACCTGCTGGTGCCCGCACCGCGCGAGCCGGAGCCACGCCGGCTCTGGCGCCGCTACGTGGCCAAACACTGACGGGCCGCGGGCGGCACCCGGTGCCACCGCTCCGGCGCGGAACGCTGGCCCGCGCGGGCACCGGAGCCCGCGAGGCGCGCCTGCCCGCCCACGGGGGAATCAGCTCGAAACTGCCGGGCGCCACCCGAGCCGCCGCCCGGAAGCCCTCACCGGCGCGACTGCGTCGACGCCCGCACCACCAGCTCCGGCTTGAACACCACCGACCGGTGCGCCGGCCGGTTCTCCGGGTCCGCCGTCTCCGCGATCAGCAACTCCGCCGCCGTCTGGCCCAGCCGCCGCGCGGGCTGGCGCACCGACGTCAGCGGCACCGCCGCCGCCCCGGCGAACTCGATGTCGTCGTAGCCCACGATCGCCATCTCGTCCGGCACCCGAACGCCCGCGCCGACCATCGCCTGCAGCACGCCCAGCGCGAGCAGGTCGTTGGCGCAGAACACCGCCGTCGGCCGGGGGCTCACGCCCAGCAGCCGCGCGCCCGCGTCCCGCCCGGACACCACGTCCAGCTCGGCCGTCTCGATCACCGACAGCTCGGCCCCGGACCCCTCCAGCGCGGTCCGCAGCCCTTGTTCCCGGTCGCGGCACTGCGTGAGTATCCGCGGCCCGTTGACGAACGCGATGTGCCGGTGCCCGGTCTCCAGCAGGTGCCGCCCGGCCAGCTCACCGCCCGCGAGGTCGTCCACGGACACCGAACTCGCCTCGTCCGCGGGCACCTTCCGGTCCACGAACACGTACGGGATTCCGCTGCGGCGGAACGTCTCCAGCGCCGCGCCGGACGTGTCGACCGGGCTCAGCAACAACCCCCGCACCCGCTGCTCGGCCAGCAGCGACAGATACGACTCCTCGCGGTCGACGCGCTGCCCGCTGTTGCACGTGATGACGCTCAGCCCCGCGTCGTGGGCGGCCTGTTCGGCTCCGCGCGCGACGTCGACGAAGAACGGGTTCGCCAGGTCCAGCACGAGCAGCGCCATGATGCGGCTGCGGCCGGCCCGCAACTGCCGAGCGGACTCGTCGCGGACGTAGCCCAGCTCCTCGATGACGGACAGCACGCGTGAGCGGGTGGCCGGGGAAACGATGTGCGGCCGGTTGACCACATTGGACACCGTGCCGATGGAGACCCCGGCGCGCCGGGCCACATCCTTGATGCCAACCATGCGTCCCCTCGATCTGCCAGGCTACGAGCCTAGCACGCATGAAACGTTCAATGGGCCGAACGGAAGCTTGTTATTCCCCCACCCACACGCTAACCTGCCCGCTTAATACGTTTCAAAATGTGACCCGCGTCAAGGAAGACGAGGAGAACCACATGACCTCACGCGAAGCGGTCGGCGCGAGCGCCGTGGAAGACGGCGGCACGATCAGCCGTCAGCAGTGGCGGTGGTCCGTGCTCGCGGGCATGGCCTCCTACCTGGATGCCGGGTCGATCGTCGCCCTCGGTGCCGGTCTGGCCCTCTTCCAGAGCTACCTCGGCCTGTCCGAGGGCGCGGTGGGCGCGCTCGCCGCGATCGGCCCGAACGCCATCGGCTGTGCGATCGGCGCGTTCATCGGCGGCCGGCTGGGCGACAAGCTGGGCCGGAAGCGGATCTACAAGTACGACCTGCTGGTCTACGCGGCCGGCATCCTGTGCATCGCGCTCGCGGTCAACACGCCGATGCTGTTCATCGGCACGTTCGTCGTCGGGGTCGCGGTCGGTGCGGACGTGCCGACGTCGCTGGCGCTGGTCGGCGAGTTCTCCCCGTCGAAGGCACGCGGCAAGCTCCTCGGTTTCACCCAGGTCGCGTGGAACCTCGGCCCGGTGATCGTGCTGTTGCTGTCGCTCGCGCTCACCCCGCTGGACCTGCTGGGCACGCGGATCGTGTTCCTGCACCTGTTCGTGATCGCGCTGGTCACCTGGGCGATGCGCCGCGGCCTGTCCGAATCCGCGCGCTGGACGTCGGCCGCGTCCACGAAGGACGTCAAGTACCAGCTGAAAGCGCTTTTTCGGGGCGCCCACCTCAAGGCGCTGCTGTTCACCGGGCTCGTCTACGTGTTCTGGAACATCGCGGCGGGCACGTCGGGGATCTTCACGCCGTACGTCATCAAGACCCTCAACGCGGGCAGCCAGGCGGCCAGCGTCGCGCTGTCCTGCGCCGGGTTCGTGATCGGCATCCTGGTCACCACGCTGGTCTTCATGCGCTTCGCCGACCGCAGCCACCACACGCGCAAGTGGATGTGGGGCATCGGCGCGATCATGCAGATCGTCGCCTACGGGCTCTACGTGGTGCTGCCGTTCAACGTCCCGGTGATCATCGCCAACATCGTGCTGTTCGGCGTCGGCTGCTCGCTCGCCGGTGAGGCGTTCTACAAGGTGTGGAGCCAGGAGCTGTTCCCGACGATGCTGCGCGGCACCGCGCAGGGCTTCACCTTCGGCGTCGCCCGGACGTTGCTGGGTGTGTGGAGCTTCTTCCTGCCGACGCTGGCCAGCGGCGGGTTCACCCTCGCCGGCGGTCTGCTCACGCTGTTCCTGGTGATCAGCGGCTGCGTCGGGTTCTTCTTCATGCCGAACACCTCGGGCAAGTCGCTGGAGCAGATCGAGGCGGAGCGCACCACCGCATGAGCTCCGACGAGCTGCTGACCCGGTTCACCGATCCCGGCCCCGAGTTCTCGCCGCTGCCGATCTGGTGGTGGAGCGGCGGCCGGGTCACCGGGGACCGGATCCGGTGGCAGATGGAACAGCTGGTGTCGCAGGGCGTCCGGCAGGCGGTGGTGATGTGCCTGGCGCCGACCGGCCCGATGTTCGGTTCGCTGGCCGACGATCCGCCGTTCCTCAGTCCGAAGTGGATCGAGCTGCTGGACGGCGCCTGCGCCGACGCCGCCGAGCTGGGGTTCCAGCTGTGGATGTACGACCAGATCGGGTTCTCCGGGGCGAACTTCCAGGGCCGCCTCACCGCGGCCCGCCCGGAGTTCGCCGGGCTCGCCCTGCACCGGGACCCGGACGGCACGATCAGCCACCGCGTCAGCGGCTTCGACTACTTCAACCCGGACGCCTGCGCGGCGCTGCTCGACCAGGTGCACGGCGTGCTGGAGCGGCACGTCGGCCGCTGGTTCGGCACGGTGATCCCGGGCTTCTTCCAGGACGAGCTGCCACCGCTGCCGACCTGGGGGCACGACTTCGCGGAGACCTTCGCGGCCGAGTACGGCTACGACCTGGTGCCGCGGCTGTCCGCGCTGTACGCGGGCGACGACGCGGAGTCGGCCGGGATCCGCCGGGACTACCAGGAACACCGTGCCCGGCTGGCGCGGCGCGCGTTCTTCGGTCCACTGGCTCAGTGGCTCAGCCACCGCGGTCTGATCTGCGGGTTCGACCAGGCGAGCCCGGCCCGCGAAGGCGATCCGGTGGGCGGTGTCCGGATCTACGGCGACTACCTGGGCACGCACTCCGGGTTCGGCGCGCCGGGCAGCGACCACTGGGGCGACGCGAAGGTGCACAGCTCGCTCGCCCACGCGCACGGGCATCCGCGCACCTGGATCGAGGCGTTCCACTCCTCCGGCTGGGGCGGCACGCTGGAGGAGACCTACGACTGGCTGGCGCCGTTCCTGCGCCGCGGTGCCACGCTCTACGACCCGCACGCGGTGTACTACTCGACGGCGGGCGGCTGGTGGGAGTGGGCGCCGCCGTCGACCTGCTGGCGGCAGCCGTACTGGCCCGCGTACTCGCAGTTCTCCGGCGCGGTGAGCCGGTTGTGCTCGGTGCTGACGGCGGGCACGCACTGCTGCGACGTGGTGCTGCTGTCGCCGACCAGCACCGCTCAGGCCTACCTGACGCTGGACGGCCCGCTGCCGCCCGCGGAGCGCGCGGCGGCCACGTTCCACGCCCTCAACGGGGTGGGCACCTGGTTCGCCGAGGAACGCGGGGTGCTGGAGCGCGCCGGGATCGACCACGACACGTTCGACGAGGCCACGATCGCCTCCGGGGAGGTCACCGCCGACGGGCTGCGGATCGGGGCGGAGACCTACCGCGCGGTGGTGCTGCCCGAGGTCGAACTGCTGCTCCCCGCCGCGGCCGCTCGCCTCGCGGAGTTCGCCGCGGCCGGCGGGACCGTCGTCTGCGTGGGCGGCGGCGCAGTGGCGGGCGCGATCACGGTCGCCGAGCCCGAGGACGTTCCGGCGGTGCTTCCGAAATCCCGGATCCGGTCCGACGTGCCGTTCCTGGTCCGGCGGCACGGCGACCGGCACGTCCTGCTGCTGACCGCGCACGACGAGCGCAGCGGCACCCGGGCGCCGATCGTCGACCTCGACCGCGAAGGCTGGACGGACACGGGTTTTCCTTGGGACGAGTACTGGCGGCAGCTGCGCGCGAACGGGTACGAGTTCGTGTCGCCCTCGGACCGGGTGGCGCGGGTCAGCGGGGTGACCGGACGGGCCCAGCAGTGGAACCCGCGCACCGGGGAACGCACGAACGTCCCAGTCGTGCACGGCTCGGTCGAGGTCGCCTTCACCGACGGGCCGATGACGCTGCTCGTCTTCGGCGACGACCTGCCCGCGGCCACGCACAGGCCGCCGGGGCCGGTGGTGCGGTCGGTGCTCCTGGACGACTGGCGCGGGCTGGCGGAGTCCACTCTGGACAACCGGCACGGCGACCTGGCCGCGCCGTCCCGCACCGGCGTGCTGCCGATCGAGGTCTGGCGGCTGGGTGACGAGCTGGCCGGGTACGGCGTGTTCGCGGAAGCCCGGGACGCCGATGGGTGGCGGCCCGTCACGTGGTCGCTGTCCCGCGGCATCCGCGACGACCCCGGGCACGCGGAAGCGCTGGGCCCCAAGGGTTACGTGCCCGAGGAGTTCCTCGACTGGCGGCACGTGCGCACCGGGGAGACGGTCGGAATACGAACGTATCTGCCCCTGCCCGAGCGCGACGGTCTGTTCCTCGCCGTCGGGGCGAGCGCGGCGCGGCGGGTGTTCGTGGACGGTGCGGAGGTGCCGGTCGACCGGCCGAGGTACCAGTCGTTCAGCCCGCTTCCGGCCGGACGGACGGTGCGGGTGGAGATCGAGTTCACCGCGGACCAGGACGGCCCACTGCGGGCGTCGTTCGCGGTGGTCACCGCTCCCGCCGCCTACCGCAGGCCGGAATGGCTGGCGGGCGGGGAGATCCACCGGACCTTCCACCTCGACGAGATGCCCAGTGACGCAACGGTGCAGGTCGCCAGCGAGGAGGCCTGCCGAGTCCTCGTCAACGGCGCCGAGGTGGGCAGGCAGGGCGATTTCAACCCCTACCCCGGGTTCCGCGAGATCCGCATCCACCCGTATGACCTGCGCGAACACCTCCGCCCCGGGGAGAACACGCTCACCCTGATCACGACCGGCCCGGTCGCCGTGGACTCGCGCGATCCGCGCCTGGTCAGCGGACCGGACTGGGGCGAGGTGCGTCGCCTGCACCGGCGCGACCCGCGGTTCCTGTGCCGGTGGGCGCGGCCGCACCCGCTGCCCGGCGCGCACTGGCTCGAGCCCGCCGCCGCGCCCGGCGAGGTCGTCGTGCCGGTGATCCCCGACGTCGCGCCGGGCGCGGAACGCACCGAGACGCTGACCTTCCCGGCCCCGCTCGGCCCGGAGGGGCTGCGCGTCCCGACCGATCTCGACGTGGTCGTCCGGATCGGCGAGGCCGAGTACAAGCCGGTCGACCAGCGAGTCCGCTTCCCCAAGCCGTTGCGCGCCGGCACCCCCGTCGAGCTGCGGTTCCGCGCGGTGGACGGGCGCCGGGGTGGCGCGCTGCTGGACGCGGGACTGGAGGTCGAGACCGCCGAAGCGCCGGTCGAGCTGCACAGCTGGGAGGACCTCGGACTGCGTGCGCTCGGCGGCCTGGTCCGGTACCGGACCACGTTCGAGGCGCTGCCCGGCCGCGTCGTGCTCGACCTCGGCGAGGTGCGCGGCACGGCCGACGTGGTGGTCAACGGCCGGCTCGTCGACCGCCTGGTCTGGGGACCCTGGCGGTCCGAGATCTCGGACGCGGTCCGGGATGGCGTCAACGAACTGGAAATCGTCGTCCGCGGGACGCTCGCCGGGTACCTCGACGACGCGTCGCCCACGATGGCCGTGGCCGCCGGGCAGGTCCGCACGGGCCTGTTCGGGCCGGTGCGGCTGGTACAGCACGAGAAGGAGAGCGATCGTTGACCGTCACCGCCGTCCGCTTCGAGCACCACGACGTCCCGCTGGGCATCGGCACCGGCACACCCCGCCTGTCCTGGCAGGTGCGCACGGACGACCCGGACTGGGCGCAGACCGCGTACGAGGTCGAGCTGAACGGGTCGACGACGGTGCGCGTCGAATCGGCCGACCAGGTGCTGGTGCCGTGGCCGTTCGAGCCGCTGCCGTCGCGGACCAGGGCGACCGTGCGGGTGCGCGTCGGCGACGAGTGGTCCGAGCCGGCCACGGTGGAAACGGGCCTGCTGCGGCCGGAGGACTGGTCGGCGCGGTTCATCAGCCCGCGCACGATCGGCGGCATCGGGCAGCGCGCGCCGATCCTCACCCGCCGCGTGGAGCTGCGGCCGGGCATCGTGTCCGCCCGGCTGTACGCGACGGCGCACGGCGTCTACACCGCGTCGATCAACGGTTCCCGCGTCGGTGACGAGGTGCTGGCGCCCGGCTGGACCAGCTACGCGCACCGGCTGCGCTACCAGACCCACGACGTCACCTCGCTGCTCCGCGAGGGGACCAACGACCTGGAGTTCCTGCTCGGCAACGGCTGGTTCCGCGGGCGGCTCACCTGGTCCGGCCGCCGCGCGCTCTACGGCGACCGGCTCGCGCTGCTGGCGCAGCTGGAGGTGACCTACGCCGACGGCACCACCGAGGTCATCGGCACCGACGAGCGGTGGTCGGCGACGGAGAGCCGGATCACCTCCGACGACCTGTACGACGGGCAGCACACCGACCTGACGCTGACCGAGTCCGAAGCGGACGACGTCGAGGTGGTGGACGCCGACCTCGGCCGGCTCGTCGCGCCCGAGGGCCCGCCGGTGCGGGTGACCGAGGTGGTGCCCGCGGTGCGGGTGTGGGCCTCGCCGTCCGGGAAGACGCTGGTGGACTTCGGGCAGAACGTGGTCGGCTGGGTGCGGCTGCGGGTGCGGGACGCCCGCGAGGTCACCGTGCGGCACGCGGAGGTGCTGGAGGACGGCGAGCTGGGCGTGCGGCCGCTGCGGTCGGCGAAGGCGACGGACACCTACGTCCTGTCCGGCGACGCCGAGACCGTACTGGAGCCGAGCCTGACGTTCCACGGGTTCCGGTACGCGGAGGTGTCCGGAGTGGACGATCTGCGAGCCGCGGACCTGGAAGCCGTGGTGGTGCACAGCGATCTGCGCCGCACCGGCTGGTTCAGCTGCTCGGACCCGGACCTGGAGAAGTTCCACGAGAACGTCGTGTGGGGCATGCGCGGCAACTTCCTCGACGTGCCGACCGACTGCCCGCAGCGCGACGAGCGGCTCGGCTGGACCGGCGACATCCAGGTCTTCTCGCCGACCGCGAGCTTCCTCTACGACTGCGCCGGGTTCCTGCGCTCGTGGCTGGCCGACCTCGCCGCCGATCAGCGTCCGGACGGCGCGGTGCCGTTCGTGATCCCGGACGTGCTGCCCGGCGACAGCCCGACCGCGACGGCCTGGGGTGACGCGGCGGTGATCGTGCCGTGGGTGCTCTACCAGCGGTTCGGCGACGCCGAGGTGCTGGCGCGGCAGTTCGACAGCATGCGCGGCTGGGTCGACAAGATCGCGTCGCTGACCACCGACGGCGTGTGGGCGGGCGGGTTCCAGTTCGGCGACTGGCTCGACCCCACCGCACCGCCGGACGACCCGTTCGCGGCGAAGGCCGACTCCGACGTGGTCGCGACGGCGTATCTCGTGCGCTCGGCGGAGATCGTGGCCGCGGCAGCTGAGGTGCTGGGCCGGGACGGTTCGAAATACCGGACGCTGTCCGAGGAGACGCGCGCGGCGTTCGTCCGGGAGTACGTCACCGGGTCGGGGCGCGTGCTCTCCGACGCGCCGACCGTGTACGCGCAGGCGATCGAGTGGGCACTGCTGCCGACGGAGGAGCAGCGGGCGGTCGCGGGTCGACGACTGGCGGATCTCGTGCGCACCAACGGCTTCCGCATCGCGACCGGGTTCGTCGGCACGCCGCTGATCACGGACGCGCTGACCACGGCCGGGTACCCGGAGCTGGCGTACCGGCTGCTGCTGGAGCGGGGGTGCCCGTCGTGGCTGTACCCGGTGACGATGGGCGCGACGACGATCTGGGAGCGCTGGGACAGCATGCTGCCGGACGGGTCGATCAACCCGGGTGAGATGACCTCGTTCAACCACTACGCGCTGGGTGCGGTGGCCGACTGGATGCACCGCACGGTCGCCGGGCTGGCGCCGGCCGCGCCCGGGTACCGGTCGATGGTGGTGCGCCCGCTGCCCGACGCGGCGCTCACCCACGCCTCGGCCCGCCACGAGACGCCCTTTGGTGCGGCTTCGGTGGCCTGGCGGCGGGCGGACGGGCAGCTGACCCTGGACGTCGTGGTTCCGCCCGGCACGCGGGCCGAAGTGCACGTGCCCGGCGGCCCGGTGACCGAGGTCCGGCACGGCACGCACAGCTGGACGGTCGACGACCCGTGCCTGTCGCAGCCACACGTGCGGACCATTCGTGAGCTGATCGGCTCGCCGAAGTGGGCGGAGGCGGTGTCGCTGCTGGTCGAGCACGGACTCGCCGAGGACGCGGTGGACGCCGCGCACCGGGCGGGCCGCTACCTGGACCGCCCGGCGCCGGAACTGGCGGACTTCCTGGCGATGAAGACCCTCGACGATGGGTCGGTCGCGCGGCAGGCGCTGGAGAAGCTGCTGGAGTGAGCCCGCGTCGCCCGGGGTGGCTGCTGAAGCGAGCCGGCCGTCGCCCACCCCGGCGACGGCCACTCCGGCACGGCCGGACCGCTACCGGAGTCAGCCGGCATCAACCACTCCAGTCGCGCCCCGCCGCCCGATTGAATCCGCCCCAGCCACGGCTCCACCGCAACGAGAGCGAACCCCCGCCAACCACTCCAGTCACCACCGCGACCCGAGCGAGCCGGCATCAACCATCCCGGCCGCAGCCGCCCCACCAGCCGACCGAACCCGCGCCAGCCGCCCCGACCGCCATCGCACCCGCGCCGTCCCAACGAACCGGGGTCAACCACCCCGGCCGTAGCCGCCCCCACCACCCGACCGAAGCCGCGCCAGCCACCACCGCGACCGGAGCGAACCGGCATCAACCACCCCAGCGACGGCCGTACCGCCACCCGACCGAACCCCCGCCAACCACCGCTACCCGAGCGCACCGACGTCAACCACTCCGGTGACAGCCACCCCGCGGGGCGCGTCATCGGCACCCATACTGGGGGCCATGAACCAGCCGGAGCCGTTGTTCAGCTCGTCCCGGGCCTTCCGCGTGTGGCGCTACGGCGTCGAGCACTCGGAGCTGGTCCTGCGCACCGACGACGACCCCGACGAGCCGGTCGAGCTGCTGTTCGAGGGCGTGCTGTCGGTGCACTTCGATCAGCTGTGGTTCACCGGCCTGGTGGTCGGCCGCGCGGAGGACCAGATCCTGCGGAGCCCCACCGTCGACATCCCGCACCTGAAGGTCGAACTCGGGTCCGCGGGCCACGCCGCGCAGGTCGTCTGCCGGAGCCTGACCTGCATCGGCGGGATCCACCCAGACGGGAAGATTCTGTGGACCGTCACCGCACCTCGTCCGAAATCCCGGATCACCGCCGACATCCCGGCAGTCGAACGGGCCTGACTGCGGGTGGCGCGAGTCACCAGCGACAATGGAGGACGTGACCGCGACCCTGAGCAAGCCCGCACTGAAGATCGGCCCGTACGAGGTCGATCCCCCAGTGGTGCTCGCGCCCATGGCCGGCATCACGAACGTCGCGTTCCGGCGATTGTGCCGCGAGTACGGCGCCGGGCTGTACGTGTGCGAGATGATCACCGCGCGCGCCGTCGTCGAGCGGCACCCCGGGACCATGCACATGATGGCCTTCGACCAGGGCGAATACCCCCGGTCGATGCAGCTCTACGGCGTGGACCCGAAGACCATGCGGGAAGCGGTCAAGATCATCGTCGGTGAGGGGCTGGCCGACCACATCGACAGCAACTTCGGCTGCCCGGTCGCCAAGGTCACCCGCAAGGGCGGCGGCGCGGCGCTGCCGTACAAGCGGAAGCTGTTCGCGCAGATCGTGCGGGCCTCGGTGGAGGCGGCCGAGGCCGCGGGCGTGCCGTTCACGGTCAAGTTCCGGATCGGCATCGACGACGACCACCACACCTTCCTCGACGCCGGCCGCATCGCCGAGGCCGAGGGCGCGGCGGCGGTCTCGCTGCACGCCCGCACGGCCGCCCAGCGCTACTCCGGCAAGGCCGACTGGAGCGCGATCGCCCGCCTGAAGGAGGCCGTGCGGACCATCCCCGTGCTGGGCAACGGCGACATCTTCACCGCCGACGACGCGCTGCGGATGGTGGCCGAGACCGGGTGCGACGGCGTGGTCGTCGGACGCGGGTGCCTGGGCCGGCCGTGGCTGTTCGGCGAGCTGGAGGCCGCGTTCGCCGGCCGCCCGATCCCGGAGGGGCCAAGCCTGGGCGAGGTCGCGCGGGTGCTGCGGCGGCACGCGGAGCTGCTGATCCAGCACGACGGCCACGACAAGGCGATGCGCGACCTGCGCAAGCACATGGCCTGGTACTTCATGGGCTTCCCGGTGGGATCCGAGCTGCGGCGGCGGTTCGCGATGGTGTCGTCGATGGACGAGCTGGACGAGCTGATCGCCCAGCTGGACCACGCGGCGCCGTTCCCCGCGGACGCCCTCGGCCCGCGCGGACGCCAGGGCTCACCCGGCAAGGTCACGCTGCCACACGGCTGGCTGAACAACCCGGACGACGACCTGGTGCCCGAAGCGGAGGACATGCACTCGGGCGGCTGACGTCCGGCACAGTCGCTCGAGGTCCACGGGAATCGCCCAGGTGATCGATCCGAGGACATTGATCCGGGCGGCTAGCGCCCGGCGCGCCGCCTCGCGCGGTCGAAATCGGCGTGCTGCACCGGGTTGGCCGCCCAGTAGTCCTCCGGGATGCGGCGGAGCGCGTCGACCAGGTAGCCGAAGTGGGTTTCCGCGAACGGGTCCCGGTTGAGGATCTCGAGCGCGCGCGGCACCAGGTACGGCACCCCGATCTGCTGCCCGAGCAGGATGCGCACGCCCTCGGCGTCCAGCTCGTCCAGCGGGACCTGGCGCATCCGGTAGCAGGTCCGGATCAGGTAGCTGGTGTCCGGCGGCGGGTCGCCCCAGTAGTCGTCCTCGAGCTGCTCCAGCGACCGGCCCGTCACGGGTCCTTCCGTTCGCTCGCGCCCAGGGCGGCGCGCAGTTCGGCGATCTCGCGGCTCAGCTCGGCGATCTGTGCGCGCGTCACGGTCTGCGCCGTCGCCTCGACCTCCTCCACCCGGCGGACCAGCCACGACGCGAACGTCGCCGTCACCACGCCGAGCAGCGCGATGCCCGCGACCATCAGCCCGACCGCGACCAACCGCCCGGTGCCCGACACCGGGTAGCGGTCGCCGTAGCCGACGGTGGTGATCGTCGTGATCGCCCACCACAGCGCGTCCGGGAAGGTCTTGATGCCGGCCTCCTCGACCGGCCGCTCCGCTTCGAGCACGGCGAGGGCCGCGCAGAAGACGATCAGCACCGTCGCGCCCACGAAGTACACGACGACCCGTCCGCGCAGGGCGAGCGCGGCGGTGCGGTTGAGGACGTTCAGCATCGCGACGAGGCGCAGCGGGCGGAGCAGCGGGAGCACGATGACCAGGAGGTCCAGTACGTGCCGCCGGAGGAAACGCGGTTTGTCGCGCGACTGGACCAGTCGCACGACGTAGTCGAGCGCGAACAGCCCCCACGTGAGCCACGTGACGACCTCGCACCACAGACGGCCGGTGCTCCCGAGCGACGGCTGGAGGATCGGCCAGGCGTAGGCGGCCAGGAACACCACCGCGACGCCCGTCAGCGGCCACTCCATGCGCTTTCCCACATGTCCCACTCCCGTCGGTCGGCGCGATCGTCGCACGGACCGGCGCGGTGATCCGGATCATTTCGCCCGGATCGTTACCCGCTTTCTGGTAGACACCATGATCGATGGGCAAGCTGACCAACCGCGCCAGGGCGAAGGCCGACTACTTCTGGTTCATCGGCTCGCGTGAATGGCCGGTGTTCGTGTCCGCCCTGGGCGTGCTGCTCGGCCTCGTCACGCTCGTGCCCAGCGCCGTCGGCATCGTGCTCTCGGGGGTCGCGCTCGCGCTCGGCGTCCTGACCCTCACCCGCGACATCCGCATGCTCCGCGGCCGCTGGGCCGCCTACGAGTTCGCCGCGATCGCCGCGCCCTTCCCGCACACGGACGTCCCACCGCCCGCGAGCTACCCCGAAGCCCGGTACCTCCACCTGACCGGACGCGGAACCGCCCTGGTCAGCGATGCCATCGACCGAGCACTGTGGACACAACGGTTCTCGGTCGAGGTCGCGCCGGACCCGTATCGCCTGCCCGCCGAACTCAAGGCCACCGCGCCGTACGTGCTGCCGCTGCGCGCGCACGGCCGGTTGCTGTTCAACGGCAAGGTGGTCGGCATGCGGGGTGAGCCGCTGCCGTCGGTCGGGCACGGCGCGCCGATCCGGCTGCAGCGCACCCGGTTCTTCGACGCGCAGTGCTCCAACGAGCTGGCGACCCTGCGGATCGCGCGCCGGGACACCGACCAGGTCTTCGACCTGCGACGACACATGATGGTCGACACCGCGGGCCGGCTGCACACGCTCGCCGAGAGCCGGCTGGCGGACATCGTCGGGGTGTCAACGGTGGCGGTCACCACCGACGGCTGCGTACTGGTGGTGCTCCAGTCCAACCGGAATTCGGCCAGCCAGTCGCTGCTCGCCCCGTCGGGCAGCGGATCGCTGGAGCCGCGCGACCTCGACGGCGACGACCTGCACGACGTGGTCCGCGCCGGGATGGAACGCGAGCTGTGCGAGGAGACCGGGCTGCGCCGCGACGAGATCGTGCGCACGACGATCACCGGGTTCGCCCGCTGGATGGACCGCGGTGCGAAGTCGGAGTTCTTCGGGCTGACGGAATTGTCGGTGACGCGGCAGGACCTCGTGACGCGCCGTCCGAGCCGGTCGGAGCGCGATTTCACGGCGGCGATGCGGTTCGTGGAGATCGACCTCGCGGCGTACGGGCGGGAGCTGGCCGCGGGTGCGGACCTGCCGTCCCTGCCCGCGCTGATCACCGACAGCGGTTCGGTGCCGCTGCTGCTGGCGCTGCGGGCGGCCGCGCGGTGGACGGTCCGCGCCGAGCCGAAGGAGGGCGATCGTGTTCACCCCTGACAGTCGTGCGCGCTTGCGCGACGCCTTGATCGCGGTGGCGCACGCCGACGAGCGGGTCAGCGGTGCGGCGCTGACCGGGTCCGCGTCCGTTGGACGAGAGGACCAGTGGTCGGACATCGACCTGGCGCTCGCGGTAGCTGAGGACCGTGAGCAGGTCGTGGCGGACTGGACCGACCGGATGTACCGCGCGATCCACCACTTGGACCTCGGCGTGTTCCGGGTGTTCCTGCTGCCGGACACGCTCCAGGTCGACATCGCGTTCTGGCCGGAAGCCGAGTTCGGCCCGACTGGTCCGACATTTCGGACGCTGTTCGGCATGCCGCACGAGCCGCCGCGGATTCAGCCGCCGTCGGCGGAGCACCTGATGGGCATGGCGTGGCTGTACGGGTTGCCCGCGCGGTCCAGCATCGCGCGGGGCCGGGTGTGGCAGGCGGAGTACATGATCAGCGGCGCACGTGATCAGGTGCTCGCGCTGGCGTGCCTGCGTCACGGGGTGCCGGCCGTGCAGGGACGCGGCGTGGACGACCTGCCCGCGGAGGTCGTGGCGCCGTTCGCGGACACCCTGGTCCGGACCGTGGAGCCGGCCGAGCTGCGGCGCGCGTTCGGGGCGGTCGTGGAACTGCTGCTCGCCGAGGCAGGACAGGTCGACGTGGCGCTCGCGGCCCGGCTGTCGGGGCCGCTCCGGGAACTGGTCAGCTGACCTCGACGGTGACGAGGGTGACGTTCGCACCGGCGAGCCGGATGGTGAACGTGCCGGTGCGGGTCGGGGTGACGTCGAGGTCCTCGGGCTCGGCCGGGGCGACGTCGGCGTTCGCGTCCGGGTAGGCGTCGACCACGATGTCGTCAGCGCGGTCCGAGGTGACGTTCACCTGGAGCGGCTGCCCGACCTTCCCCGGCACGACGAGGTTCGCGGGATCCACCTGCCCGTTCCGGTAGGCGACGTCGACGATCGACGCGCCGGCGCTGGTGGGCGGCGCGGAGGTGGGCGCGGCCTGGTCGTCGCCACCGGACGAGCAGCCGGCGGCGGCGAGGGCGATCAAGGTCGTTGCGAGAACACGGCGCACCATCCGACCCAAGCTAGGCCGGATGGCGGCGGCGCGCAGGGCGAAGACCACGTCGGAGTGATCCCGGGGCGTTGTCCTGTGCGGACTCAGGGCCGTGGTGTCCGCTCACCGTGGGTGGCGGTGTACTCGGCGGCGAGCCAGGGGGCCAGGTCGTCGATCAGCATCGCGAGGATCGCCGGGTCGGCGGTGGGTTCGCGGGCGGTCCGGGCGGCGGTGCGCATCTGTTGGCGGCGGTCCGGGTAGTAGTGGCCGAAGAGTTCGGCGGATCGGGCGAGGTCGCTCGTCCAGCCGCCCCAGCGGGGCATGACCAGGGTGAAGCCGGTGCGGACGATCCGGCGCGCGACCGTGCGGCTGAGGGTCTGGCGTTCGCGGTCGGTCACCTCGGCGGCGCGCTTGCGCCAGTCCGGGAGCAGCGCTCCGAGATCGCCGTTCGTCTCGCGCGCGAGCACCGACGTCGGGCGATAGCGGGGCAGGTGCTCGGCGAGGTGGCGGCCGAGGAGGGGCGTGCACAGGCAGGCGACGAAGAAGCCGCCGTCGTGGCGCTCGGCGTCGCTGAGGAGTGTGCGGGCGCTGTCGAGTTGGATGCCGGCGCCGTTGATCTGGGGGAACTCGCGGTCGAGGGCGTCCTCGATGCGCCCGGCCTCGCGCCGGTCGGCATCGGTGGGCTCGTCGTGGAAGGCGAGGAGGGCGTCGAGGTCGGAGGTGCCGGGGAGGGCGGTGCCGCGCGGGACGCTGCCGTAGAGGTAGGCGCTGTGAAGCCGCACGAAAGTCCCAACGACGCGCCTCCGAAACGCCTCCACGACGGGGGCGAACTCTGTGGACACGCGATCCAGAGAGCCTTCGCGCGCGATCGTCCCGTCCCGGTCCAGCCCTCGATCGTCCACCTGACTACTGTGCCCTGCGTTCGTCTTGCGGGCGGGTAACTTCTGCCGGATGTGGGACATCCTCGGCGACCTGGCGGCTGCGTTGATCGGGACGCCGTCCCCCGAACGCGAGCCCGGCCGGCGCCGCGAACGTGTCTCGCAGAAGCGGCGCGAGGCGTTCGAGTCTGGTGGGGAAATCAGACTCAGATGCGCGCTGCGATGGGCGGTTGGCGGGGTGCCGTGTTGGCGGTCGGGCAGCGAGGTTGTTCGGATTCCCCCGCACCGTGGATGATCACAGCTCGCCTTCCCCCTGATCGCACATGCCGCTACGCACTCGCGGGAGCATCGTCGGCGGCTTCGCGTTCGGCCAGGGACTCGTCCAGCAACTCGAACAGCACGTTGATGGCGTGCGCGTTCTCGTCGGCCGTGAGGTCGAAGCCACGCGAGCGGAAGGCTCCATCAGGAAATGCGAGCCACAGCACTTCGGCGCTCCAGACCAGAGGGCTCCTCTCGAGGCCGCGCCTCCGCAAGACCCAGTCGTGAAATTCGCGCAGCCATCCGCCGCCGTTGCGCATGGCGTGCTGGTCGTATCCGGTGATGAAGGAACTGATCGCGTGGTAGGTCCCGCGCTCGACGAACATGCCGGGCCGCCGCCCCACATTCGCGAAGAACTCCCGTTCGCTCATCGTCTCGAGCGACGTCATGTCGATCTCCCCTGAGTTGAGTCGAACAGAGCATACGAACGGACGCGCTGCACAGGCGCAAGCCAGCCTCGGGCGAGGTTCGGGCGGCATGGCCGCTGATGACGTCACGACGGTTGGAGCGGGAGGTGCGCCGGGGCCGACGGCCTGAGCGGAGCGGCTCCCGAAGCTCGTCGAGGAGCACCGCCGTGGCCGCATGATGTTGCTGGAGACAGCAGAAGGGGCGCCTCCCGAACCCGGATGGCACCCCTTCTGACCTGCGGAGAGCGGATGACGGGAATCGAACCCGCGTTCTCAGCTTGGGAATCGGTCTGATCTTGCTTGACGATGGCCCTGACCTGCGGGACGGGTTCGCCCGGGTGTGCCTCCGTTGACCGTGGTTGACCGCCCCTAATGGCACGCTAATGGCACGACATGCGGGGCTCCCACCTGCACAGTTCCCCCGGCTGAGGTGATCTCCTCGCGGCGCGGGTTCACCCCTGCCAGACCGGGTGGTGCCGGTCAAGGGTCTGCCGGAGGCCGCGAAGCGCCCTTGACCGGTGCCGGCCGGTCTGGCTGCCCTCGGGCGCGCCGTGAGGAGATCACCGGTCGTGACTTTCCCTGATCTCCGAAGCGGTGCCGGGGTCCGGGGCGGAGCCCTGGAAGGATCGCTTAAATGTACGTATGGCGGGGTCGCAGGTCAGCAAGGGCGGAGCCAAGGAGTCGCGGCTGGTACAGCTGGCAGTCCGCGCTCTCCAAGACGCTCTTCGCCGCCTTCGCCTGGAGCGCTACGACGTCGACAAGGCCTACGCGCCGACCGGCGAGACCTTGTTCTGGCTCGGATCATGCGACGAAGGTCTTCAGGACCTGCTCGGCGACCGTTATCGGGCGGCCAGGCAGGGCGATCCCGAGGGGCAGTTGATCGCTGGAATCCGGTGGGCCAGAAATCGGATGACGCATCAACGTGCCATCGTCATCCAACGGAACCACGGCAGTGAACTTGGCACTTGGATCCTTGGCCAAGGCAGGCTTGGCACTCGGGACGAGATGTACTGGGCCCCTGCCGACGGTGTCCCGGCAGACCCAAGGTACGACCGCGGACGAGATGTGTATGAGGACCAGCTTGCGGGTCAACCGGTGATACCAACGGCGGAGGCGACTGTTCGATGGATACAGAAGGCGGCATCCCAGGTCGGATTAGACAGCACGCCTTGACGGCAGATGTCGGGACCGCCGGCCGGAGCGGAGCGGAAGGCCGTGCGGATCCCGACGCGGCCCGCTTGCGGGCCGCTCTTGATCCAATAGAGCCAAGTTCGGCAGCTGAACTGCAGCTAACTCGACGCCTGACCGATTGACACGCCTTCCAAGTCGACCGATACAAGGTTGTCCGAACGCCACTCGAATTCAAGCCAGACGCGAAAGGAAACTCGACGAACCTCGGTCGTGGGGTTAACCCCAGAGGCAAAGCCATAGATATCCATGACAACATTGACGAGCGCCAGCTTTGTTTCCTCGATCTCATAGGCACGCAAGACGGTACCCGCAACAGATTCGTACGCATCGAAGACTTCAAACGGCGTGAAGTTCTCCGACGCCAACGCGTCTTGCAATACTGATTCAACCGAATCGGATACCTCTGTCAACGCGCTAGCGAGGAGTCCTTCTGGCAGTGAATCAATCTTCACCCTGCTCGCCAGAACGTTGACCAGCTCGTCTAGTGACTTGTAATAGTGGAATCCATCATTTTGGTCGCCAAGGTCCTGGATTAGGTCACCATGGAGCCCACTCTTATTATTATCAGCGAAATCATTCGTATTCGCAGATACAAGGTATGTGGGACCGCCTGTCGACCTATGATGCCGGACAGCCGTTAGCCATATAGCGGAATCTCGCGCACCTCGGCCATTCGATGCCGGTTTGATTCTGTTCGCTTCTCTGATCAGCGACTCCGTCGCATCATCTGGATGCACATCGACGATCGTGAAAGCTTCCCGTAAGTCCGTTCGCCACTCGTCTTCTACCTCAACTCGCCCTGGCACGTAGATCGGTGGCAATTGGAAGTACTTGCTAGCGTCGTTATAAGAGGTAAGCAGCTTTGAGAACACATCTTCCGCGTCTCGTCCGCGAGCACTGACCGACTCCTCGAGCACGATGGAAGGGAGGACGATTTCAATTCCTCTCGTCTTGCAAACATGAATCAACGCGCCGAGGATCGGCGTTCTCAGCTTACCCCGTCGAGGCAAGACCGACGTATCGAGGATGATCATTGTTTAGCTTTCCCCGCCACGTACTCAACGCGTTCAGAAATCTCTTTTGCCAAATTACTGAACAACATATAGGTATCGCGCGCACGAGTATGCTGCGCGCCGCGGGCTTCAACACCGCTCAACTCAAAGATCGCCTTGTTACTACGCTGCGCGATCGGAACGAGGCTCGATAGGTTTTTCACTTCACCGAGACTCGCAGCGCCAGGCGGAATGGCCGCCCCACTTCTAGACAGCGGCTCGACAATTCCCTTTTGATATTGCTCGGGTATCTGCTCTATCCAGCGCCTATAAGCCTCGGCTGGCTCCTGTCGATACACGGAGAACTGTTGGCTAACATAACCAAGCGGCGCTGGTTTGCCTTCAGGTAGAGTAAAGGGAAAGGACAGCTGCCTGCGCTCCATTGACCCAATAGCAGCCTGCCATTCCGAAACCCACAACGACGCACTCTTGCCAACACTGCTGAGTGCAGTTAGCGAGAACAGGTCTGGAGCAAGGGGTACGACAAAGCCCGTCGACCCTAGAATTGCAGTTCTATTCAATGCGCCGACGTTCGGACCGAGGTCCATCATCGCAAAATCAGCCTGTACCACTTCGCCAACCTCGGAAATGAGGCGATAGATTGCAGTGCTGGTCCGAAAGCCTCCCGCATTTCCTGCGACCGCTTCAGTCCAGCCAGTTGGCGCAATTTCCTCAAACTCACTTAACGCTATATGGCCCGGCAGTATCCATGCGGTATCTCTAATCTTAAAAGGCGATATCGGCTTAACGTCCCCCGACCGGTCAACCAGTGGCTGTAGACAGCCGTGGATCGTTAAATCTTGGTCAATCGCCCGTTGTAACACTGTGTCAGATAGGGCGGCGGAAGTAAGATTCGCCTGAGGGTCGAGGTCAACGAAGAGTATACGCTTGCCATGACTAGCGAGCGCCATGCCGACGTTATATAGAAGTGTAGTCTTACCTACCCCGCCTTTGTGATTGAAGAACGAGATGATGCGCAACGAGTCCTCCGGATGTTCGACCGCTCACTAGTGCTTCTCGACGCAAGCCAAGGATAACATTCTCATACGCAGCTGCACAGCTCACTGCAAGATAGTCGACCACGACAGAACGAGACCTCAGTACACCCGATATTGACCTCACCACTTCTGATTGCTTAGATCCGCGCCGCGCGGGCCACTGTTTCCCAAGCGTCAATTCGAGTGCTATCGAGCTGGCTGAGGTCAGCAATCTTGCCTTCAGCATTAGAAATTGAGAGAAAGTGCTGAAGCTTGAATGCCATCACGGCGGCGTCGTACTCGGGTTCGCCTTGCATGCCGCGGGGGTCGATGAGCTTCCACTGGCCGTCGTGGCCTGTGAGGACGTTCCAGGGTGAGGCGTCGCCGTGGCAGAGACCGGGGCGCATGTCCGCGGTGAGGTCATCGAGGAGTTCGAGGGCGTAGGCTCGCTCGGCCTTGGGGGCTACCTGCTCGCCCTCCGGTAGCTCGGTGAGGTTGTCGTTGATGAGGCGGTCGCGGAGCCAGTCGGTGATGAGTGGCAGGTCGGGCGAAGGTGCGGGTTGGCCGGCCATTGCTCGGACGGGGCGGGCCAGGGCCTCGATGTCGAGGGTTGCCGGGTTGGCGTCGGCGAGCGGGGTTCCGGGGATGACCTGCTCCATGACCGTCCATGAACCGGTGTCGGTGCTGGTCGTGAGATGGATCTTGGGGCCGATGTCGAGGCGGCCCAGTGCTTCGGCGACGGTGGCTTGGTCGAGGGCTGCCGGGTCGGGTGAGGCTCGGAAGATGAGCGGGCCGTGCGGGCTGGTCGCACTGACCACGAAGGCGTACCGCGCTGGCAGGACGCGCTGGAGCGTCGCTGAATGCTGGTGGGTGAGTTCGTCGAGTTCGGAGCTGATGCTGGTCAGCCAGGTGTCCGCACGGTCGGGCCATCGCGCTCGGACGGAGTTGGCGAGCTTGTCCGGGACCTTCACGAGACCGCGACCAGCTCTGTCAAGACCTCGGTGATCGCGTCGGCTCCGGCGCTGGTGAAACGCTCGCGCTTGCCTGGCTTGTTGGCATAGCCGATCGACCGGACACCGGCGGCCTTCGCCGCTTCGACGTCGGTCAGGGAGTCGCCGACGAAGACGCATCGCTCCGCGGGGATGCCGAGTCCGCGGACTGCCTGGTTCAGGAGGTGCGGGTGCGGCTTGAGGAGCTGGACGTCTGCGCTCTCGCGGGCGGATACCACGTTGACCAGGGGGCGGAGGCCGTAGAAGTCGAGGTAGGCGCTGATGGCGGCGGCGCTGTTGTTGCTGACGATCGCCAGTGGCCGGCCGGAACCGTGCCATGCCTGCATGAGCTCGTAAGCGCCCTCGGTGGGCGCTGCGGTGGTCATCGCCTCGACTTCGTGGGCAGTGAACGCGGCCTCGACGTATCGGGCGTCCTCGTCGCTGAGTGAGGCGGCATATTTCAGCATGTCGAACGGGTCACTGCTGCTCGCTATGGGCTCGGGTGGGGCATGTCCGGCGTCGGCGAGGACGGTGCGGAGCTGATCGGCCACGACGGACGCGGGGATTCCGGCGAAGACCGAGCACACTGGGCCGTCGAAGTCGAGGAGGAGCGCTCCGGCCTGGTCCAGCAGCTCCGCGGCCGTCATCGCTGGAAGTCCTTGCCGACGCTCGACCACATGCTCTCGAACCACGTCTTGGCCTGCTCGACGTACTGCGATCCGGTCGAGGTGTCGTCGTCGTTCGCCGAGTGGTGGAACAGGATCGCGTCCTTGCCCATCAGGTCGTACATGGCCTCGGTCTGGCCGTCGTAGCTGATGACGTGCTCACGCACCGGGTAGAAGCCGAAGAACGCTTCCTCGTCGTTGATCAGGTAGAGCTTGAACGTCGGCGGCACGTTGTGCACCCGGATCTCGGCCGACGCCTCGTTGATCAAACCCAGGTCGGCGAGTTCGGTCACGGAATCGACGATCGCGAGGGTGTTGCGGCGCATGATCTCGTCGGCCCGCTTGCGGAAGACCGGGCTGTCGGTGCGGTTGTCCACGGTGACTGGCAGCGTCCAGGGCTGCGTCGGATCGGGCACGAGTAGGCGGACCCTGATCGACTCGGGACGGAGCCGGCCGATTCGGATCTTGTCCAGCGGTTCGGCGATGACACCGTGGAGGGTCTCGCCGGAGAATCCCGCGAAGTCGACCGTCACGTGCTGGGCCTCGAACGCGCGCTCGATGTGCGGTCGGAGTCCGATGGGGCGTTCGGTGCGCTCTCGGACGAACACGCCACTGCCCTGACGGGAGACGATCAAGCCTTCTTCACGCAGCTCACGCAGGGCGTTCTGCACCGTCATGGGGGCGACGTTGTAGGTCTTCGCCAGCTCGTTCCGCGAGGGCAGCTTGTCCCCCGGGCTGAACTTCTTGGTCAGGATCGCAGCACGGAGAGCATTCGCCACCTGCACATACGGCGGTCGCGGGTCATCTGGATCGAGCGGCACGGCGCGCTCCTTGCTCTCTGCGGGACGACAGGTGTTGCGAACTGTTGCGCAACACCCTCCCAGTGTTGCGCAACGCCGAAACTCCTGTCTAGGCCACCTAGTCGCCTAGCCTGATTACTGCTTGCTTGACTTGTCTAGCCAGGCTGGCTAACCTATCCCTGTCAGCCACGATAGGCAGCGCCGGTTGAGGCGCCGACCAGGAGGAACAGGCAATGGCGGTACCGCGCGGAACGCGCTTCGAGATCGAGCACGACATGGTCTTCCCGGAAGGAGCGGCGATCGTTGGTCCGGTCACACCGGACATGGAGTACGTCTCGAACGAGGACAAGGCCCGGGGCAAGCAGCCGAAGCAGAAGATCGACGAGCAGACCGGTCTGCCGCAGTGGAAGGTCACGGTGACCGACCCCTCGGCGGAGAAGGACCGGGACAAGTCGGTCACGGTGACCCTGCTCGACAGGGTCCAGCCGGTCCCGCCTCCGGCGGTGATGCAGGGCTTCGACTTCCGTCCGGTGCTCTTCGAGGGCCTGACGATCGAACCTCGGGTTATGGGCGAGAAGTTCAAGTACCAGGGTTGGGTGCTGCGGGCGACCGGGATGCGTGAGCCCAAGGGCGCGACCAACTCCCGGCCCACCCAGAGCAAGGGTGCAGGCCAGGGCTCGAGTGAGCAGAAGGCCGCCTGATGGTGGGGCGACCGTCGCGTGAGGCGGTCGCTCGGTGGAACACCGCGTATGCCGAGCAGACAGCCGCACTGTTCGCCGCGATGCGAGCAGCCGCCGATGACGTGGCGGCAGTGCGGCGTCTTGCTCAGGCATACCACTCCGTCGCCGAGGCGTGGCGAGTCCTGGCGGAGGACCTGGGGGCACCGTTGTGGGCTCGCCACGCAGCATCCGTAGCCGCCGAGGAGTTCGAGCGCAGAGCCCGTCTCGAATCTCGGCGCGCAGATTCCATCCAGTCCTGACACCAAGAGGGGGCAGTTGTGCCCAGAGTTCCGAACGACCTGGTCGGCTACGTGTATGAGTGGCTGGCTGATGACATCGCAGCGCGGATCGCCTCGGGTGAGCTGCCTCCGCGAAGTGCGCTGCCCAACGAACGCCGTCTCGCCGAGGAGTACCGCGTCTCTCTGGGCACAGCGAGGCACGCTGTCGAAATCCTCCGTGAACGCGGCCTCGTGACCACGATCCGCTCCAAGGGAACGTTCGTAGTCGAGCGCGAGACCAACCGTTGAAACCTCGATGACCTAACGGAAAGGAGGTGATCGCGGTGGCACACAAGGTGCGGCGCAGGTGGCTCGTTCGGCGACGCTGCTGGGTCTGTGGGCATTCGCAGCGGGTCCTGCGCAACAGGGTGCACGTGTGCCGGAGGTGTTCCCGACAAGCGACCGAAGGACTTTAGGAGTCCACAAGCGACTGAAACGCGCGCTATGTCGTGCGGCGATGAAGTACGCCCTCATTCGGGCTCTTGAACCATACGGCGCAGAAGCGGAAAACGGCTGCCAACCTCTTGCCGCTCCTGCGCTGTCCACACCTCACGGAGTAGACAGTGGAAACGCTAGCCAACGCTGGCGGGCACGTGTCAAGCGGGGTCACCCGGACGCGCTGCGCCGCATGCAAGAAGTTCGCCCGCCTCGCTCCCGGCGACACCGAGTGCGCCACCTGTGCGGGACGGCTGGATCTCCCGATCACGGCTCGGAAGGCCGGTGGTCGGCGATGAACGCACACACCTTCGGAGTCCTGTTGCTCGGCAGTGCCGGCCTCGCCGTCATCGTCTGGGTACTGCACAAACTCGGCAAGGCACTCGCCTCGATCGCGGAAGCTCTCGCCGCTGCTGCCGTCGTTTTCCTTGCCCTGTGGTGGGTCCTCAAGGGCGCGGTCTGGGTCTTCAAGGAGATCCTGACTCATCCGCGGACCACGCTCGCTGTGCTGGCGGTCGCGGCGTGGTGCATGTGGTTGGGCGGGATGTCGCTGGCGGTGACCGGGCTGGTCATCGCTACGGGACTGTTGACCTGGCGGCGCTTCCACCTGGTTTCGTTCGACCAGTGGGCCGGGCGCGTGCTGCGCTCGTGGTGGTTCCGCTGGGCGCTCTACATGCCCAAGCTGCCGGAGTGGCTGCACGCGTGTGGCCTGAGCGTCAAGGACGACACCGTGCCGGTCGATCTGACCGTGACGCTCGTCGGCCGGAAGAAGATCACGCGTGATCAGCGGCGTCCAGGTGTCCGGCTGCCCAAGGTCCGGCGGGTGCGGTCGGGTGCCTCGTGGGATGAGGTGCGGGTCGAGCTGGTGCCGGGGCAGAAGCCCGAGGACTTCGACGAGGCTGCGCGGGAACTCGCCGTGGCGCGCAAGGTCGCCCGGTGCCAGGTGCGGGAGCTGGCTCCCAACGTGGTTTCCATCGACTTCCAGCGCCGGGACCTGCTCGCCACTCCGGTGCCGTGCCCGCAGTTCACGGAGCTGGACGCCTCGGCGGTGGATCTGCGGCGCGCCTGGGCTGGACGGACCGAGTACGGGCAGGACTGGCACCTGCCGTTGTACGGCTCGGGAAGCCACACGCTCACGGCCGGCGCTTCCGGTGCGGGCAAGAACTCGGTGATGTGGTGCCCGCTCGCGTCGATCGCTCCGGCCATCCGGGACGGGCTTGTCCGCGTGACCGGCATCGATCCGAAGGGGATGGAACTGGCCTACGGGCGCGGGATCTTCCACCGGTACGCGGTCACGCCGAAGGACGCGCTCGAAGTGCTGGATGAGCTGGTGGCCGCGATGGATGCGCGCAAGGCCGAGTTCGCCGGGCGGGTCCGGAACGTGCCGATCAGCACCGAGAACCCGCTTGAGCTGGTCGAGTTCGACGAGATCGGTGCCCTGACCAAGTACACCGACCGGAAGACGCGGGAGCAGATCATCGAGAAGGTGGCGTTGCTGACCACGCAGGGCCGAGCGCTCGGGTTCACGGTCCGCGGCTACGTGCAGGAGCCGACGAAGGACACCGTTCCGGTGCGGGAACTGTTCCCCCGCCGTATCTGCCTGCGGGTCACCTCAAAGTCACACGTCGGCATGGTGCTCGGCGACCAGGCGTACGAGCGGGGCGCGTGGGCCAACCGCATCGGCGAGTCCGAAGCGGGCACCGGCTACGTCTGGGGCGAGGGCATCCGTGAGCCGCTCCGTGTGCGGGCCGGGTGGGTGCCGGATGAGGCGGTTAAGGCGCTCGAAGCGTTCGTGACCGGCGGGGCTGTCGTGCCGTTCCGCGGCCCTGAGGGCGGTGTTGCGGCATGAGAACTCCCTTGGAGAAGCTGACCCGGGCGTTCTGGGGACACCTGCGTGACTTTCCGCTTCCGGAGCCGTGCCGGGTGACGCTGCACCCGGGCGCGCCGGAAATCCAATTGCAGGTGGCTCCCGGCGAGGCCGGCGCGCATCTCGCCGAGCTGCTGTTGTGGGCCTACACGCTCGACCAGGTCACCGCGACGTGGTGGCGCACCGAGCAGAACAACCTGCACATCACCATTCGCGGTCGGTCGCAGGGCGGGGCGCACTTCCTCGTCTACGGCGGAATTCCGTGGCGTCACTGCGGCGGCCTGGTGCAGCTCGCGACCGGCGCTCGTGAGGGTGTCTCGGTTGACGAGCTGTACACGCTGCGGATGCTGCTCGACGAGCAGGCGGTGGAGGTGGCCGCGTGAGCACTCGTGCTGAGCGGATGCGGCTGCCGCTGTCGACCGAGGTCATGAAGGCCACCGCCGAGAAGCACGGGGTGTGCGTGCGGCCGTTCACGATGGAAGTCGGGGACCCGGAGACCGGTGAACTGCGCTACGTCGCCGTGCCCTGCGGATCGACCGTGGAGAGCGTCTGCGCGCCGTGTGCCAAGAAGGCCAAGGCGTTGCGGATGGCGCAGTGCCGGGAGGGCTGGCACCTGACGGAGGAACCGGACTTCACCCCGGCCCCGCCGACTGCGGAGCAGAAGGAGTTGATGGAGTTCCGCGCCGATCTGGTGGCGCGGTACCGGGAGGCGGTCGAGCACGGGGAAGAGGGCCAGGCCGACGAACTCCGCGACGAGATCCGCGGCGTCGATGAAGAACTTCGGCAACTCGGCATGCGCGGCCGACTGCCCTCGCCGGATCTTCCCTCGAAGCGGCCGGTGAAGCGGTCGACCAAACGGCGGCAGGACGCACCCAACCTGCCCCGCAAGAAGGTCGCCAAAACCACCGTGGGCCGCGAGTACGCCGGGAAGTTCCGGCCCTCGATGTTCGTGACCCTGACCTGCGATACCTACGGGCGGGTGCGCGAGGACGGCACCCCGGTCAACCCCGCTGAGTACGACTATCGGCGGGCGGCGCGGGACGCGGTGCACTTTGCCTCGCTGGTGGATCGGTGGTGGCAGAACCTCCGCCGCGTCGTGGGCTGGGATGTCCAGTACTTCGCGACCGTGGAGCCGCAGAAGCGGACGGCTCCGCACCTGCACGCGGCGTTGCGGGGGTCGATTCCGCATGAGGTGCTGCGGCAGGTCACCGAGGCCACCTACCACCAAGTGTGGTGGCCCAACCATGACGAGCCGATCTATGGCGGGGACCGGTTGCCCGTGTGGGATGCGCGGGTGAAGGGGTTTGTGGATCCGGAGCAGCACGAGCCGTTGACGCCTTGGGAGGAGGCGGTGGAGGAGGTCGAGGAACCCGCCCACGTGGTGACGTTCGGGCGGCAGGTGCACTCCAAGGGCATCCTCGGCGGAAGCGAGGAAGCTGGGCGCCACATCGGCTACCTAACCAAATACCTCACCAAATCCACCGGCGAAGTGCTCGAAGCCACCAGCGCCCGGCAGCGAGAACACCATGACCGGCTCCACGCCCAACTCGCCATCACCCCGTGCTCGCCCCGCTGCGCGGTCTGGCTGCTCTACGGCATCCAGCCGCTCGGCGCGACCAGCCGGATGACCCCGGGCCACTGCAAGGGCAGGGCGCACCGCCGGACCACGCTCGGGCTCCCCGGCCGGCGAGTGCTCGTCTCGCGCAAGTGGTCCGGGAAGTCGCTGGCCGATCACAAGGCCGACCGCAAGGCGTTCGTGCGAGACATGCTCGCAGGCGTCGGCATCGTCAAACCCGAGGAAGACACCTCGCGGCTGATCTGGCGCAAGGTCCAGCCCGGCGACCGCGACGCCCCACCACGCGCGCACCTGCTCATGCGGGCCATCTCGGAGCGGATCACCTGGAAGGCCGAGTACGACCGGGCGCTCCTCGCGGCCCATCCACCGGGTCCAGAGACTTCGGCAATTCCGCAAGCAGCCTGATCACCTGGGGGAGGAAGACACCTTGAACACGCACTACCTGAACGTCGAGCAGGCGGCCGAGTACCTGAACACCTCGGTGCGCTTCGTCCGCCGGTTGATCGCGGAACGTCGGATCGCCTTCCACAAGGTCGGCGCTCACGTCCGGCTGGCCGTCGAGGACCTGGAGGCATTCGTGCAGGCCGGCCGGGTCGAGCCGATCAATGCGGCGTCCGTGCTCCGCGACCTCGGACGGGCGGCCTGACGTGGCGAACAAGAAGGGGCGTCGAGGCTTCGGCAACATCCGCCAGCTTCCGTCGGGTCGGTGGCAGGCTCGCTATCCCGGGCCGGACGGGCAATTCCGAAAGGCACCCGACACCTTCGAGACCAAGCGGGCGGCCGAGCGCTGGTTGTCGGTGGTCGAAAGCCAGATCATCCAGGGCGAGTGGACCGACCCGGAGCGGGCGAAGGTCAAGCTCGGGGACTACGCGAGTCAGTGGGTCACCCAGCGGCCTGGGCTGCGTCCGCGCACGACCGAGCTGTACCGGTGGCTTCTCCGGAAGCACATTGAACCGCGGCTCGGTGGGGTCGAGCTGGGCAAGTTGTCGACCGCCACCATCCGGCAGTGGCGGGCGGACCTGCTGGCAGCCGGGGTGTCCGAGTCGATGACCGCCAAGGCGTACCGACTGCTCCGGGCGGTCCTGAACACCGCCGTGGAGGAGGACCGCATCCTCCAGCGCAATCCGTGCCGGGTTCGCGGGGCGGATCGGGAGAACCCGGCGGAGCGGCCGGTCCTGTCGGTGGCGCAGGTCTTCGACTTGGCCGGCCGGATGCCGGAGCGGTTCCGGGCGCTCGTCCTCCTCGCGGCGTTCGGCTCGCTTCGGTGGGGTGAGGTGACGGCCCTGCGGCGCTGCGACGTGGCCGAGGACGGGAGCTGGGTCCGGGTCTCGCGGGCGTTCGTCGAGGTCAGTGGGAAGGGGCTGACAGTCGGGCCGCCGAAGTCACGGGCTGGTGTGCGGACGGTGATCATCCCGGCGGCCGTCCGACCGGAGGTGGTGAAGCACCTGGACACGTACGTGAAGCCGGATCAGCTCGCGCTGCTGTTCACGGGTGAGCGGGACGGCAACGCAGTGCGTCGGCCGAACTTCAACCAGCGATCCCGCTGGACGCAGGTGGTCGCGAAGATGGGGCTCAAGGGCCTGCACTTCCACGACCTGCGGCACGCGGGCAACATCTGGGCGTCCAAGGCCGGGACCTCGACCAAGGATCTGATGGCCCGGATGGGGCACGACGACATGCGGGCGGCCCTCATCTACCAGCGGGCGACCAGTGACGCCGATGAGCGGATCGCGGACCGGCTGTCCAAGCTCGTCGACCAGCACCGGCAGGGGAGCCAGGATGAGGGCTAATGGCACGTTAATGGCACGCGACCCGAGTTGAGCAAGAGACGACGAAGGCCCAGGTCCGGAGTAGACACCCGCTGACCTGGGCCTTCGCACTACGAGCGGATGACGGGAATCGAACCCGCGTTCTCAGCTTGGGAACCATAGCCGGAGGCCAGGAAAACGGCCCTGACCTGTGGTTCTTAGTGTGCGCGGGGTACCCCTGTTGACCGTGGTTGACCGGGGCATGTTGTTGGCATGTTGCTGAGAGCTGCCCTCGCTGACGGCTGGCGCTGAGGTGATCTCGTCGCGGCGCGGGTTCACCCCTGCCAGGCCGGGTGGCGCCGGTCAAGGGTTTGCCGGAGGCCGCGAAGCGCCCTTGACCGGTGCCGGCCGGGCTGGCTGCCCTCGGGCGCGCCGTGAGGAGGTCACCGGACTGGTCCTCCCCTGATCTCCGAAGCGGTGCCGGGGTGCGGGGCGGAGCCCCGGGCTTTGAACTTTCACGTTGCACTCCTGACCTGAACAATTAGGTGGTGGCAGAGCTAACTAATGCGGATCAGGTACTCGTGGTGGCCGGGCGGTCGATCTCCCTGCGCGATGCGATCGCGACGCTAGAGGGGTACCCGGAGCGCACGCCGCCGCGCTACGACTTGCCGGGTCCGGGCGACCCGTACCTGTTGACTCCGGCCGAGGTGATTCGGACTCGGGTTGTGCGCTCCCGGATCGGTGGCCGGGAGGTGGACTGGTTCGTCGAGCAGGCGAAGGATGCGCCGTGGGTCGCACCGGGCAGTGACCTTCGTGATGCTGATCCTGGGACGCGCGGAGGTCTCTATGACGCGATGACCTCGCTGTACCGCCACTTCATGGATGCTCGGCCGCGCGGGGTGAGCCACGCGAAGGTAAGCAAGGTCCTGCACGTGAAGCGTCCTGCTCTGTTCCCGATCCTCGACCAGCACGTCTTCACCGCCTATAGGGCGGAAGCGCGGACGCAGGGGGCCAGGTACCCAGAGCTGGGGTTTCGCTCGATCACATGGGCGGCAGTGCGAGCGGATCTCCTAGCGGCTACGTCGTCCGGCGCGCTTGTTCGCCTTCGGGAGATGGTGGCCGCTCATGCCGAGGAGAAGGTCAGGCGGCTGTCGGCGGTCACGGACCTGCGTCTGCTGGACATGCTGACCTGGTAGTTCACTAGCCTGCGTCGCACGCTCGCGCTGGGCCGCCGGCCGAAGCGGAGCGGCAGGCCGAGCGGCCAGCGGCGCGCTTGCGCGCCGCTCTTGATCCCATAGAGCCAGATTCGGCAGCTAGATAGAGGAAGTGTGGCCGGTCTAGCAGGGACTCGCGAGGATCCGTAAGCTATGACACCTCGGAGAGGCCAGGGAGATATGTACATTAGACGAGTCGTACTACGAGGAATCAAAGGTTTCGAAGACGCTGATTTTAACTTCGCACCTGACGTGGATCGCTATCCTGGCTGGGCTGCAATCACTGGGGATAACGGATCCGGTAAAACTTCACTATTGAAGGCCATTGCCGTTGCCCTGCTGGGCCCCGACCAGGTGCGTTCATTGCTACCCGACTTACGAGGCTGGGTACAGGATGGACTAGAACGCGGCACCATTTCCGTGGAAGTCAAACCCCATCATGAATATGACAAAACCCGACAGGGAGGCAATCCCGTAGCAGGAACATTTTGGGCCGAGGTTGAGATTGAACGACAGGGGCCGGTCTACGAGATAACTCCAGCTGACGTCTTCCGCCACAAAAAGAAGGGCGCAATAAATGGCCCTTGGCAGCAATCGACTCAAGGATGGTTCACACTGGGCTACGGCCCCTTCCGCCGCCTGTACGGCAGCTCCCCAGATGCTCAGCGTCTTATGGTCATCCCTGGCCGCGTTCCCCGATTCGCAACTCTGTTTAAGGAGGACGCTACGCTCGCAGAAGGTGAAGAGTGGATAAAGCAGCTTCAGTATAAGAAACTTGAAGAGCGCGAGCACGAGCCACTTGTACTAGAGGCGCTCTTGAGCCTTCTTAGTGATGAGTTCCTTCGGAATGGCATCACGATCCACCAAGTTGATTCAGAAGGCGTATGGATCAAAGATTCCGCCGATCGCATTATGCCACTGACGGATATGAGCGATGGCTATCGTTCCGCAGTAGCCATGTTGATCGATATCTTTCGCCACATGGTGGAAGTGTACGGCCCACGCGACCTGGTCATCAGAGATGATTCAGGAAAGTTTGTGGTTGACCGGCCTGGGGTCGTAATGATCGACGAGGTTGACGCTCACCTCCATCCCGCCTGGCAACGAGAGATCGGTTTCTGGCTAAAGAGCCATTTCCCTCGTATTCAGTTTCTAATCACCACACACAGTCCCCTAGTTTGCCAAGCAGCCGATAATGGGAGGATTTACCACCTGCCTCAACCAGGCGAGGGTGCGCCGTTTATGATTGATGAGCATCAATTTAATCAAATCGTCGCTGGCCGCCCTAATGAGATCCTGTTGACATCGGCATTCGGGCTAGACCACACACGGTCACCCCGAGCCGTGACGGCTCGAGAGCGACGTGCTCGCTTGCTGGCGAAGCAGCGGCAGCTCCCCCTTTCCGGCATGGAACTCGAAGAGATGCGTCAACTTGATCTATTCGCTGAAGTCGAGGGCTAAAATTGAGACGGCTACACCGCGTCGAATTGAAGCTACAAGACAGACTTGCGCTCTTTCGCAAGACAAAGAGCATCGCGAATGCATCGGTTGCAGACACGCGAGCCGCCTGGAAGAGATTTCGTGCCACGAAGGCTTCGGAACCAATCAATGAGGCCTTGGCATCCATGGCTGGATCTCGCGTGCGCTGCGCCTACTGTAGCGATTCGTTCGCATCAGATGTTGACCACTTCAGACCGATTGCCACGTTCCCTCAAAAGGCATTCGATTGGGAAAACATGATTCGGGTTTGTACGACATGTAATCGAAAGAAGGGAGAAAGATTCCCCCTAGGCGGCGACGGAGAGCCCCGACTTATCGATCCCACTACGGAGGACCCGTGGTCACATCTAACTTTAGATCCTCAAACAGGGTTCATAGCACCCAGATATACCTTAGCTGGGTTTGATGAATTTGGCGAGGCAACATTAGCGATTCTAGAAACGATCAACTTCGAGGCCGCGACGGAGGCCAGAAGGAAGCAAGCTCGTCGCTTACTAGGGGCCATGAAGTTTGTACTCGACGACGATGATTCTCGAGAATCCAGAAGGGAATTGAGCATCGAAGTTGCGAACGACGAACTCGGAATCTCACGCTGGTATGCCCACTGGGAAGGCTCAGCGGAGGAATTCCCGATCCAGTTGCAGGCTAAATATCTTCTGACTTGGAAGGCGTTTGTCCGGAAAGCTGCTAAAACCACCTAGCGGATTAGCCGCGATGATCAGTACCATCTGGCCGCGAAAGCCCATGAACGAAGATTTCTCGTCAAGCTCTCTGGCGATGTTGAAGCGGAAGGAACCCTCCATTACAGGAACCCTCCCTTGGCTTTGTTCTGCCCGACTGGAAAACGTTCAAGATGCGGCCGAAACTCCAAACTCGCATCCTCGGAAAAGTCGCGTCCTAAAGGTTCCTTTGCCCAGGCGGCGAACCAGTTGAGCTTCGATGAGATCGAGGGGTCGTAGCTGGCTTTATTTCTTGAGAAGGATTAGCGACAGCAATTGACTTATCGTCATGCTTCTTCGCTCGCGGCATGCGGCGGGCTGTCCCATCGTTTTCTTCCCACTCTTGGCAGTGGTGAAGTAGCGTTATGAGGCCTCTCCCGTCAAGTTTCGCGTAGTCGGCCCAATCGACCAGGTTTAGGTGCTCCATGACGTTGTAAGCGCCGTCGCTCGCGATAACGAACCATCGAGTGTCGCTGAGTGATCGTGCTGTCAAAACGGCCTGACGTGCGACAAGGGGATCTGCCTCCGCGATCCAGTAACCGCCTGGCTTATTGCGGTACTGGGCCTGCTGCGTTTGTAGTTCGCGGAGCAGTGCGCGGTGTTCGTCGTCGTAGCCGTGGCCGGCGGCGAGGCGTTCGCGGTACTTGCGGCGGGGTTCGAGGTCCAGGCGGTCTATCCGGTCGTCGGTCAGGATTTCGCCGCCGGGGAGGATCACCGTGTTGTCGCCGAGAAGCAGCAGGTCAAGGTGCTCGTCGCGTTCGCGGGCGATCGTGACCGTGCTGGATGGCGACTCCCCTGCTCGAAGGTCGTAGTGCGCCGCGGTGGCCTTGATGCCTTCGGCGAGGATTTCTTGCAGGTCGGCGGCTGGATCGGCGGTGAGGGCGTCGGCGAGGAGGCGGCCGAGGTAGTCGGCGTAGGCGGAGGCTGGGACGGGCACGGGGACGAAGGCGGATGCTCCGTCGAGGAGGATGACGGCGTGCGGGGTCACGAAGATCTTGTCGGCGCTCTCTTCCATGGGCGGGAGTTGCGCGGTTGTGACTCGCATGTGTTCACCAAACGTAGGGTCCTGCGGCCAGTTCGCTGTCGGTGATGGTCAGCCCGTCGTAGGTCGCTCGCGCGACCAGCGACATCGGCTGCTGTCCAACCTGCCGGAACACGTCGGCGAGATGCGCTCGGAGGTAGTGCGTCGCGCCGAGTGATCCGATGCCGTGGATACCCGCGATGTGGATGATCACACGGTTGTCGATCATGTGCCGGGCCACATACGCCACGTCGGCCGACTGCGGCTGAGCGTCGTCGGAAGGCGACCCGATCCGGGTGCTGTCCTCGCGCTGCTCGATCCACCACCGGCCGTTGTCCTCGATCATCGCCAGGGCGGGATCGCGGGAGAGCAGGTCGGCACCGATGGGCGCGGACTTCGGACCGCACACGACGATCGTGTCTCCGGCCGGCGGCTCGGTCCGGTCAGGCTCGATCTGGTAGCGGGAGGTGGCGAGCGAGAGCGCGGTCAACAGGGCTTCGAGCTGGTTGGCGGTCTCGGCGTCCTCGGCGGCGATCAGCGGGCGTTCGCGGTCGGTGGTCTGGTACCGGTACGGCACGCCGATGCTCACCGGGCCGACGCCGAAGAACGCGCGCTCGGCCGTGGGTGCCGTGCTGCGGATCTGGGTGATCCGGCCCTTCGTGATGCCGAGCGCTCCGGCGATCTCGGTGTAGCTCATGCCCAGCTCACGGTGCGCTTCCTCGATCGCGGCCTTCCGGAGACGCGCCAGCTCGGTCGCCCGTTGCTGGTAGGTCGTGAGCAGCTCGGTTGCGCGCTTGCCCCGCCGGATCGGGTCGGGGTCGCGCCGGACGCTGTCGAAGTCCTCGGTGCTCACAAGGTCGGAGTTTAGACCCCCTTGACGCACTCCGTCAGGGGCCGGTACATTGCCGTTTAGACCCCCTAGACACGGCAGGGCGCACTATGGAGCGGGTGTTTAGGGGCCTAAACCGGCCGCGAGGGCCACGACACGAGGAGTTCGAAGAGATGGCGATCAGCAGGGGGCACCGGTTCCCGGTGGAGTTCGATGAGGCGTTTCCGCAGGGTCTGGTGATGGTGGGCGAGGTGTCGCCGGACAACGAGTACCAGTCGCGGGAGGACCGGGCGGCGGGTCGTCCGGCTCGTCAGCGGGTGGACGAGATCACCGGTAAGCGGCAGTGGAAGGTCACGGTGACCGACCCGTCGGAGCCGAACGCGAAGCGGGCTTCGTTCGAGGTGACGTTGCTGGCGGATGTCCAGCCGGTTCCGACTACGGGTGAGGTGCTGCCGGGGATGCGCCCGGTCGAGTTGGAGGGGCTGACCGCGGAGCCGCGTGTGGCTGGCAACGGCGAGTTCAAGTACCAGTCGTACGTGTTCCGGGCGTCCGGGTTCAAGGCGGTCAACGCGGGTGGCGGCCGGGGCAAGTCGCAGGGCGGGCCGGCTGAGTCGGCCAAGGCCGCGTGACGGGTGTGGTCACGATGACCTGCAACGACACCAAGCCGCCCAAGTTTCGGCTGAACGAGCAGCCGGGGCCGCCGGGCTACATGTACGAGAACGTCGCGAACCACGTGGCGGCGCGGATCGAGGCGGGGGAGCTGCCTCCGCACACGCCGCTGGCGAGTGAGCGGGAGTTCGCCAAGGAGTACGGCGTCTCGCTCGGCACCGCCCGGCACGCGATCGAGATCCTTCGCAAGCGCGGCCTGGTGATCACAATTCCGTCCAAGGGCACGTTCGTGACGGACCGGCGGCATTCCTGAACCCGGCACGGGGACGAGTGAAGGAGTGTGACCGTCCCGCTCGTCCCCGTGCCATCCCACCCACGACCACGAGGGGAGGTGATGGTGGTGTCGCCGAGGCTACCGCGCTCCCGGCGCCGCTGGTTCATCCGGCGTCGGTGCTGGATCTGCGGAGGACGGCAACGAGTGATGCGAGACAAAGTGCTTGTGTGTAGGGCCTGCCAACGAAAGTCGACCGAAGGCCTCTAAGTCCAGATAGGACGAAAGCTAACGCGCGAAGGGTTCGTGCGGCGATGTCGTGCGCCCTGATTCACGTCCCGAGTTGTTAGGCGCAGAAGCGGTACCTGGCTACCAACCTTTCCCGCTTCTGCGCTGTCCACACCTGACGGAGCAGACGTTGAAGACCATAGACAACCGTACACAATCGACGTCAAGAGACCGCGTCCCGGCGCGGTGTGGTGCGTGCCGCAGATTCGCCCGTTTGGCACCGGGGGACACTGAGTGCGCTACGTGCGCGGGGCGGCTGCCCCTGGACATTCCGTCTGGGGGTGGCCGCTGATGGACGCGCACACCCTCGGAGTTCTCCTGCTCGGCAGTGGCGCCCTCGCCCTCGTGGTGTGGGTGCTGCACAAGCTGGGCAAGGCGCTGGCCGGGATCGCGGAAGCGCTGGCCGCTGCTGCGGTGGTGTTCCTCGCCTTGTGGTGGCTGTGCAAGGGCTTGTTCTGGGCGCTCGCGCAGATCGTGATGCATCCGCGGACCAGTCTGACCGTGGTGGCACTGGCGGCCTGGTGCTACTGGCTTGGCTGGCTGCCTTTGGTCGTCACCCTGACCGTCGTGGCGTCGGGGCTGGCGTCCTGGCGGTGGTTCCACCTCGTGTCCTACGACCAGTGGGCCGGGCGGGTGCTGCGGACGTGGTGGCAGAAGTGGGCGATCTACATGCCCAAGCTGCCGGAGTGGCTGCACGCCTGCGGGTTGAGTGTCAAGGACGACGCGATCCCCGTGGACGTGACGGTGACGTTGGTGGGGCGCAAGAAGGTGTCCCGGGAGCAGCGCTCGGCGGGGGTGCGGGTGCCGAAGGTGAAGCGGGTACGCTCCGGGCCGTCCTGGGATGAGGTCCAGGTCCGGTTGGTGCCGGGGCAGAAGCCGGAGGATTTCGACGACGCCGCCCGCGCCCTGGCCTCGGCTCGGAAGGTGTCGCGCTGTCAGGTGCGGGAGATCGCCCCGAACGTCGTGTCGATCGACTTTCAGCGTCGCAACCTGCTCGCCGCGCCCGTGCCGTGCCCGGAGATCGGGGATCGGGCGGTGGATCTGCGGCGGGTGTGGTCCGGGCGCACCGAGTACGGGCAGGACTGGCACGTCCCGCTGCACGGCTCCGGCAGTCACACGCTCGTCGCCGGGGCGAGCGGTGCGGGCAAGAACTCGATGATGTGGTGCCCGCTGGTGTCGATCGCTCCCGCGATCCGGGAAGGCCTGGTGCGAGTCTCGGGCATCGACCCGAAGGGCATGGAGCTGGCCTACGGGCGCGGGATCTTCCACCGCTACGCGGTCACGCCCAAGGACGCGCTCGAAGTCCTGGATGACCTCGTGGCCTCAATGGACGCGCGCAAGACGGAGTTCGCCGGGCGGGTCCGGAACGTGCCGATCACCCGTGAGCATCCGTTGGAGTTGGTCGAGTTCGACGAGATCGGCGCGTTGACGAAGTACACCGACCGCAAGACGCGTGAGCAGATCGTGGAGCGGGTCGCGCTGCTGACCACGCAGGGCCGGGCGCTCGGGTTCACGGTGCGCGGGTATGTGCAGGAGCCGACGAAGGACACGGTGCCGGTGCGGGAGCTGTTCCCCCGCCGCATCTGCCTCCGCGTGACCGCGAAGTCGCATGTCGGGATGGTGCTGGGTGACCAGGCGTACGAGCGGGGTGCGTGGGCGAACCGGATCGCCGAGACCGAAGCCGGCGTCGGCTACGTCTGGGGCGAAGGCCTCCGCGAACCGCTGCGGGTCCGGGCCGGATGGGTGCCCGACGACACCGTGAAGGCCCTGGAAGCGTTCGTCACCGGCCGCATTGCTTCGATCGGGGGTGCGGCGGCATGACCAGCCACGACGTGTTGCCCTACCTCGATGCGCTGCGGGATCACCTCGTCCGGCATGCGGTGCCCTCGCCGGTGTCGGTGGAGTGCACGACCTGGCGGGAGCCCGTGGCGGTGCACCTGCACGAGGTCGGTTTGGACGGGCTCGCCTCCGCGCTGCTGGCCTGGGCTCGCACGCTCGACGGCGTGACCGTGACCGGGAAGCGGATCGGCAACGGGCAGTCGGTGTGCCTGACCGTCGTGGGCCGGATGGCGACTGGCGTTCCGGTGCACGTCTGGGGTGCCGTGCGGTACGAGCGGGCGGTGTTCCCGGACTTGCCGCGCGGGGTGGAGCAGGACGTGGAACTGGCCACCCTGCACGGCTGGGCTCGGCGGGAGGTGGCTGCGTGAGCACTCGTGCTGAGCGGATGCGGCTGCCGCTGTCGACCGAGGTTATGAAGGCCACGGCGGAGAAGCACGGGGTGTGCGTGCGGCCGTTCACGATGGAGGTCGGCGACCCGGACACCGGCGAGCTGCGCTACGTCGCCGTGCCCTGCGGCTCCACTGTCGAGAGCGTGTGTGCGCCGTGTGCGAAGAAGGCCAAGGCGTTGCGCATGGCGCAGTGCCGGGAGGGCTGGCACCTGACCGAGGAGCCGGACTTCACCCCGGCCCCGCCCACGGCTGAGCAGAAGGAGTTGATGGAGTTCCGCGCGGATCTGGTGGCGCGGTATCGCGAGGCGGTCGAGCACGGGGAGGAGGGCCAGGCCGACGAGCTGCGAGAGGAGATCCGCGGTGTTGATGAGGAACTTCGGCAACTCGGCATGCGCGGCCGGCTGCCCTCACCGGATCTGCCGGGCAAGCGGCCGGTGAAGCGGTCGACCAAGCGGCGGCAGGACGCACCCAACCTGCCCCGGAAGAAGGTCGCCAAAACGACGGTGGGCCGGGAGTACGCCGGGAAGTTCCGGCCCTCCATGTTCGTCACGTTGACCTGCGACACCTACGGCCGGGTGCGCGAGGACGGGACCCCGGTCGATCCGGCGAGCTATGACTACCGGCGGGCGGCGCGGGATGCGGTGCACTTTGCGTCGCTGGTGGATCGGTGGTGGCAGAACCTCCGCCGCGTCGTCGGCTGGGACGTGCAGTACTTCGCCACCGTCGAACCGCAAAAGCGGACCGCACCGCACCTGCACGCGGCGTTGCGGGGGTCGATTCCGCATGAGGTGCTGCGGCAGGTCACCGAGGCCACCTACCACCAGGTCTGGTGGCCCAACCACGACGAGCCGATCTATGGCGGGGACCGGCTGCCGGTCTGGGACGCGCGGAGCAAGGGGTTCGTTGATCCGGAGAAGCACGAGCCGTTGACGCCGTGGGAGGAGGCGGTGGAGGAGGTCGAGGAACCGGCGCACGTGGTGACGTTCGGGCGGCAGGTGCACTCCAAGGGCATCCTCGGCGGCACCGAAGAAGCCGGGCGGCACATCGGCTACCTGACCAAGTACCTCACCAAATCCACCGGTGAGGTGGTCGAGGCCATCAGCGCGAGGCAACGGGAGCACCACGACCGGCTCCACGCCGAACTCGCGATCACCCCGTGCTCGCCGTGCTGTGCGGTGTGGCTGCTGTACGGGGTGCAGCCGCTCGGGGCCACGAGTCGGATGACTCCGGGCCACTGCAAGGGAAGGGCGCACCGGCGAACCACGCTCGGGCTCCCCGGCCGGCGAGTGCTCGTCTCGCGGAAGTGGTCGGGCAAGTCGCTCGCGGACCACAAGGCGGACCGCAAGGCGTTCGTGCGGGACATGCTCGCCGGGGTCGGGATCGTGAAGCCGGAGGAGGACACCTCGCGGCTGATCTGGCGCAAGGTCCAGCCCGGCGACCGGGACGCGCCACCACGGGCGCACCTGCTCATGCGCGCAATCGCAGAGCGGATCACCTGGAAGGCCGAGTACGACCGGGCGCTCTTAGCGGCGCATCCACCGGGTCCAGAAACTTCGGCAACTCCACTGGCGGTCTGATCGATTGGGGGACGAGATCTTGGAATCCAAGTACCTGACCGTCGAGGAAGCGGCGGACTACATCAACACGGGCGCGCGGTTCATCCGGCGGTTGATCGCGGAGCGGCGGATCGCTTTCCACAAGGTCGGGGCGCACGTCCGGTTGGCGGTGGAGGACCTGGAGGCCTTCGTGGCGGCAGGGCGGGTCGAGCCGATCACGCGGGCGTCCGTGCTGCGGGATCTGGGGAAGGCGGCCTGATGCCCAACAACAAGGGACGCAAGCGGCGGTTCGGGAGCATCCGCAAGACCTCACTCGGTGAGTTCCAGGCGAGCTACCTCGGGCCGGACGGCAAGCGGCATTTCGCTCCGCACCGGTTCAAGAAAGAGCGGGATGCGGATCGCTGGCTGAACGGGGTCGAGGCGGTGATCGTCGCCGGGGACTGGACTGATCCGGATCGCGCGAAGATCACCCTCGCCGAGTACGCGGAGCGGTGGATTGTCGAACGGCCGGGGCTGCGGCCGCGCACGGTCGAGCTGTACCGGTGGCTGCTGCGTAAACACATCACGCCCTACATCGGCGACGTGCCGCTCAACCGGTTGTCGGCGGCGACGTTTCGGCAATGGCGGGCCGATCGGCTGGCGGCCGGCGTATCGGCGTCGGTGCTCGCCAAGTGCTACCGGCTGCTTCGGGGCGTGTTGAACACCGCAGTGGATCCGGACGAGCTGATCGCGAAGAACCCGTGCAAGATCCCGGGCGCGGAGAAGGAGACGCCCGAGGAGCGGCCGTTGGTCACGGTGGGGCAGGTCTTCGAGATCGCGGCGGCCCTTCCGGAGCGGTTCTCGGCGATGGTGCTGCTTGCGGCGTTCGGGTCGCTGCGGTTCGGCGAGGTGACCGCGCTGCGGCGGTGCGACGTGGCGGAGGACGCGAGTCAGGTTCGCGTGGTGCGGCAGTTCGTCGAGGTGCCCGGTCAGGGCGTGGTGGCTGGGCCGCCGAAGTCCCGGGCCGGGGTGCGGACGGTGACCCTGCCGCAAGCCATCCGGCCGGACATCCTCAAGCACCTGTCGGAGTTCGTGCGACCGGACCCGGAGGCGCTGCTCTTCACCGGAGAGAAGTCCGGTGGGGCGATCCGCCGGCCGAACTTCAACCAGCGGACCCGGTGGACCGAGGCCGTGACCAAGCTCGCACTGGAGGGGCTGCACTTCCACGATCTCCGGCACGCGGGCAACGTCTGGGCGTCGAAGGCGGGCATGTCGACGCGGGACCTCATGGCGCGGATGGGGCACGACGACATGCGGGCGGCGTTGATCTACCAGCGGGCCACGAGTGAGGCGGATCAGCACATCGCGGACCGGCTCTCGAAGCTCGTCGAGGAGCACCGCAGAGGGCCCGGGTGATGTTGTTGGGATGTTGCTGGAGACAGCAGAAGGGGCGCCTCCCGAACCCGGATGGCACCCCTTCTGACCTGCGGAGAGCGGATGACGGGAATCGAACCCGCGTTCTCAGCTTGGGAAGCTGATGTTCTACCATTGAACTACATCCGCAGCGACGCACAGCATACACAACGTCGCTCCTCTGCGAAGCCACCCCCTTGACTCCGTGGGGCGCAAGTGACAACACTCGTTGTCGAAAGGGGTGGGTGTGCATGGATGAGCGACTGCCGAATCCCGAGTTGTTCCGCCGTGGGGGTTTCAGCCTGGCGGCCAAGCTCTTCGTGAAGCACGACATCCGCGCGACCGAACGCCAGATGCGCCGCTTCCGGGAGTTCGCCCAGGCGCAGGACCCCAAGGCCGACGCCGTCGTCGCGATGTTCCGTCGGCTGCCGGGGCACCAGGGGCGCCGGCTGTTCGAACAGGCCCTCACCGACGGCATCCACAGCCTCGACGATCCGCCGCGAGAGCTCGTCGACTTCTTCGAGCACGTCGAGGCCACCCCGTACTGGGTCGATCCCGTCCGCCTCGACCGGGGCGCGAAAGCGATCATCCGCACCGGCGTCCTCGGCCTCTTCCCGCTCGGGGACATGTCGCTCATGGGCGGCTACCTCGCCTCGCGCGCCACGAAGACCCTCGTCGCCACCGGGGAGATCGAGCGGATGGCCAGCCAGCGCCTCGTGGAAACCGCGGCCTGGTGGATGGACGTCACCACGCCCGGCGCGCTGGCCATCGGCCACAGCGGCTACGCCTCCGCCCTGCGCGTCCGGCTCGTGCACGCCCACGTCCGCGCCGCCATGAACCGCCGCCCGGACTGGGACTACGACGAGTGGGACAAGCCGGTCAACCAGGTCCAGACCGCCGGCACGCTGCTCCTCTTCTCGCTCGTCTTCGTCTACGGCACGCAGCTGCTCGGCATCCGGTTCAGCGACCGCGAGCGCGCCGACATCCTGCACCTCTGGCGCTACGTCGGCTGGCTGCTCGGCATCGACGAGGAACTCCTGCCCGCCACCGAGGAGGACGCCTGGCGCCTGTTCTGGCTGCTCGCGTCCACCGAGTTCATCCCCGACGAGGACAGCAAACGCCTCGCCAAGGCCCTGATCGACTCGCACGCCGCCATCGGCGCGGGGCGCGGCGCCGTGGGCAAGGTGCTGTCCCACGTCTCGGTCGCCGTGCACTCCTCCATCAGCCGGCTGGTGCTGGGCAAGGCGAACGCCGACTTCCTGGAGATCCCCAACGACCCGATCGCCCAGGGCGCCATCCTCGCCGTCGCCGCGGGCAACTTCGCCGCCGAAACCGCGCGGCGCTTCATCCCCGGCGCCACGGCGCTGCAGGAGTACATCGGCGCACTCGAACGCCGCCGCTACGTCGACCGGCTCGGCCGGGTGTTCAAGCTGGATCCCACCTACGCGCGGCACATGCGGGCTGCCTAAGGTGAAGCCGTGCTGCTCAGTGACCGCGACCTCCGCAAAGAGCTCGAAGCCGGCCGTCTCGGCATCGACCCCTTCGATCCGGCGATGCTCCAGCCGTCGAGCATCGACGTGCGGCTGGACCGGTTCTTCCGGGTGTTCAACAACAGCCAGTACACCCACATCGACCCCAAGCTCCAGCAGGACGAGCTGACCTCGCTGGTCGAGAAGGACGGCGACGACGCGTTCGTCCTCCACCCGGGTGAGTTCGTGCTCGCGTCCACGTTCGAGCTGGTCACGCTGCCCGACGACCTCGCCGGGCGGCTCGAGGGCAAGTCGTCGCTGGGACGTCTCGGACTGCTCACGCACTCCACCGCCGGCTTCATCGACCCCGGCTTCACCGGGCACATCACGCTGGAGCTGTCGAACGTGGCGAACCTGCCGATCACCCTGTGGCCGGGGATGAAGATCGGCCAGCTGTGCCTGTTCCGGCTCACCAGCCCGGCCGAAAACCCGTACGGCTCGGCCGCCGTCGGGTCCCGCTACCAGGGCCAACGCGGCCCGACGCCGTCCCGGGCGTACCTGAACTTCCACACCGCCGACACCAACCGCTAGAGGCCGAACAGCTCCCGCCGGGCGGGCGGTGGCTTGCGGTGGGGGACGGTGGTGAGCGGTCCGCGCTCCGCTGACCTGGAGACGGCAGCCCGAACCGTTCGCCTCCAGCCGGTGCCGCCATCACAGTGCGACGATGTGGCCTACGGGGGCTTGGCCGGCTGTGTGCGGCATGGCCGGGCCGGGCAGCGCGCCGCCGTTGGCAGCACGTCAGGTGCATCGCCACCGAGCATCGTCGCCGCGTCGCATCGCAGCGACGCCAAGTCCAGACCGGGATGGCCCGCCCCGGCACAGTCCAAGCCATAGATCACCGTGCACGAACACCGGGACCGAAGACGCCTCCGGCTGTCCCGAACGGCAGATCCGCGCGCGAACCAGCTCGACCGCGTGCAACTCCGCCGCGACAGCGCCGCGTCAATCTACCGGCGCTGGGCTCCACCGGGATTTGGCTGCTGCCCGAGACTCGCCGGCCAGGCGCAAGGCCGCAACCTCCGTGCGACCTGCGCCGGGCCGCAACACCGCCTCCGAGTCATCCTCGAAACGCAACAGCCAGGGCGCTCCCCCTTCACGGAGCCCGCACCAGCCCAGCACCCGCTGCCCGGCGGCCGTCTCTGCCCAGCTCAGCGCACCTTCCACAGCCGCGGCCCAGAGCGATTTCCGGGACCGAGTCCCGTCAGCCGCTCCCCACGTCGTTCGTGGCCGTCGTCCAGCCCCCTACAGGCCGAGCAGCTCGCGTGCCCGCCGGGCCGCCTCCTGCAGGTCGCCGGTGATCAGCTTGTCGATTTCGCGTAGGCCAGCGCGGTCCAGCAGGCGCTTCTCGTTGAGCACCCACTCTCCGCGTTCGGCCAGCACCGCGTGCCCGGCCTGCATCGCCGCCGTGGCGAGTGCTCCCGCGAACTCCGTCACCTGCCCGCGCGGCGCGTAGTTGTGTTCGGCGTACGTCAGCGTCAGCGAGGCCCGCGCGCGCCACACGGCAGGCGCCGACCGCCGCAGCGCCTCCGGGAACTCCACGGCCGGCAGCGAACCCCGCAGCACCCGGTTGATCGCCAGCTCGGCCACCACCAGGTAGCTCGGGATCCCGGCCAGGTGGAACATCAGCGGCTCCCAGTGGAACCGGCCCTCCCGCGCCTCGGCCAGCTCGTGCTCGACCACATCCAGGTCGCGGTAGTGGACATCGGCCTTGCGCCCGTCGATCGTCAGCCACGCGCCGCCGTTGAACACGCCGCCGCCCCATTCGCCGATCTCCGACACCTCGCCCGGCCAGCCGAGAGCGCGCAGGTCAGCGGGATCGAAGGCACCGCGGTAGTACACCGCGAAGTCCCAGTCGCTGTCCGGCCGGTGCGTGCCCGCCGCCCGGGACCCGCCCAGCGTCACGGCCTCCACGCCGGGCAGCCCGGCCAGCCGCGCGGCCACCTCGTCTTCGAAGCTCATGCGTTCAGCCTCCCATGATCAGGTGGTCCATGTCACCCGGTGGTACGGCATGGACTGGACCATTTTGTAGGTTGCTCCGAATGGAGGCATCACCTCAGGCAAAGGAGCACGGGTCGTGAGTTCGACGACGACCGGGGAGCGAGCCGGTCAACAACACCTCGCCCATGTCGTGTTCATCGCCGGCGCGGCCGCGGTCGGCGGGTTCCTGTTCGGGTACGACAGCTCGAACATCAACGGTGCCGTTCTCGGCATCCAGCGGCACTTCGAGGTCGGTGACGGGGTGACCGGGCTGACCGTGTCGAGCGCGCTGATCGGTTCGGCCGTGGGCGCCTGGTTCGGCGGACTGCTGTCCGACCGGATCGGCCGCATCCGGACCATGCAGCTCGCGGCGGTCCTGTTCCTGGTCAGCGCCCTCGGAGCGATGTTCCCGTTCAGCGTGTGGGACCTGGCGATCTGGCGCGTGGTCGGCGGCATCGCGATCGGCGTCGCGTCGGTCATCGGCCCGGCCTACATCGCCGAGGTCGCGCCACCGGCCTACCGCGGCAGGCTCGCCTCGCTGCAACAGCTGGCGATCGTCCTCGGCATCGGGGTGTCCGCCCTGGTCAACTGGGTCATCAAGGCACTGGCCCCGATCGGCGCGGACGGCACGCACGACCTCAACGGCAACCTCGGCGGCATCGAGCCCTGGCAGTGGATGCTCGGCGCCGCGGCCGTGCCCGCGGTGATCTACTTCGTCCTCGCCTCGATCATCCCCGAGTCGCCGCACTTCCTGCTGGCCAACGGCAAGATCGACAAGGCCCGCAAGGTGCTGCGCGAGGTCGAGGGCGGGGACGTCGACACCAAGCTCGACGACATCCGCCGCAGCCTGCGCACCGAGAAGCGGTCCAAGGTCCGCGACCTCGTCGGCGGCCGCTTCGGGCTGCTGCCGATCGTGTGGGTGGGCATCGCGCTGGCGGTGTTCCAGCAGTTCGTCGGCATCAACGTGATCTTCTACTACAGCGACACGCTGTGGCACTCCGTCGGCCAGAACACCGACTCGCTGCTGATCTCGATGGTCAGCCCGGTCATCAACATCATCGGCACGTTCATCGCGATCGCCTTCATCGACCGGGTCGGCCGCAAGCCGCTGCTGCTGATCGGCTCGGTGGGCATGCTCGTCGGCCTCGGGGTGGCCGCGATCGCGTTCGGCAACGCCGTCACCGTCGGCGGCGAGCTGAGCCTGCCGGGCGCGTGGGGCCCGATCGCGCTGGTGTTCGCGAACCTGTTCGTGATCTCCTTCGCGATGTCGTGGGGCGTGATCCTGTGGGTCATGCTCGGCGAGATGTTCCCGCTGCGCATCCGCGGCGCCGCGCTGGCCGTCGGCACCGCGGCGAACTGGGTCGCGAACTGGGCGGTCACGGTCAGCTTCCCGAGCATGGCCGGCTGGAACCTGTCGGTCACCTACTGGATCTACGCGGCGTTCGCGCTGCTGTCGATCCCGTTCGCGCTGCGGTTCGTCCGGGAGACGAAGGGCACCGCGATCGAGGACGTCAGCTGACGAACGCCCGCTCGATGATGGCCCTGGTGCCGGTGCCCGCGGGCAGGGTGCCGAACGCGATGCCCCAGTCCCCGGCCAGGCGGGACGCGCAGAAGGCGTCCGCGACGGCCTTCGGGGCGTAGCGCACCAGCAGGGAACCCTGCAGCACCAGGGCCATCATCTCGGCCAGCCGCCGCGCCCGGTACTGGAGGTCCTCCAGGTCCGACAGCTCCTTGCGCACCCGGGCGATCGCGTCGTCCAGGCGCGCGTCGGCGCCGGCGGCGAGGTCGAGTTCGGCGAAGAACGCCTCCACCGACTCCGGCTGCTTGCCCATCGCGCGCAGGGAATCCAGCGCCGCGACGTTGCCCGAACCCTCCCAAATGGACAGCAACGGCGCCTCCCGGTACAGGCGCGGCATGCCGGAGTCCTCGACGTAACCGTTGCCGCCCAGGCATTCCAGCGCCTCGGCGGTGTGCGCGGCGCCGCGCTTGCACACCCAGTACTTGGTGACCGCGAGCGCGAGACGGCGGAACGCCTGCTGGTCCGGGTCGGCGGTGGCGCCGGCCAGCCGCATCGCGACGGTCGTGGCCGCCTCCGACTCCACGACCAGGTCCGCCAGCACGTTCGCCATCGCCGGCTGGTCGACGAGGTGCGCGCCGAACGCCTTGCGGTGCCGCGCGTGGTGCACGGCCTGCACGACGGCCTGGCGCATCAGGGAGGCGCTGCCGAGGACGCAGTCCAGGCGGGTGTTGTTGACCATCTCGATGATGGTCGGCACGCCGCGGCCCTCCTCGCCGACGAGCCACCCGACCGCGCCGTCGTACTCGATCTCGGACGAGGCGTTCGACTTGTTACCGAGCTTGTCCTTGAGGCGCTGGAAGAAGATGCGGTTGCGGGAGCCGTCGGGCAGCACGCGCGGCAGCATGAAGCAGGACAGGCCGCCGGGCGCCTGCGCCAGCGTCAGGAACATGTCCGACATCGGCGCCGAGGTGAACCACTTGTGGCCGGTCAGCACGTAGCTGCCGTCGCCGGCCGGCTGCGCGGTGGTGGTGTTGGCGCGGACGTCGGAACCGCCCTGCTTCTCCGTCATCGACATGCCGGCGATCAGGCCGCGCTTGGTGGTGGGCACGCGCAGGCCGTAGTCGTACACCGGCGCGGCGAGCAGCGGCTCGTACACCGCGGCCAGCTCCGGGTTGTGCCGCAGCGTCGGGACCGCGGCGTAGGTCATCGAGATCGGGCAGACGTGCCCGCCCTCGGCCTGGTTCCACACCAGGACCTTCGCCGCGCGCGCGACGTGCGCGCCCGGCCGGTCGGACACCCACGGCGCCGCGTGCAGGCCGTGCTCGACCGCGACCGTCATCAGCTCGTGGTAGTACGGGTGGTACTCGACCTCGTCGACGCGGTGGCCGTAGCGGTCGTGCGTGTGCAGGACGGGCGGGTTCTCGTTGGCGACCCGGCCCCACTCCTGGCCCTGGGCGCTGCCGGCGAGGCGGCCCAGCTCGTGCACCTCGTCCTCGGCCCAGCCACCGCCTTCCCGGCGCAGCCCCTCCAGCAGCGCGGCGTCGCCGGCGACGTCGTAGTCGACCAGCGGCGGGACCTGGTTGAGGACTTCGTGGGTGTCAGGCATGGCGGCCTCCCAGAGCGCGGACGATGAACGTGCGGAGCGCGCCGATCGCGTCGGCGCTGTCGGTGGTCAGTGGTCCGATCAGCACCTCGGCGGCGCCGCCGACGAGGGCGGCGGCGGTGAGGTCGGCGTCCTGCGGCGGCAACTGCCCGCTGCGGACGCCCGCGGAGACGTGGCGGGCGATCTCGTCCCGGAACACGCGCCGGAACACGATCCGCTCGGCCTCGATCGGGGCGTCGACGGGTTCGGCGAGCAGGGCGTACGCCTGACGCGGGACCTTCAGCGCCCGCTCGGCGAACGTCTCGATGATCGCCACGATCCGCTCGACCGGGTCGCCGGGCGTCTCGGCGGCCTTGCGCACCGCGGCGACCTCGTGGCCGACGATGCTCTGGAACAGCTCGACGACCAGCTCGGCCTTGCCGGGGAAGTGTTTGTAGACCGTGCCGGTCGCGATGCCCGCCTTCTCCGCGACGGCGCTCACCGAGCACCCCGCGTAGCCGCGCTCGGCCAGGAGCGCGGCCGCGGCGGTCAGGATCGCCTCACGCTGGGCGTCGAGGCGAGCCTGGACCTGCGGGGTACGTCGGTACGGCACGTGAAGAAGTGAACCACTGATTCACGGCTTCACGCAAGGGAGCGGTACGCCTCGCGCGTCAGATCGGTGATCCGGTCCGCCGAGTCCGCCCAGCTCAGGGTGGTCGGCTGGGAGGTCAGGACGACGACGATCCGCCGGTCGCCGCGGTCGGCGGTGCCGGAGGTGTGCATGACGCGGCTGGTCAGGTCGACGTCCCCACTGGAGGCGAGCTCGGTCGCGGACCGCGCCTCGGGCGAGGCGAGCACGCGCTTGGTGTTCGCCGGCACGCACTCCTCGCCCGGAGCCGGCGCCGCGCCGAAGCCGGACCAGCCCTGCTTCACCGCACCCGGTCGCGGGAGCGCGTTCGGGATGCCGAACGACTGGTCGAACCCGTCGTCGGCGCACTTCGTGGCCTGCTCCAGGTTGTCCATGATGAAGTCGCGGAACTTCGGGTGCGCCTTTTCGAGGATGTACTCGTAGGTCTTCGCGACGTCCGCGGCACTGACCGCGGTGTAACCCCAGGTGCCGCGCTTTTCCGCGGGCGGCGGCGTGGTGTCGGTGAGACCGATCTTCGCCACCATCCGGTTGACGATCTCCTCCCAGCCGTCGCGCACCCACAGCACGCTGGCCGCGTCGTCGTTGCTGGAGCGCAGCATCGGTTCGAGCAGCGCGAGGTCGTCGGCCGGGATCTCGTAGTCCGGCCCGTGCGACTCCAGGTAGTCGAGCGCGATGAACAGCTTGACCAGCGACGCCGACCGGTACTGGTGGTGCTCGTTCCCGGCGACGGTCTCGCCGGTGCGCCGGTCGAGGACGACGTAACCGGCGGTCATGCCCTCGGGCAGCTCAGCCGCGGAAGCGGGCGCGGCCAGCACGGCCGTCGAAGCCGCGAAAGCCACGGCGAGGCTCAGGATCTTGCGCAATGTCGGATCCCCACAGTTCGATGATCAACTTGGTGGGGCGCACACTATCGCCTGGCCGTGGGGCCGGTCAGCGCCCGTAGCGTTTCGCGATGTCGCCGTACCGCGCGAGCACCGCGGCCCTCAGCTCGGGATCGCTGCGCGGCACCGGTTCGATGAACACCTCGGTGACATCGGAGAACTCGTCGTGCAGCTCGGCGGCCAGCCGGACGCACGCGCGTTCGAGGTCGGCGGCGCTCAGCGCGTCGTCGAAGTCCACGCGGGCGCAGACCAGGATCTGGTCCGTGCCGAGCAACATGGTCTGCAGGTCGACCACCGACTCGACCTCCCCCGCCGCCGACAGGTACTCGCGAATCCCGCGCACCACCGTCAGGTCCGCCTGGCGGCCGATCAGCAGGCGCAGGTTCGTCCGCCCCAGCACGTACGCCACGACGGCCAGCAGCAGGCCGATCAGGATCGACGCGATCCCGTCGTACACCGCCGACCCCGTCACGTGGTGCAGGAACACCCCGGCGAACGCCAGCACCAGCCCGATCAGCGCGGCCGAGTCCTCCAGGAACACCGTCTTCGGCGCCGGGTCGTCGATGTAGCGCAGGAACTTCCAGATCGTCCGGTTCTGCTCCGCCGCGCCCCGCCGCACCTGGCGGAACGCCTGCGTCCACGACACCGACTCCATCGCGAACGCCAGCGCCAGCACGACGTACCCGACGATCGGGCTGCTCTGCTCCACCGGCTCCCCGAACACCGTCGAGAAACCTTCGTACAGCGCGAACGTCGCACCGGAGGCGAAGATCGACACCGCCGCGAGCAGCGACCAGAAGTACCGCTCCTTGCCGTACCCGAACGGGTGCATCACATCCGCCGGGCGGCCGGACCGGCGCAGCGCGGTGAGCAGCAGGATCTCGGTGAACGTGTCGGCCACCGAGTGCGCCGCCTCGGACAGCATCGCCCCCGAGCCGGTGATGACGCCGGCCACCGCCTTCATGATCGCGATGGCCAGGTTGACACCGCCGGCCAGCAAGACGGTGAGGGTGCTTTCGCCCCCGCCGGTCTGCCGCTCCGATTCCTCGCTCACCGGCCGATCCTACGAGTGGATCACAGCCGCTGCAGGCCGTCCAGAACGCGCTTCATCAGCTCGAGCGGCGGGCGCCCCTCGGCGGTCCGCTCGATGCCGTGGATGTGCAGCAACCCCAATTCGGCCATATCGGACAACAGCACCCTGGCGACGCCGAGCGGGATCGACAGCAGCGCCGCGACCTCGGCCAGCGACCGCGGGCTGTCGACGACCGCGCGCACGGGCTGGTACTCCGCGCTCAACGCGGGGCCGGTCCACTTGGCGTCGGCCCGGACGGACACCAGCGTCTCGATCGCCAGCTCGTACGCGGAGTGCGTGCGCCCCTTGGTCAGCACGTACGGCCGCACGCGCAGCCGGTTCTCCTCGTCGGGGTCGAGCAGCTCGGCGGGTTCCGGCTCCGGCTCGGCGGGCTTGGTGCGGGGCCGCGGCGAGGGCTTGAACTCCTCGCGCGGTTCGGGGTCCGGCAACGGTTCGGGCTCCGGTTCAGGCGCGGGATCCGGCTCCGGTTCGCGGTACCGAGCGAGCTGCTTCTCGGTGGGGAACCGGGCACCGGCGGCCCGCTTGGTCTTCGTGGTCTCGGCGGGGACGGGGTCCGGAGCTTGTGGTTCCGGACCAGGGGGTTCGGCGTTTTCGCCGGTCAGCTTCCGCATCTGCGTCACGGACGGGAACCGGGCACCGGCGCGCGCGACCGCCGGCTCTCCGGCCGGTCCGGTCCCGTCGGGTACTCCCATGCTCAGCCCCGTTCGCGCGCGTCAGCATCCTCCGCGGGCAGCGTCGGCAGCGTGACGAACAGAATAACCCGGGTGTCGAGCCCCCAACGGGCGGTTGTGACTCGCAGGTTCAACGGTCCTGCGGCAAGTTCGCGGTCGGTGGTGGTGAGCCCGTCGCAGGTCGCTCGCGCGGCCAGTGACACGGGCTGTCGCGGATCTCGGCCAGGTGGGCCAAGCCGGCGCTGGACGCGGACGAGCGGGCCGAGCGGCTGGCCCAACCGGAGAGGAACGAGAAGGCGGTTCCGCTGGGGGCCTGCCCGACTTGTCCAAGTTCATGGCGACGGCGTCCGTATCGGAGTCGGCCCTGGGAGACGAAGAAGAGTGGGCGCGTGCTGCCCGCTGCCGAAGTGTGGCGTTACACGTCATCGTGCCGTTTCGCGTGCGGCAGGTGGCCTGCTACTGGATCCACCTCATCTTCCCGACGCGGGCGGTTGCCAAGGCCTCATGCGCCTTCGGCTGCGAGCGTAGGCGGATGCCGGCGAGGGAATGACGGCGTGCGGCGGTCACGAAGATCTTGTCGGCGCTCTCCCCCGTTGGCGGGAGCTGGGTGGAGACGCGTCGAGGGCCGCCCCACCGCGCGGTGGGGCGGCCCTCAGCGCAACCGGATTACTTGTCCTCGGTCGGGAGCGGCGTGCCGGTGGGCACCTGGTCCGTCCGCGCGTCGGCCTCCAGTGGGTCCGACTCGACCGCCGGCAGGGAGTCCGCACCGGGCGCCGGCGCGGGCTGCGGGCGTCGCTTGACCGCCGACAGCAGCAGCTGCGAGACGTCCACGACCTCGACCTTCTCGCTCGCCTTGCCGTCGTTCTGGCGCGCGGTCACCCCGTCGGTGAGCATGACGCGGCAGAACGGGCAGCCGGTCGCGATCTTCGACGGCGCGGTGCCGAGCGCCTCGTCCACGCGCTCGATGTTGATCCGCTTGCCGATCTTCTCTTCCATCCACATGCGGGCACCACCGGCGCCACAGCACATCGACCGGTCGCCGTGCCGCGGCATCTCACGGAACTGCGCACCCGACGCGCCGACCAGCTCACGCGGCGCCTCGTAGACCTTGTTGTGGCGGCCCAGGTAGCACGGGTCGTGGTAGGTGACGTCGTCCGCGATCGGCGCGACCGGCACCAGCCGCTTCTCCCGCACCAGGCGGTTGAGCAGCTGCGTGTGGTGCACGACCTCGAACTTCCCGCCCAGGTCCGGGTACTCGTTGGCGAGCGTGTTGAAGCAGTGCGCGCAGGTCGCGACGATCTTGCGGCTGCCCGGCTCCCGGCCCTCGAACACCGAGTTCAGCACCTCGACGTTCTGCTGCGCGAGCATCTGGAACAGGAACTCGTTGCCGGCGCGGCGGGCCGGGTCACCGGTGCAGGACTCCTCCGGGCCGAGCACCGTGTACTTGACGCCCGCGATGTGCAGCAGCTCGGCCACCGCGCGGGTGGTCTTCTTCGCGCGGTCCTCGAACGCGCCGGCGCAGCCGACCCAGAACAGGTACTCGGTGTCGCCCAGCTCGCCGTCGAACACCGGCACCTCGAAGTCCAGGTCCTCGGCCCAGGCCATCCGGTCCTTGGCGTTCTGGCCCCACGGGTTGCCCTTGTTCTCCAGGTTCTTGAACATCCCGTTCAGCTCGGTCGGGAAGTTCGACTCGATCATGACCTGGTAGCGGCGCATGTCGACGATGTGGTCGACGTGCTCGATGTCCACCGGGCACTGCTCGACGCACGCGCCGCAGGTGGTGCACGACCACAGCACCTCGGGGTCGATGACACCGCCGTCGTCGCCGACCAGCGGGCGCTCGGCCTCGGCCAGCGCCAGGACGTCGATGCCGGCGTAAGGGTTCTCGCCGGTCAGGCCCACCTCTTCGCCGGTGACGTCCTTCTTGCCACCCGCGAGCAGGTAAGGCGCCTTCGCGTAGGCGTGGTCGCGCAGCTGCGTGATGACCAGCTTCGGCGACAGCGGCTTGCCGGTGTTCCACGCCGGGCACTGCGACTGGCAGCGGCCGCACTCGGTGCAGGTGGTGAAGTCGAGCCAGCCCTTCCAGCTGAAGTCCTCGATCTGGCCGGCGCCGAAGACGTCCTTCTCCGGGTCGGCCTCCTCGAAGTCGAGCGGCTTGCCCCCGCTCATCATCGGCTTGAGCTTGCCCAGCGCGGTGCCGCCGTCGTCCTCGCGCTTGAAGTAGATGTTGAAGAAGGCGCTGAAGCGGTGCCAGGCCACGCCCATGGTGAGCGTCTGGCCGACGATGTACAGCCAGATCATGCCGGACAGCAGCTTGACCAGCGCGGTGATCGTGACCGCGACCGTGCTGGCCGGCAGGATCTCGGCGAGCGGCTTCGTGACGAAGCTCGTCCACAGCGCCGGGTCCTCGATGCCGCTGGAGATCTTGAACGCCTTCACGCCGAGGATGCCCAGACCCTCGACGATCACCACGGTCTCGACGAAGTAGGCCTGCTTGAAGTTCGACCCGGCGAAGCGCGACTGCCGGTCGGCGCGGCGCGGGTGGTTCAGCTGCCGGATGATCACCAGCGCGAGCCCGCCGACGACCGTGCCGAGGCCGAGCAGTTCGGTCAGCAGCAGCCACAGGCTCCAGTTGCCGATGATCGGCCAGTGGAAGTGCGGGTCGAACGTCTCGCCGTAGGCCTCGAACCAGGACAGCGAACCGATCAGGAAGCCCCACATGACCAGCCAGTGCCAGGGGCCGACGTGGCGGAACTTGTTCATCCGCGTGTGGGCGGCGAACTCCTTGATCAGCGTCTTCATGCGCGGCCCGAACGGGCCGTTGCGCGTCGCGTCCGGTTGTCCGAGCCGGATGATCCGGACCATCCGGTACACACCGGTGCCGAACATGATCCAAGCGACGATGCTTACGGCGACGCCGACCACGCCGAGCGTGATCTGCAGTGCACCCATGATCGGGGCCTTTCGTCCGTGATGTGGTGGGTTGGCGGGAGCCTAACCGGATTTACCCATGAGTAACCGATTGGCGCGAGTTGAGTCCCACGAGTGTGGCGTAGGACTCCCTGGATATCGGGACGATCGTACCGGTAGTTTGGGTTGATGGTCGCATACATCTTGCTCGCCCTGGCCATCGCGGCCGAGGTCACCGCCACTGTTTCGATGAAGTTGTCGGAGGGCTTCACGAAATTGTGGCCGTCTGTGGTCGTGGTGGCCGGGTACCTCGTCGCGTTCGCGGCACTCGCGAGCGTGCTCAAGCGCGGGATGCCGGTCGGGGTGGCGTACGCGATCTGGGCGGCGGTGGGGGTCGCGGCGGTCGCGATCATCGGGGTGCTGTTCCTCGGGGAGCCGGTGAACCTGACGATCGTGGCCGGGTTGGCGCTGGTCATCGGCGGGGTGGTGCTGATCGAGGTCGGTTCGGCGTGAAACCCCAGCGCGACGGCCGCCGGGCGCGCGGCGAGAAGCGGCGGCAGGAGATCATCGACGCGACGCTGCGGGTGATCGAGCGGGACGGCGTGGCGGGGGTGACGCACCGGACGGTCGCGGCGGAGGCCGGGGTGCCGACGACGTCGACGACGTACCACTTCGAGACGCTGGACGATCTGCTGATCGCCACGTTGATCTCATGCGCCCGCGACATGGCGACCGAGGTGTACTGGACGATCGACCGGGCGCGTTCGCGGGGCAGCCGGGGAGCTTCGGAGGTGGCGACGCTGCTGGCCGAGGCGCTGGGCCCGCGGCGCGGCCGGACGATGGCGGAGTACGAGCTGTACCTGCTGGCCGCGCGACGGCCCGAGCTGCGACCCGCCGCGCGGCGGTGGCTGGACGTGCTGACGACGATGGTGCGCCCGGACGACCTGGTGGCGCTGCGGGTGTTCCTGGCGGGGATCGACGGACTGCTGATCCAGGGCTTGATCGACGACGAGCCCCCGACGGCGGACGAACTGCGGCCGACGGTGGAGTACCTGCTGAAGCCGCGGTGAGCGTGGCACGGTTCTCGGGGGCCGTTTGTCGAGGGGCGAACACGACGGCATGAGATGACAAACCGCAGAAGTATGAAGTGACCAGCCGTGCGCCCCCGAGGGGCCCCTCGCGAACCTACGAGAGGGCCAATCGTGTGGCGGCGAAGTGACCAACCACCGCCGCGCGAGAGGACCAGTGACGCGCCCGGTTGCGAGAGAGGGCAACTCACGGACACGCGAGAAGGCCACTCATGCGCCTGCGAGTGGACCGGGCGTGAGCCTGCGGGTGGACCGGGCGTGAGGCGGTGGGTGGACCGGTCGCGAGGCGACGAGCGGGCCACCTGCAGATGCGCGAGAGGACCAATAACGCGCCCGGCTGCGCGAGAGGGCCGTTCGTGAAGGGATGAATGGACCGTTCATCGATGGGCGAAGCCCGCCCGGCAAAAGAGGGGGGCGGGGCCACAAAAGATCGGGG
>NZ_PQHW01000003.1 GCF_003385215.1 Amycolatopsis thermalba | reverse complement strand
GATCAGCGCCCGCCCCACCACGACAGCGCACCCCAACCGGACCGGGCTCCCGACGACGCGACGCCCCAGCGCGACCGTCCGGTGGTCGACGAGCCGTACATCGCGGACCCGAACTTCCGCACCCACGACCGCGCCGACTTCGACGCCCTCGGCGAAGCCCAGCTCGAGACCGGCATCGTCGACGAGCGCACGGGCCGGCTCACCCACGAGCACGAGTTCCTCGAAGCGCTGGCGATGCGCGACCTGGACGCGGCTCTGCGGCACATGACCGACAACGGCGCCTACGCCGTGCACAGCTACACCTCGAGCGCGGTCTTCGCCACGATCAACGAGGCCCTGCGCACCGGCCGGAACCTCGACGAGGTCATGCCGATGGTCCGTGCGCTCGTCTCCGGCCTGAACGAAATGCCGACCCACCAGGGCGAAACCGTGCGCCGGGTCAACGTGCGCGGCGAGGCGGCGGCCATCGTCGCGAGCCGGTACGAACTCGGTGCCGTCGTGGTCGAGTCGCAGTTCCTCAGTTCGAGCCGTGCCGATCTGGGCCCCGCGAAGTGGCCCGGCGACGTCGAGATGATCATCGAGGGCAAGACCGGTCGCTACATCGAGTCGATGGCCTCGAACAAGGCGGAACACGAGGTCCTGTACAAGCCCGGCACCCAGCTCGTCGTCAAGGAAAAGATCGAGGTCGAGACCCCCGGCGGCGGCAAGAAGTGGGTGATCCGGCTCGAGGAGATCACGCCGGACGACCCGCGCTACCTCCCGCCCGAGGCCGCCAAGCAGCACATGGACCGCAACCGCGACCTGGCCGAAATCCAGGCAGCGGAGATCGAGGCCGCGTCCAGGCGGGGCTTCGCGCGGATGGTGGGCGGCGAGGCCGCGGTGCCGGACACCCCGCCGAAGTCCGAACCGGAGACCAGCCCCAAGACGGAGACGCCGGAACCCCCGAAGATCGGCGAGCCGGCGAACGGCTGGGGCGACATCCGCCGGTCGTCCGACGTCGTGGGTGAGCCGGCGATCCACGCGCGCAGCACGGATCCCGTGGATCCGCGCGTCCAGACCACCGGTCCCAGCGCCCCGACCCGCAACGCCCACCAGGAGGTGCGGTTCCTCCGCGAGCACCTGCCGGAGATCGCGGACGTCAACACCCGCGGCTACTACGCCGACGGCATGCCGGAGGCCTACCGGAACAACTCGGCCGAGTCCGTGCTCGCGTTCGAGCTGCGGATGGAAGGCATCGAGGCCGAGGCACAGCCGGGCAGGCCGGATGACCCGCGCGGCAGGGACTTCCTGTCCCGGCAGCTCCGCGGCGAGTTCCACCAGCTGCCGGACTACAACAGCGTGGTGCGTGAGATGGCCGGGCAGCCGGTCGGCTCGCGGGCCGTGCTGTCGGTCGACACGCCGGATGGTCAGCGCGCGTTCAGCGTGGTCAACACCGAGCACGGCGTGGCGCTGGTCGACCCGATGACGAACCGGCTCGCCGACCTGCCGCCGAACCCGTCCGGTGTGCACCTGATGCAGACCCACACCGGGGACGGCACGCCGCTGTCCAGCAAGAGCGAGCCGACGCCGGCCGCCCAGCCGGAACCGCCGGTCAACCGGATCAGCGAGCTGCTCGGCGGGGGACCCGCACGCACCGAGCCGGTCTGGAACGCCGGCGACGGCAGCGCGCTGCGCAATCGGCTGGACGGCGAACGGCCGCAGCCCGGCGGCTGGAACCCGTTCCGCCGCTCCGAGGAACCCCCCGCGACGCACGGGCACCAGCAGCAGCCACCCCACCAGGGCGCACCCGTGCACCAGGCCGGCCCGCCGGTTCAGCACGGCTGGCCGCAGCAGCAGTACGGGCAGGGCGCGCCGCATCACCAGGTGCCGCCGATGCACAACCCGTACCAGCAGCCCGCGCCGACGCACCCGAACCAGCCGCCGCAGCAGGGCTGGCCCCAGCAGCAGTACCAGCAGGGCGCGCCGTACCAGCAGGCGCCGATGCACAACCCGTACCAGTCGGCGCCGCCGCAGCAGTACGGGCAGGGCGCACCGCACCAGGCGCCCGTGCAGAACCCGTACCAGCAGCCCACGCACCCGAACCAGGCACCGCCCCCGCAGCAGTACCAGCAGGGCGCGCCGCACCAGCAGGCGCCGATGCACAACCCGTACCAGGCGCCGCCGCCCCAGCAGTACGGCCAGGGCGCGCCGTACCAGCAGGCGCCGGTCCACAATCCGTACCAGGCGCCGCCGCCCCAGCAGTACGGCCAGGGCGCGCCGTACCAGCAGGCGCCGGTCCACAATCCGTACCAGGCGCCGCCGCCGCAGCAGTACGGGCAGGGCGCACCGCACCAGGCGCCCGTGCACAACCCCTACCAGTCGGCGCCGCCGCAACAGGGCTGGCCCCAGCAGCATCAGGGGCCACAAGCGCCCTACCAGGAGCAAGGGCCGTTCCAGCACCCGCAGCAGGGACCGTTCCAGCACCAGCCCGTCCCGCCGGTGCACCAGAACGTGCCGCTGCTGCAGAACCAGCTGGTGCCCTGGTCGAACTTGGCCGGCGCGACGCCGGGGCTGCACAGCCTGCCCGCCATCCACGCCGGCACGGCCGGCCCGCACGAGGGCGCTTACGTCGCGGCGCGGCACCCGGAGTTGCCGAACGTCAACCCGAACCGCAACGTGCCGAACGCCGTCGACAAGGGCTACTGGCACAACTGCAGCCGCTGTGTCGTGGCGTACGCGCAGCGGCTGATCGGGATCGACTCGCAGGCCGATCCGGTTCTGCCGAGGGACCTCGGCGCCTTCGACCGGATGAAGTGGCTGGAGGACCAGCTCGGCGCCAGGTGGGTGGACGGGATCGGCACCTACGACAACGCCATCGCGCACGTGGCGAACATGCGGCACGGCGACCACAGCGTGATCTACGTGTCGTTCAAGCAACCGGACGGTTCGGAAGCGGCGCACGTCGCCCTGGCCGTGAACACGCCCGAAGGCGTCACGTTCATCGACCCGCAGAACGGCGGGCTGATGGAGCTGCCGACCAAGCCGACGAGCGTCAGCCTCCTGCCGTTCGGGTCGCTCGCCACCAGCAACGGGGTCGCGGCGAACCCGCAGATGGCGTTGCCGTACGGGTCGTCGCAGGCGCCGCACACGCCTGCCCCGACCGTGCCGAACCCGCCGGTGCAGCAGATCCCGCAGGTCCACCACACGCCGACGACGCCGCTGCAGCACGGCGCGCCGACGCCGACCACACCGATCACGGTGGGGCCGGTCGCGCCGGTGCATCAGCAGCCGCAGCCGCCGGTGCAGCACCAGCAGCCGCCCGTGCAACAGCCGCCGATGCCCCATCAGGCGCCGGTGCAGCAGCCACCGATGCCCCATCAGGCGCCGGTGCAGCAGCCGCCGGTGCAGCAGCCGCCGGTGCAGCAGCCGCCGGTGCAGCAGGCGCCGGTTCAGCAGGCGCCGGTTCAGCAGGCCCCCGTGCAGCACCAGCCGCCCGTCCAGCAGCCGCCCCAGGCGCCGGTGCACCAGCAGCCGCCGGTCGATCCGCGGGTGGCCCATGGGCAGTCGCCGCAGGTGACCGCGCCGGACGTGCCGGTCAACCCGCAACGCCCGCACGCACCTGGCGAGGCCGCGGGGCTTCCGGAAGACGGAATTCCGGACCCCGACCGGCGAGAAACACCGGAGCTCCGGCGCGACGACGCACCGGCGGAACCGGCACCCGCCCGCGACGAGACACCGGCCGAGCCCGAACCGTCGCGCGACGGCACCCCCGCCGAACCCGAGCACACCCGCGACGGCACCCCCGCCGAGCCGGAACCGTCGCGGGACGACGCGCCCGAACCGGAACGGCGCAGCGACGAGCCGGACCGGACCGCCGACGATCTGGCGCCGGGCGATGACACCGTCGTCGTCGACGGGCAGACCATGCGGATCGACGACGCGTTCCGGCGGCTGCTGGACGAGCACCCCGAACTCCGGGACGCCGTCGACAACAACCCGGGCCTCCGGCGCCTGCTGCTCACCAACCTGGGCCTCCTCGTCAACCTGATCACCTACCCGGACGCGATCCCGGTGGTCGAGGAAGCCTGGGAAGAGCAGCTGCCGATGCCGAACATCCCGGACCACGTCCAGGCGAACTTCGGCATCACCCCGGGAGACCACCCGCAGCAACCCGAGCAGCCCCAGCCGGCCGGCTACCCACCGGCCACCCCGGGCAGCCCGGCCAGCACCGCCGGCATCGGCGACCACCTGCAGCCCGGCTTCGACCACTCGCGCGCCGCCGACCCCGCCTACTCCGACGCCTACCTGCGCGATCAGCTCGCGCGGGCCGCGGCCGCCCGGCAGGAGCTGGACTCGGCGCTGGGCGGGATCGCCAACGCGGTCGGGGGCACCGCCGTCCCCGCGTCCTCGCCCAGCTGGGACGAGCTCCAGCGCGACCTCGCCGGCTTCGACGGCGACGCCTCCCGCCTGACGGGGCTGGCGTCGGCCGGCATGCAGGTCGGCAGCGCCGACGACGCCTACCGCGCCGCCGCGCAGCTCGCCGGCACCCCGGGTCTGGAGGTCCTGTCCGCCGACGACCGCCTCGCCCAGGGTGGCCCGCTGGACATGCAGGTGCGCACATCCGACGGCACGGTCGGCGCGGTGAGCATGATGCCGCCGCTGCCGGGCATGCCCGCACCAGGCGCGGCCGGCACGAGCCGGGGCGGCAGTCACCGCAAGCTCGACGGGCCCCAGCAACCCCTGGTCGAGGACGTCGTCGAGATCCCGACGCCGCAGTACTTCAAGTGCTTCAACAAGACCTACAAGGTCGACCGCGACGGCGACGGCAACCTCACCGGTTTCCTGCTCAACGTGCGCACCGGCCAGTTCGAGGAGAACAGCGCGCACCTGGAGAAGGTCCTCCAGGACGAGCTGCCGTCGAACTTCCGCGCGCTGACCGAATCCGAGTTCATCGCCGAAACCGAGCGGGAGCGCGCCTTCTACCTGCGGGGCGAGGGCCCGGTGTTCGCGCTGTACGCCACCGTCGACGGGATGCGCAAGCAGGCCAAGGAAGAGGGCCGCTCGCTGACCGCGCAGGAGGAGTCCTTCATCGCCTCGGTGCAGCGGCGCACCTTCGGCATGTGGGAGGCGCAGCAGGCTGGTTTCCCGTGCACCTCCATCCTCGCGTGAGCTGGTTACAGTGAGCGGCACTACGGAGATGCGCAGGGAGGCGACGGCAAGCATGGAGCCGCACCGTCCGTTGCTCGTGCGCATCGGCACGCTCGCCCGTGCCGACGCGCCGTCCGGATGGGAACGGATCGAGCTGCACTTCCGCCAGGTCGGCGACCACACCGAGCTGGAGCCGATCGCGTTCACGCGCGGCTCCGGCCACGCCTACCCGGCACCGGCCGAGCTGACCGCGGTGTTCGGCGAGCTGCGCGACGCCATGTACGAGCCGGGCGTGGGCGCCTGGCTGCAGGCCCGCTACGCGCTGCACCCGTCCGGCGAGTTCGACCTGGACGTCAGCACCACCGCGCGACCGTGGTGGCAGACCCCGCCGGACGACCTCGCCGCCGCGCTCGAGGCCGAACTGAAAGCGTTTCCCCGCGACCCGGAGCACCTGCCGGACTGGTGGCGCCGCGCCGCCGGACTGCCGCTGGGCACGAAGTTCCGGCACGCCCGCGTGGTCGACTCCTACGCCGACGGTGACGCGCCCGTCATGGGCCGTCCGCCGGTGCCCACGGACGAGGTGCCCGCGCTCCTGCGGTACCTGGAACGCCAGCCCGCGGTGCTGGTCGGCAGCGGTCTCGGGCCGGACATCTTCAGCGGTGGCACCGAATCCGACGTGCCGGAGAGCTACCACACCGACGGCACCTGGATCTGGCACGCGTCGGTGCCGCACTACCTGCGCAAGTACGGCACGCCACCCGAGCCGGACTTCCTCACGCACATCCGCGACCAGGACTTCCAGCCGCCGTACGTCGACAAACTGACCCGGCGCACCGCGGCCGCCGACCTGCTGAGCCGGTCCCGCCCCAAGGCCGATCCCGGCGAGGCGCTGCCGACCACCGGGGACATCGCCGCCGAGCTGGAGACCCGCACCGATCCGGCGCTGGAGGACCCCGCGCTGCTGGTGGTGCTGGCGCAGCGGCTCGCGGAGCACGGCGTGTGGCCCGCGGCCTACCGGCTGGCGTCGCGGGCCGACGGCGCGTGGTGCCTCAACCCGACCGACCGCGGCTGGGAGGTCGCGCGCTACGCCGGTGGAGCGCCGGTACGCCCGCAGTACTTCGAGCGCGCCGAGGACGCGGCGCAGCACCTGCTCGGCGCCCTGCTGCTGCACCCGGCGCGGATGACGGGCGGTGCCGAAACGCCGCTGGAGACCTCCGCCGAACTGGCGGACTGGCCGATCCAGCCCGCCGAGGGTGACCCGCCGCTGACCCTGCTGCGCAACAAGCGCGTGGTCCGCCTGCCGGCCGGCACGGTCGTGCTGCGCTTCGGCGACGAGAGCGGCAACCTGGTCCACCACGACGAAACCCGCTTCGCCGCGACCTCGCTGCCGATCGAGCGGGATCGCGAGGAGCGGCGCTACCGGCTCCGGCGCACGCTCGCGGTCGTGATCGGCGTGGCGATCCCCTGGGCGAACCTGCCCGGCGGGGGCGTCGCGTACGTCCTGCCGAAACCGCTGAGCGAGCACGTGGCCGACGGAAGCCTGGAAAGGATCGAGTAGTGGAAGCGGCAGAAGCGGTCGCGAAGGTCGAGGAGTGGCTGCGCGAGGTCCACGGGCCGAGCGCGGACCTGCGCGTCGACCAGGCGAACCTCGTCCGGCGCCCGGAAGGCTGGTACGTCCCCTACAACTCGGCCGCGTTCCTCGACGGCGGCGACCCCGGCGAGCGGATCGTCCCGCCCCCGGCCCTGATCGTGCGGGACCCCGAGGGCGATCTGCGCCACGCGTCCCCGATCTTCGGCGGGCTCAGCATTCCCGCCCAGTACCCGGGCCGCGACCACTGGGCCGAGATGGTCGACCCCGAGTACGCCGGCTCCGGCCTCGGCCGCCTCGCCGTGCCGCTGGCGGCGATCATGGGCTGGCGGCGCTACCTGCCGGACGGCACGGAAACCGGCGAGACCCGCGCCAACCCCGAGTACCGGACGGGGCCGAGCCGCCGGGGCTACCCGATGCCGTGGACCACGCTCGACTCCCTCGTCGAGTTCCGCCACGTCGGCTGGCTGGACCAGCGGAAGTTCGTCCTCGGCCTGCTCGAGGAGAGCGTGCTGGTGCCGCTGGCCGACGGCCGCGTGCGCCACCAGTCCACAACGGACGGTCGCCGCCGGGTCGAGCTGTGGACGTCGTCGCGCTTCTTCCCGCCGGGCAGCCGGGAGTGGTTCTGGCTGGACCCGGTCACCCTCCTCAGCCACGTACCGGAGGCCGACCTGGTCATCCACGGTCCGTGGCAGCTGCCGGTCGAGGTCACCACCGAGGAGATCCGCGCGGCGCACGCGGAGTTCCCGCGCTACAGCGACAAGATCGAGGTCACCGGCGAGTGCGTGGAGGCCTCGGCGGACCTGACGCGGTGGGCCACCGACACCGCGGCGCGGATCGGCCTGCCCGAGCCCGTCGAGCCGCCGGTGGATGCCGGGGACAGCGCCCGCGCCCACGGCTTCGAGCTGACCGGGGACGAGTGCTACCGGGTGGTCACGGGACGCTCCTGGGTGCGGCGCATGGCGATGGCGCTGCCGCCACGGCCGCCATACGACCCCGCCGCGTTCGGCCTCACCCCCGGGTACGACGACGACGGCAGGCCCACGTTGCGCGTCGATTCGTTCGGCAAGTTCGCCGACGTCGGGCAGGACACCAACTTCAGCTGGCAGCGGCTGCTCGGCGCGTACGTCGGCTTCGCGCTCGGCGAGGCTCTCGGCGCGCCGGTCGACCGCCTCAGCCGCGAGGAGATCGTGCGCGCGCACGGTCCGGACCAGCTGACCGATCTCTCCGCGCCGGGGCGGATCGGCCCGCTCACCCAGCGGCTGCTGTTCCTCACCGAGGCCGTCCTGCGCGGCGGCGCCGACGCGGCCCGCGAGGCGACCACCCGGTGGCTGCACACCCAGGGCGAGACGGTGCCGGGCATCGACGGGTGGCTGCCGAACCTGGACGAGCTGCACGCCGTCCGCGACCCCGATCCGGCCGACCTCCGCTCCGGCCCCGCGGTCCTGCTCGGCGCCCTGCCCGGGGTGCTGACCATCGGCGGCCGGGGCGAGGTGCCCTTCGGCGCGTCCGAGGCGGCGGTCCGGGCCTTCGCGGCGCTGCCGGAATCGGACGAGGGCGACCTGACCTTCGCCGTCTTCCTCGGCCTGCTGTTCGAGCGTTCGCTGGAGCGCGAGTTCAGCCCGGCGTTGTGGGTGTCGGCCGGTGCCGTGCTGCGGGACCGGGAGGGCCCCGGCTGGGACGCGGTGCGTGACCTGGCCGCGCGGTCGCTGATCGCCATTCCGGAGCAGGGGATGTACTACCTCCCCGACCCGGAGGAGGTCGGCGACGGCCGCGACACCCCGTCCGTCCTGGGCCGCGCGCTCGCCGCGGTGACCGGGTTCGAGAACAACCCCGAGGTCGCGCTGCTGCGCGCGGTGAACCACTCCGGGCGCAGCGCGCTGACCGGGGCGATCGCCGGTGCGCTGGTCGGCGCCCGCAACGGCGTGCCCGGCCTGCCGCCGAAGTGGGTGGACCAGCTGGAGCTCAAACCGCTGATCGAGCGGGTCGTCACCGACGTCACCCGCCGGTTCGAGGGGATCCCGGAGGGGGAGGAAGGACAGCGATGGCTTCGGCGCTATCCGGCGATCCGGCCGTGACGGTGCAGCACTTCACCGACTGGAAGACCGTGCTGGACCCCGAGTTCCGGCGCAACGAGTTCCCCGGGCTCGCCACACCTGAGCCGGCGATCGTGCGGTGGATCGAGGTCGACGAGCGCGAGCAACCGACCGGCAACGTCCGGGAGAACCCCGCGCACCGGCCCGGTCCGGAGTGGTTCGGCGGTCCGAAGGCGACCACGCCCGCGGCGAAGCTGATGGGCATGCGCCGGGTCGGCTGGATCGACGACGCGACCCTGCGGCGGCAGCTGCTCGACTGCGAGGTCCTCGTTCCGCTGGGCGGTGACGGCGAGCCCGTCCGCAGCCGAACCCGCGACGACCGGGTCGTCATCCCGGCCTACAGCGCGACGGTCACGATCCCGGCCGGCATCCACCGGTGGCGCCGGATCCGGCCGCGTGACCTGCTGCGGCCCGGCTCGGGAGAGACCCGGCTGGACCTGGATCCCGGGCACGCCCTGTCCATGGCCGTCGACTTCGCGGAGGAGATCAGCGGCATCGAGCCCGAGCCGGGTCGATATGCCGACGAGGTCGCGCCCGAGGTTTCGCCGCACGTCACCGAGCTGGCCACCCGCCTCGGCGCCGAGTACGAGCTGGGCGGCGAACTGGTCGTGAAGCGGCTCACGGCGGTCGCCGGCTGGGCCCGGAAGAACGGGTACGAACTCAGCGCCGACGAGTGCGAGCGCTACGCGCGTGCCTACGCCCGGTGGGTGCGCAACCTGCGGCTGCGCCACGACGGCCGGCCCGTCGAGTGGCCCGCCGACCTCGCCGGGAACGGCCTGGTCAACCACTACGACGACAGCGGACGGCCCGCGCCGCGGCCGTGGACGATGGGCAAGTTCCAGGACACCGGCACGCCGTCGGGGTTGTTCGCGTGGCACCGCGTCGTCGGCGCCTACGTCGGGTTCGCCGTCGGGGAGTGCCTCGCCCTGGGCAACGGTGACGTGCTCGGCCCGATGACCCGGCAGATGCTGCGGCACACCGAAACCGTCCTGCGCGGCCTGCCGTTCATGAACGCCACGGGCGACCTGCCGCCCGGGTTCCCGCCCGCGCCGAAGCCGGACAGCTGGCTCGCGGTCGCGCTCGGGGCCGGTCCGGAGGCGCCGCCGAACCCGCTCACCGCCGTGCTCGCCGCGACCATGACCGCTGGCCTGGAGCTGGAGAGCACCGGCCTGCCGTACCAGCTGACGGTGGCGCGGGCACTGACCGGCGCCGACGGCGAGACCGCCACCGCGATCGAACTCCTCGTGCGGATCCTGAGGAAGGTGCTGGTCAACGGCGAGCCGCCGTGGCCGTTCCACGCCGTCCTGGGCGAGTTGCGGAAGTCGGGGCAGGCGCCGTTCGACGAGATCGCCGCGATCGTCCTCGCGCTGCGCGACGGCCGCGACATCCCGGACGCCGAGCAGATCGAGACGCTCGGCGACCCGGCGAGCCCGCTCGCGGTGGCCGGCCGGGCCGTGTTCGCCGCCGCCAAGCGGCACCACGACCCGTTCGCCGCGATCCAGGTCGCCGGCCTGCAGTCGGCCGACCCGCCGCTCACCGCCGCGCTCACCGGAGCGCTGATCGGCGCCCGCGTCGGGGTGTTCGGCCTGCCCGCGGACCTGGTCGGGGCGCTGACGCCGCTGGGGCTGCTGGACAACCTCGCCAACGACGTCTACCTGTACTTCAACCTGTACGGCGTCGCGCGGAGCAGGTCGTTGCAGGAGACCTGGCCGCAGCGGTATCCGAAGGACTGACGGTCGTGCGGTATCGAGTGGAGTTGGCGGAGCGGCCGGACGGGCTGTACGCCGTGTGGCAGGGGCGCGTCTTCCCGGCGCAACGCTCCAGCGCGGACGGCACCGTGCTGCTCGTGACCCCGCCCGGCGAGGACGCTCCGCCGGACTTCGACGAGGAGTACTCCGGGCGCCCGGCGAAGGTCCTGCCGGAGGCCGAGGTCGCCGCGACGTTCAGCCTGCAGACGCACTGCCTGTTCGACGACGACATCTACCGCGTCGCCCCGGGCGAGGGGCTGACGCTGCGCTGGAACGGCACCGACGAGGTGCGGGCGCAGCAGCTCGGCCTGCGTGAGTTCAGCGTCGAGGCCACGGAAGCCGAGATCACCGCGATCTGGCAGGAGCGGCACGACTTCGCCGCCGGTGCGCGACAACTCGGCGCCGGGGATCCGCAGGAGCTGGTGCGCCAGATCGCGCGGCTGCTGCGGGACGTCGTGCCGGACGGCTGGGAGCGGATCGCCGCGCAGTTCCGCCAGGTCGGGGACTACGCGGAGATCGAGATCCGCGCGGCCGGCGAAGGCGAGTCGGTGTCGCTGCCCGCGTCGCCGCGGCTCGGGCAGCTGTTCAGCGACCTGCGGGCCGCGATGTACCAGCCGGGCGTCGGGACGTGGTTCAAGGGCACGCTGACGCTGGTCGCGCCCGCCGAGTTCACGTTCGACTACGACTCCGCCGCCGAGCCGAACTGGCGCCAGTCACCGGCGGGGCGTCCGACGGCCCGGGCGTACGAGGCGGAGCTGGAGCACTTCCCACGGGACCGCAAGCAGGTCCCGGACTGGCTCGCGGCGAAGGCCGGGCTGCCGGTGGACGTGGCGTTCCGGCACGCGGCCGTCGTCGACGGGCCCGGCGAGCCGCCCGTGGTCAACCGGCAGGCCCTGCCGCCGGACGAGGCCCGCGCGTTGTTCGACTACCTCTACCGGGCGCCGGTGGCCGTGGCCCGGCCGAACCGGCTGCCCGACCTGTTCGCGCCGGCGATCCCGCCGGACGTGCCCGACGCCTTCCACACCGACGGGGTGTGGATCTGGGCCGCGGCGGTGCCGCACTACCTGCGGAAATACGGTCTGCCGCCGCAGCCGGAGCTGGCCGCGCACGTGCGGGCGCAGGGCTACCGGGTGCCGACGGTGCCGGCGCACGTGCTCGCCGCGGCGGAGGCGGAGCTGCTGGGCAGGCCGCTGCCGCCGCAGCCCGAGGCCGGTGAGGTGGACGCGGTCACGCTGACCGACCGCGGCGGCGACCCGCCGTACGGGCTGCGGGCGTCGGAGGTGCTGGCCGTGCTGGAGCGGCGGCTGGCGGAGTACGGGATCGCGCCGTCGGCGTACCGGATCGGCGCGCGGGCCGAGGGGGCGTGGAGCCTGCGGCGGACGGAGTCGAGCTGGGAGGTCACCGGCCCGGACGGCGCGGAGCCGGCGGCGTTCGCGCGGGTCGAGGAGGCGGCGCGGTTCCTGCTCGGATCGCTGCTGCTGTACCCGGTGCGCGTGGTCGACGACGAGGGCGACTGGCCGATCGCGCCGCTGCGCGGTGAGCCGCCGCTGACCTTCTACCGCGCGAAGCGGCTGATCACGCTGCCCGCCGGAACGGTGTTGGTGCGGTTCGGCGGCGAGGCCGGAAACCTGGTGCACGACGAGACGGCGCGGTTCCCGGAGACGTCGCTGCTGCCGGAGCGGGAGGGTCAGCGGGCGCGGTACCGGGTGACGCGCGCGGTCCGCGTGCTGACCGGCGTGACCCAGCCGTGGGGAACGATGCCCGGCGGGGCGGTGGCGTACTTCCTGCCGCACCCCGTCGGGCACCACGTCGAGACGGGCGGGTTGGAGCGGCTTTAGCGCTTGCTGCTCTTGATCAACGCAGTCAGCTGGTCGAACCTCGCGTTCATCTGGTCGACGACCTGCTCGAACCTCGCGTCCACCTGCTCGAACCGCCGGTCCACCTGCTCGAACCTCGCGTCCACCTGCTCGAACCGCAGGTCCACCTGCTCGAACCTCGCGTCCACCCGCGCGAAGCCCTCGTCCACCTTCCGTTCGAGTCGATCCAACCGAGCGCCCTGCTCGAGCTGGGTTTCGCGCAGCGCGTGGAGCACCGTGATGTGCCCTCTCAACTGAGCTGAGACGTCGCCGACTTCCTTCGAGGCTGCGACGGCGAGCACACGGGCTTCGCGGGCGGTCTCCAGTGCTTCGATGGCGAGCCTCCGGGTGTCCTTCTGTTCTTCGGTCATGCGCGGCAAGTTATCCACCCGGAATCAGCCCCTTTCAGCGCGAGCGCGCCATACCGCGCGATACCCCGTCAATCATCGCGGCATCCAGAGCGTCACGCGAGTTCCGCTGCCCGGGCTCGACTCCACCCGCGCCTGGCCGCCTGCCTCCGCGAGGCGCGCCGTGATCGACTCGCTGATGCCGAAGCCCGGCGGGCGGTCCGCCTCGTCGAAGCCGGCGCCGTGGTCGCGGATGATCACCGCCACCCCGCCGTCCCGCTCCTCGGTCCGGACGACGACCCGGTCGGTTCCCGAGTGCTTCAACGTGTTCCGCAGCGCCTCGCGGGCCGCGTCGCGGATGGCGGCCTGCCGGACCTCCGTCAGGGTGTCCGCGTCCAGCTCCGCCATGACCAGCTGGGCGCGCAGGCCATCGCGGGCCATTTCCGCGGCCAGGGCCGCCAGTTTCTCCCCGAGGGGGCCGCTGCCTTCCGCGCCTTCGATCGTCTGCCGCACCTCGATCGCCTGCGCGCGGGCCAGCCGTCGCACCTCGCTCAACTGGTGTTCGCTGCTGCCGGAGCCGGGCAGGGCGATCGTCTCCAGCGTCTGCAGCACCGTGTCGTGCAGCATCCGGTGCTGCCGCGCGCGCTCCGCCTCACGGCCGTGCCGGATGCCGTACGCCAGCGCCAGCCGCGTGCCGAGGCCGAGCAGCACCAGCGCGCCGGTCGCCGTCACCAGAACGCCGACGATCGTCCCGACCCCGGCGAAGGCTTGTTTCACGTTGAACACGCCGCTGTTGAGCCACCACGCCACCCCGGCGAGCGGGATGCTCACCAGCATCAGCCCGAACCCGTACCCGAGGCCCAACGCCAGCGTCAGCAGCGCCACCCCACCCAGGAGGTGCTTGCCCGGCACCGCCATCGCCGTCGCGAAGGCCGGCGACGGCACCGTCGCCGCGACCACCACGTTGGCCGCGAGGGTGAACACCACGTCGAGCACCAGCAGCCGCGCCGCACCGCGACCGTGGAACGGCGCCGACCGGAACAACCACCGCAGCCCGTACAGGTTCAGGGCGATCGAGCACACCGCGACCGCCACCACCGGCGCCACCCCGCCGTGCCCGGCCGCGAGGAACGCCACCAGCGACCCGGCCACCGCCAGCACGCGGTACACCAGCGGGACCATCGCGACGTACCGGGTGGCGCGGAGCAGCAGGTTGTCCCGCGCCGCGAGGTCGACCGGCCCCGCCATGCGCCGCATCCGCGCCAGCGGGGACACCGGCGCCGGATCGGCGATCTCGTCGTCCAGCCCGCCGGTCGCACCGGCCATCGCGGGCGCGCCGCGCCGCAGCAGGGTGCCCAGGTAACTCGCCGCTCGCGGTGGGGACATCACGACCTCCCGGTCGTCTCGACGCCCCCTGAAGTTACAGCCCGTTCTCCGCGGCCCAGCGGCGCAACTCGGCGACGGCCTCGTCGTGGTCGAGCGGCCCGCGGTCCAGGCGCAGCTCCTTCAGGTGCTTCCACGCCTTGCCGACCATCGGGCCGGGCGGCAGGCCGAGGATCTTCATGATCTCGTTGCCGTCCAGGTCGGGCCGCACCTTGGCGAGGTCCTCCTCGGCCTGGATGCGCGCGATCCGCTCCTCGAGCTCGTCGTAGGTGCGCTGCAACGCGGCCGCCTTGCGCTTGTTGCGGGTCGTGCAGTCGGCGCGGACCAGCTTGTGCAGCCGCGGCAGCAGCTCACCGGCGTCGGTCACGTACCGGCGCACGGCCGAGTCGGTCCACTCGCCCTTGCCGTAGCCGTGGAACCGCAGGTGGAGGAACACCAGCTGGCCGACGTCCTCGATGATCTGCTTCGGGTACTTGAGGGCGCGCAAACGCTTGCGGGCCATCTTGGCGCCGACCACCTCGTGGTGGTGGAAGCTCACCCCGCCGCCCGGCTCGAACCGGCGGGTGGCCGGCTTGCCGATGTCGTGCAGCAGCGCGGCCAGCCGCAGCACGAGGTCCGGCTCGGCGTCCGGGTCGTCCCGGCGTTCCAGCGCGATCGCCTGCTCCAGCACGGTCAGCGAGTGCTGGTAGACGTCCTTGTGCTGGTGGTGCTCGTCGATGGCCAGCCGCATACCGGGCACCTCGGGCAGGACGTGCTCCGCGAGCCCGGCGTCCACCATCAGCTCCAGCCCGCGCCGCGGGAACCGGCCGAGCATCAGCTTCGACAGCTCGGCCTGCACCCGCTCGGCGGTGATGCGCTGGATCTCGCCGGCCATCTCGGTCATGGCGGTGACCACGCGCGGCGCCGGATCGAACCCGAGCTGGGCGGCGAACCGCGCGGCCCGGAGCATGCGCAGCGGGTCGTCGGCGAAGGACTCCTCCGGGGTCGCGGGGGTGTCCAGCACCTTCCGGCGCAACGCATCCATGCCGCCGTGGGGGTCGACGAACTGCTTGGTCGACAAGTCGATCGCCATCGCGTTGACCGTGAAGTCGCGGCGCTTGAGGTCACCCTCGATCGAATCCCCGAAGGTCACCTCGGGATTGCGGCTGACCCGGTCGTAGACGTCCGCGCGGAACGTGGTGATCTCCAGCGTCGAGCCGCGCTTGGTGACGCCGACGGTGCCGAAGGCGATCCCCGCCTCCCACACCCCGTCGGCCCAGCCGCGGACGATCTTCAGGATCTGCTCCGGGCGCGCGTCGGTGGTGAAGTCGAGGTCGGCGGACAGGCGGCCGAGCAGCGCGTCCCGCACGCTGCCACCCACCAGGTACAGCCGGTGCCCGGCCTTCGCGAACAGCCCGGCCAGCTCGTCGGCCAGCGGCGAGATCCGCATCAGCTCGGTCACCGCGTTCCGCTTCGCGGTCAGTTCGTTCACCGGGATCGAACCGCCTCGGGGGTGGACTCAACCATGACAGACACGAGGAACCAGCCTACCCATCGACCAGGAGTGAACAGTCAACTACGCAGTAGCGGCCGGAATCGGCAGCCACGCACTAGCATCGCAGCATGTCTGGATCGGCCGGTCGCTCCGGCGGCGGTAAGCCGCGACGCCGGTCGCGACGCCGCCGCGGCCGGCGGATGACGACCTCCGTGGAGACCTCCGCCGGCGGTCTGGTGGTCGACCCCGCCCGGGAGAACGCGGTGCTCATCGGCAGGCTGGACCGCCACGGCAAGCTGCTGTGGTCGCTGCCGAAGGGCCACATCGAGGACGGCGAGACGATCGAGCAGACTGCGGTGCGCGAGGTGAAGGAGGAGACCGGGATCTCCGCGGACGTGCTGCGGCCGCTGGGCACCATCGACTACTGGTTCGTGGCCGAACGACGCCGGGTGCACAAGACGGTGCATCATTTCCTCCTGGAAGCCACCGGCGGCGAGCTGTCCGACGAGGACTCGGAGGTCACCGAGGTGGCCTGGGTGCCGATCGCCGATCTGGAGACCCGGCTCGCCTACACCGACGAGCGGTCCCTGGTGCGCAAGGCGCGGGAGCTGTTCGACGACGACACGCGAGCGACAGAAGGAGCGTCGGAGTGAAGCGGTTCGCCGCCACCGGGTTGGTTGCGTTCCTCCTCGCGATGTTCGTCCCGGTCACGGGGAGTGCCCAGACCGAGGCACCCAGTCGGCTCCGGCTGGACGTGGCGCAGGTCAACCCGCGCGTGATCACCATGAACTCGGTGACGCTCAACGTCACCGGCACCGTCACCAACGTGGGCGACCGGCGGATCAGCGACCTGCAGGTCCGGCTCGAGCTGGGCGAGCGGCTCACCACCGAGCGCCAGGTGCGCACCGCGATGAGCGGCGCGGCCGCGGCCGCCGCGTCGAGCACCGACTGGGTGGACGTCGAGCCCGCGACGCTGGATCCGGGGGAGAGCGCCCAGCTCAGCGTCACCGTCCGGCTCGACGGCACGCGCGGCAACCTGCGGGTGAACAGCGCGGGCCTGTACCCGCTGCTGGTCAACGTCAACGGCACCCCGGCCTACGGCGGCGCGGCCCGGCTGGCGTCGATGAGCATGCTGCTGCCCGTCCTGTCCGCGCCGGGCAAGAGCGCGACCGGCCAGAACAGCTCGCCGGCCCCGTTCACGATGCTGTGGCCGATCGCCGACACCCGGCCGCGGATCGTGGCCGCGCCGCTGGGGGGCACCGCGGTGCTGTCCGACGACGTCCTGGCGACCGAGCTGCGTCCCGGCGGGCGGCTGTACGGGCTGGTCGAGTCGGCGGCCGCGGTCCGCGACGACCCCCAGCTCAGCCGCGCGCTCTGCTACGCCATCGACCCCGACCTGCTCGACACCGTGGACGCGATGTCCCGCGGATACCAGGTCCGCACCGGGACCGGGACCGTCGGCGGAACGGGCGCGGAGGCCGCGAAGACGTGGCTGCGGTCGCTGCGGGAGCTGATCACCGGGCAGTGCGTGGTCCAGCTGCCCTACGCCGACGCCGATCTGACCGCGCTGACCAAGGTCCGCGGCGGTGACCTGCTGCCGTTCGCGCTGGACACCGGCGCCCGGGTGCAGGAGCTGCTCGGCGTGACGCCGCAGAACGGCGTGCTGTGGGCCGACGGCGCGCTGGACCAGAGCACGCTGACCGCGCTGAGCGCGGCCGGCGTGCGCACCCTGATCACCGACCCGGTCGACTCGTCGACCGGCAGCCAGTCGTCCGGCGCGGTCACGCTGGACGGCACCGCGCTGCGCGCCCAGCAGGTCGACTCGCTGGTCCTGTCCGGGCTGGCCGGCACGTCCGGCAGCACCGAGGTGACCGCCGCCACGCCGGTGGACGACCCGGACATCGCGACCCAGAACGGCCTGGCCGCGCTCGCCTTCCGCGGCGGGCTCGCCGGTGGCACGTCCCGCCCGGTGCTGGTCGCGCCGCCCCGCCGGTGGACGGCGACGCAGGACGAGCTGACCGGTTTCCTGCGCAACGTCGGCGACTTCGTGGACCGGAACATGCTGGCCCCGCAGCCGCTGCCCGCGCTGCTGGCGACCGCGAGCACGGGCAGTGCCCGGATGAGCTACGACTCCGAAGACCTCGCCACCGCGACCCCGACGTCGGTCACCGACGAGATGTCCTCGATCGAGACCACGATGACCGACCTGCAGGGCGCGATGCAGATCGACCCGGCCGCCCAGGTGGAGCCGGCCGAGCTGGCCGGGCTGGTGCGGTTCGCGCTGGTCCGCAGCACGTCGGGGGCCTGGCGCGCGTGGCAGGGCGCCGCGGAGGCCTCGGCCGCCGACGCCCGCGCCGAGCTGGACGGCCTGCTCGGCCGCGTCACGGTGGACACCCCGCCGGTGCCGATCTCGATGGCGTCCGGGTCGGCGCCGCTGCCGGTGTCGTTCAACAACCGGCTGCCGGTGCAGATCGCGGTGCGGATCCAGCTGAGCAACACGCCCGGCCTGCGCGTCGAGCAGGTGCCGGACCGCCTGGTGCCGGCCGGCCTCGGCGGCAGCGAGCGGATCCCGGCGGAGGCCCTGCGCGCCGGTGTGTTCAACCTGACCGTCTCGCTGACCACCCCCGGCGGCACGCCGCTGGGCAACCCGGCGCGCTTCGAGCTGCGGTCCAACGAGTACGGCGTGGTCACGCTGGTCCTCACCATCGCCGGCGCCGCGGCCCTGGTGCTGCTCTCCGCGCGGCAGATCTACCGTCGCGTCCGGGCCCGCAAGGCCTGACCGACTACTCTGGGGCACCAGAACCGGACCGGCGAGGATTGGGCGCGCGTTGGACAGAGACCCGGGGTGGCCACCCGAGCGTCCCGCCGACCGCGGACCACGGCGCCCGCCGCCGGATCGCGCTCGGCAGGAGCAGACCCGCCGGATCCCGCCTGCGGCGAAGGGCAAGCCACGGCCCCCGCAGGTGAACCGCCAGCAGGGCCAGCTGCCACCGCCGCAGCCGCCGCAGCCGCCACGCCGTCAGCCACCGCCGCCGGATCGCAGGCAACCGCCGCCGACCGGCCGCCAGGCCCCGCCCGACCGCCGCCAGCCGGTGCGGCCGTGGCGTCAGGAGCGGCCGCGCCACCAGGACAGCATGCCGTTCGGTGCGCCGCCGTTGCCGCCGAACGACCCGGACGCGACCATGCTGATCCCGCGGATCAGCGGCGTGCAGGGCGGCAACCGCTGGCCGGTGGCAGACCCGGACGTGCTGCGCCCGTACGACGCGCTCGCGACGCGGATGATGCCGCGGATCTCGACCTCGCCGTCGACGTCGTTCGGCGAGGGGCCGGGGCTCGACGCCACCGGGTTCATCCCGCCGGTCGAGGCGCCGGAGAAGCCGGCCGCGCCGTCGCTGGCGAGGTCCAGCAGCCGGATCGCGATCGCGTCGCTGATCAGCCGGATCACCGGGTTCTTCTGGAAGATCATGCTGGTCTGGGCGGTCGGCACCAGCGTGGTGAACGACTCGTTCAACATCGCCAACACGCTGCCCAACATCGTCTTCGAGCTGCTGCTCGGCGGCGTGCTGAGCAGTGTCGTGGTGCCGCTGCTGGTGCGGTCGCAGGACGACAAGGACGGCGGTCTGGCCTACACGCAGCGGATGCTGACCGTGGCGTTCGTGCTGCTGGTGATCGGCACGATCGTCGCGGTGGCCGCCGCGCCGTGGCTGACCTCGCTGTACCTGGACGGCGACCCGGGCAAGACCAGCTCCGAGCTGACCACGGCGTTCGCGCGGCTGCTGCTGCCGGAGATCCTGTTCTACGGCCTGTTCGCGCTGCTGTCGGCGATCCTCAACGCCAAGCAGATCTTCGGGCCGCCGGCCTGGGCGCCGGTGGTGAACAACCTGGTCGTGATCTTCACGCTGGCCGTGTTCATGCTCACCCCGGGTGAGATCACCTGGAACCCGGTCGAGATGAGCCAGCCGAAGCTGCTGCTGCTGGGCATCGGCGTGACCATGGGCATCGTCGTGCAGGCCGTCATGCTGGTGCCGCCACTGCTGCGCACCGGGTTCCGGTTCAAGTGGCGCTGGGGCATCGACAAGCGCATGAAGGAGTTCGGCGGGCTCGCGCTGTGGATCCTCGGTTACGTCGCGGTCAGCCAGATCGGCTTCACCGTCAACACCCGCGTGCTGACCAGCGGTGACCCGGGCGGTGTGACGATCTACTCCAACGCCTGGCTGCTGTTCCAGCTGCCGTACGGCGTCATCGGCGTCTCGCTGCTGACCGCGATCATGCCGCGGCTGTCGCGCAACGCCGCCGACGGCGACACCCGCAAGGTGGTCGCCGACCTGTCCTACGCCTCCCGCATCTCCACGGTGATGCTCGTGCCGATCGCCGCGGTGATGTCGGTGATCGGCACCTCGGTCGGTGTCGCGTTGTTCAGCGGCGGGGAGAACTCGACCGCGGACGCGTCGCGGCTGGGCGAGGCGCTGGCCATCTCGGCGTTCGGCCTGCTGCCGTACGCGCTGGTCATGCTGCAGCTGCGGGTGTTCTACGCGATGAAGGACGCCCGCACGCCGACGCTGATCATGGTCGTGATGACCCTGGTCAAGATCCCGCTGCTGTACCTGTGCCCGGTGCTGCTGTCGGACCAGAACATCGTGCTCGGCGCGATGATGGTGAACTCGCTGACGTTCGTGGTCGGCGCGATCATGGGCCAGGTCTGGCTGTGGGTGAGCCTGGGCAACCTGCGCAGCAGGCGCGTGCTCGGGGTCATCCTGTTCACCGTCGTGGCCAGCGGGCTGGGCGTGCTGGCCGCGATCGCGGTCGGCTGGGTGGTCCCGGACCTCGGCGAGCGGCTGACCGCGTGGATCAAGCTGATCCTGCAGGGCATCGTCGGCCTGGGTGTGTCGTTCGGCGTACTCGCGCTGCTCAAGGTGGACGAGCTGGCGCCGGCCACGAAGAGAATCACCCGTTTGATCAAGCGCGGGTAACGAACCACTCACGGATAACCCTGTCTCACCCCACGTGTTCACGTACCCTCGATCTCAGACGCGGGAGAGAGAGCGTGGGGTGAACGAGAAGCGGAGCGAGCAGTCCGGTCCGATCCGGACGGGCGTCCGCGCGAGGGGAGGCTCCCTCGCGCCGGGCAGCGTCGTCGGAGACGGCCGGTACCGGTTGCTCGCCCAGTTCGGCATCGACGAGCGGGCGGGCGCCCACCTGTGGCGTGCGCGGGACGGCCAGCTGCGGCGGGACGTCGCGCTGACGCTGCTCGTCGGCGACCCCGCGGACGCCGAAGCCGCACGTCAGGCCCGCAAGACGCTCGAGCGCGCCACGCACGCGGCCAAGTTCAACCACGAAGCGGTCGCCCGCGTGCTCGACGTACTCACCCTCGGCAACGGCATCACCTCCGGTGAGGGCCTGCTGGGCGTGGTGGTCACCGAGTGGACCAAGGGCACCGACCTGATCGACCTGGTCGCCGACCGGCCGGTCCAGCCGCTCGCCGCGGCGCGGATGGTGCAGCGGCTCGCCGAGGCCGTGGAGCGGGCCCACCACTCCGGTCTCGTGCTCGGCCTGGACCACCCGCAGCGCCTGCGCCTGACCACCGAGGGCTCGCTGCGCCTGGCCTTCCCCGGCCCGCTGCCGGACGCGACGCTGCGCGACGACGTGAAGGCCATCGGCGGCATCCTGTACCTGCTGCTCACCGGTCGCTGGCCGCTGCCCGGCGGGCCGGCCGCGATCCCGGCCGCGCCGCACGCCCCGAACGGGCGCCTGGTGCCGCCGCGCTCGCTGCAGCCGTCGGTGCCGCAGGAGCTGTCGTCGCTGGCGGTGCGCACCGTCGAGGACGGCGGCCCGGGCGGCATCCGCACCAGCGTGGCGATCGTGCGCGCGCTGGAGATGGCCGCCGAGGCCGAGGAGCGGACCCAGCTGATCAAGGCCCAGATGGAGGCCGACGGCGACGGCACGATCTGGACGACGAAGAAGCCGGTCAAGGACCGCGCGCGGCGGCGCAAGCTCGCGCTCGGCGTCACCGTGCTGGTCGTCGCGGCGGTCGCCATCCTGGCCTGGCTCGGCATGCTGGCGATCAGCTTCTTCCAGGACGACCCCAGCTCGGGCGGGCCGCCGATCAACGTGGCGAACCCGACCCCGACGGCGTCCGCGTCGGCGCCGGTCAACCCGTCGCCGAACCCGCCCCCGTCGACCGGTGGGCAGGCGCAGATCGGCGCTGCGGTCGGGCCGGAGAGCGTGACGGTCTACAACCCGGACGGCAACGGCGACAACACCAGCCGCGCCCGCAACACCGTGGACGGCGACCCGGGCACGATCTGGCGGACCGACCAGTACCGGCAGCAGTTCCCGGCCATCAAGGAGGGCGTCGGGCTGCTCGCGAGCTTCGACAAGCCGATCAACCTGGCGAAGATCACGGTGGCCGCGGACAGCCCGGGCACCTCGATCGAGGTCCGGGTGGCCGACTCGCGCAACCCGGAGCTGGCCGACACCCGGGTGGTCGGCACGGCCACGCTGAACGGGCAGACCACCGACATCACTCTTCCGCAGCCCCAGCAGGCGCAGTACGTGATCATCTGGATCACTCAGCTGAGTGACACGGACAAGGGCTACCAGTCCCAGATAGGCGAATTGACCTTCCTGCCCGCCCAGTAGTGTGCTGCGGGTGACCGCAGCTGCACCAACGGACGCCGACCTCATCGCGGCGCACGCGTCGGGCGACCCGCACGCGTTCAGCGAACTGGTCCGGCGGCATCGGGACCGCATGTGGGCGGTGGCTCTGCGCACCCTGCGCGACCCCGAGGAAGCCGCCGACGCCCTCCAGGACGCCTTCATCTCCGCCTTCCGCGCCGCCGCGAACTTCCGCGCCGAATCCCAGGTCACCACCTGGTTGCACCGGATCGTGGTGAACGCGTGCCTGGACCGGGTCCGGCGCAGGCAGGCCCGCCCGACGGTGCCACTGCCCGAGACCGGCGTGAACGAACCGGCGACCCCGCGCGACTCGATGGCCGACCGGGAGACCCGGCTGGTCATCAAGGAGGCGCTGGCGCAGCTGCCGGAGGACCAGCGGATGCCGATCGTGCTGGTCGACGTCGAGGGGTACTCGGTCAGCGAGACCGCGCGGATGCTCGGGATCGCGGAGGGCACGGTGAAGAGCCGGTGCGCCCGGGGCCGCGCCAAACTCGCCAAAGTTCTCGGCCATCTCCGGAACCCGGATGCAATAGCGAACGTCCCAACTTCCGAAAGCAAACGGGAGCGCGGCGGCCGGTCTGGGGCACAGCGCGAGAGGGAGGGACGATGACGGACGAGAGTCGGGGGATCGAGGCCGCCGGCCCGCCCTGGTCTGTCGACCTGCTCGCGGACCTGCACGCCGGCGTCCTGGACGACGACGAAGCCGCCCGGTTGTGGCCGCGGGTGCAGGCCGATCCCGAGGCGCGCGCGATCATCGAGGCACTGGAGGCGACCACCGCCGACCTGGCCGGCTTGAGCGCGGACGTCCCGCCGATGCCCGCGGAGTACGCCGCCCGCCTGGACGCGGCGATCGCCGAGGAGGCCCGGCGGGCGTTCCCGCAGCAGCAGTCCGGCGTGGCGCCGGTGGTGAGCCTGGACGCGGCCCGCCGTCGCCGCAACAAGCGCATCGGCTGGATCAGCGGGGTGGTGGCCGTGGCCGCCGCCGCGGTGGCCGCCGTCGCGATCGCCATCCCGAGCGGCACCTCGCCGTCCCCGGGCGGCAACGTGGCCGCGCCGCCGCCGGGCCAGAGCGCCGCGCAACCGCCGCTGAACCTGCGCAGCGACCAGACCGCGAGCGCGGTCGGCCAGCTGCAGGGCACCTTCGACTACGGGCCGCTGGGCAACGCCGACGCGCTGCAGGCGTGCCTGACCGCCGCGGGCTTCGCCGACACCGCCAAGCCGATCGGGGTCCGCCAGGGCTCGATCGACGGGCAGCCGGCCGTGCTGACCCTGCTGACCACCGGTCAGCTGGCGAAGTTCCGGCTGGTCGCGTTCGCCCCGGCCTGCGGCGCGAACGACGCCGGGGTGCTGGTGGACAAGGTGATCGGGTAGGCGCGTTCCACGTCACGGGCGACGCGTGTCACCTCGGGAACACCGGACCCTACGATCGTGTTGAGCCTGGTACGCAGGTCACGACGAGCGGAGGTCTACGGGTGGCAGCGGAAAACGTTCGGAACCTCATCATCGTGGGGTCGGGTCCGGCCGGGTACACGGCCGCGGTGTACGCCGCGCGTGCCCAGCTCGAACCGCTGGTCTTCGAGGGTTCCCAGTTCGGCGGCGCACTGATGACCACCACCGAGGTCGAGAACTACCCCGGTTTCCGGGACGGCATCCAGGGCCCCGACCTGATGGAGGAGATGCGCAAGCAGGCCGAGCGCTTCGGCGCGGAGCTGCGCGCCGAGGACGTGGAGAAGCTCGAGCTGGAGGGCGACGTCAAGTACGTCACCGCCCACGGCACGCGCTACGCGGCCAAGGCCGTCATCCTCGCCATGGGCTCGGCGGCGCGCTACCTGCACGTGCCCGGTGAGCAGGAGCTGCTCGGCCGCGGTGTCTCCGCCTGCGCCACCTGTGACGGCTTCTTCTTCCGCGACCAGGACATCGCCGTCCTCGGCGGTGGCGACTCCGCGATGGAGGAGGCCACCTTCCTGACCAAGTTCGCCCGATCGGTGACGATCGTGCACCGGCGCGAGGAGTTCCGCGCCTCCAAGATCATGCTCGAGCGCGCCCGCGCCAACGAGAAGATCAAGTGGGCGCTGAACAAGCAGGTCGTCGAGGTGCTGGGTGACACCACCGTCGCCGGCCTGAAGCTGGCGGACACGGTCACCGGCGAGGAGTCGGTGCTCGACGTCACCGGCTTCTTCGTCGCGATCGGCCACGACCCGCGCAGCGACCTGGTCAAGGGCCAGGTCGAGCTGGACGCGGAGGGTTACGTCCTGACCAAGGGCCGCACCTCCTACACCAACCTGCCGGGCGTGTTCGCCGCCGGTGACCTGGTCGACCACACCTACCGGCAGGCCATCACCGCTGCCGGCTCGGGCTGCTCCGCGGCCATCGACGCCGAGCGCTGGCTGGCCGAGCACGCCGGCAACCCCGACGCCGAGGTCGCGCCCGAACTGGTGGGCGGCGGCTACGGCTCCGCGAACTGACCGACCGCAAGCCCGTACCGAACTAGGGAGATGAAATGTCCGACACCGTCAAGGTGACCGACCAGTCCTTCGCCGACGACGTGCTGACCAGCGACAAGCCGGTTCTCGTCGACTTCTGGGCGACCTGGTGCGGGCCGTGCAAGATGGTCGCCCCGGTGCTCGAGGAGATCGCCGCCGAGCACAAGGACAAGCTGACCGTCGCGAAGCTGGACATCGACGAGAACCCGGGCACCGCCCGCGACTACCAGGTCATGTCGATCCCGACGCTGATCCTGTTCCAGGGCGGCAAGCCGGTGAAGCAGATCGTCGGCGCCAAGCCGAAGGCCGCGCTCCTGTCGGACCTGTCCGACGTGCTCGCCTGACGCAGGCAACCTCGACCCGGGGGTGAACGTCTTCTGGAGACGGGCCCCCGGGTTTTTCCATGCCACCCGCCCGGATGACGCACCGACCGGCCCTGCGCGGTCACGGAGAGTTCTCAGGGCAGAATGGGTACCCGAGGCTAGCCCGATATCTGTTTGTGCCGCATCGGTTTTCGATCGATGCCCAAGGAAAGAGCGAGGAGTGCATGCGGGTGCTCCGCCGCGGCGACGTCGGGGACGACGTCGCTGAGATCAGGTCGATGCTGGCCTCGATCGGACTGCTCCGGCCGGATGCCGGCAACCTGTTCGACCACGAGGTCGAACGGGCCGTCCGCGGCTTCCAGCAGCGCCGTGGCCTGCTCATCGACGGTGTCGTGGGCCCGGCCACCTACCACGTGCTGCGCGGCGCGACCTTCCACCTGGGCAGCCGCCCGCTGGCCTACCTGATCTCCTCGCCGGTGCACGGCGACGACGTGTTCGCGCTGCAGGACCGGCTGACCGAGCTGGGCTACGACGCGGGCCGCCCCGACGGCGTGTTCGGCCCGAAGACCGAGCAGGCGCTGCGCAGCTTCCAGCGCGACTACGGCCTGGTCATCGACGGCATCTGCGGCCCGGCGACGGTCCGCGCGCTGCGTCAGCTCTCGCCGCGTGCCCGCGGTGGCCGCCCGGTGCTGCTGCGTGAGCAGGAGCAGGTCCGCCAGTCCGGTCCGCGTCTGCGGGGCAAGCGCATCGTCATCGACCCCGGTCACGGCGGCGCCGACGCCGGGGTGGAGATCGGCGGCCTGCGTGAGGCCGACATCGTGTGGGACCTGGCGCGCCGGCTGGAGGGCCGGATGAAGGCCACCGGCATGGAGGCGCTGATCTCGCGCGGCCCGGACCACGGTCCGGCCGAGGCCGAGCGCGCCGCGTTCGCCAACAACGCGGGCGCCGACCTGTTCCTGTCGCTGCACTGCGACAGCAACTCCTCGCCGCACGCGCAGGGCATCGCGTCGTTCCACTGGGGCAACGGGCTGGGCACCACGTCCACCGTGGGTGAGCTGCTGGCCGGCTACCTGCAGCGCGAGGTGGCCGCTCGCACGGGCCTGCTGGACTGCCGGACGCACGCCAAGACCTGGGACATCCTGCGGCTCACCCGGTGCCCGGCGGTGCGGATGGAGATCGGCTACCTGAGCAACCCGGGCGACCGCGCGAAGCTGTCCGACCCGGCGTTCCGCGACATCGTCGCCGAGGGCATCCTGATCGCCGTGAAGCGGCTGTACCTGCTCGGCGAGGGCGACCAGCCGACGGGCACCTTCACCTTCGCCGACGTGCTCGCGCACGAGCTCGCCAAGGCCGAATAGTCACCGACACACAGGGGTTGTCCACAGGAAGCTGTGGACAACCCCTGCCTTGTGGACGGTTTCTGTGGATAACTCGGCTCAAGCGCGCGCGGTACTCGGCTCCGCGGTCGTGATGGTCACCTGGCCCAGGAGCCGTTCGAGGGCCGCTTCGACGTCTTCCTTCCAGGACAGCGCCGAGCGGATCTCCAGGCGCAGCCGGGGCCACTTCGGGTGCGGCCGCACGGTCTTGAACCCGACCGCGGTGAGGAAGTCGGCGGGCACCACACAGGTGTGCCCGAGCAGCTCGTTGTCGGCGTCGTCCGGGCTCGCGTCGCCGAAGGCCTCGATCGCCCGCACCCCGCGGCGCGTCATGTCCTTGGCGACCGCCTGGACGAGCGTGCGACCCAGCCCGCCGCCGCGGAACTCCGGCAGCACCTGGAAGCTCGTCAGCAGCACCGCGTCCGCGCTGGGCGGCGACGTGGGGAACGCGACCGAGCGCGGCACCAGGTTCGGCGGCGCGTACAGCACGAACCCGACGGGCAGCGAGTCGCTGTAGATGATCCGGCCGCAGGAGCCCCACTCCAGCAGCACCGAGGAGACCCAGGCCTCCTTTTCGACCTCGGTCTGGCCGAACTCCTCCGCCTGCGCGCGCAGGTGCGGCGCGAGCTCCCAGTACACGCACCGGCGGCAGTTCTTGGGCAGGTGTTCCAGGTTGTCGAGGGTGACGCCCACGACTCGACGCGACACCTGATCCCCTCCCCGGATTCGCGGCGGCCGGCCTGAGGTGAGGCAGGGCGTGGCGGATCGCCACAGCCTGCTCGGCCGCATCCGAGGATAGGCGCCTGTGACCCACGCCGAAAGGCCGGGAACATCACAAGGACGAGTGGTTACACTCGGGAAACTGACCATCCGACAGAGCGAAGTGCGATGACTGCGAATCCACCCGAGCACACTGGCCGCCGAGACCTCGATCCCCACCTCGCCCGTTACGCCGCCCGCACGGCCGGCATGACGGCGTCGGAGATCCGAGCTCTCTTCGCGGTGGCCAGCCGCCCCGAGGTGGTCTCGCTCGCCGGCGGCATGCCGAACCTCGCCGCGCTCCCGCTGGACAGCCTGTCCTCGCAGGTCGGGGAGATCATCGCGGAGGACGGCCTGGCCGCCCTGCAGTACGGCTCCGCGCAGGGCGTGCCCGTGCTGCGCGAGCAGATCTGCGAGGTCATGGCGCTGGAGGGCATCAACGCGCACTCCGACGACATCGTGGTGACGGTCGGCTCCCAGATGGGCCTGGACATGGTCACCCGGCTGTTCTGCGACCCGGGCGACATCGTGCTGGCCGAGGGCCCCTCCTACGTGGGCGCGCTCGGCTCGTTCGCCGCCTACCAGGCCAAGGTCGTGCACGTCGTGATGGACGACCAGGGGCTGGTGCCGGAGGCGCTGCGGGAGGCCCTCGCGCAGGCCGAGAAGGCCGGCCAGCGGGTCAAGTTCCTGTACACGATCCCGAACTTCCACAACCCGGCCGGCGTCACGCTGGCGGTCGAGCGGCGGGCCGAGATCCTCGCGATCTGCCGGGCCCACGGCGTGCTGGTGGTCGAGGACAACCCGTACGGGCTGCTCGGCTTCGACGGCCAGACCTACCCGGCGCTGCGGTCGCTGGACCCGGACAACGTCGTGTACCTGGGCTCGTTCTCCAAGACGTTCGCCTCCGGCCTGCGGGTGGGCTGGGTCCTGGCGCCGCACGCGGTGCGGGAGAAGCTGGTGCTGGCGGCCGAGTCGGCCACGCTGTGCCCGCCGACGTTCAACCAGCTGATCGTGTCGCGATACCTCGCCACGCACGACTGGCAGGGCCAGATCAAGACCTTCCGCGAGAACTACCGGGAGCGGCGGGACGCGATGCTGTCCGCCCTGGAGCAGCACCTGCCGGCCGGCTGCAGCTGGACGAACCCGGACGGCGGGTTCTACGTGTGGGTGACGGTGCCGGAGGGTGTCGACACCAAGGCGATGCTGCCGCGCGCCGTCACGGCCCGGGTCGCGTACGCGTCCGGGACCGGTTTCTACGCCGACGGTTTCGGCAGCAGGCAGATGCGGTTGTCGTACTGCTACCCGACGCCCGAGCGGATCAAGGAGGGCGTGCGGCGCCTGGCCGCGGTGCTCGAGTCCGAAATGGACCTGGTGCGCACGTTCGGTAACGTCAGCATGCGCGCGATCCCCGGCCCGGAGACGCCGGCGCCGGACACGGCCTGATCGCCGCGCTGCTGAGTCCTATTTAGACTGTTGATTGAGGAGAGTGCCGGCGTGGTTATGCCGACCGTCGCCGTTCTCGCGGGCGGGCTTTCGCATGAGCGCGATGTCTCGCTGCGGTCCGGCCGCAGGCTGTCCGCCGCGCTGCGGGAGCAGGGACTGACCGTCGTGGAGTGGGACACCGACGCGGGCCTGCTCGACCGGCTGCGGTCCGAGCGGCCCGACGCGGCCGTCGTGGCGCTGCACGGTGGTCAGGGGGAGAACGGGTCGGTGCAGACCGTCCTGGAGATGCTGCGGGTGCCGTACGTGGGCACCAGCTCGCACGGGTGCCGCCGGGCGTGGGACAAGCCGACCGCGAAGGCCGTGCTGTCCGCCGCCGGGTACGCGACGCCGGACTGGGTCGTGCTGCCGCACAGCACGTTCCGCGAGCTGGGCGCGCAGGGCGTGCTGGACGCGATCGTCGACCACCTGGGCCTGCCGCTGATCCTCAAGCCCGACCAGGGTGGCTCCGCGCTCGGCGCCCGGGTCGTCCGGGACGCCGCCGAGCTGCCGGCCGCGATGGTCGGGTGCTTCGCCTACGGCGACACCGTGCTGGCCGAGCGGCTGATCGAGGGCGTCGAGGTCGCGGTGGGGGTCGTCCAGCGGGACGGCGAGCCGGAGGCGCTGCCCGCGGTGGAGATCGTGCCGGAGAGCGGTGTCTACGACTACACCTCGCGCTACACGGCCGGGCTGACGGACTTCTTCGCCCCGGCGCGGCTGCCGGAGGAGTCCGCGAAGGCGGTCGGCGAGCTGGCCGTGGCCGCGCACAAGCTGCTCGGGCTGCGGGACATCTCGCGGACCGACGCGATCGTGGCCGCCGATGGCACGGTCCAGTTCCTCGAAGTGAACTCCTCGCCGGGGCTCACCGAGACGTCGACCGTGCCGATGGCGATCGAGACCGCGGGCACGTCGCTCGGGGCGGTGTTCGCCGATCTCGTCGCGCGGGCGATCCGCCGGTCCGCCTGAGGGCTTCCGGAAACCACTGAGGGCCACCTTCCCGAGCGGGAGGTGGCCCTCGGTGTTGTCAGATCAAATCATCACCGTGACGAAACGACCTGGGGTCATTCCTCATCGGTTCTCGGGGCCTGATTTGCCCGATTCGGGTCCATGATCGAGACGATCCGCTCCAGATCGTCGATCGAGCCGAACTCGACGACGATGCGTCCCTTGCGGCGGCCGAGGTCGACTTTGACGCGGGTGTCGAAGGTGTCGGACAGCCGGTTCGCCAGATCCTGGAGACCGGGCGCCTGCATCGGCTTGCGGGGAGCGGCCTTGGGCTTGGCCGGCGCCTCGCTCTTCTTGAGGGTCACCGCCTCTTCGGTCGCGCGGACCGAGAGCCCCTCGGCGACGATGCGGGTCGCCAGCTCCTCCTGCGCCTCGGGGTCTTCGAGGGAGAGCAGGGCGCGGGCGTGCCCGGCGGAGAGGACCCCGGCCGCGACGCGGCGCTGCACGGGGAGGGGGAGCTTGAGGAGCCGGATGGTGTTGGTGATGACCGGGCGGCTGCGGCCGATGCGCGAGGCCAGCTCCTCGTGCGTCACCTCGAACTCGTCGAGCAGCTGCTGGTAGGCGGCCGCCTCTTCGAGCGGGTTCAGCTGGACGCGGTGGATGTTCTCCAGGAGGGCGTCCCGCAGCATCGCCTCGTCGGCGGTCTGCCGGACGATGGCCGGGATGTTCTCCAGCTCGGCCCGCTGGGACGCACGCAGCCGACGCTCGCCCATGACGAGCTCGTACTCACCGCCGCCGAGCTCGCGGACCACGATCGGCTGCATGAGGCCGAACTCGCGGATCGAGTGCTCCAGCTCGGCGAGCGCGTCCTCGTCGAAGACCTGCCGCGGCTGCTTCGGGTTGGGCTTGACCGCGCTGGTCGGGATCTCGCGGTAGACGGCACCGGCCACCTCGCCGCTGGGGACGACCTCGCTGTTGGCGGCGAACCAGTCCTTGTCGCCGTTGCGGGACGGCGTCTCGGGACGGGCCGGGCTGGGGGTGTTCTCGCCGGCGGGCGGTCCGGTCGGGATCAGCGCGGCCAGGCCGCGCCCCAGGCCACCCCTGCGTTCGGTCATAACGTGCCCCTCCTCGATCCGTTGCTGCTGCCGCGCTCGGCCAGCTCACGTGCGGCGTCGACGTAACTCATCGCTCCCCGCGAGCCCGGGTCGTACGCCAGCACGGTCTGCCCGTAGCTGGGCGCCTCGGACACCTTCACGTTGCGGGGGATGACGGTCTTGAGGACGACGTCGCCGAAGTGGTCGCGCACCTCGGCGGTCACCTGGTCGGCCAGCTTGGTGCGGCCGTCGTACATGGTGAGGAGGATCGTGGAGACGGCCAGGGCGGGGTTGAGGTGCTTCTGCACCAGCTCGATGTTGCTGAGCAGCTGGCCGAGGCCTTCGAGCGCGTAGTACTCGCACTGGATCGGGATGAGCACCTCGCGGGCGGCGACCATGGCGTTGACCGTGAGGAGGCCGAGCGAGGGCGGGCAGTCGATGAAGACGTAGTCCATGCCGAGCTGATCGACCACGTCCCCGGCGAGCGCCTCCTTGAGCCGCGATTCGCGGGAGGGCATCTCGACGAGTTCGATCTCGGCACCGGCGAGGTCGATCGTGGCGGGGACGCAGAACAGGTTGGGGGACTGCTCGCTGACGGCCATCGCTTCGCCGAGGGGGAGATCGCCGAGGAGGACGTCGTAGATGGAGGGGGTGCCGGAGCGGTGGTCCACGTTGAGCGCGGTGCTGGCGTTGCCCTGCGGATCGAGGTCGATGACGAGGGTCTTGAGGCCGTGCACCGCGAGGGCCGCGGCGAGGTTGACGGCGCTGGTCGTCTTGCCGACGCCGCCCTTCTGGTTGGCGACGGTCAGGACGCGGCGCTGATCGGGCCGGGGGAGGGAGTTGGGGTCGGGGTGCAGCACGCGGGCGGCGCGCTCGGCCTCTTCGGCAATGGGGGTCCAGTCTGACGCAGGCGGGGTCACCGGCCGAGCCACCTTTCCGCAATCGACGCTGTTGGTTTCACGTGGAACATGGGTCGCATCATGCTGATCTGGCCTTTCCAAGCCATCCTGTCATCCCGCACGGCGCGGGCGACGGGCACTTCGTACGCGCTCCACCCGCACCACGGTCGTCGGCGTTTCGAGCACGCCGACCCCGCACTCAGAGACCGTTGGAGCACCCCCACCGACGCGGGCAACCGCCTTCGCATCACGGGCAACTTCGTCCCGGGCGCTAGCTCCCTTGACTGCGAGCATCATGCCACCCTCCCGGACGAGGGGGAGGCACCAGCCCGCCAAACGCGCGAGGGGAGCCACGGCACGCGAGGTAACGACATCAGCCGCGCCGACGCGCTCCCGCAGCGCCTTCTCTTCGGCCCGCCCACGCACGACGGTGACGTCCAGTTTGATGCTCTCGGCGACTTCGTTCAACCAGTCGGCCCGCCTCGCCATCGGCTCAACGAGAACGAGGTCGAGATCCGGCCGGGCGATCGCGAGCGGCACCCCAGGAAAGCCGGCCCCGGAGCCAACGTCGATGACTCGCACGCCGGAGTCGATGTGTTCCCCGATGACGGCCGAGTTCAGCAGGTGCCGATCCCAGAGCCGCTCAACCTCCCGCGGGCCGATGAGCCCGCGTTGGACCCCGTACCGCTCGAGCATCTCCGCGAACTGGACGGCCTGCCCCAGCCCGTCCCCGAACACTCGCCCCGCCACCTCGGGCACCGGCACCACTCGCCACTCCTCGGGTTTCACGTGAAACGACCAACGCCCCAATTCTCCACGACGGGAACATCAACACGGGGAGGCAGACCACAACTGTGGACGGTTTCACGTGAAACTGCCCCCACCCGCAGCGGTGGTTCCACGTGAAACATCCCGCGCCACCGCCGGGAGCCGGGGGCCAAGGCCGCGCGCGGCTCGCCACCGCCGCACCGTCCGGCGAGGGGGTCCAACGAGGTGAGCCAGCTTCACCGGACGCAATCCTCACGCCTCGGGCATCACCACCCCCGAGCGGCCCCACCGAAGTGGGTCACCTCAGCCAAACGCCAATGCATCCGGAGCTACAACACTGCGCGCCGCTCCCCGCCCCACGGTCGTCGCGAGCGCCGAAGAAGAAGCCGTCGCCGAGCGGGCCGACTTCTCGGCCGCAACGGTCGCACCTCGGGCATCACCAGCCGCGGCCTCGTCTCACCACCCACCGCGACCGCCGCCGCTGCCGCGAGCCTCCCGACCGCGGGGCAAAGAAAAAGGCGGCCCACCGAAGTGGACCGCCTCCTCAACCGGACGCCTGCGCATCCGGCACTGCAACACCGCGCGCGACTCCGCGAGCCACCGTCGTTGCCAGCGCCCAAAGAAGAAGTCGTCACCGGGCGGGCCGACTTCGCGGCCGCAACCCTCACGCCTCGGGCATCACCACCAAGCGGCCCTACCTCACCACCCACCGCGACAGCCGCCGCAGCATCGCCCTCCGGACCGCAGGGCATAGAGAAAGGCGGCCCACCGAAGTGGACCGCCTCCTCGACCGGATCGCTTACGCGTCCGGCATCACCACCACACGCCGCTTGGGTTCTTCGCCCTCGCTTTCGCTCTTGACGCCTCCCACGGCCGCCACCGCGTCGTGCACGACCTTGCGCTCGAACGGGCTCATCGGCTGCAGTCGTACCTTCTCGCCGGTCGCCTTGACCGTCTCGGCCGTCGTGCGGCCCAGCTCGGTCAGCTCGGCACGTCGGCCGGCCCGCCAGCCCGCGATGTCGAGCATCAGCCGGCTCCGGGTGCCGGTCTCCTGCTGCACCGCCAGCCGCGTCAGTTCCTGCAGCGCCTCGAGCACCTGGCCGCGCCCACCGACCAGCTTCTCCAGGTCGTCGCCGCCGTCGATGCTCACGATCGCGCGACCGCTTTCCACGTCGAGATCGATGTCCCCGTCGTAGTCGAGCAGGTCCAGCAGCCGCTCCAGGTAGTCGCCCGCGATGTCGCCCTCGCGAACCAGCAAGTCCTCCGTCGACGACCCCGTCGCCTCCGCAGCGGGCGCCTCGTCGTCAGCGTCGATCGCTTCGACCGTCTCCGCCATCGTCATCTCCTTTCACCGGGCTCCAGCGCTCAGCGGCGCTTCTGCCCCGAGCCCTTCTGTCCTGAGTTCTTGCCGCCCTGCGCCGGCTTCTTGCGCTTCTGCGCCGAGCCGTTCTGCGGGCGTTGCCCCTGCTGCGGGAAGCGGTGCGGCGAGCCGGCCTTCGAGCTCGGCTTGTTCTGCCCGGCGGCCTTGCCGTCACCGGCCGCCGTCTCGTCGTCCGCCTTCTTCTGCTGGACCGGCTTCTGGCCCGGCTTCGGCTTCGCACCTGGGCGCGGCGCCAGCGAGTTGCGCTTCTCGGCCGCCTCGGCCTTCTTCTGCGCCTCTTCCTTGTCGATCCGCGTGTAGACCAGGCGCTGCTGCATCAGGGTCCAGCCGTTGTTCGCCAGCCAGTAGACGAGCAGACCGATCGGGAAGAACGCACCGAACACGAGCACACCGAGCGGGAAGATGTACATCGTCAGCCGCTGCATCATCTGCGTCTGCGGCGTGATCGACTCGGGGTTCAGGTTCTGCCGCTGCGCCGAGTGCCGCGCCGTCAGGTGGGTCAGGATCGCCGCGAGGATCATCAGCGGGATCGCGACCGGCGCGACGTGCCAGTGCCAGCCGCCACCCTGGCCACCCAGCATGGTGGCGTTGTGGATGGCATCGCCGATGTTGACGCCGAACAGCTTCGCGTGAACGTAGGACTCGACGCCCGCCTGGTCGAAGAAGTAGTTCTCCGTCTTCGGGCTGCCGTCCGCGGGCTGGATGGAGAACGCCCGCAGCACCCAGTTCAGACCGATGAACACCGGGATCTGCAGCAGCATCGGCAGGCAGCTGCCCAGCGGGTTGACGCCGTGCTCCTTCTGGAGCTTCTGCATCTCCATCGCCTGGCGCTGGCGGTCGTTCGCGTACTTCTTCTGAATTTTCTTCAGTTCCGGCGCGAACTCCTGCATCTTCTTCATCGACCGGACCTGGTTCACGAACGGCTTGAACATGATGCCGCGAACCGTGAAGGTCAGGAAGATGATCGCCAGGAGCCAGGTGATCGCGTTGTCGGCCCCGAAGACGAACCCGAAGACCTTGTGCCAACACCACAGGATGAAGGACACGGGGTAGTAGATGAAGTCGAGCACTGAGCTACTCCTCGGTTGACAAACCAGGTCTCTGGTGGCGCCACGAGAACACCTCAGGCACCGGATCGCGGCCGGGCATCGTCCACGGGCCGCAGCGCAACAGCCGGCGGAGGGCCAGATAACTGCCCTTCGCGGCGCCGAAACGGGTCAGGGCCTCGACCGCGTACGTGCTGCAGCTGGGGTAGAAGCGGCAGCTCGGCGGGAGGTAGGGCGAGATGAAACGGCGGTAGAACCGCAGCGGGAGCAGCAGGACCTGGGCGACCGGCCCGGGGCGCTCGACCGTCTGCGATGCATCGGTGGTGGCGTCATTCACCGGCGTGGCCCCTCGTTTCCGCGGCCGTTCCCGATCCGCGTGTCGCCGGGCCGTCGGACGGGCGACCCGGGAGCAGGCTCAGCCGTTTCAGCGCCGCGTCCAGATCGGCGCCGAGTTCGGCGCTGGACGCGGTGGCCGCCGGCGGCAGGGCCCTCACGACCAACGAACTGCCGGGCGGCACGGTTCCGAGGCGCTGCAGGACGAGATGCCGCAGGCGCCGGGTCACTCGGTGGCGCACCACCGAGTTGCCCACGGCCTTGCTCACCACAAAACCCGCCCGCGGCGTTCCCGCGGACGGGTCGGTGGACTGCACCGCGTGCACCACGAGGCGACGCCGACCTGCCCGAGCACCCCTGCGCATGACCTCGCGGAAGTCCTCACTGCGCCGCAACCGGGCGGCACGGGGCAGCACGACGCGCCTCGAAGCGGCGCTATCAGGCGGACAGCTTCTCGCGGCCCTTGCGACGGCGGGCCGACAGGATGGCGCGACCGGCACGGGTACGCATCCGCAGCCGGAAGCCATGGGTCCGGGCGCGTCGACGGTTGTTCGGCTGGAAGGTGCGCTTACCCTTGCTCACTGCTTACTCCTGGTCTCGACATACTCGGCGGCAAGCTGGAGCCACCGATCAGCTCGGGGGTGTCTCGAATCGCGCGCATGCGAACAAACCCGTCGCGCGCGGGAGACCTATCGAGAGTACGCACCCCGCTCGAGGGCCCGGCAACCGGCCCCCGGAACCACTCGGGGGGACCGAGTGGCGACGCGGCGTGAAGCATGGAATCCTGGCCCCCACGGTGCCTTGTGGGACGGCACGGGCCTTTGTTAGCGTGTCTCCTCTTGAGTCACCCGTTCGAGGTGCTCGGCGCCGCCGTCGGAAGGTGTGGAGGCTCTGGCTGGCGTAGGTTCGCACCCGCAGGTGGAGTGACTGCGGGCCGCCGTACATTAGTACACAGTTGTGGACAACTCTGTGGATACTTGCTGCGCGCGGTGACCAGGGGGCCCGCGCGATACCGCTCGACGGGGTGAGCCGGCCGCCCGCCTCGGTGATTATCCGCAGGTCGGTGGGGTCTTCTGGGGTGACGAGGGGAGGGGACGAAGTAGGTGTCCGAGCACCAGTTGAATCTGGGCGTGGTCTGGGACCAGGTGGTCCGGGAGCTGTCGGACGGCACTCTGTCGCCGCAGCAGCGCGCCTGGATGCGAGTCACCCGCCCGATCGGCCTGCTCGACGGCACGGCCCTGCTCGCCGCTCCGAGTGACTTCGCCAAGGAAGCGATCGAGCGCGCCCTGCGGGACCCGATCACGCACGCGCTGTCGCGCCGCCTCGGCCGCCCCGTCTCGCTGGCGGTGAAAGTCGACACCGCCGAAGTCAGCCCGCCGCCGCCACCGCCGGCCCCGTACCCGTCACCCGCCCGGGTGGAAACGGCGCCTGTCGCCGCCACCGAGGTGCCGGTGATGCCGCCGAAGATGCCACCGCTCGACGACGGCATGCTGCCGCCGCTGCGCCGGGTGCGCTCCCACCCCCCGGAACCCGTGAAGCCCGTCCTGCCCGAGGACGACGGTGACGAGGAAGTCGACGAAGAGGGCGAGGCACTGGCCGCGGCGCACGAGATCTGGCCGATGTTCTCCGGCCAGCCGAGCGCCGGCCAGCCCTACACCGCCCCGGCCCAGCCGGAGACGTCGAAGACGCGGCTCAACGAGAAGTACACGTTCGACACCTTCGTCATCGGCGCGTCCAACCGCTTCGCGCACGCGGCCGCGTTCGCCGTCGCCGAAGCACCGTCCCGCGCGTACAACCCGCTGTTCATCTGGGGCGAGTCGGGGCTGGGCAAGACGCACCTGCTGCACGCCGTCGGCCACTACGCGCAGCGGCTGTTCCCGGGCATGCGCGTGCGCTACGTCTCGACCGAAGAGTTCACCAACGACTTCATCAACTCGCTGCGCGACGACCGGAAGGTGGCGTTCCAGCGGCGCTACCGGGACATCGACATCCTGCTCGTCGACGACATCCAGTTCCTGGAGGGCAAGGAAGGTACTCAGGAGGAGTTCTTCCACACCTTCAACACGCTGCACAACTCGAACAAGCAGATCGTGGTGTCCTCGGACCGGCCGCCGAAGCGGCTGGAAACCCTGGAGGACCGGCTGCGCACGCGGTTCGAGTGGGGCCTGATCACCGACATCCAGCCGCCCGAGCTGGAGACGCGCATCGCGATCCTCCGCAAGAAGGCGGCGCAGGACCGGCTGGCCGTGCCGGGTGACGTGCTCGAATTCATCGCCTCGCGCGTCGAGGCGAACATCCGGGAGCTCGAAGGCGCGCTCATCCGCGTCACCGCGTTCGCCTCGCTGAACCAGCAGCCGGTGGACGTCAGTCTCGCGGAGATCGTGCTGCGCGACCTGATCCCGGACTCGCAGGCGCCGGAGATCAGCGCGCCGACGATCATGGCGACCACGGCCGAGTTCTTCGACGTGACGGTCGACGACCTGTGCGGCCCCGGCAAGACGAAAGCCCTTGCCACGGCGCGGCAGATCGCGATGTACCTGTGCCGCGAGCTGACGGACATGTCGCTGCCGAAGATCGGGCAGACGTTCGGCGGCCGCGATCACACGACGGTCATGCACGCGGACAAGAAGATCCGCAAGGAGATGGCCGAACGCCGGCGGATCTACGACCAGGTGCAGGAGCTCACCGCGCGCATCAAACAGCGCGCCCGTCAGTAGCCCGCTCCGCGCACACCGCTTCGATCGCCCCGATCGCGCGGGCGATCGGCCACTGCTCCTCGCTCCCGCGCCGGACGCAGCCGACGATGCGCCGCGACGGACGCGGGTTGCCGCGCAACGGAATCCGCACCACCTCGTGCTGCGGTGGCAGGGGAGCGAGCCGCGGGACGAGGCACACCCCCAGCCCGGCGGCGACGAGCGCGGACACCGCGAACCACTCCTTGGCTTCGTGCGCGATGCGCGGCGCGAAACCGGCGGCGGCGCAAGCGACCTGCAGGAGCGCGTACGTGTCGTTGTGGCGCGGTTTCACGATCCACGGTTCACGCGCGGCGTCGGCGAGTTCCACCGCGTCCTGCCGCGTCAGCGGATGCCCTGCGGCGACGAGGAGATCCTGCGGGTCGTCGAGGAGCGGCCACTGCGTGAAGCGGGGGTCGTCGACGGGCGGCGCTTCGGGCGTGGGCAGCACGACGGCGATGTCGGCCGCCTCGGCGAGCAACAACTCGTAGCAGTCAGCGCTTTCCTCTTCTATTACGCGCGCCGTCAGCCGCGGGTGCTCCTGCCGTAGCCGCGTGACCGCCGGACCGAGCAACGCGGCGACCGTCGAGGAGACGCCGCACATGCGCACGGCTCCGACCTCTTCGCCCGCGGTCAGGTCGGCCCGTGCTCGTTCCCATTGCGCGAACAGTGAATCCGCGTGTTCGAGCAACACGACCGCGGCGGGGGTCAACCGGACGCGGCGTCCGTCGCGACGCAGTAGTTCGACGCCGACCTCCTTGGCGAGCAACCGGAGTTGCTGGGAGACCGCCGACGGGGTCAGGTGCAGCGCCTCCGCGGCGGCCGTGACGGTGCCGTACTCGGCCAGTACCCGGAGGACGCTCAGGCGCCGGAGGTCGATCATGTAGTGGAGGCTAAAGAGTTCCGTGCGCGAAGTCTCGATGGATCTTCACCGGATCCACGCCAAGACTCGGAAGGCATGGGAGCCGCACTTCTCGTCCTCGGCAGCGTCGTCAGCGTGCAGACCGGGCAGGCGTTCGGGAAGCAGCTCTTCGCCGTCGCCGGCCCCGGCGGGGTGGTCGCCTTGCGGCTCTCCTTCGCCGCGCTCGTCCTGCTGGCCATCCACCGCCCGGCGTTGCCGTCGCGCCGGAACATGCCGCCGGTGCTGGGTTTCGGCGTGGCCATCGCCGGGATGAACCTGATCTACCCGGCGCTGGGTTTCCTGCCGCTGGGCGTGGCGAGCGCGTTGCAGTTGCTCGGTCCGCTCGGGGTCGCGGTGGCGACGGCGCGGCGTGCGCGCGATGTCGGTTTCGCTGTGGTCGCCGCCTTCGGGGTGTGGCTGTTCCATTCGCCGTCCGGGACGACGCTTCCGGCGGCGGGAGTCGCGCTCGCTCTGTTGTCCGCCGTGTCGATGGGCGGATACCTGGTGCTGAGCCGGAAGGTCGGCGCGAGTGTCCCGGATGGATCGATCCTCGCGCTCGCGGTGACGGTGGCCGCGATCCTCGCGCTGCCCTTCGGCGTGACCGCGCCGGTGTGGCGACCTTCCTTGCTGTTGGCGGGATTCGGCGTCGCGGTGCTGTCGGCCGTGATCCCGTACTCGCTCGATCTCGCCGCGCTGCGCCGGGTTCCACCGCGCACGGTCGCGGTGCTGGAGAGCCTCGAAGCGGCGGTGGCCGGAGTGGCCGGCGCGCTCGTGCTCGGCGAGCGGCTGCCGTTCGCCGCGTGGGCCGGAATCGCTTGTGTGACAGCGAGTGCGGCCGCGGCGGGCCGCGCTGCGACGCGGAATCTGTGATCCCCGTAACGAGAACGCATCGATCGCCGCGACCCCGGTCACCCACTGGGTGGGTTCTGCGGCGACCGCGTCTGTGCGCGGCCATGGGGACGAACATCCCCACAACTGGGGACAGTCTGTGGACAGCTGGGGACAACTGTGGATCATCTGGGGAGCGCCCGAAGTTGTCCACGGACCGCCCGAGTTGTCCACCGGAAGTACTCCACAGCTGTCCACACCCCGCCGCGCGAGCGGACCTGCGACAACGGCAGTAGTCCCCAGAATCCACAGCCCCTATTACTGTCACTGCCCTTGGTTTTTTCTCAAGAAGTCCTTCGGAGAAAAACAGGGGGCTGTGGACATGGGGACAGAGCTCCGGACGAGATCGTCTTGTCGACAAGTCGATGGCGTGCCCCGAGTGACGGCGGTGCCGCTCACGTTCTAACGTGGGTATCCACACCCAGCCCGCTCGTCGTTGGCGACATCGGCACCGGGCCACACCACACTGCGAGATCCCTGGTCAGCGCGCTGCTCGAGGCCTGCCCGGGGACGTTTGTCGATCTTCTCGGGCCGCGATGAGGGGCTCGGCTGTCGAAAGGATGGGCACATGAAGATCCGCGTCGAGCGCGACGGGCTCGCGGACGCCGTCGCGTGGGTGGCACGCAGCCTGCCGTCGAGGCCACCGGTCCCGGTCCTGGGCGGGGTGCTGCTCGACGCCGGATCGGACGGCTCGACCGACGCCCTCACCGTCTCCGGCTTCGACTACGAGGTGTCGGCGACGGTCGGCGTCCCGGCGACGATCGCCGACGGGGGACGCCTCCTGGTGTCCGGGCGGCTACTCGCCGACATCACCAAGGCGCTCCCGGCCCAGCCGGTCGAGATCTCCGTCGACGGCTCCCGCGCCTCCATCACCTGCGGCAGCGCCCGGTTCAGCCTGCCGACCATGCCCGTCGAGGACTACCCGCAGCTCCCGGCCCAGCCGACGTTCGCCGGTGAGGTCGCCGGTGAGGCGTTCGGCCAGGCCGTCACCCAGGTCGCCGTCGCGGCCGGCAAGGACGACACCCTGCCGATGCTGACCGGCATGCGGCTGGAGATCTCCGGCAACTCGCTCACCCTCGTGGCCACCGACCGCTTCCGCCTGGCGATGCGCGAGTTCGCGTGGGAACCGGTCGAGGGACTGGCCGACGCCGCGGTCCTGGTCCCGGCGCGCACCCTCGCCGAGGCGGCCAAGTCGCTCGGCACCGCGGGCAACAAGGTCTCGGTCGGGCTCGCCAGCGGCGAGGGCCTGCTCGGCCTGTCCGGCAACGGCCGCTACACGACCACCCGGCTGCTCGACGCCGAGTTCCCGCCATACCGGCAGCTCCTCCCGAACCAGCACTCCTCCCGCGCGGTGATCGAGGTGTCCCCGCTCTCCGAGGCGATCAAACGCGTGTCGCTGGTGGCCGAGCGGGGTACCCAGGTCCGGCTGGAGTTCGGGGACAACTCGCTGCGCCTGTCGGCCGGCGGTGACGACGAGGGCAGCGCCGAAGAGGAGCTGCCGGTGGAGTACGAAGGCGAGCCGGTCACGATCGCGTTCAACCCGGGCTACCTCGTCGACGGCCTGGGCGCGCTGCACCACGACCGGGCCGAGCTGACCTTCACCACCCCGAACCGTCCGGCTTTGATCAAGCCGGCCGACGAGCAGGGCCAGGTCGTTCCTGGTTACCTCTATCTACTGATGCCGGTCCGCCTACCCGGCTGACCGCGACGGAGAAAGCACGAAGGGGAGTTCCATGGTTCAGCTGGGACTGGTCGGCCTCGGCCGGATGGGCTTCAACATGCGCGAGCGGCTGCGCGCCGCCGGGCACGAGGTGGTCGGCTACGACCGCAACCAGGCGGTCTCGGACTCGACCTCGCTCGCCGACATGGTGTCCAAACTGGACGCGACGCGCATCGTCTGGGTGATGGTCCCGGCGGGCGGGCCGACCCGCGAGACGGTGGCCGAGCTCGGCGAGCTGCTCGCCGAGGGCGATCTGGTGATCGACGGCGGCAACTCCCGGTTCACCGACGACAAGCACAACGCCGAGGTGCTGTCCGCGAAGGGCATCGGCTACCTCGACTGCGGTGTCTCCGGTGGCGTGTGGGGCAAGGAGAACGGCTACGGCCTGATGGTCGGCGGTGACAAGGCGCTCGTCGAGCGCGCCATGCCGATCTTCGACGCGCTGCGCCCGGACGGTCCCCGCGAGGAGGGCTTCTCGCACGCCGGCTCGGTCGGCGCCGGTCACTACGCGAAGATGATCCACAACGGCATCGAGTACGGCCTGATGCAGGCCTACGCCGAGGGCTTCGAGCTGCTCGAAGCCGCGAAGGTGGTCGAGGACGTGCCGGCCGTGATCAAGGGCTGGCAGCGCGGCACCGTCGTCCGGTCCTGGCTGCTCGACCTGCTGGTGCGCGCCCTGGACGAGGACCCCGAGCTGGACGACCTCGAGGGTTACGTCGAGGACTCCGGCGAGGGCCGCTGGACCCTGGAGGAGGCCATCAACCACGCGGTGCCGGCGCCGGTCATCTCGGCCGCCCTGTTCGCGCGGTTCGCCTCGCGGCGGAAGGACTCGTCCGCGATGCGGGCGGTCGCCGCGCTGCGCAACCAGTTCGGCGGTCACGCCGTGAAGAAGGTCGGCGAGTAGGCACTGCGCCGTGCACGTACGGCATCTGCAGGTCACCGACTTCCGTTCCTGGGAGCACGCGGACCTGCCGCTCACACCCGGTCCGACGGTGCTCGTCGGCCAGAACGGCCGCGGGAAGACCAACCTGCTGGAGGCGATCGGTTACCTGGCGACCCTCGGGTCACACCGGGTCGCGACCGACGCCCCGCTGGTGCGGCACGGTTGTGAGCGGGCACTCGTGCGGGCGGCCGTGGTCAACGAGGACCGCGAGCTGACCGTCGAGCTGGAGATCAACCCCGGCCGGGCGAACCGCGCCCGGGTCAACCGCGGTGCGGTCGGCAAGCCGCGCGACATCCTCGGGATCCTGCGCACCGTCTTGTTCTCCCCGGAGGACCTGGCGCTGGTGCGCGGCGACCCGGGCGAGCGCCGCCGGTTCATGGACGACCTGCTGGTGCAGCGCGCGCCCCGGTACGCGGGGGTGCGCGCCGACTACGAGCGGATCCTCAAGCAGCGCAACGCGCTGTTGAAGACGGCGGGCAAGAAGAAAGGTGCCGCGCGCGACGACCCGTACGCGCTGTCGACGCTCGAGGTGTGGGACAACCACCTCTCGGTGGTCGGCGCCCAGCTGCTCGCCGCGCGTCTCGACCTGGTCGCCGACCTCGGTCCGCACACCACCGCGGCCTACGCCGGGGTGGCGCCCGACTCGCGGCCGGCGACGATCTCCTACCGGTCGAGCCTGGGGGCGGCCCTGCCCGAGGGGTACGGGGCGCCGGACGGGAAACGCGCCGAGCCGGAGGTGCTGACCGGTATCCTCGTCGAGGCGATGGCGCAGGTGCGGCAGCAGGAGCTGGAACGAGGGATCAGCCTGGTCGGCCCGCACCGCGACGAGCTGGAAATCATCCTGGGGGAGGCCCCCGCGAAGGGCTACGCGAGCCATGGGGAATCCTGGTCGTTCGCCCTCGCGCTGCGGCTGGCGTCCTACGAGCTGCTGCGGCGGGAAGCGGGGGAACCGGTGCTCCTGCTCGACGACGTCTTCGCCGAGCTCGACCGGCGGCGCCGGTCGCGGCTGGCCGAGGTGGCCGCCGGTGCCGAACAGGTGCTGGTCACCGCGGCGGTGGACGAGGACGTGCCCGGGGAACTGGCCGGGGTCCGGTTCACCGTCGCCGACGGGGAGGTGAAGCGTGCCTGATGAGCAACGGCGAGTGACCGGGACCACAGGAGTTACCCACCGATCTGGGGACAACTCTGTGGATAGTGTGGATAACACGGTGAACGCGTTATCGCCGCGCGTGACCAAGCGGCCGAACGAGCGATCTTCAACCGCGTCAGAAGCGGCGCAAACTCCCCAGAAGAGTGGATCAGATACGGACGGTGATGGCCCGGCTGGGCCGAACGGGAACACTACCGGACGTGATCTGGTCCGCTCCGCCCTGGCCGCCGCTCGCGCCAAGGCCGACGCCCGGGGCACCGAGCCGGGCCGTCGCAAGTTCGAGCTGAGCGGCCAGAACCCGCGCCGCCGCCGCTGGTCGGGGCCGGGCCCGGACGCCCGCGACCCGCAGCCGCTCGGCAGGCTCGTCGGCAGGCTGGTGTCCGAGCGGGGCTGGCAGGAGCGCGTGACCAGCAGCCGCGTCTTCGGCGAGTGGGCTCGCCTGGTCGGCGAGGACGTCGCCGAGCACGCCCAGCCGGTGACGTTGAAGGACGGCGAACTCACCGTCCGCGCCGACTCGACCGCCTGGGCCACGCAGCTGCGCCTGCTCCAGGGCCAGCTCATCGCCAAGATCGCGGCCAAGGTCGGTCACGGCGTGGTCAAGCGGATGCGCATCCACGGTCCGACCGCCCCGAGCTGGCGGAAGGGCCCGCGGCACGTGCCCGGTCGCGGGCCGCGCGACACCTATGGGTGACTGAGCGCGTCATATCGCGGCTCGACCCCGGCCGGATAGCGCCGGACCCGTCCTCGCTCGCGTTCGGGCCTCTGTGACGAAATCAGGGGTGTCCTTGCGGCATGTCAGCGGAGCTGGCCAAGTAGAATAAACACGAGTGGGGAGCCCCTTGGGCAAGACTGAGGAGAAAGCAGGCTCGTGGCAGCTCAGCAGAACGACTACAACGCGTCCTCCATCACGGTGCTCGAGGGTCTCGAGGCGGTCCGCAAGCGACCCGGCATGTACATCGGTTCCACCGGTGAACGCGGCCTGCACCACCTGATCTGGGAGGTCGTGGACAACTCGGTCGACGAGGCCATGGCCGGTTACGCGACGAAGGTCGAGGTCACGCTCCTGGCCGACGGCGGCGTCCGCGTCGTCGACGACGGCCGCGGCATCCCGGTCGAGGAGCACCCGGTCCACAAGAAGTCGACGCTGGAGATCGTGCACACCGTGCTGCACGCCGGCGGCAAGTTCGACAGCGAGAGCTACGCGGTCTCCGGCGGCCTGCACGGCGTCGGCGTCTCCGTCGTGAACGCCCTGTCCAAGGCGCTCGACGTCGAGGTCTCCCGCGACGGCAAGAAGTGGCGCCAGCACTTCGACCACTCCAAGCCCGGTCCGCTGCAGGAGGCCGGCCCCGCCGAGGGCACCGGCACCTGCACCACGTTCTGGGCCGACCCGGACATCTTCGAGACCACCACGTACAACACGGAGACGGTCTCGCGCCGCCTGCAGGAGATGGCCTTCCTGAACAAGGGCCTGAGCATCACGTTGCGCGACGAGCGGGTCACCGAGGCGGAGACCGAGGCCGACGCCGACGGCAAGCAGGCGCGGGTCAAGGAGCGCGTCTACCACTACCCGGGCGGACTCGAGGACTTCGTCAAGCACATCAACGGCTCGAAGGACCCGATCCACTCGAGCATCATCTGCTTCGAGGCCAAGGGCGAGGGCCTCGAAGTCGAGGTCGCGATGCAGTGGAACAACTCGTTCACGCCCTCGGTGCACACCTTCGCCAACACCATCAACACCCACGAGGGCGGCACCCACGAGGAGGGCTTCCGCGCCGCGCTGACCCGGGTGGTCAACGCCTACGCGCGGGACAAGAAACTCCTCAAGGAGAAGGACGAGAACCTCTCCGGCGACGACGTGCGCGAGGGCCTCACCGCGATCATCTCGATCAAGCTGGCCGAGCCGCAGTTCGAGGGCCAGACCAAGACCAAGCTGGGCAACAGCGAGGCCAAGTCGTTCGTCCAGTCCAAGACCAACGAGTGGCTGTCCGACTGGTTCGAGCGCAACCCGAGCGAAGCCAAGACGATCATCAACAAGGCGCTGTCCAGCGCGCAGGCGCGGATGGCCGCCCGCCGGGCCCGCGACCTGGTGCGCCGCAAGGGCGCGCTGGAGATCGGCGGCCTGCCCGGCAAGCTCAAGGACTGCCAGTCGACCAACCCGGAGGAGTGCGAGCTCTACATCGTGGAGGGTGACTCCGCTGGCGGGTCGGCCAAGGAGGGGCGGGAGTCGCGGTTCCAGGCGATCCTGCCGATCCGCGGCAAGATCATCAACGTGGAGAAGGCCCGGATCGACCGGGTGCTCAAGAACAACGAGGTCCAGTCGCTGATCACCGCGCTGGGCACCGGCATCCACGACGACTTCGACATCTCGAAGCTGCGCTACCACAAGATCGTGCTGATGGCCGACGCCGACGTCGACGGCCAGCACATCCGCACCCTGCTGCTGACGCTGCTGTTCCGGTTCATGCGCCCGCTGATCGAGCACGGCCACGTCTACCTCGCGCAGCCGCCGCTCTACAAGATCAAGTGGCCGCGGTCGGAGCCGGAGTACGCGTACTCGGACAAGGAGCGCGACGGCCTGATCGCCGCCGGCGCCGAAGCCGGCCGCAAGCTGCCGAAGGACGACGCGATCCAGCGGTACAAGGGTCTCGGCGAGATGAACGCCGAAGAGCTGTGGGAGACCACCATGGACCCGGCCCGCCGGCTGCTGCTGCAGGTCACGCTGGACGACGCCGCCGCGGCGGACGAGCTGTTCAGCGTGCTGATGGGCGAGGACGTCGAAGCCCGGCGCTCGTTCATCACCCGCAACGCCAAGGACGTCCGCTTCCTCGACGTGTAGCGCGCCCCGACTCCGCCTTGCCCATTCGTCAGTAGAAGGACCCCATGACGGAAACCATGCCGCCGGAACACGACCGCACCGAGCCGGTCGACATCCAGCACGAGATGCAGCGCTCGTACATCGAATACGCGATGAGCGTGATCGTGTCGCGCGCCCTGCCGGACGTGCGCGACGGGCTCAAGCCGGTGCACCGCCGGGTGCTGTACTCGATGTACGACTCGGGTTTCCGGCCGGACCGCGGGTACAACAAGTGCTCGCGCGTGGTCGGCGACGTGATGGGCAACTACCACCCGCACGGCGACTCGGCGATCTACGACGCCCTCGTGCGGCTGGCCCAGCCGTGGGCGCTGCGGTACCCGCTGATCGACGGCCAGGGCAACTTCGGCTCGCCGGGCAACGACCCCGCGGCGGCCATGCGGTACACCGAGTCGCGCCTCGACCCGCTGGCGATGGAGATGCTGCGGGACATCGAAGAGGAGACCGTCGACTTCTCGCCGAACTACGACGGCCGCACGCAGGAGCCGGACGTCCTGCCGTCGCGCATCCCGAACCTGCTGGTCAACGGCACGTCGGGGATCGCGGTCGGCATGGCGACCAACATCCCGCCGCACAACCTGCGCGAGGTCGCCGACGGCGTGATCTGGGCGCTGGACAACTGGGAAGCCGGCGAGGACGAGACGCTGGCCGCGCTCATGCAGCGCATCAAGGGGCCGGACTTCCCGACGAAGGGCCTGATCCTGGGCACGTCCGGGATCGAGGAGGCCTACCGCACCGGCCGCGGCTCGATTCGGATGCGCGCGGTGGTCGAGGTCGAAGAGGACACCCGCGGCCGGACCACCCTGGTCGTCACCGAGCTGCCCTACCAGGTCAACCCGGACAACCTGGTGGAGAACATCGCCACCCTGGTGCGCGACGGCAAGCTGACCGGCATCGCCGACATCGCCGACGAGTCGAACAGCCGGCGCGGCATGCGGATCGTGGTCACGCTCAAGCGGGACGCGGTCGCCAAGGTCGTGCTGAACAACCTCTACAAGCACACCCAGCTGCAGTACAACTTCGGCGTCAACATGCTGGCCCTGGTCGACGGGGTGCCGCGCACGCTGCGGCTGGACCAGGTCGTCCGGCACTACGTCAAGCACCAGATCGAGGTCATCGTCCGGCGGACCCGGTTCCGCCTGCGCAAGGCCGAGGAACGCGCCCACATCCTGCGCGGCCTGGTCAAGGCGCTGGACCAGCTGGACGAGGTCATCGCGTTGATCCGCCGCTCGCCGACGGTCGACGAGGCGCGCACCGGCCTGATCGAGCTGCTGGACATCGACGAGATCCAGGCCACCGCGATCCTGGACATGCAGCTGCGCCGCCTGGCCGCCCTGGAGCGCCAGAAGATCGTCGACGAGCTGGCGAAGATCGAACTCGAGATCGCCGACCTGCAGGACATCCTGGACAAGCCGGAGCGGCAGCGTCAGATCGTCAAGGACGAGCTGACCGAGATCGTCGACAAGTTCGGCGACGACCGGCGCACCCAGATCATCCCGTTCGACGGCGACGTGTCGGTCGAGGACCTGATCGCGGTCGAGGACGTGGTGGTCACCATCACGCGCACCGGCTACGCGAAGCGGACCAAGACCGACCTGTACCGGTCGCAGCGCCGCGGCGGCAAGGGTGTGCAGGGTGCCCAGCTCAAGCAGGACGACATCGTCCAGCACTTCTTCGTGTGCTCGACGCACGACTGGATCCTGTTCTTCACCAACAAGGGCCGCGTCTACCGCGCGAAGGCCTACGAGCTGCCCGAGGCGAACCGCGCCGCGCGTGGCCAGCACGTGGCGAACCTGCTCGCGTTCCAGCCGGACGAGACGATCGCGCAGATCATCGAGATCCCGAACTACGAGGTCGCGCCGTACCTGGTGCTGGCCACGAAGAAGGGCCTGGTCAAGAAGACGCGGCTGAGCGAGTTCGACTCGAACCGCTCCGGCGGCCTGATCGGCATCAACCTGCGCGAGGGCGACGAGCTGGTCGGCGCGGTGCTCGCCGGGCCGGAGGACGACCTGCTGCTGGTGTCGGCCGAGGGCCAGTCGATCCGCTTCCACGCCACCGACGAGACGCTGCGCCCGATGGGCCGCCCGACCTCGGGTGTGCTCGGCATGCGGTTCAACGACGGTGACGAGCTGCTCGCGCTGAACGTGGTCAAGCCGGACAAGTTCCTGCTGGTCGCGACCGACGGCGGCTACGCCAAGCGGACGCCGATCGAGGACTACCCGGTGCAGGGCCGCGGCGGCAAGGGCGTGCTGACCATCCAGCACGACCGCAAGCGTGGCAGGCTGGTGGGGGCGCTCATCGTCGACGCCGACGACGAGCTCTACGCCATCACCTCCAGCGGCGGGGTCATCCGCACGCCGGCGGACCAGGTGCGCAAGGCGGGCCGGCAGACGAAGGGCGTGCGGCTGATCAACCTCGGGGAGGGGACGACTCTTCTCGCGGTGGCACGCAACGCTGATGAGCCCTCGGGCGTCGGTAATGGTGAAGGCAACGGAGGAACCGAAGAACCCGTCTCGGAAGAGAGCTAAGTGACGACACCGGAGAACCCCGAACAGCACGGTGCGCAGACCGGTGACGCGGGCACGCCGCCCTGGCAGCGGCTGAGCCGTGACGCCGGTCAGGGCACGACCACCGAGTCGAGCGGTGGTTACCGCGATGGGTGGTCGTCGGAAGGCCAGGCCGAGAAAACTGTGTTGTACTCGAACGGTGACGACAATCCCGTCGTCAGCGGTTCGGCGGCGCAGGGTCTGTTCGGCAACCCCGCGGCGCGCGACGACGCGTTGGCAGGGTTGAGGGGGCAGGAGACGGTGAGCGTGGCCAGTGCCGGCACCAAGGGACGTTCGGCGCCCAGCGCCTTGCGCCGCCCCGGTCGCGGCCCGCGCCGGGCGAGCCTGCAGATCAAGCGGTTCGACCCGTGGTCGGTGCTGAAGCTGTCGCTGGTTCTCGGTGTCGCGCTGTTCTTCGTGTGGCTGGTGGCCGTCGGCGTGCTGTACACGGTGCTGGACGGCATGGGCGTCTGGGACAAGCTGAACGGCACGTACTCGTCCCTGGTGTCCGGCGAGGGCGCCGGCGTGACCAACGAGCCGCTCATCAGCGCCGGCCGGGTGTTCGGCATCGCAGCCATCCTCGGCGCGATCAACATCGTGCTGCTCTCGGCGCTGGCCACGGTGAGCGCGTTCATCTACAACGTGTCCGCCGACCTGGCCGGAGGCCTGGAGGTGACCCTGTCGGAACGCGAGTAGAAGGCATGTTGTAGTCTTCTCTCCGTTCGAGGGCCCATAGCTCAGGCGGTTAGAGCGCTTCGCTGATAACGAAGAGGTCGGAGGTTCAAGTCCTCCTGGGCCCACAGCAGCTCAGCCCCCGTCTCCCAACCAAGGGAAACGGGGGCTGAGCGTCATTCTGAGCGACATTGCCCGCAGATCCGTGCTTGGAGCGGTCAGCTCGCGAAGATCCGGTCCATCGCTTCGGCGCCGTGCTCGATCACCGGTCGGAGCTGGTGCCGGTAGACCAGCTCGGTCACGGCCGTCCCGTTGTGGCCCATCAGGCGCGAAATCTGCTCGATCGGTACGCCGCTGTCTGAGAGCAGCGAGACGAAGCTGTGCCGTAGCTCACGAGGCGTCCAGTCCTTGGCTTCCAGCCCGGCCTTTTCGACCACCTTCCGGAACGCGCGGCGGACGTTGGCGGCGTCCAGTTCGGTCCCCACGGCGGAGGAGAACACCAGGCCGGTCTCCTGCCACCGGTCGCGCGCCAACGTCCGCATGTAGTCCTGCTTGGCCTGGTGTGCCCTCAGCGCCTCGACACAGCGCTTCGGCAGGGCCAGCGACCGGCGAGACTTCCGCGTCTTCGTGTCGCCGTGCTCGCGGACCGAGCGCCACACCATCATGTGCGGCGGGATGGGCGGGTTGCCGTCCGGGCGGCCGACGAGATCGACGTGCGACCAGGTCAGTGCTCGCATCTCCTCGGTCCGCGCGCCAGTGAGGAGCGACACAACCACGTAGGCGCGCATCGGCGTCCCCTCAGCAGCCCGCAGCACGGCTTCCGCCTGTTCGAGCGTCAGGGACTTCGAGGGACGTCCCGCCCGGCCCTCGGGGACCTCGCAGAGGAGCACGACGTTGCGGCGCACCTTCTCGCGCTTCTGGGCTCGCTCGATGCTGCGCCGGAGCAGCGACAGCACCTCCCGGAGCGAGCGAGTGGACAGCACTTTCGCTCGATCGGCCAGCCAGCGGTCCACGTCGTCGGCTGTCAGCTCCCGGAGCTTCCGGGCGCCTAAGCCGGGGATGATGTGCGTGTTTGCCAGGTTGGTGAGCTTGTCCACCGTGCCGGTGCTGCGCCGTGGCAGGCCGTATGCGAGGAAGTCGCGGACCGCGTGTGCGACGGTGTACTTCCGGTCTTCGGTGATGCCCTCTTCGAGGTCCTTGAACAGCTCTTTGAGCTTGCTCTTGGCCTCGGTCTTGGTCTTGGCGTAGGCCCTTCGCGTCCGGCGCTTTCCGGCCGGGGTGTAGCCGATGGTGACCTCAGCGCGCCAGCGCTGCCGGGATTCCTCCCAGAACAGTCCCCCGTCGCCGTTGCTACGCTGCTTCGCCACTCATGACCTCCGATTCGTCGATGAGGAGTTGGACGTAGTCGCTGATCGCCCGGGCCGGGATGAGCCGGGCCCGGCCCTGTTTGACCGAGAGGAGGCGTCCCGCACGGATCTGCTCGTAGATGACGGATCGGCTCATCGACAGCAGGCGCATGGCCTCGGTGATGCGGTAGAGCTGCCGCTCAGGCACCGGTGGCGTGTCCATCGCATTCCTCCTTCATGCGGGCGGTCAGGCGTTGTTGCCGACGACTTTGAGGGGGGTTGCCGTCCCAGCCGTACCAGCGTCGTTTTTGCTGGTCAGGGGCGGTACGGCTTTTTTGCTGGTACGGCTTGAGCCGTACCACTCGTCAAGCCGTACCGGGTCTGAGCTGCGGTTATGAGGCTGGTACGGCTGGGACGGCTCACCCCCTGCCGAGGTGTCGAGATCGGGTGCGTAGCGGTTCCAGGCATCGGCGAAGTCCGCGCGCTGGTAGCCCTTGGCTTGCCCGCTGCCGGGGAAGCGGATGGTGGCCGAGCGGATGCCGTACTCCTTGAGCAGCGAGCCGAGCTTCATGGCGGTGAGCCCGGTCGGCCCGAACTCTCGCCACGGGGACTCCTCCAGTCCGCGCAGGCGGTGCAGCAGCTCGGCCGTGGGCAACGCGAGGTCGTCGGCGAAGGCGGTGCGGCAGTCGATGAGCAGCCGCAGCCGGTCGGAGATTTCCCCGGTCTCGTTGTGCTCGCGGGTCATCTCCACGGCGGCGGCGCGGGCGCGTTCCGGCCAGTCGCCCCCGGCGTGGTCGGCGACGGCCACCAGCGGTTCCCAGGTGTCGGCTGCCCGGTCCTCAACCGGCATGGCGGGCTCGGCTCGCTCGAGGATGGCCATGTCCCCGCGCAGCCACTCGGTGAGCTGCTGCGCCAGCGCGCGGAGCGGTTCCCGGTCGCGGCGGGCGCGGTAGGGGAACGTCTTCTCCCCGGCGGCGCGGCGGCGCATGTGCACGACCACGGCGCGGTCCTCGATGGTGTCGGGCATCGCGCCGATCCCGGCGAGCGCGGCCATGGCGAAGGTGGGGATGGTGACGACCTTGGAGGTGGCGGCGTCGTAGCGCAGAGCTGGCCGGCCGCGCTGGTGTCCGGCGTTGAGCAGCCCGCGCAGGTCCTCGTTGTCCCCGGCCTTCGGCCCGAAGATGGTGTCGGCCTCGTCCACCAGCAGCACCGGCGGGTCCGGGGTGATCGAGCGGTACACCGCCGCGGGGCTGGCGTTGACCGTGATCAGCGGGTCGTGGCTGGTGGCTTCCACGATGTCGAGCAGCCGCGACTTGCCGCACCGCCGCTCCGGTGCCCGGATCACCAGCCGCGGCGCGTGCGCCCACGCGGGTTGGACGTGGGTGGCGGCGATCCAGAGCACCACGGCATCGGTGGCCTGGTCGGAGGGCATCACGACGTACCGGGTCAGCGCGTCGTGGAGCTGGGCGAGCAGCGTCGCCCCGCGGTTTGGGGTCATCAGGCAGCCTCCAAGCTGTCGTGGACGGTGGTGTCGAGGGAGGCGACGACGGAGCGGACGAGCCATTCAGCGGCGGGCGGGGTGACGCCGTTGCCGAGCTGGCGCACCTGCTCGCGCTTGCTGCCGGTGATCACGTAATCCGGGGTGAACGCCATGGCGGCCTGGATCTCGGCGACGGTGAGCATCCGGAACGAGGCGTTCGCGACAGCCGGTGGCAGGTCTCCGCGGTCGTGGGTGGTGCCGTCGGTGCCGACCGCGAACCGCGCGAGGTCCAGCCCGGCCCGGTGGGGCTGGGATGCGGGGCGCTGGCGGACGAGCATGTGGTGGTTGCCGCTGGCGCAGACGGTGGCCAGGGGCTCGCGGACGTCGCGGGCGGTGGAGCCGCCCCCGCGCAGCTCGGCGATGAACGCCAGCCCGTAGCGGTCGCGGGTGGTGAGCGTGCCGATGGGGTCGCTGGCCGGCCCGGCGGTGGTGGCGGTGCCGTAGTAGGGCACCACCAGGGCGTCCTGGTGCCGCGTGGTCTGCGTCCGGAACGGCTCGCCGGTGTGGCGGGCTTCTTTGCCGTCGCGGCCTTCCAGCGGCACGATCAGCCCTTCGGCCTCCCTCGTGGTGCGGGTCCGGAACGGCTGGCTGGTCGGGTAGCTGGTGTCGTTCCACGAGCCGCCCGCAGTGACCAGTTGCGGCGTGGCGTAGCGCAGCATCCCGGCCCGGATGCGGGCGAGGGTCTTGGCGGACAGGGGCTTGTCGCGGTCGCCGATGCGCTGCCCGGGCAGGCTCCAGTCGATCGCGGCCGCCGCAGGCAGGACGTAGGGCTCCACGATCTGGTGACGGCAGGTGGCCGATGGGCAGCGGTAGAGGTACTGCTGCCGGTAGCGGCCGACCCGTGCGGTGCCCTTCCACGCCTGGATCGCCCGCACCTCCCGCTCGCAGGTGGGGCACCACGCCTTCGGGCGGATGTCGAGGTTCGGGGCGGGGTTGCCCTTGCGCCAGAACACCACGTACATCCGGTCCCGCGACTGCGGCGCGCGCGGCGCGGCGATCGCCGGGGCGTGCATGGAGTTCAGCGACACGATCTTGTGCTCGTAGCCGTAGGAGTCCATCGCCAGCAGCCACGCCCGAAACGGCGCCCACTTCGCCGCATCGACCACGTTCTCCACGATCACGGCGTCGTAGCGGTGCACCTCGGCGAAGCGGGGCACGTCCCACATCGTCGCCCGCGACCGCTCCGCCACGTGGTCCGGCACGGGCTCGTCGAACAGGCTCGGCTGCACGCTGGCGCGCTTGCGGCCCTTCGCGATCGAGTGGTTGGTGCACTCCGGGCTTGCCCACAGGATGTTGGTGCGCCGGTAGCGGCGCGGCTCCACTTGGGAGATGTCGGCGCAGTCGTGCTCGCAGCCGGGGAAGTTCGCGGCGTGGGTCTCGATCGCCCGCGGACTGTGGTTGGCAGCCATCACCAGCTCCACACCCGGCACGGCGGTCGCGCCGAGCCCGGAACCCCCGGCGCCGCAGAACAGGTCGGTCACGGTGAACATCAGGCAGCCACCTCCAAGTGCGTCGGGTTGGCCGTCGTAGCGGCCTCATAGCGGGTCCACAGCTCGTCGATGGCGGCGGTGTCGTCGGCCAGCTCACGCAGCACCGCCGTGGGCGAGCCGGCCACGGCCTGCTCGATCCGGCGGGCGTGGGCGAGCAGCGCACGTCGCCACGCGGCCTCCAACAGGACGCCCTTGAGGTGGTCGGCCAGCCCGGGCACGGGGGCGTCGCGGAAGGTGTCGGCCAGCCAGCCGGACAGCCACTCGCGGCGCTTCTCGCCCGGTGCCTGCCCGGTGGCGATGGCGTGGGTGTAGAGGGTGACCGGGGCCGGGGTGTGCTCGGCGGCCACGACCTCGATGGCGAGTTGGAGGACGTGGGCGGACATGCCGCCGGTGAAGTCGGTGGCGCGCATCCCGGCCAGCAGCCGCCGCGCCGGGCGGGCGGGCAGCTGCATCAGGCAGCCGAGGAACTGGCGCTCCGGGTCGGTCAGGGCGTCGGTCGCGGTGGCGGTAGGCATGGGGAACCTTTCGCGAGTGCTGACGGTCTTGGGACTGCCGGGCCGCCCGGAGGCGAGTCGGACGGGCGGCCCGGCAGGGTCGGTGGGCTACTTGCGCTTGCGGGCTTCGAGAACGGCCTCGCACTGCGGGCAGGCCGGGCTGGTGAGCCACGGCGACTTGGCGTCCCGGCCGGGGATGATGAGACCGCAGAGGGTCTTGACGTCGCCGGTCCACCAGGACTTGGAGCCGCGGTGCACGAGTCCTTTGTTGCTTCCCATCGGTGGCGTGTCCTTTCGCGACAGTGGGCTACTTGTTGGCGCAGTCCGAGCACATGACCTGGTCGGCCGGGATGCGGGCTCCGCACTTGCAGGTGGCGACGAACCGGGCGATCAGGCGGGCGAGGCGGGTGGTCATCGAACCTCCGAAAGTGACTGTGTGTGACGATCGGTGGCGTGCGGGGGTAGGGAATCGGGAGGGAGCGGGCGAGGGAATCCGGTGGCGGGTAGGGAAAATTCCCTCGGCGCGTCCCTGGGTGGCTTCCCTAGGGGTGATCTGCGGTTTCAGTGGTGAAGGGAGCGAGGGAGTGGAGGGAGAACCCGCCCGCGCGGCGGGCTTGCGGGCGGGTTCTCCGGCCGGGTCAGGCGTTCCCTCCCTCGCGGGCGGCCAGCGCCTGCTGGACACGCTCGGTGAACACCATGAGGACGCCGACCTTGGTGACCTTGCAGCCGTGCTCGGCGAGCTGGTCGCGCAGGTTCTCGGCGGTGAGCCCGATGTAGGGCCGGTAGCCGGGGGCCAGCTCGCGCAGCCGCGCGCACACGTCGGTGGCCTTGGCCTTGTCCTCGCCGGGCAGCAGCACGGCGGCCACGTCGGCGAGCAGGTCCCGCTGCTGCGGCTGCTCGATCGCGGCCCGACGCACCCGGCCGCCGCGCAGCTCGACACCGCGGGCGACGATCGCGGCCTTCTGCTCGCTGGTGAGGTGGAAGGCGCGCAACAGCCCGGGCTGGTCCATGAACCCGACCGTGACCGACGTGCCGACGTCGTTGAGGGCCACGATCTTGCCGCCCTTCTTCACCGCGGGCTTGAGTTCCAGCGCTGAGAGCCCGTTCTCGTACGCCTTCTCGCCGAGCACGACGTTGTTGCGGGTCTTGTCGCCGATGGCGTGGCAAGCTTTGTTGGTGGTGACGGCGATCAGGTCCCGCGGGAGGGACAGGTCCGACGGGGTGGGGGTGGCGAACCCGAGCACGATGCCGTACTTGCGGGCGGCGGAGAAGAACCGCACGACCAGGTTGACCACCTCGCGCCGGTCTTCGGGCTTGTCCTGCCGGAAGAAGCTCTGGCACTCGTCGATGATCACGATCCGGGGCCGCAGCCGGTCGTCCTTCTCCGCCGCTTCCCGGGTCAGGGAGTTGATGCCGTACTCCCGGAAGAGCTGGCCGCGTTCGGCGAGGGAGTCGTGCAGGGCATGGATGTGGTCCATGCACGCCTGGACGTTCTCCGCGGTGTCGCCCATGGAGATGGTTGAGGCGACCGGGCGCAGCCACTCGTAGTCGTTGTTCTCGGCGAAGCAGAACACGTCGATGTCCACCACCGGGTCCAGCACCGCCCCGGCGAGCAGGTCGTTGATCTGCTCGGACTTGCCGGAGCCCATGATCCCGGCCCACACGAAGTTGCGCTCGAATACCGGGGTGTCGACCTGGTTCCAGCGGGCATCGATGCCGACCGGGAACCCGGTCCAGAAGTCGGTCTGACCGCCATCGAGCAGCGGGTAGTCCGGCACCGGCTTGCGCAGCGACCCGGGATCGAGGACCAGGCACTTCATCGCCATCGGGTCGTTGTCGTCGACTTCGACCCACACCTCTTCCGGGCGTCGGCCGAGGTTGTGTGCGAGCACGGTCTTGCGGGCGTTGATGCTGGTCGCGGGCACCCCGGCCGGGAGCCGGAGGACGAATTCCCAGCCGTGGCTGACCGGCAGTGGCGGCTGCACCCAGGTCGGGGTGATGGCGGTGCCCCAGCCCTCCTTGAGCTTCTTGTTCAGCGCCGGGTGCCCGAGGTTGCGCAGCGCGTTCATGATCACCGACTCGTCCACCTCGACTTCGGGGCCGCCCGCGGCGGTCGGGGCCGAGCGCAGCCAGCCGGGCAGGTCGACGTGCTTGCGGCCCTGGTGGTGCAGGTAGTAGAACCCGGCCGCGGTGCCCCCGGTCAGCAGGAACGCGCCGTAGGTGACCACGAACCACACCGCGAACGCGATCGCATCGACTACCGCGGTGATGGGGCCGATGACATCGGCGATGTGCCCGGAGCTGACCGCCAGGATCATCCCGAGGACCAGCAGAAACCCGGCCACGCCGACGATCCCGAGCGCCCCGGCCTTGATCCACTGGCCGGGCGCGGCCACCCAGTCCATGACCCGCTGGTGGCGGCGCTGCTTCTCCGCCACGTCACGGGCCTCCCACTCCAGCAGCCGCTCGTGGTTGCCTTCCATCTCCGCGGCCAGCATCTGCCGCTCGTAGCGGGATGCGCCGTGGGTGTCGCGCCACCGCTTGAGCACCACCACGGCCCCGGCGATCGGGTAGCCGAACACGTGCCGCCCGGTGGCCTTCACCGCCGCCTTCGTGAGGTCGTGGAAGGCGACGGTCTTCACCGCCCGTCCGGCGGTGACCAGGTCGCGGCGGTAGCCCTTGTACCGCTCGATCGCCTGCCCGCGCTGGGTGAACAGCCGCTGGTACTCCTCCTCGGAGATCAGCTCACCCTCAACCACCTCCGTCTCCGACGGGCTCGGGGTGGCGTCGGCGCGGCGGGTGGGCAGGTAGTGCACCTGCGCCAACTCGTCCTGCTCGTGCTGCTGGGTCACTTGCGGCCTCCCTTGGTGTGTTCGTCGCGGAGCTGGCGCGGCGGGCCGGCCGACACGCGCAGCGTCTTGCGGATCGACTCCGCCGAGCGCGGGTTGACCGTCCCGGCCTCGATCGCGGCGGCCAGCTCGGCGCGGAGCTGCTCCATCGACCGGCCGGGCTTGCGGTCGATCACCGGCCGGTCCGGGCTCGACTCATGCAGGTCAGGGCCGTGATCGAGGGTGGCGACCGACCCGCCCTCGATCGAGTCCCCGGGCTCCTGCTCGCCCTCGATCGAGGGCGTCACGCCGGTGGCGGTGGCCGCGCCGGTGGTGGCGAGCAGGTCGGCCAGCTCGCGGTCCCAGTCGGTGGACTCGGCCACCGGCAGGCCGGGCACGGTCGCGGGCTTCAGGCCGCGCCGGGTGAGGGTGTAGCGGCCGGGGGCGTAGAGCAGCCGGGCCGACCCGTCCGCCTCGATCTCGGCCACCGCGCGCTTGACGGCGGCCTTGCGGATGCGGGCGACCTTGCGGGCGGCGGCCCGCTCGATCCGGGCCTCCCGCCGCTGCTGCCCGGACTTCGGGGCGGTGGCGAGGGTGAGCTGGTGGGCGACCACCCCTGCGATTGAGGCGGTGCCCATGACCACGCCGTGGTCCCAGGCGGTGGTCAGGCCGTGGGTGAAGTTGATGCCGAAGGCGACCGCGCCGAACACCAGCACCCCGGCCACCAGCCCCCACACCGAGCGGTCCGGGTGGCGCCGCCGCTCGATCACCACCGCGATCGCGAACGCCCACATCCCGAATTCGGTGATCCCGGGCAGCAGCGCGCCCAGCTCGGAGGCGAACACCTCGATGCCGTAGCGGGCCATCGCCGGGGCCGCCAGCACGAACGACAGCAGCGCGATCGGGTAGATCAGCAGCTCAACCACGTGCCGGCCAAGCCACAGCCGCAGGCCACGCACCACGGCGGCGCGCCGGGCGCGCCGGGCGGCGGTGGCCTGCTGCTGGGCCTCGCGGCGGGCTTGGGCATCCGCGCGCTTGATCTGCGCGGCCGCCTGCCGCTCGGCGATGCGCACCTGCGCGGCCGCGCCGGCGTCCTCCCGGCGGATCATCGCCTCCGTGCGCTTGTTCTCCCGCCGCTCCTCATACCAGCTCACTGCCACATCCCCCTTTCCAGCTCGGTCATCAGGTCACGCGCCGACACCAGCGGCAGCACACCCCGCACCCGCGCCACCCGCGCCCGGTTCGTCGCGCGCGCCCAGGTGCGGGCCTCGATCAGGTCCGGCCAGCTCCCGGCCGCCACGGTCTCTCCATTCGGGACGGTCACCACAACCGTCCACGCCTGCGCCACATCAGCGATCCGGGTCACCCTCATTCCGGCACCTCCCCGTCCTGCGCGGCACCGGCGCGGGCACGCAGGGCACGCTGCTGGCGGCGCAGCCGCAGCTCGTTCGCCACCCACCCCAGGGCGGCCAGCAGCGACAGGGCGTAGAAGCCGTCCCAGACGGTCGCCCCGAGGCCGAGCGGGAACAGCACCCCGCCCAGTTCGAGCAGGTGCCAGCCCACCCACGACACCGCCTGCGTGGTGCGAGTCGGGGTGCCCGGGCGCTGGTAGATCGCCACGTCGGCCGAGCGGCGTGCTTGGACCTCGCGGTCGGTCTGTCCGGTGTGGCCGGTGGTGGGCTTGGGCTCAGGCGTGAACATTGATGGCCTCCTCCCGGGTGGTGGTGGGGTGGTGGAAGAACTGGTTGACCGGACCGGCCGGGGGCTTGCTCGCGTGCTTCGCCACGAAGCCGTCCAGGCGGCGCATCGTGATCTCCAGGACCTTCGCGATCAGCACCAGCGGAACGCGGACCAGGTGCAGCAGCAGGAACAGCAGCACCGCGCCGGTGAACACCAGCAGCGCCAACGTCCCGAACCGGCGCAGAACCTCGAACATCGACATCACCGGCCACCCCGCTCGATCTCTTCGGCGTGGGCGGTGAACGCCGCCGCAGCGTTGCCCACCAGACGGAAGAGCGCCAGCGCCTGGCTGTAGGCGGCGTCCGCGACGACGGCCTCGGCATCGTGACTGCCCACGCGCCTCTCCGCGCCCTGCCGGATGACATCGGCCCAGTCCGACACCGCCAGCTCCGCCTCGGCAAGCTTGCGCACAGCGCGACTACGAGAATCGGTCATCACCGCTCACCTGCCCCAGCCGGAGAACAGCACGGTCAGCGCGTGCACCACGTTGTCCAGCGCGTGCCGGGCCTGGTAGGGGTGCTGCACGATCCACACCACCGCGGCCACGAGCAGGCCGAGCCAGAGCAGCTTGCGCAGGGTGTTCTTCTTGGGCAGCACGTTCAGCTTGGTCTTGCTCATGCCGGTACCTCCGTGTCGGCGTCGGTCAGGGAGAACAGGTCGGTTTGGCCGGCGGGCTGCCACGCCCCGTCCCGCCACACCGCATCGGCGGCGATGCCTTCCTCGGCGCGGATCACCGGCTCGGTCTTCTCCAGCCACTTCCGCTTGGCCGTCTCGGTGGCCTCCCGCCACCGCTTGCCGGTGGTGTCCTCGTAGCGGCGGATGCACAGGGTTTTGACCTGGGCCGGTGTGGTGCCGACCGCGATGCGGGCGCTCACGCGGTCTCCTCCAACTCGGCGCGGGCCAGCTCGGCGGCCCGCATCCACTCCAGGGACGCCGCTTCCGTCCGGTGCCACTGAGCGCGCGGGGCGTCGCGGTCCGCCCACAGTCGCGCGCGGTAGTGGTGACTGTCGGCCAGCACCGCCAGCGCGTGCGCCACCCGTGCAGCAGCAGCGGCGGAGACCAGCCGGTTGAGCCGGAAGGGGTCGTAGGTGACCAGCTCGTCCCCCTCAACCACGTGCAGGTCCGGGGCAGCGCCGCACAGCTCACACGGCACGTCCGCCTCGGTGCGCGGCTGGTCGCAGACCAGGCAGCGGAACACGAGTTCGGTGCTCACCGGCCCTCACCCCCGGTGGCGGTGATGACCCACTCCACGAAGCTGCGGGAGGCGACCGGGTTCTCCGGGCCGAGGTGGGCGCGCAGGTAGCGGGTGATCTGCGAGACCGACTGGCCCTCGCGGTGGCGGCGGGCGATGATGTCGACCGGCGCGGCCACCAGCTGCACGCGGAAGCCGGTGCGCTGTGAGGCCTGGTGGTAGATGGCCTGTGCGACCATGGGTGTCTCTCCGTTCTGGTCAGGAAGTGGCTGGGTGGGGAGTCCCGGCGCGGCCGCGTGCTTGGCGGTTCGGGCCGCGCCGGGGACCTCGGTGATCAGCAAGCGGGTCATCGGGCCTCCCTCTCTGCCGAGGAAGGGTCGTGGCCCGAGCCGCAGTGGCCGGCGGCGTGGGTGCCGCGCATGCGGGGGCAGCGGCACTCGCGCAGCAGCTCGTACTCGGCGTCGGTGATCGGCTGCGGGCGGCGGGCGGTCCGCACCGGCTTGTACGGGGCGGGCATCAGCCCTCCTCCGGCTCGATACGGACGCCGTTGATCCACACCTGGCCGCCCCGGCACACCATGTTCGAGCCGCGTTCGGGGTGCGGGATCGGGCGGTCGGACAACCGGCGGCCGGTGGCGGCGTCGGTGACGGTGTGGCCGTTGACCGACACGCCGTTGCGGGAGTAGTAGACCCGGCCGTTGACGACCACCGGGCCGCTGATGCGGTCGACCTGCAAGAAGTCCATTGTGTGTCTCCTGGGTAGTGGTGGTTAGCGGATGGGCTTCTTCGAGCCCAGCGGCCCCTGGACGGTGACCGAGCGGGAGCCGGCGAACTCGCGCAGCCGGATCCAGGCGATGTTGCTGCGCTGCGTGTAGCTGGTGACGCACCACTCGCGCCCGTCGGTGTCGGTGACGTACTCGCCTTCGCGGTACTTGGCGATCCAGACCTTGGCGGCCATTGAGGACAGTTCCTTCCGGTCAAAGCGATTCGGGGTCAGCGGTGGGTGCAGGGTCAGAGCTGGGCGGCGATGCGGCGGGAGCAGGCGGGCTTGCCGCAGCAGTTGGAGGTCTTGTCGACCCGCTTGCCGCACCCGGCGCACGTGCCGGTCCGGTTCAGCGCGGTGAGCTGGACGGCGCCCGTGTTGGCCTTGGGGTTCTTCTTCAGCTTCATGGGGTTTCTCCTGGTCAGTCGTGGTTGCGGGTGGCGAGGTAGGTGGTCAGCAGCGAGGCGGCCACGCCGATGAGGCGGTGCGCGGCCTGGTCCATCTCCATCAGCGCCGTCCCCGGGCCGCCCTCGTCCACCACGCCCTCACGGCGCTTGACGGTGGCGTGCGCGAGGTAGCCGCCCTTGCCGATGAACTTGCTGCGCAGGAACCGCTTGAACGGCTCGCGCCGGTCGATCACGTAGTGGGTGACCGCGTTGACCGCCGTGCCCGCGGCCAGCGCCCGCAGCGGCAGCCGGTAGCCCAGCGCCGAGGTCACCGCGACCGAGGCGACCGTCTGACCGGCGGTGTAGGTGGTGACGTGGCGGGCGCAGTGCTTCGCGCCCTCCCACCCGGGCAGGCCCTTCTTGCTGGCGTCCTCGCTGGACTGCACGATCTGGTCGCAGTAGGGGTGCACATCCGAAAACACCGCCTGCAACGCCCCGAACAGCGCGAGCGCCCGCACCGAACGGTGCCGCATCACCGCTCACCTCCCCGGCGGGAGCGGCGTGCCTGGTCGGCGATCTCGCGGTAGTGCTCCGCCCGGGCTTGCGCGCCCTGGCGCGTCACCGCGTGCTCGGTGCCGTCCTGCGCCTGCTGGTCGTGCGCCACGGCGAGCCGGTCGTAGAAGTCCTCGACGCTGGTGTAGCGGATCATCACGCCGCCTCCCCCGTGACCGCATCGAGCCGGACCGGCAGCGACCGCAGTGCTTGCTGAGCCGCCCGCCGGGCGGTGCGCCGGGCCCGGACCTCGTCGGTCAGCTCACGCGAGATCCGGAACGCCTCAACACGCTCGGCGGCGGCCCACTCGCGCTCCATCTCTTCGATCAGTGCATCGATCTCGGCGACTTCCGCCGCGACCGCCTCATCCCGCGCCACCGCGGAAATGTCCTCATCGACCAGCGGAAACAGCGCATCGAGCGCTTCCGAGCTGGCGATCCGTGCGAACTTCATTGCTCTCCTGTTCGTTGGGGTGATGTCTTGAGACATCTCTATGTCGCAAGACGTTAGGGAGGCGGCGGGGTCTTGTCAACCCCGTGTCGTAAGACATCTGGGTAAGGTGGACGAGTGGCTGATACGGCTGAGTCGAGCGGCAAGCCGCCCGCAAGCAGGCAGGTGGCGGACGCGTTGCGGGTGCAGATCGAGGCGGGGGAGTACCCCGTGGGATCGCCGTTGCCGCCCTATCGACAGCTAGCCAGTGAGTACGACGTGGCGGTCAACACGGCGATCGCGGCCGTGCGGCTGCTGCGCGACCAGGGATTCGTCACGATCAAGCGGAACGCTGGAGCGCGGGTCCGCGACCGGTCGGCCGATGTGAACGAGAGCGAAGCGCTCTTGGCGATCCGGGATGACGTCGCGGGCTTGCAGTCCGAGCTTGCCGGTGCCGCCCGCCAGCTCGCAGACATCGAGAAGCGCCTGACTGAGCTGCTTGATCGGCAGTCCCAGCGTTAAGCGCTGAGCTGCCGGACGAACGTGGCGATTCCGTCGATAATCGCCCCGATCCCGCTGCCAATGCTCTTGGCCCAGGTTGCCGCGTCGGCCGGGTGCTTGACGACGATCGCCAGCAGGGCGAGCACGACCAGGGCGGTGACAACCTTCGGGAGTAGCCCGCTGCCGGTCTTCAGTCCCGGGAACGTCCTGCTTGGCCATGCTGACTCCTTTCGTTGTGACTCTCGGCTTTCGGAGCGCCGGCGTTGCTCATGCATCAAGAGTGCGGCCAAGCCGGGATTCTGAGAACTGTCACGAAAGCGCCCTACTACTGAACTTTCGCCGAACCTGAGGCCCTGAACTTTCACTGAACTTCGGCCCGGGAGGAGGGGCGTTGCGAGCGTTGGAATGGGAGGCTGAGGGCATGGAGTTGAACGGTTCGCCCGCCACGATCGAGCAAATGAAGGCGCTCGCCTTGACCAACTACGGGCACTTCACGTCCATGTTGGTTCAGGACGGCTCTGTGAAGGGGTTGTCCCTCCACATGCAACGTCTCGCGCGAGACTGCCGCCAGCTGTTCGATGTCGAGCTGGACACCGATCGGGTGCGAGAGTTCATCCGGCGCGCGCTCGCTGCGTCGGAACCGGCCACAGTCGTGCGGGTGACGGTGTTTGATCCCGCGTTCGACCTGGGGACCATCGGATCAGACGCTGATCCGCACGTGCTGGTGACGACTCGGCCGGCAAGCCTGGCGACACCTGCGCCCTGGCGCCTGCAAGCCGCGTCGTACCGGCGCGAGATCCCCGCGGTCAAGCACGTCGGGCTGTTCGGAGCACTGCGCAGGCGTCGGGCTGCTCAGCGGGAGGGGTTCGACGATGTCCTGTTCCTGAACCCTGATGGCACGATTTCCGAGATCGCGACCTCGAACATCGGGTTCATCCGCGATGGACGGGTGGTGTGGCCGCGTGCCGAGTGGTTGCAGGGCATCACCATGACGCTGATCAACCAGGCGCTCGATGAGCCCGTGGCGACGGAGCCGCTGACGCTATCGGACCTGTCGGGCATGGAGGCCGCATTCGCAACGAACGCAGCCACCGGCATCAGGCCCATTGCCTCAGTCGACAGCACGGAATGGCCTACGGATCACAAGGTGCTGCACGAGCTGCGGGAGCTGTACGCGGACATTCCTTCCGAAGCTGTGTAAGCGGGTGACAACAGCCCGCTACGCTCCACAGAGAAGGCCCAGTCCGTGGGGGAGTAGCTAGTGGCGACGGTTCAGCGCTGGTCAGGGATCGAGGTGCGCGCGCTTCGGGAGGCGAAGCGCATGAGCATTCGCGAGTTCGCGGCACACCTCGGTGTGAGTGAGCGGATGATCTCGAAGTGGGAGGCGGGCCGGGAGAACATCCGGCCGCGCCCCGTCAACCAGGCAGCCCTCGACACGTGTTTGGCGCGGTCGGATGCTGACACCCGTGCTCGCTTCTCGCACCTGACCGGCGGCTCCCTTGTGCCGGTCGATGCGGCCGGGGAAGCGATGCCCGACCTCATCGGCAGCAGCCGCGTGAGGCATCCCGCGGACGGCAGCACGATGGTGAAGGTCGACGGCAGCGTCTTCCTGTCCGGCCCGAGCAACGAACCGATCTGGGTGCCGGACTTCTACATCGACGTCTACCCGGTCACGAACGCTCAGTACGCGCAGTTCCTCACGGCGACCGGGCATCCCGCGCCACAGCGGTGGAGCGAGGAGAACGTGGAGAAGCTCGGTGACCACCCCGTGGTGTTTGTGACCTGGAATGACGCGACGGCCTACGCGGAGTGGGCTGGTAAGGCCCTGCCAACGAGCCAGCAGTGGGAGAAGGCAGCCCGCGGCACGCGGGGCGCCGTCTACCCGTGGGGTGATCAGCCGACGCCGGCCAAGTGCAACGTCCGGGAGAACGGCGTCGGCTCGACCACGCCCGTGGACTGCTACCAGACCGGCATCAGCCCTTACGGCGTTTACGACATGTGCGGCAACGTGTGGGAGTGGTGCTCGACCGAGACACGTCACGGCCGCTACGAGTTGAAGGGCGGGGCGTGGACCAGTCCTTTCGACCGCGCCACTCCGTCATCCTTCAATGATGCTGCCGCGAGCATGTGCGATGACGACACTGGTTTCCGCTGCGCGACGCCCGCCGAGACACTTGAAACGTTGCTCGGTGGCTGAGCGAGTGACACCGGTACCTCATCGCTGTCACACCTGTCACTTTGTTACTCGCTGGCACTTGAGCTGCGGAAACAGGAGTGACAGGGGAGTGACAACTCGCCCCACACTACTTTCCTGTCACAGGGTCACTGAGGCTGGAACATAGGGGGCTACCCCCAATGGTTCAGCCTCTTTCGCCTGGTCAGGGGGCCTGCCGGTGGGCGTCAAAGTGAGCGACAACCGCCCCGTAGACCGACGTACGTCGGCGGACTTCCACGGACGTTCCTGACCAGGGCGGATGCGGTACTCCCCAAGATCAAACGGGGTCCAAATCTGGCCTGATAACGAAGAGGTCGGAGGTTCAAGTCCTCCTGGGCCCACTCGACAGACTCAGGCCCCGTCTCCTTCCCGGAGGCGGGGCCTGAGTGTCGTTCTGGGACCTTTGTTTTCGGATCCGCGCTCGGAGCGGATCAGCTCGCGAAGATCCGGTCCATGGTTTCCGCGCCGTGCTCGATCACCGGCCGGAGCTGATGCCGGAGATCATGCCCTCGACGATGACCAGCCGGGCCTGCGGGTTGGTGTCGAGTGCCATGAGCTCGGCGTCGCTCCACCGAGTCCTGCGCGCGGGCTGGTCGGGCATGGAGGACAGCGGACGGGCGCAGGCATGATCGGTTGTTCCGTCGGTGGCGTGCGGCGCGAGACAGTGGCGTGCCACGGTGAGGCTGTGTCTGGTGACTCGAACTGGCCGAACCCGCGGATGGCGCTGGTCATTTCGGTCATTTGGACGCTGATTCAGGTTGGGCACGCCGCCCTGTTCCTGGTTCGCGGCGAGCGCACCTGGGTGGACTGGCTTGTCGCCGTCGGTGGCGTCCTGGTTTCCGCGGTGTGGTGGAGCATCTACGTCCAGGCACGACGGCACCGGTCCTGATCACGCGGCCGTTCGGGCCGGTGTCCGCGCGGGGTGGCTCGGTCAGCAACACCGTCCAGCGCGCCCCGGACGCTACCTGGCTGACCCTCCTCGGCGTCACGCGCGCCATTACGATCGGCAAGAGTGGTGCCGGCGGCGCAGGGCCGCATCGGCGGTGTCTGAGGGGGCGACCGGGATGTCCGATGAACCGTCCGGTCTCGCTGCGGTGCTCACCGCCGCCGAGCGGGCGTCGCCGGTGAAGTCGGTCGACGTGGTCGCCGGGTACCTGGAAGAGCGGTTCGCCGCGTCCGACGTCTCGTTCCTGCTGGTCGACCTCCTGGGCCGCGAACTGGTCCGGTTCACCACGCACGGGAAGTCGCTGCGAGGCGAGGACGCCGAGCGCCTCGACCTGGCGGGCAGCGTCTACGAACGCGTCCTGTCCAGCCAGGAGCCGCACCGCGAGCACCGCGACCAGTGGCACGTCGTCGTGCCCGTCACCAACCGCGGCGATCCCGTCGGCCTCCTCGAGATGACCCTTCCGGACCTCGACGACTCCGCGCTGGAGCAGATCCGCGAGGTGGCGCTCGCGCTCGCCTACCTCATCGTCACCGACCGCCGCTTCACCGACCTCTACCAGTGGGGCGAGCGCACCACACAGGTCAGCCTCGCGGCCGAGATCCAGCACCAGCTGCTGCCCACCGCCGCCTGCTGCGAGGCCGACCAGTTCACGGTCGCCTGCGCGCTGGTGCCCGCCGACAACGTGGGCGGCGACACCTACGACTACGCCCTCGGCCACGACACCCTGAACCTGTCCATCACCGACGCGGTCGGCCACGACGTCCAGTCCGGTCTGGTGGCCACCCTGCTGCTGGGCGCCCTGCGCGGCGCCCGCCGGGCGAACCAGTCCCTCGCCGACCAGGCCGCCGCGGCGGACCAGGCCGTGCGGGAGCACGCGAAGACGCCGTACGCGACCGGGCAGCTGTTCCGCATCGAACTGGCCGACGGGCGCGCCGACGTGGTCAACGCGGGACACCCGCTGCCGCTGCTCCTGCGCGACGGCACCGTGCGGGAGCTGCCGTTGCACCGCGACACCCCGTTCGGCACGGGACTGCAGGAGAAACCACGCGAGGTCCAGAGCGTGGACCTGCGGCCGGGCGACCGGCTGTTCCTCCTGACCGACGGGATGTTGGAACGGGAGGCGGCGTCGGTGGACCTGCGCCGTCTGGCGCTCGAGACCGCCGGGCGGCATCCGCGGGCGGTGGTGCAGACGCTGACCTCGGCCGTCGTCGACGCCGCCGGCGGGCGCCCGAAGGACGACGCCTGCGTGATCTGCCTGGACTGGCACGGCACCACCGCGAAGGGTGATTCGGACACGTTCGTGCGGTGACTCTGGTAACGACCGGGTCACGAAACACGAATCCCCTGGTTAGGGTCCCCCACGGACCACCGACCGATGGGAGCGTTTCCGATGTTCAGGCGCCTGCGTCGCCGTGACGGCCGGCAGGGGGAGCCGGTCACGTTCGCGGCCGGGGCCGGTCTGGTGAGCGTCCGGTTGCGCGACGAGCTGGGCAACCCGCTGGCCGGTGCCGAGATGACCCTCCGCCACAAGCGCGGCCCACGGGTGTTCCGCGCCGTGTCCGACGACTACGGGCTGGCGGTGGTCACCGCGGCCACCGGGACCTACCAGGTCACGATCAGCGCGGGCGGATTCCGCGAGGTCACCCACACCGTCGACGTCGCCAGCGGCGACCACACCGCGCTCGGTGAGGTGGAGCTGCGCCCGGACGCGAGCGTCCGCCTGCCGGGTCCGGGCCGGTGGGTGATCGACCCGGACCACACGTCGATCCGGTTCGTCGCGCGGCACATCGGCCTGTCCCGCGTCCACGGCCGCTTCACGCGCTTCCACGGCAGCATCAACGTCGGCGAGCGGATCGAGAACTCCTCGATCGAGGTCGTCATCGACGCGGCGAGCATCGACACGGCCGCCGAGAAGCGGGACGAGCACCTGCGCTCGCCCGACTTCCTCGACGTGGACCGCTTCCCGAAGATCCACTTCTTCAGCGACCGGGCGCAGCGCGTGGCCGGCGACCGCTGGCACATCGACGGCACGCTCAACCTGCGCGGCGCGAGCCGGGGCGTCCGCCTGGACGCCAGCTACCTGGGCCTGCGCTCGTGGAACGGCGACCGGCTCGGCGCGATCGCCAAGGCCGAGCTGCACCGCGAGGACTTCACGATCAACTGGCAGCAGACGCTCGCGAAGGGCCTGGTCGTGGTCGGCTCGACGATCGAACTCCGCCTCGACGTGCAGGCCGTCCGGGGCGTCTAGGCCGCGACGTCGGCGACCACGCAGGCGATGTTGTCCGGACCGCCGCGCCGGTTGGCGAGGTCGACCAGCGTGCTGAGGCCCGCCGACGCCCTGAGCACCGAACTGCGCGCCGCCACCACCCCCGGCGAGCAGCAGGTCCGGCTCCGCGGGGTGCCGGTGCAGAGCCCGGACCAGGGTCGCCGGAACCGCGGTGCCGTGGACGTGGTCCTGCGTCAGCTGGAACAGCTCGCCCTCGCGCAGCAGGTGCGCCCGCGAGTCGCCGACGTGCAGGACGCCGAGCCGCGAACCGGACCAGAGCAGCGCGGTCAGGGTGGTGCCGGCGTCCTCGAGGTGCCGGACCGCGGCGCCGGCCACGCGGAAGGCGTCCCCGAGTGCGTCCAGCGGATCGCCGGTGGCCAGCGCGTCCAGCGGTTTGACCGCCTCGATCGCGGCGACGCTCGCCTGGTGCCCGCCGGGGCCGAACCCGTCGGCGACGGCGAGCAGGTGCGGACCGGCGTAGGCCGCGTCCTGCTTCGTTTCGCGCACCAGACCCGCACGGCGTGGACGAGTCCCGTCATCGCAGTGTCCTTTCCGGACAGTTGCGCGACGAGGAAGGCGACGAGCCGCCCGCGCGCCGCGACGTCGGCTTCGACTTCGCGCCAGTAGGCGAGGACCTCCGCGGCTGGATCGGGTCCTGCCAGTGCCCGGGAAATCCGTGCCAACGGCATTCCGGTCCGGCGCAGCCAGCCGATCAGCCGGGCCCGCTCCAGCTGGTCCGGTGCGTAGCGCCGGTAGCCGGACACCGGATCGACCGATGCGGGCCGGAGCAGGCCCAGTTCGTCGTAGAGACGCAGCGCCTTCGGGGACAGTCCCGCCGCGCGGGCGAACGCCCCGATCGTGAGCCCCATGTCGTCCTCCTCGTATACCAGGCATTCCGCCTGGCGGAAGCGACTGTGGGGCCTGCCCCAGGGGCAAGGTCAAGCTTGGTTCCACGTGGAACGGCCAGGACAGACGGGGAGCTCTGCCGCGTCTGACCTGGCCGTGTCTGGGGTGGGGTTACTGTTCCCTGCGCTGCCGCGCCTCACCGAGTGCCGCTTCCTCCCGCGCCCGGTCGGCTTCGGCTTCCTTCTCGCTGACACGCTGCTGCGCGTCGGCCTTCTCCTGCTGCGCGCGGCCTTCCCGCTGGGCGGAGTCGTTGCCGAGGAACGTGCCGGCCGTCTCCTTGACCTTGCCCTTCAGGCCCTCGACCGCGCCCTTGATGCCTTCCTGGCGGTCTTCCTTGTCGGTCATTTCCTGCCCCTCCTTCGTCTCCGTCACGAGTCGGCTACCCGGGCGGCACGGGCGCTAATCACCCGGGCCGGGCCCGTGCGCACCGCGCGAACCTCCCCCTGGCGGGTGCAGTAGCATCGTGTGGTCAGCTGGACCGTCGAAGAGGGGCCGGAACGTGAAGAAGCTGCTGGCGCTCGCAGTCGTCGCGGGCGGGGTGCTGTTCGTGATCAAGCGCAACAAGGACGCGAAGGCTGAGGCCGACCTGTGGCGCGAGGCCACCGCCCCGACCGAGCGCCCGCTGGCCGCGGTCTCGACGAACGGCAGCGCCCCGGCGAAGACCGCCGAGGCGGGCACGAACAACTGAACTTCCCGCGGGCTTGGGGGCCCGCGTCCGGGGCTGTAGCTCAATTGGTAGAGCGCTGCTTTTGCAAGGCAGAGGTCAGGGGTTCGATTCCCCTCAGCTCCACACAGTCGCCGTGACGTCTCCGGCGAACCCGCCGCGGTGACCGTTGCCGCCGGTGTTTGGAGCTCACGTAGAGTTGCGGCGATGGCAGGCAGAGGCACGAACCGGCGGCGTGGTCCCGCCCGTCCGGTTCCCGGCCGCTACCCCGTCCGCTTCGGGCTCGCTGAACTGCTCGCCGACGTCGATCGGCCCAATGGTTGGCTCCTGACCGTCGACGAGGTTGCCCAGTCCTATGTGGACCTCGATGATCCGACGCACCTGGAGTTCGAGTACGTGCGGCGCATCGGGGACGTCATCGACTGCCTCGCCGACGGGCCGTTCGACGCACTCCACCTCGGCGGCGCCGGCTGCACCATTCCGCGCTACATCGCGGCCACGCGCCCCGGAAGCAGGCAGCTCGTCTTCGACGCGGACGAACCGCTCATCGACCTCGTCCGTGAGCAGCTCGACCTGCGCGCCGTGCCCAACCTGCGGGTGCGCATCTCCGACGGCCGCGAAGGCGTTGCCACGCGACGGGACGCCTCGGCTGATCTCGTCGTCGCGGATGTCTTCCAGCGCGCGAAGATGCCGGGCGACGTGGCGACCCTGGAGTTCACCACCGACGTCGCCCGGGTGCTCCGGCCAGCGGGCGCCTACCTGATCAACGTCGCCGACGGGCCGGGACTCGAGTTCGCCCGCCGGGTCGTCGCCACGATCGGCGCCGTCTTCCCGCACGTCGTCATGCTCGCCGACTCCGGGGTCCTGCGCGGCCGCCGGTTCGGCAACCTCGTGCGGGTCGCCTCGCGCGCGGAACTGCCCGTCGACGCGATCAGCCGCCGCGCGGCGTCCGCGGCGTTCCCCGCCCGCGTCACCAGCGGTGCGGACCTCGACCGGTTCCGCGGCACCGCCACGCCGATCACCGACGCCGAGGCACTGGACACCCCGCGCCCGCCGTGGAACGTCTTCGGCCTGCCGCCTAAGACCTGATCTCGGCCAGGTGGTTGTAGGCCGACGCCCGGGAGATCCCCAGCGCGGCGGCCACCTCCGGCACGGCCTTCTGCAGCGCGAACAGCCCGCGCTCGTCCAGCGCACGAAACAGGTCCAGCCGCTCGGCGCGCGTCATCCGGCTCACCGGCCGCCCGAGCTTCAGCTCCTCCTCGGCCACCACCGCGCGGATCAGCTGGCCCACGTCGTTGGTGAACGTGGTGGTCGCGTCGGGCAGGGCGGTCACCGCCGCCAGCTCGCCGAGCAGCACGGCCGCGTGCCGCAGATCGGTCACGTCGAGGTTCACGCACAGCGCCCCGAACACCTCCCCGTCGCGGTCGCGCAGCAGCATCGTGGACGCCTTGATCACGCGCCCGGCCGGTGTCCGCGTCAGGTAGTTGATCTGGTCGCGCGCGTCCCGGCCCTGCTTGAGCAGGCTCAGCCCCAGCTCGCTCATCGAGCCGCCGGGCGCCCGGCCGGTGACGTCGCCGGCGACCGCGACGACCGAACCCTCCGGCCGGCGGTAGTCGTGCAGGACGACCTCGCAGTTCCCGCCGAAGGTGGCGGCGAGGCCGTCGAGCACGGGTCGGAGCGCGGCGAGCACCGCGTCGGCATCACTCACCTGGGCATGATGTACAGAACTTGGATCGATTGTCTAGCGCGCCTCGCTGATCAGGATGTCCACCGCCGCGTCGTTGCGCGTCGTCTCCCGCACGATGTCCTCGTCCGGCGGGTAGAAGCCGGGCAACGCGCTGGTCGGGTACATCTCGAAGGTGAAGCTGAGGATCTTGTGCGTGCCCCACATCCAGTCGTTGACGTCCCCGTCGGTGATGTAGAGGTCGCTGGACTGCTGGGCGGTGTACCGGTTGGTCGCCGCCATGCGCTGCCCGACGTCGCGGAACCGCGCGTTCTCCTCGGCCGTCATGCCCTCGCCGGTGTCGTCCTCGGTGTGCCCGAACGGCCACAGCACCAGCTCGGAGTAGGTGTGGAAGTCGATGTGCGCCTTGATCCGCTGCTGCCCGCCTGCCGCGCGCGAGTCGACGAACCGCGACACGGCCTGCGTCTCCGGCTCGGAGAAGGCCGACGGGCCGCGGTAGGTGTCCGAGGCGGGCCGCGTGCTGGAGCCGTCGCAGCAGCCCCACTTGTAGCCCCAGTTGCGGTTGAGGTCGGTGCCGATCTTGCCGCCGTCCACGGGCCTGCGGTTCTTGCGCCAGTACTTGTAGTCGGTGTCCGAGATGTCGTACTCCGAGCCGTCCGGGTTGACGTTCGGGATCACCCAGATCACGTGGCCGTCGACCAGCGACCGGATGTTCGGATCGGTCGCGTAGCCGCCGGTGAAGCGCTGCACGATGTGCAGGCACATCTCGGTGGTCAGGTGCTCGCGCGCGTGCTGGTTGCAGGTGAACAGCACCTCGGGCTCACCCTCGTCGGCGGCGGCGTTGTCGCTGATCTTCACCAGGTTCAGCTCGCGGCCCTCGTAGGACTTGCCCACGCTGGACAGCACCGCGATGTCCGGGTGGTTCGCGGCCGCCTTCTGCAGTTCCGTCGTGACCTCGGCGTAGGTGTGGTAGCCCTCGTCCCCGGCCGGGAAGTCCGCCGCGGCCGCTCGCGCCGGTGTGGTCCCGGCCAGCAGGGCGGCTCCGGTCACCAGGGCCAGCACGCCGCCCGCGGCCCGCCGTGAATACATTTCGCCTCCGCACGAACACGTAGAGTAGCTTCTTCTACCCTGCTGTAGCGGCGCGCCCGCCACAACCCGACGGAGGTCGGGTGGTTCACTGATCGGGTTATGCGACGAGTCCTGCCCGCCCTGCTCGCGGCCGCCGCGCTGGCCGGTTGCTCCGCCCAGCCGGCCCCCGAGGCGCCGCCGTCCCCGAGTGCGCCGGCCACCACGGCCGTGCAGCTGCCGCCGGAGCCGACGCCGGCCCGCGCCGCACCCTGCCCGTACCTGGAGAACTCGTTCGTCGCGGACTCGAACGGGCAGCGGGTGTCGAAGGTCGAGATCTCCGCCGACCAGCCGCATCCCACGTGCTTCTTCTACGCCCTGTCCGGCAAGCTCCAGCTGACCGTGCGCGTCTACACCGGGGATCCGGCGGTGGCGAAGGCGCTGGTCGACCAGGCGGCTCCGGTGGCCACGAGCAACCCCGCGGCTGAGCCGCCAGGGTGGCAGGGTGGTTACGCGTCGAAACCGGACGGCGCGGTATATGCCGTGGCCAGGGACGGTACGGCGGTCATCGTGACCACGAACCAGCAACAGACGGTGAAGGCGAGAACCGTTGCCCGGCAGGCGATCTCGCGCCTTTAAGACCGGCGGGGTGCAGTGTCAAGTTGATCTTGTATTACCCTGATCGCACCTCGCAGCCGGGGAGGACCAGCACGTGACCGGTCGAGACCTGCGGCCGGCGTGCCACGGGCTGCGAGAGCCCCCGTGTACCTCGATGTGAAGAAGGACAGACATTCGTGGCTGACACCCTCAAGGAAATCCTGCTCGACTCCAGCAGGCGTCCGGCCGTTGTGACCGACCTGGAGACGCTGGTCGACGAAGAGGTCTCGGACAAGGGCGGCGTGTCCGGTGCCGTCATCAAGACCGGCTTCGCCGCGGTCAAGAAGATCAAGCCGGGCATCATCGGCTCCGCCGTCGACAGCCTGCTCGACGACTTCGCCGCCGCGCTCGAGCCGTTCTACGCCGACTTCAAGGGCCAGGGCGGCACCAACAGCACTGACTTCGGCTCGTACCTTGCGGGTCGTGGCTCGGAGGCCGCCGACGCGCTGCTGAGCGTGACCGACGCGCGCGCCGCCAAGAGCAGCCGCGACAGCATCAAGAAGGTCTACGAGAAGCTGCGCCCGAACGGCAAGAAGAACGTCGAAGAGGCGCTGCCCCGCCTGGGCAAGCTGATCGACAAGCACGGGGCCGCCGCCTGAGGCAGACGCGCAGAACGGCCGTTTTCCCAACGGTAGCCGTTGGGAAAACGGCCGTTCGCCTGTGCGGGGTCTGGCGTGACCGGGTCAGCGCAGGCGGAAGTGCCGCTCGGCCTCGCGGTCGAGCGGCACCTCCGGTGGAACGTGTTTAGTTCTGCTTCTCCGCCGGCGACGGGCTCGGCGCGTGCTGGCCGTTCGCCGTCGACTCCGGAGTGGCCGGCTTCGGCGCGGCCCGCGGCGGCTCGGTGGCCACCGGCGGCTCCTGCTTGCCGCGCAGCGCGACCGCCGCACCCGCGGCGGCCAGGACGCCCAGCACCAGGAAGAGCGGCCACTTGCGGCTCTTCTTCGTGCCCTTGGCGGCGAGCTTCGCCTCCTCCAGCGCGGCCCGGAAGTCCTTCTTGGCCTGCTTGAAGTCCTTCTTGGCCTTCCGCTTCGACTCACCGGCGGCCTTGGCGGCCTGGACGGCGGCCTTGCGGGCCTTGCGGCCCGGCTTGCGCAGCTCGGCGAGCCGCTCCGCGGCCTCCTTGCGCGCCTGCTTGCTCGCCTTCGCCAGGTCCTTGCGGGCCTTGCGGCCCCGCTTGGCGGCTTCCTTGCGCGCCTCCTCGGTGCTCTCGGAAAGCCGTTTCTCGGCCGCCTGAGCGGCCTGAGCGGTCACCTCGGCGCCTGCCTTGCCGACCTCGACGGCCCGCTTGCTCAGGCCGAGCAAGCCGGCCTTGACCGACTCACCCACCGAGTCCGCAGCTCGGGTCATGGCCTTTCACCTCGTCAATCGTTTCGTCTCACGTTCCATCCCCGTAACCATCCTGCCCGTTTCCGGCCGATCTCGCTGCGGATGGCACGATGAAGCGGTGACCCAGAGCAGTGAATCCCTCGTTGGTGCGAAGGCGACCGCCGTCCTGCACACCAACGCCGGGGACATCCGGATCAACCTTTTCCCTGATCACGCCCCCAAGACGGTGGCCAACTTCGTCGGCCTCGCGGAGGGCACGAAGGAGTACCAGCGCCCGAACGCCAAGGGTGAGAACTCCGGCCCGTTCTACGACGGCGCGATCTTCCACCGCGTCATCTCGGGCTTCATGATCCAGGGCGGCGACCCGACCGGCACCGGCCGCGGCGGCCCGGGCTACCAGTTCGGCGACGAGTTCCACCCCGAACTGCAGTTCGACCGGCCGTACCTGCTGGCGATGGCGAACGCGGGACCGGGCACCAACGGCTCGCAGTTCTTCATCACCGTCGCCAAGACGCCGCACCTGAACTTCAAGCACACGATCTTCGGCGAGGTGGCCGACCAGCAGTCGCGCGACGTCGTGGACTCGATCGCGAACACCGCGACCGGGCCCGCGGACAAGCCCCTGCAGGACGTCGTCATCGAGAAGATCGACATCGAGCGCGAAGGCTGAGCCGGGGTAGGTTGGAGGCATCGTGAACGTGCCTCCTCACCCGCCTGCCTCGCAGCCGCCCCAGCAGTCGGCCCTGCCCGGTTGCTGGTGGCACCCGTCGCGACCCACCGGGCTCAGCTGTGTCCGGTGCGGCCGTCCGGCGTGCCCGGAGTGCCTGCGTGAGGCCTCGGTCGGCTACCAGTGCATCGACTGCGTGCAGACCGGGCGTCGCGAGCAGAACATCCAGCGGTACACGCCGCGCACGGTCGCCGGGGCGCAGGTCTCGCACCGGCCGGTGGTCACGCCGGTCCTCATCGTGGTCAACGTGCTCGCGTACGTGGTCACGGTGGCGCAGTCGGGCAGTCTGACCCGCAACGACACGTCGTCGCTGTTCGGTGACGGCGTGTTGTGGCCGCGCGTGATCGCCGGGGCGGACGAGTGGTGGCGGCTGGTCACGTCCGGTTTCCTGCACTACGGGCCGATCCACCTCGCGGTCAACATGCTCGCGCTGTGGATCCTCGGGCGGGACATGGAGACACTGCTGGGCCGCGTGCGCTTCATCGCGCTGTACGTGGTGTCACTGCTGGGCGGCGCGGTCGCGGTGTACCTGTTCGACGGCGTGGACCGCGGCACCGCGGGTGCTTCCGGGGCGATCTACGGGCTGCTGGGCGCGATGCTCGTCGCGGTGATCCGGTTGCGGCTGAACCCGGCGTACGCGATCGGCACGATCGTGCTGAACCTGATCATCACCGTGTCGCTGCCGAACATCTCGCTGCTCGGCCACCTCGGCGGCCTGGTCGTCGGCGCGGTCGCCACCGCGGCGATGGTGTACGCGCCGGCGAAGGGTCGCCAGTACTGGCAGGGCGGCGCGGTGGCGGTGCTGCTGATCGCGTTGCTGGTGCTGGTGTTCGTGCGCGACGCGCAGCTGGCGGACCTGGTCTGCTGGTACCGCGGCGACCGGTTGTTCTGCGCCGAGCCGTCCGGTTAGGGCTTCAGCGCGGTCAGCGTGTCGAGCACGTCCCGCGGATCGGCGCCGAGTTCGAGCCAGCCGAAGACGTACAGCTGGTCGCCCGCCTCGATTTCCAGCGTCGCCGAGTCGCGGCCGAGGCGGCGGGTGGTGCGCACGCGAGCGGTCACCTCGGGCCAGTGCAGGTCGTGTTTCCCGGTCGTGGTGCGGATTCGCAGCCCGCGCGGATCCGCGGTCAGGCGCGGCCGCACGAGCAAACCGTGCAGCGACAACGCGGTCAGCGCGACCGCCGCGACGGCGAAGAGGACCGTGCCCATCCGGTCGCTCGCCAGGATCGCGGCGGCCGCGGCGAAAACGGCGGCGACACAACCGGTTCCGACCAGAACCGGTCGCGGAGCCCAATGCGGAGACGAGTTATCCACAGTGGTTATCCACACTGGGGATGAGTCACAGTGCTGTAATTACGGGTCAAGCGGCTGTTCGGGGCAATCGTTGTGATCTTCCGCTCAGCGCCAGCGCATCGTCATGAGCAGACCGACGATCATCAGCGCGAAGCCGACCGCGAAGTTGCCGTTGCCGAGGTCCGCCATGAACGGGATCTTGTCGCCCGCGATGTAGTTCACGACCAGCCAGACGAGCCCGAGGATCATCAGCCCGAACATCACGATCTTGTAGAGCAGGCTGGACGGCCCCGCGGCGCGCACCTTGACCGGCGTGCGCCGATCGGCCGGCGGCGTGTACGCCGTCTTCTTGCGGACCTTCGACTTGGGCATCGGAACCTCGCGTGTTCGTCTCTGACCAGGTGGTGCGCATCCACCTCTACCGTCACACGTTAACGTAAGCGTCCCCGAGAGAGGAGCGCGCGTGGCAGTCCTCGACGCCCCGCCACCGAAGAAGTCCGGTGGCGGTTTCGCCAGGGCCGTGCGGACCGTCGGCGAACTGCTGATCACCGCCGGGCTCGTCGTGCTCCTGTTCGTCGTCTACGAGCTGTACGTCACCGATTTGTTCTCCGCGCGCAAGCAGGCCAGCGCCACCGTCGCGCTGGACCAGGACTGGGCGCAGGGCCGCACGCTGCACGCCGACCTGATCGACGGCGAGGCGTTCGCGAAGATGTACATCCCGAGCTTCGGCGCGGACTACCACTTCACGATCCAGGAGGGCACGGACGCGAAGGCGCTGGAGGTCGGGCCGGGGCACTACAAGGGCACCGCGCTGCCGGGCGAGCCGGGCAACTTCGCCGTCGCCGGGCACCGCGTCGGCAAGGGGGCGCCGTTCAACGACCTCGACCTGCTCGCCTCGTGCGACGCGATCGTGATCGAGACGCAGAGCGACTTCTTCGTCTACCGCGTGCTGCCTCACCAGGACGAACTCGCGAACTGGAACGCCGACAAGGCCGCCCGCCCGCAGTGCGCGAACGTGGGCACCCTGCGCACCGACGCGCCGGACGGCGGCCCGTACGGCAAGACCTTCGGCCGGGAGATCGTGACACCGGACCAGGGCGAGGTGGTCGCGCCGGTGCCGCACCGGACGGCCGACGTCCTGCCGACGGCCCAGCAGGTCTCCCTGCTCACGCTGACCACGTGCCACCCGCGGTTCTCCGACAAGCAGCGGCTGATCGTGCACGCCGTGCTGACCAACCAGTACCCGAAGACCCCGGGTGCCACCTACGAGCAGCTGCTGCAGGCGATCGGAGGCGTGTGATGTACGGCTGGATCTGGCGCAGGCTGCCCGGCCCGGCCGGGGTCAAGGCGGTGACCGCGCTGGTGCTGGTGCTCGGCGTGATCGCGTTGCTGCTGTTCGTCGTGTTCCCCTGGCTGGAGCCGATGCTCCCGTTCAACCACGTCTCGGTGAACTAGCTCCGGGCCCGGGCCGGTCAGCCGGGCGGCGGCCGGAGGCCGTCCATCAGGAGGTTCAGCAGGCGGCCGGCCTTGGCTTCGTGCGCGGGCCGGGGGGCCACCGTGAAGATGCCGATGAGAGAGGCGGCGATGTCGTCGGCGGTGACATCGTTGCGTAGGTCGCCTGCCACGCGGCCGGCGTCGAGCACGGTGGTGATGGCCGCCAGTAGCTCGGTCCGGGTCTGGGCATGGGCTATCTCGCCCGACTCGATCATCGCGAGCAGCGTGTCGAGCATGCCGTTCTTGGTCGCGATCCAGGCCCCGAACAAGTCCATCCAGCGCCGCATCGCCGCGGCCGGGGGCAGCCGGTCGAGCAGTTCGCGGGCGCCGGTCGTCAGCCGCGCCACCTGGTCCCGGTAGACCGCGTCGACCAGCGACTCCCGGGTCGGGAAGTGCCGGTAGAGCGTCGCGATGCCGACGCCCGCCTCGCGGGCGATCGCGCGCATCGACGGCTCGGCGTCGGCCGACGCGAACATGCGGGTCGCCACCGCGAGCAGCTGGTCGCGGTTGCGGGTCGCGTCCGCCCGTGGCGCGCGCCCCTCCGTCTCAGGCAAAACGGATCACGCTCCGCTTGTGTTAGGGTTGGTCAGGTAAACGGAGCATAGTCCGTTTCGCTGCGTCCGAAGGAGCCCGGCGTACATGCAGCAACAGAGCGATCAACCGCCGACGGGCAGGAGCAGGGCGGTCCAGCTGGATTCGTTCGGGGGGCCCGAAGTCCTGACGATCCGTGCGATTCCCGCTCCGCGGGCCGGCCGGGGGCAGGTCCGTGTGCGGGTCACCGCGGCCGGCCTCAACCCGATGGACTGGATCATGACCGCCGACGCGGACACCGCCGCCCGGTTCGGGTTGAGCCTCCCGGCCGGGTTCGGTACCGACTACGCGGGAGTGGTCGACCAGGTCGGCGCCGGGGTGACCGGCTTCGCGCCAGGTGACCGGGTGTTCGGGGGCGCGTTGTCCCGCGCGGTCGCCGACTTCGTGGTGGTCGACGCGGCCGGGGCCGTCGCCGCGAACGAGGTCCACCACACCCCCGACGGCGTCGACGACCGCACCGCCACCACCCTTACGATCGCCGGCCGCACGGCATCCGCCGCCCTCGCCGCGGTGGCTCCCGGCCCGGACGACACCGTGCTGATCGGCGGCGCGGGTGGCGGGGTCGGGGTCTTCGCCGTCCAGCTGGCCCGGATCGCCGGAGCGCGCGTGATCGGCACCGGATCAGCGGCATCGGCCGAGTACCTGCGCGGTCTCGGAGCCGAGCCGGTCGCCTACGGCGACGGCCTGGCCGACCGCGTCCGAGCCCTCGTTCCCAGCGGTGTCACCGCCGCCATCGACCTGCACGGGACGGAGACACTGCACGCGGCGAGGGAACTCGGCGTTCCGGACAGCCGCATCTGCACCATCGCCACGAAAGCCGACGGCGTCGCGGCGGCCAACGGCGCGAACGCCGCTCCCGGCGCCCTGGACGAGATCGCCCGCCTGGTCGCCGCGGGCCGGCTCCGGGTGCCCATCGCAGCGAGCTTCCCGGTGGACCAGATCCGCCGGGCGGCCGAACTCCAGGCAGGTCGGCACGTGCGCGGCAAGGTCGTCATCGACCTCCGGAGGTGCTAGCCGCGCGAGACGCGGATCATCTCCTCGCGCTCGACGACCTTCACGCGTTCCCGGCCCTGCGGCTCGCCCAGGGCGCGTTCGTGCGCGTCGAGCTTGCCCCAGCCCTCCCAGGTGGTGAACGGGACGCCGCGGTCGGCCAGGAACGACGTGATCGCGTCCGGGTCGGACTGCTTCGGCGCGGTCAGGGAGTCCGCGTCGGCGAGCAGGTTGCGGATCGTCTCGGCCGCGTCGCCCTTGGTGTGGCCGATCAGGCCGACCGGGCCGCGCTTGATCCAGCCCGTCACGTACACGCCGGGCACGTGGTCGCCGTCGATGTCCAGCACGCGACCGGCCTCGTTCGGGACGGTGCCGCTGTCGTGGTCGAACGGGACCTCCGGCAGCTCGGAGGACAGGTAGCCGACCGCGCGGTACACGGCCTGGACGTCCCAGTCGTGGAACTCGCCGGTGCCGCGGACGTTGCCGTCGCCGGTCAGCTCGGTGCGCTCGGTGCGCAGGCCGGTGACCCGCTCGTCGCCGAGGATCTCCGTCGGCGAGTGGAAGAAGTGCAGGTGCAGGCGCTTGGGCCGGTCACCCTGGTCGCGGATCGCCCACTCCTGCAGCGTCTTGACCACCATGTCGACCTGCTTGGAGGACCGGATCGCGGCGATCGAACCGTCGTCGAACTCGATGTCCTCGGGGTAGACGATGACCTCGACGTTCGGCGAGTGGTCCAGCTCGCGCAGTTCGAGCGGGGTGAACTTGGCCTGGGCCGGCCCGCGGCGGCCGAACACGTGCACGTCGGTGACCTTGCTGGACTTCAGGCCCTCGTACACGTTCGGCGGGATGTCGGTGGACAGCAGCTCGTCCGCGGTCTTGGCGAGCACGCGGGCCACGTCGAGCGCCACGTTGCCGACACCGAGGACGGCGACGCTGGTCGCCTCCAGCGGCCACGTGCGCGGAACGTCCGGGTGGCCGTCGTACCAGGACACGAAGTCGGCGGCGCCGTAGCTGCCGGGCAGGTCGATGCCCGGGATGTCCAGCGCGCGGTCGCTCATCGCGCCGGTGGCGAAGATGACCGCGTCGTAGAACTCGCGCAGGTCGTCCAGCTTGATGTCGGTGCCGTAGCCGACGTTGCCGAGCAGCCGGATGCCGGGCCGGTCGAGCACCTTGTGCAGGGCGGTCACGATGCCCTTGATGCGCGGGTGGTCGGGTGCGACGCCGTACCGGATCAGCCCGAACGGCGCCGGCATGCGTTCGAAGATGTCGATGCTGACGTCGGCGTCGGACTTGTCGAGGATGTCGGCGGCGTAGATGCCGGCGGGGCCGGCGCCCACGATGGCGACGCGAAGAGGACTACGGCTCACCCTTGCCACGGTAAAGATAGGTGACCCTTACTTTCACTGTGATGTGAATTGCGGTCCAGCATGTGGACGCCGGTAGTCTTGAGCCCATGCGCGTTCTCGTCGTCGACAACTACGACAGCTTCGTCTACAACCTGGTCCAGTACCTGGCCCAGCTCGGCAACGAATGCACTGTCTGGCGCAACGACGTCGTCGACCTCGACCGCGTGCCCGAGTTCGACGGGGTGCTCGTCTCGCCGGGGCCGGGCACGCCCGAGCCCGCCGGCCAGCGCGTCGACGTGGTGCGCAAGTGTGCCGGCACTCACACCCCGGTGCTCGGCGTGTGCCTCGGCCACCAGGCCATCGGTGTGGCGTGGAACGCGACCGTCGACCGCGCGCCCGAGCTGCTGCACGGCAAGACCAGCCAGGTGCACCACGAGGGCGGTGGCGTGCTCGCCGGCCTGCCCGACCCGTTCACCGCGACCCGCTACCACTCGCTGACCGTGCTGCCGGAGACCATCCCGGCCGAGTTCGAGGTCACCGCGCGCACCGAGTCCGGTGTGGTGATGGGCATGCGGCACCGCGAGCTGCCGGTGGAGGGTGTGCAGTTCCACCCCGAGTCGGTGCTGACGCAGGGCGGGCACCGGATGCTGGCGAACTGGATGGCCACGGCCGGTCACCCGGTCCAGCCGGCGGTGGTGGACGCCCTGGAGCGTGAGGTCGCGGCGTTGCAGAAGGCCGCCGCTGCGTGATCCGGCTGCTGGGGGTCGGCAAGCGCTACGGTGACGCCCCGGTGCTGACCGGGGTGGACCTCGAGGTGCGGCCGGGCAGCGTGGTCGGCGTGGTCGGCACCAACGGCTCCGGCAAGTCCACGCTGCTGCGGATCCTCGCCGGGCTGTCCCGGCCCTCGTCGGGCACGGTCACCGGCCGTCCGCGCGTCGGGTACGTGCCCGACCGGTTCCCGGCGTCCACCCGGATGAGCGCCGTGGCCTACCTGCGCCACCTCGGCCGGATCTCCGGAGCGTCCGAAGTGGACCCGCGGGCGCTGCTGGACCGGCTGGCGCTGGCGGGCGGCCCGAACACGCCGCTGCGGCACCTGTCGAAGGGCAACGCGCAGAAGGTCGGCCTGGCCCAGGCGCTGCTCACCGAACCGGACCTGCTGGTGCTGGACGAGCCGTGGTCGGGGCTGGATCCGGACGCGCACGAGGTGCTCGGCGAGATCATCGCCGAGACCAGCGCCCGCGGGGCGAGCGTGGTGTTCACCGAGCACCGCGACGAGCGCGCCCACGCCCACGCCACCGAGGTCTTCCGCCTCACCGGCGGGGTGCTGCGGGTGGTGGACCGGGCCGCCCGCGTGGTGCTGCGCGGATCCGGTGCGGCCGACCTGCCCGGTGTGCTCGCCACCCGCCGCGACGGCGACCACGTCGAACTGACCGTCGCGGCCGAGAACACGGACGAGCTGCTGCTGAACGCGCTGAGCGGCGGCTGGTCGGTGGTGCGGGTGGACACCCCGGCGGTGCGCCGGTGATCCGCTACCAGCTCGCGTTGCTCGCGCACTCCCAGCGCTGGCTGCCGCCGCTGCTGGCGTACCTGATCCTGCTGGGTGTCCTCTTCAGCGACGCCGGTTCCGAGACCCGCCCGCTGTACGCGGTCAGCGCCGGCGCGTTGACCGTGGTCGCGTGCTGGCTGACGATCGCCCTGGTCGACGCCGAGGACCCGACGCAACGGCTGATCACCCGGGTGCACGCCGGCCGGCTGTCCACCGTGCTCTCCGGGATCGCTGGCGCGGTCGCGCTGTGCTCCGCCGTCCTGATGGTGATCCCGCTGGTCTGGGCCGCGCTGGTGCACCCCGGGTTCTCCGCGGGCGTGCTGGTCGACGGCGTGGTCGCGCACGTGGCCTGCGCCGCGGCCGGCGTCGCCGTCGGACTGCCGTGCTCGCGCCTGCTGCTCCCGCGGATCGGCTACACCGTGCTGGCCGCGCTCGCGCTGCTCGGGATCGTGCTGCTGGTCCGCTGGGTGCCGGTGGTGAACCCGATGCTGCGCGGGTTGCTGGGTTCCGGGCCGGGCTCCGCGGTGGCGCTCGGCCTGCTCGGCGGGGTGCTCCTGCTGGCGGTGAGCGCCGCGGGCACCGGCTGGGCCGTGCACCGCCGGGCCTGAGTATCGTGCCGGAACGCCGGTTGTCGGGGGGTGTTCGTGGCGTCGGTGATGTTGGTGGAGGACGACGAGGCGCTGGCTGAGGCGTTTTCGCTCGCGCTCAGCGGGCTCGGGCACGACGTGGTGGTCGCGGACTCCGGGGAGCGCGCACTGTCGGAGCTGTTCGACGGCGCCGCGGTCGACCTCGTTCTGCTCGACGTCATGCTGCCGGACGTCGACGGGTTCGAGGTCTGCCGTCGCATCCGGGCCCGCAGCCAGGTGCCGGTCATCATGCTGACCGCGCGCGGCGACCCGGTCGACGTCATCGTCGGGCTGGAGGGCGGCGCCGACGACTACGTGGTGAAACCCGTCGAGCCGCGCGTCGTCGACGCCCGGATCAAGGCGATCCTGCGCCGCGGGGCCGCGCCGTCCATCCCGAAACTGCAGATCGGTCACCTCGAGGTGGACACCGACGGCATGACGGTGCGCGCCGACGGGGCTGAGCTCCACCTCACCGCCACCGAGCTGAAACTGCTGGTCGAGTTCGCGAACCACCCGGGGCAGGTGCTGAGCAGGCAGATGCTGCTCAAACGGGTCTGGGACTACGGCTACGTGGGCGACTCGCGCATGGTCGACGCCGCCGTGGCCCGGTTGCGGGCGAAGATCGAAAAGGATCCGGCACATCCCGAGCTGATCCGGACCGTCCGCGGCCTCGGCTACCGGCTGACCCGACCATGAGGCCGCACTTCGGTCTGCGTGCACGCATCGCGGCCGCGGTCGTGGTGGTCACGACGGCCGCGACCGTGGCGATGGCTCTGGCGGCCTACCACCTCCAGGCGAACGACATGACGCAACGCTTCCACTCCGCGTCGCGCGCGGACTTCGAGTCGGACCTCGCCCAGGCGCGGTTCGTCGCTCGGAACCTGCCCACCGAGGGGGTGATCGACTACATGCTCCGCGAACACGCCGTCGCGTGGAACGTGTTCGACTACACCCGCGAGCAGGTGCTGGTGCACGGTGCCGAGCCGCCGGTGACGATCCCGGGATGGCTGCTGTCCGCGGCGCGCGCCGGCGACGCACCGCTGGGCACCGAGCCGGAGAACTCACCGTTCCTGGTGCTGGCCGGTTCGCCGATCATGGACGTGGTGCTCGTCGAGTACTACACGCTGGACGCGCTGCGGGCGGACCTGTCCAAGTTGCGGCGCAACCTCGCCGGGATGGCGTTGCTCGTGACGGCGCTCGGCATCGCGGGCGGCATGGTGGCCGCCCGGCGGATCCAGCGGCCGGTGCGTGCGGTCGCGAACGCCGCGATCCGGCTGGGCGATGGCGAGCTGGACACGCGCCTGGTCGTGCGCGGCGGTGACGAGCTCGCGGACCTGGCCGGGTCGTTCAACGCGATGGCCGAGCAGGTCGGGCGGTCGATCGTGGAGCTGCGGGCGAAGGAAGAACAACAGCGCCGGTTCGTCGCCGACGTCGCACACGACCTGCGCACCCCGGTGGCGACCGTGGTCGCCGCCGCCGACGGGGTGGACAGCGACAACCCGGACGCCCGCGAGCGCGCCGCCCGGCTGCTGTCCGTGCAGTCGCGGCGGCTCGCGAGCCTGGTCGAGGACCTGCTCGAAATGTCGCGGTTCGACGCGGGAGTGGCCGACTTCCACGCCGTCGCCGTGGACCTGGCCGACCTGTGGGCGGAGGCGATCGACCTCGTCGGCGGTGGTGACGGGACCACCCTGCGCGCGGTGGGCGACGTGATCGTGCGCGCCGATCCGCGGCGGGTGCACACCATCGCCCGGAACCTCCTGACCAACGCGCTCACCCACGGCGACCCACCGGTCCGCGTCACCATCGACGGAACGCGGCCCGGGCTGGTCACGGTGGAGGTCGCCGACTCCGGCCCGGGCGTTCCGGTGGAGTTGCGCGAGCTGGTCTTCGACCGCTTCGCCCGCGGCGACCGGGCCCGTACGGCGACCTCCGGGAGCGGGCTCGGACTGGCGATCGCCCAGGAGAACGCCCGCATCCACGGCGGCCGCATCACGGTGTCCGAACGCGACGGTGCGGTTTTCACCGTGTCGCTGCCGCGGGGTCAGTGAATCCCGAGCGTGGTCTGCCCCGGTGCCAGTGTGTCGCCGCACTGCCGCAGGCCCCACGCGTTGACCCGGCTCTCCGTCACCGGAACCGTCTCCGCCGCGTATTCCCGCGCCGCGGCGAGCAGGACGGGGTCACCGGCCACTTCCCGGCGCACGAAGTCGCCGCCGTACTCGGCGGGGGCGGGGTACTCGTAGAGCGGGACGTAGTCCCGGGCCAGGCGCGGGTCGCCGGCGAGCCCGGTCAAGCCGCCCCAGTACATCCGGAAGTGCACGAACGTCGGCTTCACCTCCTCGAACACGTGGTCGCGCATCCCGGCCATGTCCCAGTCGCGGTAAAAGTCCGCGATCTTCGCGTCGACCAGGCCGGCCATGTCGACGACGTGCAGACGGCTGGTCATGGCCGTGCCACCGAGGTCGGGCTCCAGCACCGAACCTTCGCGCACGCCCAGGATGTCCGCGTACTGGTTGAACATGCGCCCGAAGCGGTCGGCGATGAAACACATCGGCAGCGTCGGCGTCCGGCTGAACCGCTCGGCGGCCTGCGCGAGCGTCACACCGGACGGCAACAGCGTGGCGACGAGCGCGACCGTGATCAGGGTGCGGCCACGTGCTCGCGCCGTCCGGAAGACCTCGACGACCGCGAGCGAACCGATCAGCGCCAGCAGAGCCCAGACCGGGGTGGCGAACCGGAACTGGCCCATCCAGTCCGGCTCCAGCACCGCGTACGCCACCGACGCGAGCCCGAGCGGCACGAGCAACGCGACGAGCCCGTCCCGCCACGACGAGGAGCGGGACAGCGCGATCCCGACCAGGACGACCAGCACGAGCACGGCCGGCGCCCCCAGGTACTGCACCAGGTCGCCGTCGCGGGTCAGCTGCCCGATCTCCGGTACGCCCTGCTTCTTCGCCACGGCCGTGTTCGGCACCAGCCGCCCGAACTCGAGGTAGCGCCAGAGGAGGTATCCGCCGTACGGGACGGCGAAGGCGGCGACCGAGAGGAGGGCCTGGCGGACGCTCGTCCACAGCACCTGCCTGCGCAGGTGGATCAGCAACACCAGCGGGAGGACCGCCGCGTAGACCGCGCCCTCCGGCCGGGTGAGGGCCGCCCCCGCCGCGAGCGCTCCGGCCGCCACCGCGAGCTTCGGCGTGCGCAACCGTCCACGCAGGACGGCGCGGAAGACCATCACGGCCAGCGCGACGACCGTCAGCGCGTACAGCGAGTTCTCCAGCCCCGAAAACGACCAGATCACGAACGACGGCACGGACGCGAGCGCGACCGCGGCGAGCAGTGTCACCACCCACGGCCGGCGCGTCACCACCGTCGCCGCGGAGTGGATCGCGATCAGGATGCCCGCGCAGCACAGCAGCGCCAGCGCCTTCGGGAACAGGACGTAGTCCGGGATGCCGAGGATCGCGCCGCGGTCGAACAACCCCATCAGCCTGCCGAGCGCCAGCAGGGCGGTCCACGTGGGGTTCGAGTACCCCTCCACGGCTTCCGCGCCGGGTTGCACGACCGGTCCCAGCCCCTCGGCGAAGCCACGGGCGTAGCCGAACGTGATCGCCGCGTCGTCGACGATCCAGTTCCCGTACCGCGCCGCCTGCGCCGCGATCAGGGCAGTCCCGCCGGTGACCGCCACGACCGCCTGCCAGCGCTTACCGCGATCGGCCATCTCGCGCGGTGCGGCGTCGGATTCCCGGATCCGGGCAGGGGGCATCGGAGGAGCGGAGACCATGACCGCAAGCTATGCGGGTTTTGTGCCAGTACTGTCACAGCCGTTCGATGATCGTGTGCCAAAACGAAGGGCCCGCCTCCCCGGTGGGGAAGCGGGCCCTTGTCGGTCGAGCTCTACGGGCCGCCCGGGATCGGGAACCTCGGCGAGCTGGTCGGCGATGTCGTGTCGTCGCCACCACCGCCACCGCTGTCGGACTCGCCGATGAGCAGCGTGATCTTCTCGCTCTTGGTGATCTGCGTGCCCGCCGTCGGCACGCTGCCGGTGACCTTGCCGTTCATGTCCTCGTCGGACAGCTTGTCGGACCGGTACTCCACCTGGCCGTCCCAGCCGAGCTGCTGCAGCCGCTGCAGCGCCTCGTTCTGGGTCAGGCCACGCAGGTCCGGCATCGAGATCTTCTGCTGCGATCCGTTCGACACCGTCAGCGTGACCGTCGAGCCCTCGCGCTGCTGGCCCGCGTTCGGCTTCTGGTTGAGGACCTGGCCCTCCGGCTGGTCGGAGTCGGTCTCCTGCTTGCTGACCTTGAAGCCGAGGGCCTCCAGACCCGCCTTCGCCACGTCGTACTGCTGGCCGGTGTAGTCGGTGACCTCCACCATGTTCGGCGTCTTGCCGACCTTGATGGACACCGTGCTGCCCTGCGCGATCTGCGTGTTCGCGGTCGGGTTCTGGCTCTGGACCTTGCCGTACTGGTCCTCGTCGTCGACGTTGACTTCCTGCACGTTCGGGTCCAGGAGCAGCCCGGCCTGGTTGAGCAGCGCGGTGGCCTCCTCCCGGGTCTTGCCCAGCAGGCTCGGCACCGCGACGTTCGCCGGCGCGCGGCCGATGAACAGCGTGATCCGCTGGTCCAGCGAGACGCTCACCCCGGCGGCGGGGTCGGTGTTGATCGCCTTGCCCACGGCGTCGGCCGAGCAGGTCTCCACCCCGTTGGGCTGGCGGAAGCACGGCTTGTCGGCCAGCACGATGTTCTGGAAGCCCCTGTCGTGCAGCGTCTGTTCGGCCTGCGCCGCCTGCTGGCCCTTGACGTCGGGGATCATCGCCGTTGCCGGTTTCGAGTCGAACGCGTCGCTCAGCCACAGGATGAACGCGACCAGGCCGAGGCCGATCAACGTGAAGATGACGGCGGCGGTGATCCGCCTGCGCTTGCGGCGTTTCTCGTCCTCTTCGACCGCATCGGGGTCGTAGTCGTAGTCGGCCGCGTGCCCGGGCGCCCCGCCGATCACCTGCGTGCGCTCGTCGGCCGTCATCACCATCGGCGCCGACGGCCGCTGCCCGGACAACGTGCGGACCAGGTCCGCGCGCATCTCGGCAGCCGACTGGTAGCGGTTGGCCGGGCCCTTGGCCAGCGCCTTCAGCACGATCGCGTCGAGCTCCGGCGACACCGCGGGGTTCACCGCCGACGGCGCCTTCGGGTCCTCCCGCACGTGCTGGTAGGCCACCGCGACCGGCGAGTCACCGGTGAACGGCGGCTCACCCGTGATCAGCTCGAACAACACGCACCCGGCGGCGTAGACGTCGCTGCGCGCGTCCACACCCTCGCCACGCGCCTGCTCCGGCGACAGGTACTGGGCCGTACCGATCACCGCGGCCGTCTGCGTCATCGCGGCCTGGCCGTCGTGCATCGCCCGCGCGATGCCGAAGTCCATCACCTTGACCGCGCCCTGGTCGGTGATCATCACGTTGGCCGGCTTCACGTCCCGGTGCACGATGCCGTGCCGGTGCGAGAAGTCCAGCGCGGCGCAGACGTCGGCCATGACCTCCATGGCCCGCTTCTGCGACAGCGGGCCCTCGGTCTTGACGATGTCGCGCAGCGTCCGGCCGCGCACGTACTCCATCACGATGTAGGGCAGCGGACCGTACTCGGTCTGCGCCTCACCGGTGTCGTACACGGCGACGATCGCCGGGTGGTTCAGCGCCGCGGCGTTCTGCGCCTCGCGGCGGAACCGCTCCTGGAACTGGGGATCGCGGGCGAGGTCGGCACGCAGGATCTTCACGGCGACCTCGCGGCCCAGCCGGACGTCCGTGCCGTGGTGGACCTCGGACATGCCGCCGTAACCGAGCGTGTCGCCCAGTTCGTAGCGGTTGGACAGCATCCTGGGTGCAGTCATCGGAAAAAGCCGTTCCGTTCCGTCCAGCTCATCATGCCTCGTAGGTCGTCTCGTCGGGGGGAGGGAGTTGCCGCGTGCCGGGAACCATTTCGGTCGTGCCGACCTGACCGCCCGGAACCCGGCCCGTCCCGCTGTCGCCGCCCCAGTCGGGCAGGAGCACCAGCAGGACCACCACGATCCCGGCCACCAGCACGGCCAGCAGCACCCACACGGCGATCGGCACCCGCCGCCGCGGTGGCACCGGCATCGGCAGCACCCCGCTCGGGTGCGGCATGCCGGGTGGGCTGACCGGCTGCATCGCCGGCTGGGACACCGGGCCGACGGCTGCCACCGGGCCGACGACCGGGGCATAAGTCTGCACCAGGCCGCGCGGGGTGGGTAACGCGTGCCCGTTGCGGACGGCGGCGATGGCGGCCGCGAACTCGCCGCCGCTGTTGTAGCGCTGCCGCGGGTCCTTGACCAGGGTCGCCTCGATGACCGCGCGGGCGTGCGGTGGCACGTCCGGCGGCAACGGCGGCGGCAGGTCGCGGATGTGCATCATCGCGACCGTCACCGCGTTCTCGGACAGGAACGGCCGGTGCCCGGCCAGGCACTCGTAGCCGCACACGGCCAGCGAGTACACGTCGCTCGCCGGTTCCGCGTCGTGGCCGAGCGCCTGCTCGGGCGCGATGTAGTGGGCGGTGCCCATCACCATGCCGGACCTGGTCACCGGCGCCGCGTCGGCGGCCTTCGCGATGCCGAAGTCGGTGATCTTCACCGTGCCGTTCGGGGTCACCAGGATGTTGCCCGGCTTGATGTCCCGGTGCACCAGCCCGCGTTCGTGCGCGGCCTGCAGCGCGTTGCCCGCCTGCTCGAGGATGTCCAGCGTCCGGTCGGCCGCCAGCCTGCCCTCGCGCATCAGGATCCCGGCCAGGGGTTCGCCGTCGACGTGCTCCATCACCAGGAAGGCGATGGCGTGCTCGCCCGCGACCGTCTCGCCGTAGTCGTGCACGGCCGCGATGCCGGGGTGGTTCAGCGAGGCCGTCGTGCGGGCCTCGGTGCGGAAGCGGTGCAGGAACTCAGCGTCCTGGGACAGCTCCGCCTTGAGCACCTTCACCGCGACGATCCGGTCCAACCGGGTGTCGCTGGCCTGCCACACCTCGCCCATGCCGCCGACGGCGATGCGGTGGACGAGCCGGTAACGATCGGCCAGCAGCTGACCGGTGGACAGCATGCGCTACCCACCCCCGAGCTGGGCGTTGATCGCGGCACGGCCGATCTCCGCGGCCACGGTGCCACCGGTGGCCTCCAGGCCGCGGTTACCGCCGGACTCCACGATGACCGCGACGGCGATCTGCGGGTCGGCGGCCGGCGCGAACGCGGTGTACCAGGCGTGCGGCGGGGTGGCCTTCGGGTCGGTGCCGTGCTCGGCGGTACCGGTCTTGGACGCGATCTGGATGTTGCCGCGCTTGCCGCCGCCCTTGGTGTTGGCCTCGGAGGCGATCATCATGTCGCGCAGCACGGCCGCGTTCTCCGCGGACAGCGCCGGCGTGCCGGTCAGCTCCTGCGGCGAGAAGGTCTCCAGGTCGGACAGGTCCGGCGCGAGCAGCTTCTTGATCAGCTGCGGCCGCATCGCCATGCCGCCGTTGGCGATCGTGGCGGACAGCATCAGGTCCTGCAGCGGGGTCAGCCGCACGTCGCGCTGGCCGATGCCGCTCTGGTACAGCGCGGCCTGCGAGTCCAGGTCGCCCAGGCTGGAGGGCGCCACGTTCATCGGGATCGACAGCGGGGTGCCGATGCCGAAGTTGACCGCGATCTGGCGCAGCTTGTCCGCCCCCAGCTGGCCGGCGAAGGTCGCGAACGGCACGTTGCAGGAGTGCGCCAGCGCGTCCTTGAACGTCGTGCCCGGACAGGCCGCGCCGCCGTAGTTCTCCAGCGTGACGTTGGTGCCCGGCAGCTTCACGTTCGGCGCGTTGCTCACCGGGGTGTCGGCGGTGGCGCCGTTCTCCAGCTCGGCGGCGGCGACCAGCAGCTTGAACGTCGACCCCGGCGGGTAGGTCTCCGAGATCGCCCGGTTCAGCATCGGGTTCTTCGGGTCGTCGTTGAACCGGGTCCACGCCTCCTGCTGGGCGGTGCTGTCGTGCGAGGCGAGGGCGTTCGGGTCGTACGACGGGGTGGAGACCATCGCGAGGATCTCACCGGTCTTCGGGTTCATCGCGACCGCGGCGCCGGTGTAGCCCTTCGAGGTCATCGCGTTGTACAGGGCCGACTGCACGGCGGGGTTGATGGTCAGCTGGACGTTGCCGCCACGCGGGTCCCGTCCGGTCACCATGTCCGACAGGCGGCGCACGAACAGCCGCGGGTCCTCGCCGTTGAGGATGTCGTCCTCGGCGCGCTCCATGCCGCCCGAGCCGTAGCGCACCGAGTAGTAGCCGGTGACCGGCGCGTACATCGGGCCGTCGGTGTAGCGGCGCTCGAACTTCAGTTTGTCGTTCGTCGCCACGACGTCGGCGAGCACCTGGCCGTCGTACTGCGACACGATGCTGCCGCGCTGCCGGGAGTACTGGTCCAGCAGCACCCGCTGGTTGCGCGAGTCGGTGCGGTAGTCGTCGGCCTTCACCACCTGGATGTAGGTGATGTTGGCCAGCAGCAGCACCACCATGGTGATCATGGCGATGCCGACGCGGCGCATGGGCTTGTTCATGCCGTCGGTTCCCCTGTCGCGTTGCCCCCGGCCGGCGGCCGCTGCACCATCACCGTGTGCGCCTCGGCCAGCGGAGCCTGTTGCTGCGGCTGCTTGGGCCGGGGCTTCTGGGCAGGCCGCCGCGCCGCGTCCGAGATGCGGAGCAGCAGGGCGACCAGGATGTAGTTGGCCAGCAGCGACGAGCCGCCGTAGGACAGGAAGGGCGTCGTGATGCCGGTCATCGGGATCAGCTTCGTCACCCCGCCGACGATCACGAACACCTGCATGACGATCGCGAACGACAGGCCGCAGCCGAGCAGCTTGCCGAACGTGTCCCGCACCGCCAGCGCGCTGCGCATGCCGCGGGTGGCCAGCAGCAGGTAGACCATCAGGATCGCGGCGAGGCCGACGAACCCGAGCTCCTCGCCGAGTCCGGCGGTGATGAAGTCGGTGTTGGACTCCGGCACGATCTCCGGGCGCCCGGCGCCCAGCCCGGTGCCGCCGACCCCGCCGGTGCCGAGGCCGAACAGGCCCTGCGCGATCTGGTAGCCGCCGCCCGGGTCGGAGTAGGTCTCCAGCGGGTCGATCCAGTTCGCCACGCGCTGCTCGACGTGCGTGAACAGCTGGTAGGCGATCAGGCAGCCGAGGATGAAGAAGCTCAGGCCGGTGACCACCCAGATCGCGCGTTCGGTGGCGACGTAGAGCATCACCAGCACGATGCCGAAGATCAGCAGCGAGGTGCCCAGGTCCTTCTCGAACACCAGGACCAGGAGGCAGACCCCGGCCGCGATCAGCAGCGGGCCCAGGTCACGCGCACGCGGCAGCTCGACGCCGAACACCTTCCGGCCCGCGATCATGAACAGGTCGCGTTTGGCCACCAGGAAGGAGGCGAAGAAGATCATCAGCAGGATCTTCGAGAACTCCGCCGGCTGGATCGAGAAGCCCGGCAGCTTCAGCCACACCTTCGCGCCGTTGACCTCGGACAGCGAGCTGGGCAGCAGCGCGGGCAACGCCAGCGCGACCATGCCGACCAGGCCCGCGGTGTAGCCGTAGCGGGTCAGGGTCCGGTGGTCCTTCACCAGGACCAGCACGGCCAGGAACAGCACCAGCGCGAGCGCGGTGAACAGCACCTGCTTCGGCGCGTCCGCGGTGAAGTCCCTGCTCGCCTGCGTCGCCTTCTCGGCGTTGGCCAGGTCGATCCGGTAGATCATCACCAGGCCGAGGCCGTTGAGCAGCGCCACGCACGGCAGGATCAGCGGGTCCGCGTACGCCGCCCACCTGCGCACGGCCACGTGGGCGACCGAGAACAACCCCAGGTAGGCCAGCCCGTACCAGACGATCGACCAGGACAGCTCCTGCTCCTGGTTCGCCTGCACGAGCACGAACGCGCAGGTGACGATGAACGCGGCGAAGCCCAGCATGGCCAGTTCCGTGCCACGCCGGGTCGGCATGTCCCGCGGGGGGTTCGTCGCGTAGAGGGAGGCTGCCGGATCGGACAGCGATGGCTGGGACATCAGCCACCGCCACCTGGCACCGTCGTCGTCGCGCAGTCCCTCCCCGCCTGCTGGCTCGTCGATTCGCTCGGCACGGTCGGCACGCCGGGAATGGTGGTCTGGGTGCAGTCCCGCAGCGTCTTGTAGCGCAGGAAGTTGTCGATGTAGTCGCGCGCGTCGGCCAAGCTGTCCTTCTTCACACCGTTGCGCACCGCGGCCTGCGCGTCCTGCTGCAGCTGCGGCACGGTCAGCTTGTCGCACACCTGGTCGCCGGACGGGCACGAGCCCTCGGCCTGCTGGTGCAGCGGGACGCCGAGGATGCTGCCGGGCACGCCGCGGAAGATCGCGACCTCCTGGTTGGCGCCCTCGCCGACGTAGTACTGGCTCAGCACGAAGTAGCGGGTGGCGATCGCGCCCGCGCCGAGCACCACCAGCACCAGCAGGATGCCGACGACCCAGCGCCACTTGCGGCGTTTCTTCGGCTCCTCCGGCGGCGCGATCATCTGCGGCGGCGGGGGCGGGGGCGGCTGGGTCAGCGCGCGGGCCCTGGCCGCGGGGGAGTCGCCCTGGAGTTCGTACTGGTCGCTGCCGTCCCCGGCGGCGCCGCCCACGATGGGCGCGTCCTCGCCGTAGTCGACGTCCACCACGTCCGCGACGATGACCGTCACGTTGTCGGTGCCGCCGCCCTTGAGCGCCAGCTCGATCATGCGGTCGGCGCAGTCCTGCGGGTCCGGGATGCGGATCGCCTCGGCCAGCGTCTCGTCGCTGACCATGCCGGACAGGCCGTCGGAGCACAGCAGGTACCGGTCGCCGGCGCGGGCTTCGCGCACGGTCAGGCTCGGCTCGACCTCGTGCCCGGTGAGGGCCTTGAGCAGCAGCGAGCGCTGCGGGTGGGTCGCGGCCTGGTCGGCGGTGATGCGGCCCTGCTCCAGCAGCTCGTTGACGAAGCTGTCGTCGCGGGTGATCTGGGTCAGCTGGCCGTTGCGGAACAGGTAGGCGCGCGAGTCGCCCACGTGGACCATGCCCAGGCGCGAGCCGGAGAACAGCATCGCGGTGAGCGTGGTGCCCATGCCGTCGAGGTCCGGGTCGTTCGCCACCAGCTCGCTGATGGCCGCGTTGCCGCCGGCCACCGCGTCTCTGAGCATGGTCAGCAGGTCGTCGCCGGGCTCGTCGTCGTCGAGCGGGGCGAGGGAGGCGATCACGACCTTGCTGGCCACCTCACCCGCGGCATGGCCACCCATGCCGTCGGCGAGTGCGAGCAGGCGGGGACCCGCGTACACCGAGTCCTGGTTGCTGGACCGCACCAGGCCACGGTCGCTGCGGGCCGCGTAGCGAAGAACGAGTGTCATGGGCGAAGCTCGATCACCGTCTTGCCGATCCGGATGGGGACACCGAGTGGGACTCGGAGGGGTGCAGTGACCTTAGCCCGGTCCAGATAAGTCCCGTTGGTCGATCCCAGATCTTCCACGTACCAGTCCGCACCGCGCAGTACGAGACGGGCGTGCCGGGTCGAGGCGTAGTCGTCGTCCAGCACCAGGGTGGAGTCGTCGGCGCGGCCGATCGTGATCGGCCTGCCGTCGAGCGTGATCCGCGTGCCGGCCAGCGCCCCGTGGGTGACGAGCAGCTGGCGGGGCGTCTTCGCGTTGCCCCGCGGCTTCTTCTGCTCCTTGGCCCGGCGCAGCCCGGGCATCGCCACCTTCAGGCCCGAGGCCGCGTAGAGATCCGAGCGCACCACCCGAAGGGCGGCCAGCACGAACAGCCAGAGCAGCACGAGAAAGCCCACTCTGGTGAGTTGAACGACCAGCTCCGGCACGTGTCTCCGCCTTCTGTTCTCCCGACCGTGGCACGCGTGCGCCGCGGCGTCCCGCAGGAGTCATTCTGCGGGACACGGGATTTCGGGTGCGAACCCGGTCAGGCGCAGGTTACCGGCGCGTGTGTCAGCCCTGCGTGCGGAACACCAGCGAGGAGTGACCGACCCGGATCACGTCGCCGTCCGCGAGCTGCCAGGTCTGGACGGGGGTGCCGTTGACCGTGGTGCCGTTCGTGGAGCCGATGTCGGCGAGCGTCGCGCTCTGGCCGTCCCAGGTGATCTCCAGGTGGCGGCGGGAGACCCCGGTGTCGGGCAGGCGGAAGTCGGCGTCCTGGCCGCGGCCGATGACGTTGCCGCCCTGCTTGAGGGTGTAGTTCCGGTTCGAGCCGTCGTCGAGCTGCAGGACCGCCTGGACCTGGCGCCCGGCGCCCGGAGCGGCCGGCGGCGGGGCGTAGCCCTGCTGCGCGTACGGGTCCGGCGCGCCCTGCGGGGGCCCGTAACCGCCCGGCGGGGTGCCGTAGCCGGGCTGCTGCCCGTAGCCCTGGTCGTAACCCGGCTGCTGGCCGTAACCGCCCTGGTCGTAGCCCGGCTGCTGTGCGTAGCCCTGGTCGTACCCGCCCTGGGGCTGGCCGTAGCCCTGGTCGTAGGCCGGCTGCTGGCCGTAGCCGCCCTGGTCGTAGCCGGGCTGCTGCCCGTAGCCCTGGTCGTAACCCGGCTGCTGCCCGTAGCCGCCCTGGTCGTACCCGGGCTGCTGGCCGTACCCCTGGTCGTAACCCGGCTGGCCATAGCCACCCTGGTCATAACCGGGCTGTCCCTGCTGTCCGTAGCCGTACTGGCCCTGCTGGCCGTACGGGTCACCCTGGTCGTATTGGCCTTGGCCGTAGCCGGGGGGCTGGCTCATTGCTGGGTCTCCTGCGTTGCTGGGTCGTGCTGACCGTCCTGAACCCGCGACGTTACGCGCGCTGACGTCGGGGTCGACGGATGAACGGGTCTTGAATTGTCCAGTATGCAGCGCGTCGTTGCGCTCGAGCGAAACTACGACGTCACCATAGGTGTCCCATCCGTGTTCGGCGAGGTGCTCCTTCACGGCTTCGGTGAGCACCCGGGTGACACGCAACTCATCGCCGGCCATCCGGTCGTAGTCCGTCGGCCCCAGCGACACGATGTAGTGGTTGGGGGCGAGCAGCCTGCCACCGGCCAGCTCACGAACGTTGTCCTCGCCTTCGCGTTCCAGGGCCTGCGCCACCTCTTGGGTGACGACGTTGCCGCCGAACATGCGTGCGAAGGTGTTGCCCACCAGGGATTCCAGGCGTCGATCGAAGCGCTCAACGCGACCCACGGAACCCAAGCCCTCCTTCGCACCATGTGCTTTCGCATCGATCCTATCGGGATCCGCGCCCTTCGACACGACCCCCGGTGAAGGGCCCCGAAACGGCCTGCTAAAGTTCTCTTCGCTGTCGCAGCAACTCGGGCGAGTGGCGGAATGGCAGACGCGCACGGTTCAGGTCCGTGTGTCCGAAAGGACGTGAGGGTTCAACTCCCTCCTCGCCCACCCGACAACCCGGGCCCTGGATTTCCAGGGCCCGGGTTTTTTCGTTGCACGATGTATCTCACCCGGTCGCGGTGAGGAGCGCTCCCGCGGCGTGACCCTCCGTGCCGCCATCAGGATGTCTCCGTAGCAATCATTGGTGCTCTGTGACGCGGTGGGGAGCACTATGGTGCGGTAGTTCCGGTGTCGAGTGATGGGGAGCTGGTACGTGCGGAACCGGTTCGAGGGGGACGCCCACAACGCGGTGCAGGTCGGCAACTTCACCGGCACCATGCAGTTCGGAGCGGCGCGCTCGGAGCCGCGGGGGTACAGCCTCCTGCCGCCCCTGACGGCGCACTACACGAACCACGAGGACCCGCTGAAGAAGCTGGACGCGATCTTCGCGCGCCGCACCGGCCGCCCGATCGTGGTGATCGTGAAGGGTCCACCCGGTTCCGGTCGCACCGAACTGGCCGTGCGGTGGGTCCACCGGCACACCGGCGACTACCCGGACGGCGGGCCGTTCTTCGTCCGCCTGGGCGGCGGGCTCAGCGACAGCGACCGGCTGCTCACCGGCTTGCGCACGCTGCTGCTGGCCACCGGTGAGTTCCGCGCCGAGGATCTGCCGCACAGCCTGGAAGGCCTGTCGGCGCTGTGGCGCGACTGGTGCCGCGGCAGGTCGATCGCGCTGGTGATCGACGACGCGGTGCTGGCCAGCCAGGTCCGCGCGCTCATGCCGGACGAAGGCGACTCCGCGGTGCTGATCACGCAGGCCCGCGAGCTGGGGACGCTGCGGGTGCACACCGTTCCGGAGGAGGTGGACATCGAGCCGATGAGCGCGGAGGCGTCCCGCGAGCTGCTGGCCCGGATCGCGGGTGAGCGCCTGGTCGCCGCCGAGCCGGACGCGATCGATCAGCTGGTCGAGGTGTGCGACGGCTCGACCATCGCGCTGTGCGTGGTGGGCATGATGCTCGCCGACGCGGACACCGACGAGCCCGCCGCCCGGCTCGCCCGGCGGCTCGCTCGGCGGGAGCGGGTCCTGCACGAGCTGTCCCGGGACCGCGAGCTGTCGGTCCGGGCCGTGCTGGACGCCGCCTACGAGCGGATGGACGAGCTGACCCAGCGGGTGTACGGCGTGCTGGGGGCGCATCCCGGGTCCGCCGCGGTCAGCTCCCGAGCGGTCGCGGCGCCGCTCGGGGAACCCGACGAGGACGCCCGTGACGGGCTGCGCGGTCTGGTCCGTGCCCGGCTCGTCACCCGCGCCGACGAGGAACGCGTCCTGATGCTCGGGCTCGTGCGTGACCACGCCCGGACCAAGCTGAGCAGGCCGGTGATGGGCGCGCTGATCGAGCACTACTGGGCGCACGCGGTGTCGGCGGCCCGGGTGGTCAGCCCGGGCCGGATCTGGAACCGGCTGCTCGACGACCTCCGGTTGTTCGACGACCGCGCGACCGCGCTGACCTGGCTGGCGGACGAGCACCCGAACCTGTGCGCCACCGTCGACGAGGCCTACCGCGCCGGGGTGCTCATGCGCACCGCGCAACTCGCCCTCGCGTTGTGGGTCCTGCACGAGCGCGGCGGGTACGGCCAGGACATGATCGAGGTGAACCAGCGCGGTGTGGCGGCCGCCGAGGCGCTGCGTGATCCGCTGCTGGTGTCCGTGCTCCGGACCCAGCTGGGGTTCGCCCACCGCCAGCGAGGGGAGTACGAGACCGCCGCCGAAGTGTTGCGTTCCGCGCTGGACGCCGCCCGGGAGGCCGGTTCGCTCGAGGCTGAGGCCACCGCCTTGGAGGGCCTCGGGCTGGTGCTGCTCGACGAGAGTGACCCGCGGGCGGGCGACGTGCTGCGGGAGAACCTGGACCTCGCCGGGCGCATCGCCGACGAGCGCCGCCTCGCGCTGGCCCGTATGCACCTGGCCAAGGTGCTGGAGCCGGACGAGGCGCTGGCGCTGCTCGACCTGGCCCGCGCCTACTTCGCGGCCCACCGGGATCAGGGCAACGTGGTCAAGACCGATCTGTGGCGCGGCCGGAAGCTGTGCGCCGCGGGACGTCTCGCCGAAGCCAGGGAGCTGCTCGGCGGGGTGACGAGTGTCACCGGCTACCACCGCGAACGGGGCGAGGCGCGGCTCGCGCTCGCCGACGTGGCACGGGCCGAGGGCGCCGATCCCGTGCCCGACCTGCGCGAAGCCGAGCGGATCTTCACCCGGTTCGGCTTTCCGCGTGAGGCGGAGATGGCCGCGGCGCGGCTCGCCGGGCTGTCCTGAGCACCGTGACCCGCGCCTGGTGCGGGCGCCCGCCCACCCGTACGCGGAGTGACCCCGGGATGGCACCGACCGGCAGCTGGTAGAGCGCGGACGCGAACGCGTCGGCCGGCCCGGTGAGGCCGTCGAACCGGACGAGCCCGCCGTCGTCGGTGCCCGCGAGCCAGCCGTCCTGGCCGCGCGCGAGTGCCAGCGCGCAGCCGGGCAGCGACCGCAGCTGCGCGGAGATCCAGCTCTCCGGATCCCGCGGGTGGTGGTGCACCACGATGTCGGCGTTGTCGAGCAGCCGCGCGCTGGTCTCGCGGACGTCGACCACGAGGTGTGTCCGGTCCGGAGCGCGCCGGGGTTCACGCAGGGAGTCCGCCGGGAAGCGGGTCACCACGGCTTCGCCGCGACGGAACTCGACCCGGGCCAGGTGAGCGCGTGGTTCCGGGATCTCGACCTCCGGCACGGGCAGGACGCGCAGGTCCGCCCGCACGGGGTCCAGGCCGAGGTGGCGGTAGATCGTCTCGGACAGCACCGTGCCGGAGGTGCCGGGCAGCGAGGTGGTGCACGAGGTGATCGCGGCCGTCCGGAGGGGATCGTGCCCGGCGATGACCTCCTCGATCTGGCGGACCGGGTCCTCGGTGAGCCGCGGCGCCACGGCGAGCAGCCGGGCGATCGGGGAATCCGGAGCGACGGCCTCCGCGGGGGCCGAGACGAGGATCACCGGTGTGCCCAGCGCGGCCGAGTAGAAGCTGACCGAGCCGTGGTCGCCCAGGGTGAGGTCGGCGGCGACCAGCGCCTGGCACCAGAACCGCTCTTCGGGGAGGGCGAGGACCCCGGCGCGCCGGCAGTGGTCCAGCCACATCCGCACCTGCCAGGACGAGTGGTGCGCGGAGATGTTGGGGTGCAGCGCCACCGCGATCCGGTAGGCGTCCATGTCCAGGCTGGTCGCGAGGCGCTGGGCGAGCTGCAGGTCGTTGCCGAGCAGGGACTCGCCGCCCCAGGTGGACGAGATCACGATCAGCTTCGTGCCCGGGTCGACTCCCAGTGCCTGCCGGTACGCCTCGCGCAGCGGGAGGCTGGCCAGCATCCGGTCGAAACACGGGTCACCGGCGACGAGCGCCACCTCGCGGGCCTCCGGGCAGGCGGCGGTCAGCCGCTCCAGCTGTTCCTCGTGGGAGAGCACGACCACGGACGGCACGACGCGGCCTTCGTGCGTCAGCCAGTCCGCGGACAGGCCGAACACCCCGCTGCGGCCCTCCGAATCGAGGTACTTGTTGTAGCCCATGCCGTGCGGCACGACCATCAGCGGCGCCTTCACCTTGTGCAGGTCGCCGCCGTAGCTCGCGGCTATCGCCAGGTCCGCGGGGCGCTCCAGGGCCTCCGCCCAGGGCAGCACGTCGATCCCGGCCTTCGCCAGGTACTCGTGCGTGCCGTTGGTGAACGCGCTCGGCCCGGGGCAGGTGAAGATCGTCTGCACCCGCGGATCCGTGGCGAACAGCGGCAGGATGTCGAACAGGCGCGTCGCCGCCGTGGTGTTGTGCACGATCGCCAGCACGGTGCGCTCGGTGCGCACAGTGCTCCACTCGACCGACACGGCGGTTGATCTTAGAAGCTGATGTTGCCGTTGATGTCCCGCGCCTGCACGACGTTGCCGTGGACCGTCCCGGAGATCTGGTTGTTCGCCCCGTCCCCGTGCTGGCTCCACGCCTCACGCAGGGCCTCGGCGAACCGCGGGTCCTCCCGGCCGGCCTGGTCGAGGCGCTCGGCCAGGACCTCGACGGTCTCCGGCGCCTCGGGCGTGGCGGTCTCCAGCACCGCCGTCGCCTCCGGGTCGTCGGCGAACCGGCGCTTGATCAGCTCGTACAGGCCCTGCACGGCCTTCGTCGCCGCGGCGGTGGCGATGGACACCAGGATCGGTTCCGGCATGATCCCAGCGTAGTCACGGCGTCCAGTCCGCGTTGGCGCCACAGAGCAGAACGCACGGCACCTCCCCGGGCAACGCGCTGGCCAGCCACGCGGCGAACGGCACCGCGGCCGCCGGTTCGACGGCCAGCCGGAACTCCTCCCACAGCCGGTCCCGCGCCGCGACGATCTCCGCCTCGCCCACCACCAGCGACCGCACGTCCGGTCCGGACAGCACCGCGAACGGCACCTCGCCCACCCGGGTCGCGCCCAGCGCGGACGCGGCGATGGAGTCCACCTCCGCGTCCACCGGGTGGCCGGCGGCGAGAGCCTGGTGCAGGCACGAGCACCGCTCCGGCTCGACCGCGACCGTCAGCCGCCCGCCGGAACCGAGCGCCACCCCGGCCGCGAGCCCGCCGCCGCCCACGGCCACCGCGATCGAGTCCACCTCGGGCGCGTCGGCGACGATCTCCGCCGCCACCGTGCCCTGACCGGCCACCACGACCGGGTCGTTGTACGCCTCGACATAACGCACGCCCGGCGCGGCCGCGGCCTCGTGAGCGGCGGCCGCCGCCTCCGCGTAGCGCGAGCCGGCCCGCACCAGCCGGGCACCGGCCGCCTCGATCCGCCGGGCCTTGCTCGCCGGCACGCCTTCCGGCACGAACACCGTCGCGGGCAGGCCGAGGATCGACGCCGCCGTCGCCACCCCGATGCCGTGGTTGCCGCCGGACGCGGTGACCACCTGTTCCGGCCGCTCACCGGTGAGCAGGGAGTTCAGCGCGCCACGCAGCTTGAACGAGCCGGTGCGCTGCAGGTGTTCGAGCTTCAGCACGAGCGGACGGCCGTCGACCTCGGCGCGCAGGATCGGGGTGTGGCGGACGTACGGGCGGATGCGCTCCGCGGCGCTGGCGACGTCGGGGACGACGGTGGTTGTCATGTCTCCACTGTGCGCAACCCGGCCGTAAGCCGCCAGCGCTTTCCGATTGCCCGGCATTAGCGATACTTACGGCATGCTCGTCGCCGAACGGCTGCGCGTCCTGGTCGAGGTCGCCCACGCCGGATCCATCGCCACCGCGGCGCGGAACATGGGCTTCACCGCCTCCGCGCTGTCCCAGCAACTGGCCCGGCTGGAACGCGAGGCCGGGTGCGCGCTGCTGGACCGCCGCGCGACCGGCACGGTGCTCACCGAGGCCGGGCGGCGGCTCGTCCGGCACGGGGAAGCGATCGTCGGGGAGCTGCGGGAGGCGGAGCAAGCGCTTGCGGCCCTGCGGGACGAGCCACCGGCGGCGTTGACCGTGGGCACCTTCGCGACCGCGGGGCAGGTGCTGTTGCCGCAGGTCGTGGGCGAGTTCCGGCGGGCCAACCCGGCGACCCGGCTACGGCTGGTGGACCTGGAACCGCCGGACGGCTACGACCTCGTGGTCTCCGGCGACCTCGACCTGCTGATCACGCACCGCTACCCGGGGCGGCGGTTACCGCCCGCGCGTGGCCTGACGCGGGTGCCGCTGCTGGCCGACCGGCTGCGGCTGGTGCTGCCCGCCCACCACCGGGCGGCGCGAACGGACGAGGTGAAGCTGATCGACCTCGCGGACGACGACTGGATCTCGGCGGACCGCTCGTGCCTGGACCTGCTGGCCGCCAAGGACGGGGTGGAGCCGCGGATCGCCTACGAGACCCGGGACTACGCGGCGATCCTCGCGCTGGTGCGGGCCGGGCTCGGCGTGGCGCTGGTGCCGGCGAGCGTGGCGCGCGGCGCGGACGGGATCGTGGTGCGCGACCTGGCCGGGAGCGCGCTGGACCGCGAGGTCTACGCGGTGCACCGCCCCCGGCCGGCCGCGCACACTTCGGCCGTGGTGAGCCTGCTGACGCGCGTGGCGTCGCGGCTCAGTTGACGCCGACCAGGTCCACCACGAAGACCAGCGTCTCGCCGGGCTTGATGACGTTGCCCGCGCCGCGGTCGCCGTAGGCCAGGTGCGGCGGGATGACCAGCCGGCGGCGGCCACCGACCTTCATGCCCTGCACACCCTGGTCCCAGCCGGGGATGACGTGCCCGGCGCCGAGCGGGAAGCGCAGCGGCTCACCCCGGTCCCAGGACGCGTCGAACTGCTCGCCGGTCGCGTGCGAGACGCCGACGTAGTGCACGGACACGACGTTGCCCGCGGCGGCTTCGGCGCCGTCACCGACGGTGAGGTCGGTGACCTCCAGCTCAGCCGGGGGCGGCCCGGTCGGCTTCTCGACCTCGGGGCGTTCGAGTGCCATGCGTATTCCTCCCTGTCGTTGCGGTCGCTGCACGGTACCCACCGGCCGCGGGCGACGCATGTTCAGCTCGGCACCACGACCACGCCGACGTAGTCGACCGGCTCTTCGCCCAGGTTGGCGTAGGTGTGCGGCTCGTCGGCGGTCATCCGGGCGGTCGATCCGGCCGGCACGGTGACGGCCCGCTCGCCGACGCTGAGGTGCAGCTCACCGGCCAGGACGTGGATGAGTTCGTGGGTGCCCGCGGCGTGGCCCTCGCTGTCGTGCCGTTCGCCCGGTTCGAGGTGCCAGCGCCACAGTTCGGCGGGCGCGGGCGCGTCGGTACCGGACAGCAGGCGGCCGGTGCCGCCGGAGGGGCCCTGCCACAGCACCGTGTCGGTGTTGGTGACCGAGATCGCAGGCGGTTCCCCGCCTTCGAGCAGTGCGGTGAGCGAAACGCCGAGCGCGTCGCTGACCCGGATCAGCGTGGCCAGGTTCGGGTTGCCCCGGCCCTGCTCCAGCGCCACGACCACGCCCTTGCTCAGCCCGGCGCGGGCGGCCAGCGCGTCCATGCTCCACTGCCGCGCCGTGCGGTGGGCGCGGATGTTGCGGGCGAGGGCGGCGGCGGGGTCGCTCATGGTCGGTCACTTTACTGCACCACGCGGTCGGTAGAATGACCGTCCATGACTGACGTGCTGAACGGGATCCGGGTCGATCCGGAGGTCTTCGCGCTGCGGCCGGACTTCGCGGTGCTGGCCGTCGTGGTCGAGGGCCTGCCCAGCGGGCCCAGCGACGAGGACTCGGCGAAGGCGCTGGCCGTCGCGGCCGAATCGGCTGGTGACGATCCCCACGTCGAGGCGTGGCGGGAGGCGTACCGCGCGTTCGGGGCGAAGCCGAACCGCACCCGGCCCTCGGCGGACGCCCTGCTGCGCCGCGCCGGCGCCGGGCTGCCGCAGGTCAACCGGGTGGTCGACCTCTACAACGCGGTGTCCGTGCAGCACCGGCTGCCGGTCGGCGGCGAGGACCTCGACTGTTACGTTGGGTTGCCGCGGCTGGTCCGGGCGCGGGGCGACGAGGCCTTCGACACCGTCCGCAACGGCGAGCCGGACACCGAGGTCGCCGACGCGGGCGAAGTCGTGTGGCGGGACGACGCCGGGGTGACCTGCCGTCGCTGGAACCACCGCCAGTGCGTGCGCACCCGGCTGCGGGAGGACAGCGAGCGCGGTCTGTTCCTGTTGGAACGGCTCGAGCCGATGTCGCTGGACGCGCTGTCGGACGCGGCCGACGACCTGGTGTCGCGGCTGACGGCGCTGGCCCCGGGCGCCACGGTGGCCCGCACACTGATCAGGGAGAACGCGTGAACCTCGACGACCTGGCCCCGCGCACGCGCGCGGTGGCCGCCGGACGGCCGGACGAACCGGGTGAGCCGCTGAACACGCCGCTGGTGCCGGCGAGCACCTACCTCGCCGGGGCGGGCTTCAAGTACGCGCGCGAGGACGGCACGCCGACCTGGGTGGCGCTGGAGGAGGCCGTCGGCGCGCTCGAAGGCGGGCACGCGACGGCGTTCGCGTCGGGCATCGCGACCGCGGCGGCGGTGCTGGACCTGCTGGACGTGGGCGCCGAGGTCGCCGTGCCGGTCTACAGCTACGCGGGCACCCGCGGCCTGCTCGACCACGCGGCGGGCAAGGGGCGGCTGAAGGTGCGGCGCATCGAGCCGTCCGACCGGGAGGGCTGGCTGGCCGCCGCCCGCGAGGCCGACGTGGTGTGGGTCGAGTCGCCGACCAACCCGACGCTCGACCTGATCGACATCGCGCCGCTGACCGGGCAGCGCGCGCGGGTGGTCGTGGACAACACGTTCGCCACGCCGCTGGGGCAGCAGCCGCTGTCGCTGGGCGCGGACATCGTCGTGCACAGCGCGACCAAGCTGATCGGCGGGCACAGCGACCTGCTGCTGGGCCTGACCGTCGCGGCGGACGCGGGCGTGGCCCAGGAGCTGCGCGACGCCCGCACCCGCAACGGCGCGACCCCCGGGGCGCTGGAGGCGTGGCTCGCGCTGCGCGGGCTGCGGACGCTGCCGGTGCGGCTGGCCGAGCAGTCGCGCACCGCGGCCCTGCTGGCCGAGCGGCTCGGTGAGCACCCGGCGGTGACGAAGGTGCGCTACCCCGGCCAGGGCACGATGATCGCGTTCGACCTGGCCGACGCGGCCGCCGCCGACCGCCTGTGCGCGTCGCTGCGGCTGATCCGGCACGCCACCAGCCTCGGCGGGGTGGAGAGCATCGTCGAACGCCGTGCCATGTGGCCGGGCGACGCGCACGTGCCGGCCGGCCTCGTGCGGTTCAGCGTGGGGCTGGAAGACCCCGAGGACCTCTGGCGGGACCTGGCTCAGGCGCTGACCTGAGCCCGCCGGACGAGCGGGTCCGGGTCCACGTGCCAGGCGTGCACGACACGCGGGTGGATCCGGATCCGCTCGTTGCTGAACCACGGCCCGCCGTACGCGGGCGGCTCGATGCCGGTGATCAGCTCGGCCGTGCCGCGGATCTCGATGCCCCGTCCCCAGCCGGGCTTGATCGCGCCGGGCTCGTCCGGCGTCATGTCGTCGACGACGAACGAGACTTCCGGGTTCTGCTGCAGGTTGCGCCACTTCTGGCTCTTGCTGAGGTCCGGCCCGCCGATGTCGATCGTGCCGTCGTCGTTGAGCTGGAACCCCAGTGGCCGCACCTGCGGACGCCCCTTCGCGTCGACGGTGCCCATCCGGCCGAGGGGCTGGTTCGTCAGGTAAGCGCGCTCGCGCTCGGTGAAGATCATGACTGCACCATAGAACCTCCAGGTAAGTGGAGGTCAAGGAAATCGAGCTGTGGCGCGGCCCGGACCCGGTTAGGGTTCGATCATCATGTCTCACATCGCCATGGTTGGGGTCGCCCCCGTCAGTCACGTTCTGCCCAGCCTCGAGGTCATCCGTGAACTGGTCGCTCGGGGCCATCGGGTCACCTACGCCAACGATCCCGTGGTCGCCCACCTGATCGAGCCCACCGGCGCCGAACTGGTGCCGTGCACCTCGACGCTCCCGGTGGCGGACAACGACTGGCCCGCAGATCCGATCGCCGCGATGGACCGGTTCCTCGACGACCAGATCCAGGCTCTCCCGCAGCTGCGGGCCGTCTACGACGAGGATCCGGCGGATCTCTACCTCTACGACATCGGCGCGTACGCGGCGCGTGCCCTCGCCGAATCGCAGGGGCGGCCGTTCGTGCAGTTGTCGCCGACCTTCGTGGCGTGGAACGGCTACGAAGAGGAGGTCGCCGCGCAGTTGCGGGCGCTACCGGGCGCCGACGCCCACCGCGCGAAGTTCGCCGAGTGGCTCGCCGGGTGCGGTGCGACCACTTTGGACAGCGACGCCTTCTCCGGCCGGTCGCCGCGCACCCTGGCGTTGATTCCGCGGGCGATGCAGCTGAACTCCGAGCGGGTGGACGACAGCGTGACCTTCGTCGGCCCGTGCCTCGGCGCCCGCGCGGAGGAGGGCGGCTGGACGCGGCCCGCGGACGCCGAGAAGGTCCTGCTGGTGTCGCTCGGCTCGGCCTTCACGCGCCAGGCCGGGTTCTACCGCGAGTGCCTCGCCGCGTTCGGGGACCTGCCCGGGTGGCACGTGGTGCTGCAGATCGGCAAGTACGTCGACCCGGCCGACCTCGGGGACGTCCCGGCGAACGTGGACGTCCGGTCCTGGGTGCCGCAGCCGGCGATCTTGGCGCAGGCCGACGCTTTCATCACGCACGCGGGCATGGGCAGCAGCGCCGAGGGGTTGCACGCCGGCGTGCCGATGATCGCGGTGCCGCAGGCCGCCGAGCAGTTCATGAACGCCGACCGCCTGGTCGAACTCGGCGTGGCCCGGCGACTCGACACGGCGGACGCGACGGCCGAGAGCCTGCGTGCCGCCCTGCTCGAACTCGTCGCCGATCCCGAGGTCGCCCGCGCGTCGGCCCGACTGCGGACCGAAACCCGCGCCGAGGGCGGTTCCCCGCGGGCGGCCGACCTCCTCGAGGAGCTGCTCGGCTAGCTGTCCAACCTATGGAGGTTGGTGACGCGGTGGGTGCGGACACACCAGGACGGATGATCTTGATGTAGGGAGGACCTCCGGGCGCGGTGTGGAGCTGTCCAGGAACCGCACCTCGAAGCCCGGAGGCGTCGTGCCGCACCGTAATGCCTCGCACGGCACGCGAATTTGCGCGGCCGGGGTGCACAACGTGCTGGTCGGTTCGGCATCTCGCGGTTGATCGACCTCGACCCCCACCGGAGAGCTACATCGAGGTCATCAGCACTGCCGAGGGCGAGGAGAACCAGCACGCCCGCGCCGGGTTCGTCCGCCGCGCCACTGCCCCGCCGTCGAATGGGCCTACGCCACGGTCGACGACTCCTCCGCCGAGGGTGTCGCCTCGCTACCGGCCTGGCTCCACGGCTACAGCCACCACCGGCCCCACACCGCGCTCGGCGACCACCCACCTGTCCACCGCGTCAGCTGGTGGGCCCGGACACCCTTGCCACGGGCCCACGCGGCCACTAACGTACAACCATATGGTTGTAAGTCAACTCGACGACGCGGAGATCGACCGGATCTTCCACGCACTCGCGGACGCCACCCGGCGCGACATCGTCACCCGGGTGCTCCGGCGGGAGGAGTCGATTTCCCAGCTCGCCCGCCGGTACGACATGAGTTTCGCCGCCGTGCAGAAGCACGTGGCGGTGCTCGCGCGGGCGTCGCTCGTCGTCAAACAGCGGAGCGGGAGGGAGCAGCTCGTGCACGGCAATCCCGAGGTTCTGCGCAAGGCAGCCCGGCTGCTCGACGAATACGAACGGATCTGGCGCCACCGCGCCCAGGCCATCGCGGACATCCTGTCCGAGGAGGACGAATGACTGTCATCAGCTCGCACAAGGACACCGAGGCGTTGACCCTCACGATCGTCGCCGAGTACGACGCGGCGCCGGACCGCGTCTGGCGCGTGTGGGAGGACCCGCGCAAGCTCGAGCGGTGGTGGGGCCCGCCGAGCTGGCCCGCGACGTTCGAGCAGCACGACTTCAAGGTCGGCGGCCGCTCCCGCTACTTCATGACCGGCCCGGACGGCACGAAGTCCGGCGGCTGGTGGGAGATCACCGCGGTCGACGCCCCGCACCGGCTGGAGTTCGACGACGGCTTCGCCGACGACGAGGGCGAGCCGAACAGCGAGATGCCGGTCATCCACTGCGCGGTCACCCTCGAGGCGAACGGCTCCGGCACCCGGATGACCACGGTCAACTCCTTCGCCAGCCTGGAGCAGCTGGAGAAGCTGATCGAAATGGGCATGGAGGAGGGCATGAAGCTCGCCGAGGGCCAGATCGACGCCATCCTCGCCGAGGACTAGTTCCGGAACTCCCACAGGATCATCGACGGCACTCCGGCGCCGGCGGCCCGCGCGGCCGCCGGCGCCAGTCCGGCCAGCGACCACGGCCACGCCTCCCACGGGCCCGGCTCCGACGCCGGGATTTCCCGCGACGGCGCCACCGGTTCCTCGCACCGGCGCAGTTCGAACCCGGCGGCGAGCGCGGCCCGCAGGTAGTCGCCCGTGCGGTGGCAGTGCGAGCGCACCCGCGCCGGGGAACCGTCCGCGCGGCGCACCGCCGGGACGTGCCCGCGGGCCACCTGCTCCGGGTGCACGTCGGCGATCACCAGGCGCCCGCCCGGCCGCAGCACGCGCGCGAACTCCGCGAACACCGGGCCGAGGTCCGGCACGTGCGTCAGCGCGAGCGAGCACGTGACGAGATCGACCTGGGCGACCGGCAGCGCGGTCAGGGTCCCGAGGTGGAATTCCGCCTCCGGCACGCGTTTCCGGGCCTGTTCGAGCATCCCCGCCGAGCCGTCCACCCCGATCACCCGGTGCCCGCACCCGGCCAGCACCGCGGCCACGCGTCCGGTCCCGCAGGCCGCGTCCAGCGCGACGCCGGGCGGCATCCGGCCGGCGACCGCGCGCACGAACGGTTCGTCGAAGTCGAACGCCGGATTGGGCGCGTCGTACGTGGCGGTCCAGAGGTCGTAGCCCTCGGCGGGATCGACGTGCGTGACCTCGACACCGTCCGGGGACTCGTCCAGCAGCCGCCGGATCTCGGCCAGGCGCTCCGCCACGAACGCGCGGTCGTGCTCGCCGCGGAAGGATCGCAGCAGCGCCAGGCCTTCCAGTCCGAGGACGTAGGCCAGTGGGTGTTCGTACGCCACGCCCGGACGGTAGCGATCACCCGCGATGAGCCACCACGGAATTTCAGTCCAGCAGGTGCTCCAGCACGACCCGCTCGTCCGCGCCGACGTACTCCGCGTAGTAGTCGTACAACGCGCGCCGCGCCAGCCGCGCCGCCAGCGGGCCGTCGCCCTCCTCGACCGCGCGCAGCACTTCCTTGTGGTGCGCCACCGACGCCTCCATCAGCGCCTGCCGGTCCGTCGAGTTCTCCAGCTTGCCCGCGATCAGGTCCAGCACCACGCCGCGCACGACGTTGCCGCACACCACGATCAGCGTGTTCCGCCCCGCCCGCGCGACCACGTCGTGGAAGGCGACGTCGGCGCGGCTGAAGGTGGCGTAGTCGTCCAGGCTCGCGGTCATCGCCGCCAGCGCCGCGCGCAGCTCCGCCAGGTCCTCCTCGGTGCGCAGCTCCGCGGCCAGCCGGTAGGCCGAACCCTCCACGATCATCCGGAACTGCAACAGCTCGGCCAGCCCGAGCGTCTCCGCGCGCGCCAGCCGGTCCAGCGACTTCCGCAGTCGCGCCGGGGACGCGGGCAGGATTTCCGGCCCGCGTGGATCGCCGGGGCGCGACCGGATCACCTCGCCCGCCTGCAGCACCCGCAGCGCCTCCCGGATGGTGGAGCGGCTGACGCCGAACTGGGCCATCAGCTCGCGTTCCCCGGGCAGGCGCTCGCCGGGCCGGAGCCGGCCGGTGAGCACGGCCTGCTCGATCTGTTCCACGATCCGCTCGTACGCGCGGACCGGGCTGACCGGCTCGAACTCCATCGTCGTCTTGACCTTCACCCCGTCTGGTGCAAACCTAGGCTACTGGTCGGACCAGCATACTGACTCGGGGTGAGGATGAAAGTCCGAATTTCCGCGGCACTGGCGCTACTGCTGGTGATCTCGGCCTGTTCCGCCGGGTCCACGGCCTCGGTGAGTTCGGGCCCGGACACCCTCGCCGTCGGGTTCACCGCCGAGCCGGCCAACTTCGACTTCACCCGCACCGACGGCACCGCCATCCCGCAGGCCCTGCTCTACAACGTCTACGAGGGCCTCGTGAAGCTCGACAGCAGTGGCAAGATCGTGCCGCTGCTCGCCCGGTCCTGGACGGTGAGCGAGGACCGGCGCACCTACGACTTCCAGCTCCAGCCCGGCGTGACGTTCAGCAACGGCGCGCTGTTCACCGCCGAGGACGTGAAGTTCTCGATCGACCGGGTCAAGACCGACTGGACGATTTCCATCAAGTCCAAGATGGACGTCGTGGACCGCGTCGAGGTGGTCGATCCGCTGCACGCCCGCGTGGTGCTGAAGAAACCGAGCAACGGCTGGCTGTTCGACATGACCGGCCGCGTCGGCGCGATGTTCAGCCCGACCGGGGTCGCGGACCTGGCGAACACCCCGGTCGGCACCGGGCCGTACGAAGTGCAGTCCCGGCGGCGCGGCGATTCGATCGTCCTCGCCGCGAACCCCGCTTACTGGGGCAAGCCACCGGCCTACCGGACCGTGATCCTCAAGTACATCAAGGATCCGACGGCGCTGAACAACGCCCTGCTCAGCAACGGCATCGACGTCATCGCGCAGATCACCGCCCCGGACTCGATCCCGCAGTTCGAGAACGACACCCGCTTCACCGTCCTGCAGGGCACCACGAACGGCGAGGTCGTGCTCTCCTTCAACGGCGCGAAGGCCCCGTTCAACGACGTACGCGTCCGCCGCGCGCTCACCCTCGCCATCGACCGGAAGGCGTTGCTGGACACCGCGTGGGCCGGCCGCGGCACGGTGCTCGGCAGCATGGTCCCGCCCACCGACCCCTGGTACGAGGACCTGTCCGGCTACTACCCGCACGATCCCGCGCGGGCGAAGGCGCTGCTCGCGGAGGCGGGGCAGACGAACCTGTCGATCCGGCTGCGCATCGCGAACCTGCCGTACGCGACGGCCGCCGCGCAGGTCGTCGCCTCCGATCTGGCCGACATCGGCGTCCGCGTCACGATCGAGCCGCTGGACTTCCCGGCGGTGTGGCTCAAGCAGGTCTTCACCGACCACGACTTCGACGCCTCGATCGTCCAGCACGTCGAGGCCCGCGACATCACCACCTTCGGCAACCCCAAGTACTACTGGGGATACGACAACCCGCAGGTCAAGCAGCTGATCGCGGCCGCGGACGCGGGGACACCCGAGGAGCAGGCCGCGAACATGCGCCAGGTCGCCCGCACCATCACCGCCGACGCCGCCGCCGACTGGCTGTTCCTGTACCCGAACGCGGTCGTGGCGAAGAAGAAGGTGACCGGGCTGGCCGCCAACCAGGTCAGCGAGTCCTTCGACCTCACGGGGTTGGGCTGATGGCCGCCGCGATCCTGCGCCGCGCGGCGATCCTGGTGGCCAGCGTGCTGGTGGCCTCGATCGTGGTGTTCGCGTTCATGGCCGTGCTGCCCGGCGATCCGGCGCAGGTCGCGCTCGGCATCAACGCCACCCCGGAGCTGCTCGCCAAGACCCGCGCCGACTTCGGGCTGGACCGGCCGCTGGCCGAGCAGTACCTGAGCTGGATGGGCGGGGTGCTGCAGGGCGACTTCGGCCGCTCGTACGTGACCGGTGAGGCGATCGGGCCGCAGCTGGTCGACCGGCTCGGCGTGACGCTGTGGCTGGTGGGCGCCGGGATGCTCGTCGCGGTCGTGATCGCGGTGCCGTTCGGCGCGCTCGCCGCGGTGTGGCACCGGCGGTTCGGCGGCACGGCCATCTCCGGACTGTCCCAGCTGGGTGTGGCGGTGCCCGCGTTCCTCGCCGGGATCCTGCTGGTGCAGGTCTTCGCCGTGCAGTTGCGGTGGCTGCCCTCGGGCGGGTGGACGCCGCCGAACGCCGACACCGGCGAGTTCCTGCGCGGCCTGGTCCTGCCCGCGCTGTCGCTCGGGATCGTGCAGGGCGCGGTGCTCACGAGGTACGTGCGGTCGGCGGTGCTGGACACACTCGGCCAGGACTACCTGCGCACCGCCCGGTCGAAGGGCCTGCGCCCGTACCCGGCGCTGATGCGGCACGGCATGCGCAACGCGGCCGTGCCGGTGGTGACCGTGCTCGGGCTGCAGCTGACGACGCTGCTGATCGGCGCGGTCGTGGTGGAGCGGGTGTTCGTGCTGCCCGGACTGGGCAGCATGCTGCTGGACTCGGTGTCCGCGCGCGATCTGCTGTCGGTGCAGGGCATCGTGCTCGTGCTGGTGGTCGCGGTGCTGGTGGTCAACTTCGTGGTCGACCTGCTGTACGTGGTGATCGACCCCCGGCTGAGGGCGGCGCGATGAGTGCACCGGTCACGGGACGGACGTCGCCGACGCTGGTCGCCGGCGCGGTACTGGTCGGGCTGGTGGTGCTCGCGGCGCTGGTGTCGTTCGCGTGGACGCCGCACGATCCGCTGAAGGTGGAGTCGACCGCGCGGCTGCTCGGCCCGACCGGCGACCACTGGTTCGGCACCGACAAGTTCGGCCGGGACGTGTTCAGCCAGATCCTGGTCGGCGCGCGCACCACGCTGTACGTCGGCGTGATCGCGGTGGGCGTCGCCGCGCTGGTCGGCACGCCGCTGGGCATCCTCGCCGGGATGTCGAAGCGGTGGCTCGGCGAGTTCGTCATGCGCGTCAACGACCTGGTGCTCGCGTTCCCCGCGCTGCTGCTGGCGATCATGCTCGGCGCGGTCTACGGCGCGAGCACGGTGACCGCGATGATCGCGATCGGCGTCGCGACCATCCCGTCGTTCGCTCGGGTGGCCCGCTCCGGCACGTTGCAGGTGATGAGCACCGAGTACGTGCTCGCGGCGCGGTCGGCGGGCCGGTCGCGGTTCTTCATCGCGCGGCGGCACGTGCTGCCCAACATCGGCGGGCTGGTGATCGTGCAGTGCTCGGTGTCGTTCGGCATCGCGGTGCTGGCCGAGGCGGCGCTGTCGTTCCTCGGGTTCGGCACCCGGCCGCCGACGCCGTCCTGGGGCCGGATGCTGCAGGAGTCGCAGGAGCTGCTGACCGTGCAGCCGCGGCTCGCGCTGGTGCCGGGCCTGGCGATCGCGATCGCGGTGCTCGGGTTCAACCTGCTCGGCGACGGTCTGCGGGACCGTCTGGACCCCCGGCTGGAGCGGCGATGACCCTCGAAGTGTCCGAACTGTCGGTGCACGCCGGCGCGCAGCCGCTGGTGCGCGAGGTGTCGTTCACCGTCGGCCGGGGTGAGCGGGTCGGGCTGATCGGCGAGTCCGGGTCCGGCAAGTCGCTGACCGCGTCCGCGGTGATGGGCCTGCTGCCGGAGGGACTGCACGCGACCGGTTCGGCGAAGCTGACCGGCACCGAGCTGCTGGGCGCGTCCGAGCGCGAGTTGTCGCGGCGCCGCGGACGGGACCTGGCGATGGTGTTCCAGGAGCCGATGACCGCGCTGAACCCGCTGATGCGCGTGGGCCGCCAGGTCGCCGAGTCGATCCGGCTGCACACCGGCAAGTCCCGGCGCGCGGCACAGCAGGACGCCGTCGCGTTGCTGGACGCGGTGAAGCTGCCCGAGCCGGCACAGCTCGCGCGGGCCTACCCGCACCAGCTCTCCGGCGGGCAGCGGCAGCGGGTGATGCTGGCGATCGCGCTGGCCAACGACCCGGCGCTGCTGATCTGCGACGAGCCGACCACCGCGCTGGACGTGACGGTGCAGGCGCAGGTGCTCGACCTGATCCTGACCGGGGTCGCGGAGCGGGAGACCGCGTTGCTGTTCATCACGCACGACCTCGCGGTGGTGGCGAAGGTGTGCACGCGGGTGCTCGTGATGTACGAGGGCCGGGTGGTGGAGGAGGGGTCCACTTCGGACGTTCTCACCCAGCCGCGGCACGACTACACGAAGAAGCTGCTGGCCGCGTCGGACCTGGAGGCGGCGTGATCGAACTGCGGGACGTCCACCGCCGCTACCGGCGGCCGCGTGAGGTGCACGCGCTGCGCGGGGTGTCGTTCACCGTCGAGGCGGGGCAGCGGTTCGGGATCGTCGGCGAGTCCGGCTCCGGCAAGTCCACGCTCGTCCGCCTGCTGGCCGGGCTGGACCGGCCCACCTCCGGCGAGATCTCCTTCGAGGGCAAGCGGATCGACGGCCTGCCCGAGCGGAAGCTGGGCTTCCTCCGCGAGGCGCTGCAGGTCGTGTTCCAGGACCCGATGGGCTCGCTCGACCCGCGGATGCGCGTGCGGGACATCATTTCCGAGCCACTGGGCCGCCGCGATCCGGACCGCGTCGCGGAGCTGCTGACCGCGGTCGGACTGCCCGCGGACGCGGCCGGCCGGTACCCGCACCAGTTCTCCGGCGGGCAGCGGCAGCGCATCTCGATCGCCCGCGCGCTCGCGCCGCGGCCGCGCGTGCTGATCGCGGACGAGCCGGTCAGCGCGCTGGACGTGTCGGTGCGCAAACAGATCCTCGACCTCCTCGCCGAGCTGACCGAGCGTTTCGCGCTGACGCTCGTGTTCGTTTCGCACGACCTCGCCGTGGTACGCCGGGTCTGCGACACGGTCGCCGTGATGCGGCGCGGGGAGCTCGTCGAGCTGGGCGCGGTGGAACAGGTCTACGACGATCCGCGACATCCCTACACGCGGGAACTCGTGGCGGCGGCGCCGAACCTGCGTGCGGAACTGGCCAGGCTGCAGGGAGGACGATGATGTTCGACCCCTATCCCGACGGGCTGCCGATCGGGTCCGACTGGGTGTCCACACCGGACACCACGGAGATCAGGTTCCCCTACGACGGCTGCGTGGTGGCGCGGGCGCCGGTGGGCACGGCCGAGCTGGCGCACCTCGCGGTCAGCGAGGCCGTGCTGGTCGCGCGGGAGGTGGCGAAGCTGCCGTCGCACGTGCGCCGCGAGGTCCTGCTGGGCGTGCACCGGTCGCTGCTGGAGTGGCGCGACGAGCTGGAGGGGCTGCTGGTCGTGGAGACCGGCAAACCGCTCGTCGACTGCCGCGTCGAGGTGGCCCGCACGCTGGTGACCTGGCAGGCCGCCGCCGAGGAGGTCGCCCGGCTGCACGGCGAGACCGTGCCGCTGGACGTGGCGCCCTCCGGCGAGGGGCTGACCGGGTTCTGGGTGCGCAAGCCGATCGGTGTGGTGGTCGGCATCGCCGGGTTCAACTACCCGCTGCTGCTCGCCTCACACAAGATCGCGCCGGCGATCGCGGCCGGGTGCCCGGTGATCGTGAAGCCGGCCCCGCAGACGCCGCTGTCGACGCTGTGGCTGGTGCACCTCGTGCGTGAGGCGGCGGCCGCGGTCGGCGCGCCGCTGTCGATGGTCCAGCTGGTCACCGGGGACGCCGGGGTCGGATCGGCGCTGGTCACCGACCCGCGGATCGGCGCGGTGTCGTTCACCGGCTCGGCGGCGGTCGGGCACCGGATCGCGCGGGACGCCGCGCCCCGCAAGACGTTGCTGGAGCTGGGCTCGAACGCCGCGCTGGTGGTGGCCGCGGACGCGGATCTGGACGCGGCGGTGGACGCCGTGCTGCGCGGCGGGTTCTACGCGTCCGGGCAGGCGTGCATCTCGGTGCAGCGGCTGCTGGTCGTGGACGCGGTGGCGGAGGAGTTCACCGAGCGCCTGCTGGCCCGGCTGCCGGAGGTCGTCATCGGGGACCCGCGGGACGAGAAGACGCGGGTGTCGGCGCTGATCGACGAACGGTCCACCCGTCGCGTGCTCGACTGGATCTCGGCGGCGGTCGCGGCGGGCGCGAAGGTGGCCGCGGGCGGCGACGCGGTCGACGGGATCGTCCGGCCGACCGTGCTGACCGACGTGCCCGACGGCGTGGACTGCTGGGACGAGGAGATCTTCGGGCCGGTGGTGTGCCTGCGCCGGGTGCCCGACGTCGAGACGGCGTTCGCGCTGGTCAACGACTCGCGGTACGGGCTGCACGCGAGCGTGTTCACCCGCTCGCTGCGCACCACCGTGCGGGCGATCGACGAACTGGAGGTCGGTGGGGTCGTGGTGAACGAGGTGCCCGGGTTCCGGTCGGACATCATGCCGTACGGCGGCGTGAAGGACTCCGGCATCGGACGCGAGGGGCCGCGGTTCGCGATCGAGGAGCTGACCGTGACGCGCATGGCGGTGATCCGGGCGTGAACTACGAGAAGCTGTTCCGGCTCGACGGGAAGCGGGCCGTGGTGGTCGGCGCGGGCAGCGGCATCGGCCGGGAGTCGGCGCTCGCCCTGGCCGCGCACGGCGCCGAGGTGATCTGCGCCGACCGCAACGCCGGTGCCGCGGACGAGACCGCGCGGGAGATCCGGGGTGAGTCCTACGAGATCGACGTGCTGGACTCGGCGGCCGTCGAGCGGGCGGCGGCGGAGCTCGGCGCGGTGGACGTCGTCGTGCTGACCGCGGCGACCAACGTGCGCAAACGGCTGCTGGACTACCGGCGCGAGGAGTTCGACCGGGTCGTCGCGCTCAACCTGGGCGCCACGTTCGATGTCGTCCGGGCCTTCGGCGCGGGCATGGTCGAGCGCGGGCGGGGCAGCATCATCGGGTTCTCCTCGATCCGCGGCACCACCGTCGAACCAGGTCAGGGGCCGTACGCGGCGACCAAGGCCGGGCTCGTGCAGCTGTTCCGGACCGCCGCGGCCGAGTTCGGCCCGGCCGGGGTGCGGGTCAACGCGATCGCGCCCGGCGTGGTGGAAACCCCGCTGACCGAACAGATCAAGGCCAGCCCCGACTGGTACGCCGCGTACGCCGGCAAGAGTGCGCTCGGCCGCTGGGCCAAGGCGTCCGAGCTGGCCGGGGCCGTCGTCTACCTGGCCTCCGACGCCGCGAGCTTCGTCACCGGGGCCGTGCTGGCCGTCGACGGTGGCTGGACCGCGGTCGACGGCCGCTACACACCGCCGGAATGAGGAGGGACCCCGTGGAGCCGACCGGCCTGTCCGCGACCGAACTGCTCGCCGCCTACCGCGCCGGGAGGTTGTCCCCGGTCGAGGTCACCGAGGCGGTGCTGACCCGCATCGACGCGCTCGAACCGTCCCTGCACGCGCTCTACGCCTACGACCCGGCGCAGGCACGGGACGCGGCGAAGGCGTCCGAGCAGCGGTGGACCGCGGGCGAGGCGGGGGCGCTCGACGGCGTGCCGCTCACGTTGAAGGAGAACATCGCGACCCGGGGGACGCCGGTGCCGCTGGGCACCGCGGCGACCGAGCTGGTCCCGGCCCCGGCGGACGCGCCCGCCGCCGCCCGCGTCCGCGAGGCCGGCGCGGTGATGCTCGGCAAGACCACCATGCCCGACTACGGCATGCTGACCTCGGGGTTGTCCAGCTTCCACGCCGCGAGCCGCAACCCGTGGGACCTGTCGCGGACGCCCGGCGGGTCGAGCGCGGGCGCCGCCGCCGCGGCCGCCGCCGGGTACGGGCCGCTGCACGTGGGCACCGACATCGGCGGGTCGATCCGGCTGCCTGCCGGGTGGTGCGGACTGGTCGGGCTCAAGCCGAGCTTCGGGCGGGTGCCGGTGCACCCGCCGTTCCCCGGGCGGGTGGTCGGCCCGATGACGCGGACGGTGGCGGACGCGGCGATGCTGATGGGCGTGTTGTCCGCGCCGGACAGCCGGGACCACCTGAGCCTGCCGCCGGCGGAAATCGCCTGGTCACAGTTGGATTTCGACGTCACCGGACTGCGGCTCGGGCTGCAGCTGGACGCCGGGGCCGGGCTGCCGGTGGAGGACGACGTGCGGGCCGCGGTGCTCGACGCGGCGCGGCGGTTCGAGGCAGCCGGCGCGATCGTCGAACCGGTCGAACCGTTCCTGACCAGGGAGATGCTGGACGGGCTGGACGACTTCTGGCGCGTGCGGGCGTGGTGCGACATCAGCGCGTTGCCGCCGGAACGGCAGGCGCTGGTGCTGCCCTACATCGCGGTCTGGGCGCAGGGCGGCGCGGAGGTCTCCGGCGTCGCGGCTTACCGCGGCTTCGCCCAGATGGACACGATCGCCGTCGCCGCGTTGCGGGCCGGTGAGCCGTACGACTTCGTGCTGTCGCCGACCTGCCCGGTGTCCGCCCCGCCCGCCGAGTGGGCCTCGCCGACGAACGACCCGGCGCGGCCGTTCGAACACATCGCGTTCACCGTGCCCTACAACATGTCCGGGCAGCCCGCGGTGTCGTTGAACTGCGGTTATACGAGTGAGGGACAGCCGGTCGGGCTGCAGATCGCCGGACGGCGGTTCGACGACCTCGGTGTGCTGCAGGTGGCTGCAGCATTCGAAGGAATTCGCGATCCGCAGCGGTCGCCGGGGGTGTGATTACGCGCCATCTGCGGGACGATCGACCCATGCGGATGGTGTACACCGGAGCGGACGAGGAAGAGTTCATCGACGCCCGGCAGCGGCTGCTCGTCGAGCTGGACGCCTGGTCGCAGATGCGGCAACGGGTGGTGGACCCGGTGGTCGCGGGCGCGATGCTGGACTTCCGCTTCGAACGGGACGGCCTGCTCGGCCGCTGGACGCGCGACATCCTCCGCAACGCGCTGCTGGTGTGGTTCCCGCGCAAGGTCGTGCTGCTCGACCCGCACTCCTCGGCCGTGCTGTCCACGGTCGAGGCGCTGATGGACTTCTTCGACGACGCCGACCTGCTGGACGAGCGCAGCGAGCAGCCGGCGGTGCTGCGGACCTACCTGACCGCGATCGCGGACCGGTTCGACACGGCCATGAACGAGCCGTCGAACTTCGGGCTGGCGAAGTTCTGGGCGGTCGCGATGGCCGAGCACGGCATCGACCCGCTGAACGAGGTGGCGGCGCAGGCGTTCATCGACCGGGTGCGGCGGGGTGAGGTCGAGGTCGACCAGACGTTGCTGCACGACCTGGCCTACCGCCACTACCAGGGCGACCCGGACGCGGAGGCGGCCGCGCCGTCCCCGGTGTTCCCGCTCGCCTCGGCGGAGCGGCTGGCGGCGGAGGCCGAGGTCACGGCGGTGGTGCCGCAGCTGCGCCGGTTCGTCGAGTGGATCGGCGAGGGCCGGGACCTGGCCGAGATCAGCGCACCGGCCGAGTTCGTCACGATGGCCAAGCGCGCCGGGGTGGTGCGGGTCTACCGCGGACGGCTGGTGCCGGTGAAGAAGGCCGCGCGGCGGCTGGCGGACCCGGTGGAGTTGTGGCGGGCGGCGGTCGGATCGATCCTGGCCAACCCGCTGGCCGCGGAGATGATCACCGAGCTGGCCGCGGAACCGGCGACGATCCCGATGCTGGTGGAGATGCTGGGCGGCGACGGGAGCACGATCCTGCGCGTGGTGGCCCGGCTGGCCGAGTACGGCCTGGTGGAGATCTTCCCGGCGGGCGAGGAGCACTACGAGGACCTGCTGGACTTCGCGGGGGTGGACTACCTCGACGAGGTGCCGGAGGAGGAGCGGCAGGTGGTGCGGCTGCTGCCGCTCGGCGTGCAGGCGGCGTACGAGCTGCGGGTCGCGGAGGGCGAGCCGGTGCTGACGGTGGCGGACCTGGCGGGCGAGACCGCGGAGGTCCTGTTCGCGCGCCTGGCGCCGCTGGACGCGCAGGTCCTGGACGAGGGCGCCGCGACGTGGCTGCGCGCCCGGGACCCGGAACGCGCGATCGCCGAGCTGTCCGCGCTGGCCCGGCGGACGGATGATTTCGAGCACCGGATGCTGACGTTCCGCCTGCTGGCGCGCCTGGGCGGAGACGGCGTCGCGGCGATCGCCGGGTTGCGCGACCATTCGGCCGCCGGCCCCGCGGCCTTGACGTGGCTGTTCGACGCGGGCCTGATCGACCGCAGCGAGGTCGCCGGCCGGGACCGCACGTACAGCAAGGTGGACCTGCTGGCGGCGGACATCCGGACGGAAGGACGGGAGAAGGCCCTCGCCGACTTCGCTTCACAACCGCGCCCGGACCAGCTGCTGTTCCTGGCCGGCGCGACGATCTGCGGCCACCCGAGCGCACGCGAGGTACTGGAGTCGGTCGTGGTAGCGCACCCCGACCGAGCCGTGTCCAACGCGGCGCGCAAAGCCTTGGACTGGCTGCACGACGAACCGTTCTAGGCGAAGGCGGCGTACCGACCCCAACCCGAGCTGGGTGGTCATCCCGTCGCCTGACACGTGAGGATCACCTTGAGCCAGGGCCGCAACCCGGGCCGCCAACCGGCGGCCGACCATGCCAACCTTGCGGCCCTGGCTCAAGGTGATATGCACAAACCGCAGGCGACGGGATGACCACACAGCGACCACCTGCCCAAGGTGACGGGTGTGCCCTTGGTCATCCCGGAGCCTGCCCGTCCGGCGAGGACATCTTTTGATCTTTAGAGGTGACGTTGGGCAGGCGGGGAGTCCGCCCTGCGGGCGGTTAAAGCGCCTCACGGCGCCGAACGGTCACCTTACGACCACCCCCGCCCCCGATGCCTGATTGTGTTTCAGTCGCCGAGCAGGCGTGTCAAGGCGGGAAAGAGTACCTTGACACGCCTGATCGGCGACCAAAGACCGGCTGTGGATCGGGGGCGGGGGAGGTCTGGTGCGTGGTCGGTCTACTTGCGTTGCTGGCTTGCGGTTTGTTGGGCTGCCGTGCGGCCCTGGTGCGTGGTCGGTCTATTTGCGTTGCTGGCTTGCGGTTTGTTGGGCTGCCGTGCGGCCCTGGTGCGTGGTCGGTCTATTTGCGTTGCTGGCTTGCGGTTTGTTGGGCTGCCGTGCGGCCCTGGTGCGTGGTCGGTCTATTTGCGTTGCTGGCTTGCGGTTTGTTGGGCTGCCGTGCGGCCCTGGTGCGTGGTCGGTCCACTTGCGTTGCTGGCTTGCGGTTCGCAGGCCTGCCGCGCGGCAGGCCGAGTGTCCGCCGTTTTCCGTTGCCGGATGCCGGTTTCGGGACTGCCGCGCCCGGCGGCCGAGTGCCGGCCGTCTTGCGTTGCCGGGTGCCGTTTTTCTTTGTTGTTGCTGCTGCTGCTGAAGAATCAGCCCTTCGCCGCGATCGCCTCTGCCAGTGCCAGTACTCGCTTTGCGTTGTCCACGTGCAGGTTCTCGATCATCCGCCCGTCCACCGTCACCACGCCGCGTCCCTCGGCCTTCGCCTCCTCGAACGCGGTGATGATCTTCCGCGCGTGGGCGATCTCGTCTTCCGACGGCGCGAACACCCGGTTGCACGGCTCGATCTGGCCGGGATGGATCAGGGTCTTGCCGTCGAACCCGAACTGCCGTCCCTGCAGGCACTCCGCCTCGAAACCCGCCAGGTCCCGCACGTCGTTGTACACGCCGTCCAGGATCACCTTGCCCGTCGCCCGCGCGGCGAGCAGGCACAGCGACAGTCCACCCAGCAGCGGGGCCCGGCCGGGCACGAACTCGGCGTGCAGCTCCTTCGCCAGATCATTCGTGCCCATCACGAGCACCGTCAGCCGCTCGCTGGCCGACGCGATCTCCTCCGCGTGCAGCATCGCCACCGGGGTCTCGACCATCGCCCAGATCTTCGTCTTCTCCGGCGCCCCGCCCAGCTCCAGCGCGCGCTCGATGTTGTGCACCTCGGCCGCCGAGTTCACCTTCGGCACGACCACCGCGTCCGGGCCGGCCTGGGCCACCGCCCGCAGGTCGGCGTCGTGCCACTCGGTGTCCAGGCCGTTGACCCGGATCGTCACCTCGCGGGCCCCGTAGGAACCCACGGCGGCGCACACGCGTTCCCGCGCCGCCTCCTTCGCGTCCGGGGCGACCGCGTCCTCCAGGTCCAGGATCAACGCGTCCGCCGGCAGCGTCTTCGCCTTCTCCAGCGCCCGCTCGTTCGCGCCGGGCATGTACAGCACCGACCGCCGCGGCTTCACTTCACTCATGCCAGTGCTTCCTTCGTCGCCTCGTCGTACGCCTGCTTCAGCTCGGGGTCGCGCTCGGCCAGCTTGTCCGCCAGCTCCGCGACCACCCGGCACTGCTTGACCGAGGCGTCGTCCTGCATCTTCCCGTCGATCATCACCGCGCCGGTGCCGTCGCCCATCGCGGCGATCACCTTCCGCGCCCACGCCACGTCCGACGGCTCCGGCGAGAACACCCGCCGCGCGATGTCCACCTGCACCGGGTGCAGCGTCCACGTGCCGACGCAGCCGAGCAGGAACGCGTTGCGGAACTGGTCCTCGCAGGCCACGACGTCGCGGATGTCCCCGAACGGCCCGTAGTAGGGCAGGATCCCGTGCATCGCGCACGCGTCGACCATCCGGGCGACCGTGTAGTGCCACAGGTCCTGCTGGTAGGTCGTGCGGCCGGTGTGCAGGTCCTCGCCGACCGGGTCGGTCCGCACCAGGTACCCCGGGTGCCCGCCGCCGACCCGGGTGGTCTTCATCCGGCGGCTCGCGGCGAGGTCCGCCGGGCCGAGCGAAATGCCCTGCATGCGCGGGCTCGCGCCGGCGATCTCCTCGACGTTCGCGACCCCGCTGGCCGTCTCCAGGATCGCGTGCACCAGCAGCGGCTTCCGCAGCCCGGCCCGCGCTTCCAGCTGGGCCAGCAGCCGGTCGACGTAGTGGATGTCCTGCGCGCCCTCGACCTTCGGCACCATGATCACGTCCAGCTTGTCGCCGATCTCGGTGACCAGCGTGATCAGGTCGTCCAGCACCCACGGCGAGTCGAGGCTGTTGATCCGCGTCCACAGCTGGGTGGCGCCGAAGTCGTTGGCCCGCGCGATCTCCACCAGCCCCCGGCGCGCGGCCTCCTTGCGGTCGGCGCGCACCGCGTCCTCCAGGTTCCCGAGCAGGACGTCGACCTTCTTCGCCAGGTCGGGGACCTTCGCCGCCATCTTCTCGTTGCTCGGGTCGAAGAAGTGGATCATCCGCGACGGCAACGCGGGGATCTCGCGAACGGGATCCGGCGCCCCCACGGCGAGGGGCGCGAAGAAGTCCTTCGGCGAGCGCATCGGTCCTCCCTTGGCACGGCCGGTGTAACCAGCGAGTAACCCTAACCGCGAATCGAGGGGAACCGCTGCGGCGAAGCTCACCTCGGAGTGAACGTGCGAACGCGGAACTGGGCGGTGCCGGGCTACACCGAACTCCACCGACTGGGCGACGGCGGATTCGGCGAGGTCGTGCTCGCCGGACACGATCCGTCCGGCACGCTCGTCGCGATCAAGTACCTGTTCAGCGAGCACCTCGGCGACCCGTCGCGGCTCGCCGCGTTCCGGCACGAGGCCGCGCTGCTGAGCCGCGTGGTGTCGCCGCACGTCACCCGGCTGTACGAATTCCACGAGGGCCCGCACGGTGCGGCGATCGTGATGGAGGCCATCCACGGCGTCTCGCTGCGCGAGGTCCTCGGCCACGACGGCGTGCTGCCGCCCGAATCGGCGCTGGCGGTGCTGAAGGGCTCGCTGCTCGGACTGGCCGACGCGCACCGCGCCGGTGTCGTGCACCGCGACTACAAACCGGCGAACGTGCTGGTCGGGCCCGGCCGGGAGAGCAAGCTCGTGGACTTCGGCATCGCCGTGCTCGCCGGTCAGCCCGGCGTGCCGGCGGGCACCCCGGCGTACATGGCCCCCGAGCAGTGGCGTGGCGCGCCCGCGACCCCGGCGACGGACGTGTACGCGGCGACCTGCGTGTTCTTCCAGAGCATCACCGGGCGGCAGCCGTACGACGGCGCGACCACCGGTGAGCTGCAGGCCCTGCACGAGAACGCGCCGGTGCCGGTCGACGCGGTGCCGGAACCGGTGCGCGGGCTGATCGCGCGCGGCATGGCGAAGGACGGGGACCGGCGGCCGTCGGCGGCGGCGGAGTTCGTCGCCGAGCTGGAGGCCGCCGCGGTCGCCGGGTACGGCCCGGACTGGGAGCAGCGCGGTCTGGGCAGGCTGGCCCAGCGGGCGGGAGCGCTGCTGGCCCTGTCGCCGCTGGCGCTGCTCGGCGCCGGGACCGCGGCCGCGCCGGGGGCGGCCGCGGGCGGGCTGCGGCGGTCGGCACCGGCATGGGCCTGGGCGCGAAGATCGGCGCCACGCTGGTCGCCGTCGCGGTCGGGGTCGGCGCGGTCGTCGGCACGATCGCGGTGATCGGCAACGGCGAACCCGCGCCGCCGGTCGCCGCGGCGCCACCGGCCGAGCAGCAGACGGCGGTGCGGGTGAGCCTGCTGACGCGCACCGAGCCCGGCGCCGGGTTCCACGTCGACGCGCAGTACGCGGTGGTGAGCGGCGTGCCGGACCGCGCGCTGCAGGACCGGATCAACGCCGCGCTGGTGCGCCCGCTGGACGACTTCATCCACTATGTGCAGTCCGGGCTGCTCGACCCGACCGAGGACCCGGTCGTCCAGAACACGGCCACCATCGGGCGGCAGGACCAGAAGATGGTCTCGGTGCGCTACGACCTCATGGTCCAGTCGAGCCAGTTCGGCAACCACGGCGGCTACGCCACGACGTGGCTCAACATCGACTTGTCGACCGGGCAGGTGGTCACGGCCGGGGACGTCTTCGACGGCATCGCCACCGACCAGAACGCGATGAGCGCGCTGGAGTCCCGGATCCTCGCCCGGTCGCCCGGCGGCTACTGCGACGGTAGCGAGCCGTTCGGCGAGCGCACCCCGCTCGGGCCGCAGGACCTGCGGCCGTGGGGCGTGCTGGACGTGCCCGCGCTCCAGGCCGGCTTCCGGGCCGACGGCGTCGTGTTCGGGCTGGCGACGGACGCGCGGAATTATCCGATGGCGTGCGGGTACTACGAGGTCGTGGTGCCCTACGCCGAGGTCGCCGGCCTGATGACCCCGCTGGGACGGGAACTCCTTCCTTGACACGTGCGTTGTCCATAGTGGAACGTGAAGGATATTGCTCCGTTCGGCGGTACGGAAACCCTGGGCATCGCGTCGTTCAGCGGTCCGTCACCCATTCGGAAGCAGTGTCGGGCTGAAGTCCGGATACCGCTCATCGACCGGTCACCGACCGTTGAGCGCCGCCGATCGCAGGCGCTCCCGTTGTCCACCGATCAACCGGCCCACCCCTGGTACCTCTTTCATGTGCCTCTTTTCACGAGGTGCGGGTAGGGAATCAGCGGTAAGAGGAGGCGGATCGTGGCGGTTACACCAGGGCACACCGGAAACTCGGTGGTGGCCGGCGGACGATCGTTCCCCACCCGCGTGGTGCCGCCCATCGAGCTGCCGGCCAGCGTCAGCCAGCTGGCCCGCGACGCCGCCGCCCAGCTGGGCTGGCACGGCGTGGTCCTGCCCGAGGTGACGATGCTCGGCCGCCGCGTGTGCGTCGTGGCGAAGCTGCGCACCGACACCCACGCCGAGCGGATCGCGATGGGCGTCGCCCCGGTGACCGACCGCGCGACCGTCGCCACCTGGACGTGGCCGGAGTTCGCGCCGACCGCCCCGGCCCCCGCAGCCGAGATCGTCGGCGTCCTGGCCGTCGCCCGGCACTGGCGCACCGCGATGGCCTCCGCCGTGCCGTTCAGCCGCTACGGCGACGCGGCGATGGTGCTGCCGACCTCGGCCGTGCTGAGCCGCGACTACCTGGACAACTGCCTGCCGCGCGCCCGCTCCTACGGCGTGGCCGTGGTCACCGCCGACGAGGACGCCCGGGTCGACCTGGACATCGACGTGCGCCGCGAGCGCATCCTCCTCCCCGAGGACGCGGTGTCCCGCTGGGTGAACGAGATGGTCTACGAACAGCTCCTCGCCTCCTACGACCTGCCGGTGGCCTGACCGGCGCCTAGAGTCGGACCCATGCGAGTCGTCATCGCCGGAGGGCACGGGAAGATCGCGCGTCACCTGGAGCGGCTGCTGGCCGGCACCGGGGACGAGGCGGTCGGCATCATCCGCAACGTGGAGCAGGCGCCCGCGCTGCGCGACCTCAGCGCCGAGCCGGTCGTGCTCGACCTGGAGTCCGCCGCGGGGGACGAGGTCGCCGACGTGCTGAAGGGCGCGGACGTCGCGGTGTTCGCCGCGATCGCCGGCCCCGGCAGCGGCGCGGCCCGCAAGGAGACCGTGGACTTCGGCGCCGCGCGGCTGTTCGCCGACGGGGCCGAACGCGCGGGCGTCCGGCGGTTCATCCAGATCGGCTCGATCGGCGTCGACCGCCCGCCCCGCCCCGGCGCCGACGAGGTGTTCGCGACGTACCTGCGCGCGAAGAAGGCCGCCGAGGACGACTTGCGCGCCCGTGACCTGGACTGGACCATTCTGCGCCCCGGTAGCCTCACCGACGAGCCCGCCATCGGCGAGGTCCACCTGGCCGACACCGTCGACTACGGCCAGGTTCCGCGCGAGGACGTGGCCGCGGTGCTGATCGCGCTCTTCGAGGAGCCGCGCTCGTTCCGCCGCACCCTGGAACTGGTGACCGGCAACACCCCGATCGACGAGGCGATCACCCGCCTGTAGAGCGTCCACAAGGGACGGCTAGGGGAGCGGGCCCAGCACGCGGTCCACATAGGAGTTCCGGAACACCCCGGCCGGATCGCAGCGTCGCGCCACCTCCACGAAGTCGTCGAAGTGCGGGTAGCGCTCGCGCAGGGCGGTGGCGTCCAGGCTGTGCATCTTGCCCCAGTGCGGGCGCCCGCCGACCGCCGCGACGATCGACTCGAAGCCGGCGAAGTACTCGCGGTAGGGCATGCCCACGAACTGGTGGATCGCGATGTAGGCGGAGTCGCGGCCCTGCGCCGTGGACAGCCAGATGTCGTCCGCCGCGGCGACCCGCACCTCCACCGGGAACGCCACCGGGTTCTCCAGCCGCGGCACCAGCGCCCGCAGCTCGCGCAGCACCTCGTGCACTGATTCACGTGGAACCGCGTACTCCGACTCCACGAACCGCACCCCGCGGTGCGTCACGAACACCCGGTGCGAGGTGTCCGAGTACTCGCGCGCGGACAGCACCGCCGACGCGAACCGGCCGAGCGGCTGGACCAGCCGCGGCACCGCGCGGCCGATGCGGCACAGCGTGCCGAACGCGACGTTCTCCACGATGTCGTAGTCGAAGAACTCCCTGGCCCGGCCCAGCGGCTGCGTCGCCGACCCGGCCGGCAGCCGGTTGTTGCGCTTGACCAGCGCGTTCTTCCCGTACGGGAACCAGTAGAACTCGAAGTGGTCGTTCTCCGCGGCGAAGGTGTCGAACCCCTCCAGCACCTGTTCCAGCGGCTCCGGCCGCTCCTGCGCGGCGAGCGCGAACGCCGGCTCGCACTGCAGGGTCACGTTCGTGATCACGCCGAGCGCGCCGAGCCCCACTCGCGCGGCGGTGAACAGGTCCGGCTGCCGGTCGGCCGAGCAGGTCACCACCGAACCGTCGGCGAGCACCAGCTCCAGCTGGACGATCTGGGTCGCCAGCCCGCCGAGCCGCGCGCCGGTGCCGTGGGTCCCGGTCGACACCGCGCCCGCGATGGTCTGCGCGTCGATGTCGCCGAGGTTGGTCATCGCCAGGCCCAGCCGGTCCAGCTCGGCGTTGAGCTGCCGGAGCGTGGTGCCCGACCGCACCGTCACGCGGCTGGTTTCCGCGTCGACCGAGGCGATCCCGGTCCACCCGCGGAGGTCGATCGCGTCCGAGTCGGCCACCGCGATCGGCGTGAACGAGTGCCCGCTGCCCCACGCGCGGACGCGACGGCCGTTCACCGCCACGTCCGTGACGACCTCGGCGATCTCGGCCGCGCTGCGCGGGGTGTGGATGCGCTGCGGGTCCGCGCTCGCGGTCCCCGCCCAGTTGTGCCACCGGCTCATCAAGTACTCACCCGTCCGTGTCGAGTGACGAAACCGTAGGTGAAAGGTATTCGCGTTTCAAGTCGTTCTGACGTACGGTCCTAGCATGGCGACCACCGCGACCACCTACGACACGGCGACGAAGGATCTCGATCCGCCGCTCGCCGTCGTCGATCTGGCCGCGTTCGACGCCAACGCCGCCGATCTGGTCCAGCGCGCCGCGGGCACGCCGATCCGCCTGGTCAGCAAGTCGGTGCGCTGCCGCTACCTGATCGAGCGCGCGCTCGCCACGCGCGGGTTCGCCGGGCTGATGTGCTACTCGCTGGCCGAGGCGCTCTGGCACGCCGGCTTCGGCACGAGCGACGACATCCTGGTCGCCTACCCGACCGCCGATTTCGGCGCCCTGCGCGCGCTCGCGGCCGACGAGCGGGCGCGAGCCGCGATCACGATCATGGTCGACTCCATCGAGCACCTGGACCTGGTGGACGCCGCGCTCGGCCACGACCACCCGGAGATCCGGGTGTGCCTGGAACTCGACGCGTCCTGGCGCCCGCTGCCGTTCGTGCACGTCGGAACCCGCCGCTCGCCGGTCTTCACCGCGAAGCAGGCCGGAGCGCTCGCGCGCCGGATCGCGGCGCGGCCGGGCTTCCGCCTGGTCGGCGTCATGGCCTACGAGGGCCAGATCGCCGGGCTGGGCGATGCCACCGGGAGCCGTCTCAACGACCTCGCCGTGCGCTGGATGCAGCGCCGGTCAGCGGCCGAGCTGGCGCGCCGCCGGGCGGCCGACGTGACCGCGGTGCGGGAGGTCGCCGACCTGGAGTTCGTCAACGGCGGTGGCAGCGGCAGCATCGAGCTGACCCGCGCGAACCAGGTGGTCACGGAGGTGGCGGCCGGATCCGGGCTGATCGGCTCGACCCTGTTCGACGGGTACTCCCGTTTCCGTCCGCGGCCCGCGGTGCTGTTCGCGCTCCCGGTTGTCCACAAGCCCACCCGCTCGATCGCGACGCTCTACTCCGGCGGCTTCGTCGCCTCCGGCGCCGCCTCGGCGACCCGCCTGCCGTCCCCGTACCTGCCGGCGGGGCTGCGCCTGCTGCCGTTCGAGGGCGCCGGCGAGGTGCAGACGCCCGTGACCGGCAAGGCGGCGCGTGACCTGCGGGTCGGCGACCGGGTGTGGATGCGGCACGCGAAGGCGGGCGAACTCGCCGAACGGTTCACCGCCTACCACGTCGTGGTGGACGGCCGGGTGGAGCGCACCGTGCCCACCTACCGGGGCGAACACCAGAACTTCGGCTGACTTGTCCACATGTCCACACATCTGTGGACAACTCAGCCGACCGTCCCCAAGGCCTCCCGCAGCTCCTCGAGCGTCCGCCGTGCCAGCTCGGCGAAGTCCTGCTCGTCGGCGGGCTCGATCCAGCGCGCGTAGCTGGTCCGGAACGCGAGGTACCCGATCTCGGCGGCGAGGTCCGCGGTGAGGTCCGGGACACCGCGTTCGCGGAGGGCGTCCGCCATCGCGGCGGTGAGCGCGGTGCTCTTCAGCAGCTCCCGCTCGCGTAGCTCACGGTTGTCGGCGATCACGGCCTGACGCTGTCGCGACCACTCCCGCCGCTCCGGCCCGAACGCCGTGGCAGCGGCTTCGAGCCCCGCGCCGACCGCGTGGAGCGGCGTCGCGGAAGCGGGAGCGCCGGCGATGCCGTCGGAGATGAGCCGGCTCAGCACTTCCTCGCCGCGGAACAGCACTTCGCGCTTGTCGGCGAAGTGCCGGAAGAAGGTCCGCTTGGTCAGCCCCGCGCGGTCGGCGATCTCCGCGACCGTCGTGCTGTCGTACCCGCGCTCGGCGAACAGCTCGAGCGCGGCCCGCGTCAGGCGCTCTTGCGCGTTCGGCTCCCACCGGCCCATACCGGACAGTCTAGGTGATGACACTTGGTGTCATGCGGTGCTACAGTGATGGCACCAGGTGACATCACTGGAATCCAGGAGGATCTCATGCGAGTTTTCGTCACGGGCGCGTCCGGGCACATCGGTTCGGCACTCGTCCCGGAGCTGCTTTCGGCTGGTCACGAGGTCGTCGGACTGGCGCGGTCGGACGCGTCGGCGGCGAAGCTGACCGCGGCCGGAGCCCGGGTGCGGCGCGGCGACCTGCGCGACTTGGACGGCCTGCGGGAGGCGGCGGCCGGAGCGGACGGTGTCATCCACCTCGCCTTCGACCACGAAGCCATGACCGCTGGGGACTTCGCGTCCGCGGGCGACACCGACCTCGCCGTGGTGCGGGCGTTCGGCGAGGCACTGGCCGGCACGGGCAAGCCGCTGGTCGGGACCTCGGGCACCGCGATCATCGCCGGGCTCGGGCTGGACCGCGCCGGCACCGAGGACGACGTGCTCCCCGGCGGCTACCGGGTCGACTCGGAGAACGAGCTGATCGCCTACGCCGACCGCGGCATCCGCACCTCGGTCGTGCGGCTCCCGCCGACCGTGCACAGCTCACTGGACAAGCACGGCTTCCTCACGGTGATGATCGCCGCCGCGCGGAAGGCGGGCCGGTCCGGCTACCTCGGCGACGGCGCCAACCGCTGGCCCGCCGTGCACACCCTGGATGCCGCGCGGGCCTACCGGCTGGCGCTGGAGAAGGCCCCGGCCGGCAGCCGGCTGCACGTGGTCGACGACGAGGGCGTCCCGGTCCGGGTGATCGCCGAGACCATCGGCCGCCACCTGGGCCTGCCCACCGAGTCGATCCCGGCCGACCGGGCCGAGGCGCACTTCGGCTTCCTGGCCCGGTTCGCCGGCCTGGACAACCCGACGTCGTCCGCCCGCACCCGCCAGGTGCTGGACTGGAAGCCGGAGCACCCCGGCCTCCTCGCCGACCTCGGCCAGGGCCACTACTTCGAGGCGGAGTGAGCTATTCCCCCAGTCGCGAGGCCAGGTACAGCTTGATGAGGTGCTTGGTCTCGCCGACGATTTCGGCGTCGCCGTCGGGGTCGCGGTGGAAGGCGAGCTTCAGCAGCCCGTCCGCGGCCTCGATCGCGACCGTCATCGCCAGCGACAGCCGTGGCGTGTTCAGGTCGATGTACTTGCCCACCAGGTCGGCCAGCGAGTCCGCGATCACCCGGTTGTTGTCCCGGCTGTCGTCGAGCAGCTGCCGGTCCACCACGTCACCGAAGTGGACCTTGGAAAAGCCCGGCACGGTCCGGTGCATCTCCAGGTAGATGTCCAGCACCGAGTCGACCACGTCCCACCAGTGCCGCGGGTCCTCGCGGCTCAGCCGCTCGCTCACCGCGTGCACGAACCGGTCGAGGTTGCGCTGCGTCAGCGCCCGCACGACCGCCCGCTTGTCCGGGAAGAACTGGTACAGCGAGCCGACGGCGACCCCGGCGCGCTTGGCGATCAAGGTGGTGGTCAACGCGTCATAACCGACCTCGTCGATCAGCTCGGCGCTCGCGTCCAGCATCTGCTCGACCCGTTTCGCGCTGCGCTGCTGGACGGGCTGCCGGCGAAGCGGGGTCGTCGTCGCCTGGGTCTCCGACACGTTGTGCTCCTTCTGGTGCTCTGAACAGGGACTTTAGCGCCCCGGACCACTTCCCCCCGATGGCGGGAAGGGCTAGCATTTGAGAAATTTTCACGTTAGCCCCGATGAAGGGACCGCGCTCGTGGAGAACCTCGCCTTCCCGCCCGGTTTCCTGTGGGGCGTGTCCACCTCGGCCTTCCAGATCGAGGGCGCCACCAGCGAGGACGGGCGCGGTCCGTCGGTCTGGGACACCTTCGCCCCGGGGCAGGCCGACGTCGCGTGCGACCACTACCACTGCTGGCCGGAGGACGTGGCGCTGCTGACCGAGCTGGGGGTCGGCGCCTACCGCTTCTCCTTCGCGTGGCCGCGGATCCAGCCGCCGGGGGCCGGCGCGCCGAACCCGAAGGGCCTGGCCTTCTACGACCGGCTGGTCGACGTGCTCTGCGAAGCGGGCATCGCGCCGGTGGCGACGGTCTACCACTGGGACACCCCGCAGCCGCTCGAGGACGCCGGCGGCTGGCTGAACCGGGACACCGCGCTCCGGTTCGCCGAGTACGCCTCGGTCCTCGGCGAGCGCTTCGCTGATCGCGTGCGGATGTGGATCCCCCTCAACGAGCCGATGGTGACGACGGTGTTCGGGTACGCGATCGGCGAGTACGCGCCCGGCCGGACGCTCCTGCTGGACGCCCTTCCCACCGCACACCACCAACACCTCGCCCATGGCCTCGCGGTCCAGGCTCTGCGGGCCGCGGGTGCGTCGAACATCGGCACCGCCAACCATCATTGTCCAGTTTGGCCTACTTCAAACTCGTCAGCTGATCATGATGCCGCGCGCCGGCTGGACGCGTTGCTCAACCGGACCTTTTCGGACCCGGTGCTACTCGGGAGTTATCCCGCCGAAATCGTCCCGTACCTCCCCGCCGGACATGCCGATGACCTGGTGAACATCGCTCAACCGCTGGATTTTTACGGCGTCAACTATTACGAGCCGCACGGCGCCGCCGCGCCCGGCGAGGGCAATCCGCTGCCGTTCGAACTTCGCCCGATCGAGGGTTTTCCGCGGACCACCAACGACTCCCCGATCGTGCCGGAAGCCCTGCACGAGCTGCTGGTCGGCCTGCGCGACCGCTACGGCGAGAAGCTGCCACCGGTGTACCTGACCGAGAACGGCGCGAGCTTCGACGGCATTCATGATCGGGAACGCATCGAGTTCCTGGACGCGCACCTGCGGTCCGTCGCCACTGCGATAACGGCGGGAGTTGAAGTCCGTGGGTATTTCGTTTGGTCGTTGATCGACAATTTCGAATGGTCCAAGGGATACGCGCCGCGATTCGGCCTGGTGCACGTCGACTACGACGAAACCCAGCGCCGGACCCCGAAGGACTCCTTCTCCTGGTACCGGAAGCTGGTGCGGTCGTGACGGAAACGCGGACGCCGGGCGCGCTCGGCGAGCCGACGGTTCCCGTCCGGCCCGGCTGGATCAGCCTGCTCTTCGGCGCGAACACCGGGCTGTGGCTGGGCATCTACGCCCCGATCCAGGTGCTGCTGCCCGAGCAGGCCGCGCACCTGGACGCCGCGCACAAGGAACTGGTGTTCGGCATCGTCACCGGCGTCGGCGCGGTGGTCGCGCTGCTCACCAACCCGCTGGTCGGGCTGGCCTCGGACCGCACGCGCTCGCGGTTCGGGCGACGGCACCCGTGGACGTTCGCCGGCGCGGTGTGCGGGGCCCTCGGCCTGGTGGTGCTGGCGCTGGCGCCGAACGTGGCGGTCATGGTCGCCGGCTGGTGCCTGGTGCAGGCCGGGCTCGGCGGCATGCTCGCGACGCTCACCTCCGCGGTGCCGGACCGGGACCCGGTCGGCCAGCGCGCGCGGATCGGCGGGCTGGTCGGCATCAGCCAGATGCTGGGCACCGTGCTCGGCGCCGTGCTGGTGACGGTCCTGGTCACCAGCCTGCCCGGCGGCTACCTGGCGTGCGCGGTGGTCGTGGTCCTCGGCGCGGCGGCGTTCGTGCTGCGCACCGCGGACACCACCGCCGTCGCGTCCGGCCGGCCGGCCACCGGATGGCGCGTGGACCTGCGGGGGCTGTGGGTGTCGCCGCGACGGCACCCGGACTTCGCGTGGGCCTGGGGTTGCCACTTCCTGATCAACCTGGGCAACTCGCTCGGCACGTTCTTCCTGCTGTTCTTCCTGACGGACGCGGTCCACCACCCGGATCCGGACACCGGGCTGCTGATCATGATGGGCCTCTACGGCGTCGCGCTGGTGATCGGCGGCCTGGTGGTCGGGCCGCTGTCCGACCGGACCGGCCGCCGCAAGCCGTTCGTGCTGGGCGCGGTGGTCGTGATGGCCGCGGCGGCGCTCGTGCTGGTGCTGTGGCAGACCTGGCCGGCGGCGCTGGCGGCGTCCCCGCTGCTCGGCATCGGGTTCGGCGCCTACTGGGCGGTCGCGCTGGCGATCCTCACCGAGGTGCTGCCCGCCGCGCAGGATCGCGCCAAGGACCTCGGGGTCATCAACATCGCGAACGCGCTGCCGCAGGTGATCGCACCGCTCGCGGCCACGGTCATCCTGGCCGAACTGGGCGGGTATCCGGGGCTGTTCGCCGCGTCGGCCGTCGCGACGCTCGCGGCCGGGGCGTCCGTCCTCGGCGTCCGCTCGGTCCGCTGAAATCACCGAAGGCTCCTCCGGAGTCCGGAGGAGCCTTCGGCTCCGTACCTTTTGGGCCCGCGGGCCGGTGCCGGTCGGGGGAGGGGAGTGCAACGGCACCGGTCCGCGGAGTTTCGGGGCCCGCGGGGGCGGGGTCGGTCAAGGTGCGATCTGCAACTTCGCGACCTCGACCATGATCGACAACATAGCGGTGACGGGAGTGTTCCGCCAGAGGTTGTGGCCTAGTTTTTTCGATTAATCGCCGAGTGGTCAGCGGTTCGCGACCTGCGGCATCAGCGCGTGGCGACCGGTCGACTCACCCGGCGTCGTACCGCGCGGCTGAGGCGGAACCGGGTTGGTCTTCCGGCGCCACGGGCGGCGCAGGTCCCGCTGCGGGGCGAGGCCACCGGCGACGAGGTGCTCGTGCGCGACCTGCCACACCGAGCACGGCGCCTTGCAGCGGTGCCACCGGGTGGAGCAGGTGGGGCAGTCGCCCCGCTCGTCGGGCTCGTGGGCGGTCAGCATCGCGCGCCAGCCCTCGGTCAGCCGCGGCAGCTCCGACCGGGCCACCGAGACCAGGGACTGCGCGTCCGCCCTGGTGGCGAGGTCGGCGAGCATGTCGAGGCGTTCCCACACGGCATTGCGGAGTACCTGCCCAAGGATCTGATCCACGGAACTCACCGTCACCTTTCCGCCAGTTTGGCGGCTTCGTTCAGCGCCGCCTGGAGCTGGCCGAGCTGACCCGCGGTGAGGCGGGCCGTTTCCCCGGGCGGTCCGACGAGGACCACCTGGTCGTCCTGGACGAGCACGGTGACGCAGCGGTCGCGGTTGATCATGTCGCCGCACTGCACCCGCCACACCAGCTGGCCGCCCTCGTAGCGGCGCAGCTGCGCGGCACGCGGGTCCGCGGCCGGCATCGCCGACCGGCTCGCGACCGGCGCACCGGACGGGGCGAAGGACCGCCGGTGGACCTGGGCGCGTGGTGCCGAGATCGAGTTCATGAACTCCACCGCGTGTCTCCGCTCTGTGTCGGGCTTGCTGTCCGTGTTCGTCGTAGCTCTGCGTGATCGCTGCCTGTATCCGCTCGGTCACGCCGAACCCGAGAACTAGATTGCGATGAACCGCAGCCGAAGAGAAGGCGAACCGCGGTCACAGCGGCGACCGGCGCGGGCGGGCCGGTGAACGGTCGTCGGAGTTCACCCCGACCGATCAGGGGTCCCGAAACGACGTTTCCCACGGTTCAATGGGTATGCCTACGCTGCGAATCGACGCCCGGACTGGACGGTGAGGGGGCGCAATGGACGCCGGTGAGAACACTGATGGCCGCCAGGGACATCCGATCAGCTCGGATGCCTGGGAGAAGCGGGAGATGAGGGAGGCCCTGGCCGCCCGCAACATCAGTGCCGTGTACCGGAACCTGCGCAAGGAGGGCATCTCCCAGCGCCAGATCGCCGCACTCACCGGCCAGTCCCAGTCGGAGGTCTCGGAGATCCTCAAGGGCCGCCAGGTGATGGCCTACGACGTGCTCGCCCGGATCGCCGACGGCCTGGGTGTCCCCCGTGGATACATGGGCCTCGCCTACGACGAGGCCACCGAGATTCAGGTCGTCGGCGCCGCCGACGAGCAGCAGGCTGAGGAGGACGAGTCCGTGAAGCGGCGGAACTTCCTCGCGCACGCCGCCCAGGTCACGATGGGGGCGGCCATCCTGGGATCGTCGCCCAAGGCATGGGCGGCGAGCCCCGCGAGGACGCCGGCACCCGGCCACATCGGGATGACCGATGTGCGCCAGGTCGAGGCCGCGACCAGAGCGCTGCGCGCGCTCGACTACCAGTACGGCGGCGGGTTCTGCCGCGACGCCGTGGTGGCCCAGCTGTCCTGGGGGCAGCAGATGCTCGACTCCTCGGCCGCCACCCCGGTCCGGTCGCGCCTGTTCGTGGCGCTGGCCGACCTGCACAGCCTGGCCGGTTGGACGTCGTTCGACAGTGGACTGATGGACTCCGCGCGCGGGCACTTCGCCAACGCGCTGGAGCTGGCGAAACAGGGCAACAACGACCACCTGGTGGCCAACATCCTGTACCGGATGGGCCGGGTCTACCTGCACCAGGAGGCGCCCAACGACGCGCTCAAGCTGTTCCAGCTGGGACAGATCGCGGCGCAGGAATCCGGCTCCGAGCTGGCGATCTCCGTGCTCGCGGCGAACCAGGCGTGGGCCTACGCGATGATGGGCAACGAGGAGCAGTCGCTCAAGCTGCTCGGCCTGGCCAAGGACGAGTTCGCCCGGGCCAACGTGGCCGAGGCCGAGGACTGGGTGAAGTTCTTCAACGAGACCGACGTCTACGCGATGATCGGCACCGTCCACACGGTGTTGGCCCGCGGCGTCGACACGAAGCACACGCAGTACGCGATCCCGGCGCTGACCAGGGCGATCGACGCCTACGGCGAGGACATGCAGCGCAGCAAGGTGTTCAACCAGGCCGCGCTGGCCACCAACCACCTCATCGACGGCGACATCGACCACGGCGCCCGGATCGGCCGGCTGGCGCTGGAGTCCGCGGACGGCCTCAAGTCGGCCCGCGTGAAGGACCGCATGATGCCGATGCAGGAGGAAGCGGCGAAGCGCCGCAACAACCCGGACGCCCGCGACCTGGACGAGCGCATCAGCTCGTTCTTCGCCGCCTAGGAAGATGCGCGCCGTCGCGGACGAGTTGGGTGGTCGGTTCACCAAGGAGAAACTGGCCGCCGCGCTGGCCGAGGCGTGCGCCCTGCTCGGGCTGGACCACCGGGGCGCCGAGCTGCTCCGGTTCACCAACAACGCCGTCTACCAGCTGGCCGGCGCGCCCGTCGTGATGCGGATCGTCGGGTCGCGGGCGCTGCGGCACCGGGTCGCCAAGGTCGTCCGGGTCGCGCGGCACTTCGAGGCCCACGACGTGCCCGCGATCCGCCTGCTGCCCGGGGTCGACCAGCCGATCCACGTCGGCGAGCACGTCGTCACGGCGTGGGTCCGGGTCCCGCCCGGTGAGCGCCGCGCGACCGCCGCCGACCTGGGCAGGCTGCTGCGCCGCGTGCACGCCCTGCCCGCGCCGGAGGGCGTCGGCGAGTGGGCGCCGCTGGCGGACGTGCGTGCCCGCGTGGCCGACGCCGAGGAACTCGACCCGGACGACCGGCGGTTCCTGCTGCGCCGCAGCGCCGAGGTCGAGGCCGCGCTCGGCGAGCTGGACTTCCCGCTGGAACGGAGCCTGATCCACGGCGACGCGCACCCGGGCAACGTGATCGTCGGCCCGGACGGCCCGGTGCTGTGCGACTTCGACTCCTCGTGCGTCGGCCCGCCGGAATGGGACCTCACGCCGCTGGCCGTGGGCCGCGAACGGTTCGGTGACCCGGCGGGCCGCTACCGCATGCTCGCCGACGTCTACGGCTTCGACGTCACCCGCTGGGACGGGTTCGCCGTGCTGCGGGCCGCCCGCGAGCTCAAGCTGGTGACCAGCGTGCTGCCGATCCTGCGCAGCCACCCGCACGTGCGCGGTGAGCTGCGTCGGCGGCTGGGCGACCTGCGCGCGGGCCGCGCCGGCACCGAATGGGCCCGCTACCGCTAGTCCACATCCTGGGAAATACGTGGACATTTACCGACCGCAGGAGACCGCTCGTCGTATGTGCGGAGGCATGTGCGGGCAGTAGGAAATTCGGCCCAGCTAGTCACCCTGCCTGGATTAATCGATCCCCCACCCGTGCAAGTTGCAGCTACTAACGGTTAGCTGACCGGGGCGCGGGTGAGCACGACGGCGAACCCGAAGGCGAGCCCCATGACGGTCAGCTCGAGCGTCGCCCACGTCGCCAGCGCGGTCCGCTCGTGCCGGATGATCCGCGGCATCAGCTTCCACCGGACCATCGCGCCGAGCACGCCGATCCCGGCCGCGCACCCGATCTTGAGCACGACGAGCTGCCCGTACGGCGTGGTGAACAGCGCGGTGACCAGGTCGATCGTCGGGTTGAGCAGGATCTCCACGACCGCGTTGAACAGGCCGGTCGCCACGGTCAGGGCCAGGCACAGCGTGGCCAGCTTGGAAAACCGCGGCAGCGCGTGCGCGAGCAGCGTCCGGTTGCCGGCGAGCAGCACGACCATCGCGCCGAGACCGCCGGTCCACGCGACCGCGCCCATGACGTGCAGCTCCATCGAGATCATCGTGTAGTCGTGGTAGTCCCAGTTCGCCGCGTGCCCGGTGACCGGCAGCGGCAGCAGGGCGAACAGGCCGAGCCCGACGCGCACCTCGGCCGGCACCTTCTCGCCGTGCCGCAGCGTCAGCACCCCGAGCCCGACCTGGACCAGCGCGAGCACGGCGACGACGAGCAGCGCCTTGCCCGCGCCGACTCCGACCACGTAGTCCCAGATGTCGGCGAAGCTCACCGTGGGCACCTGCGGTCGGTACTCGGCGGTCTGCAGCACGAGCGTGACCAGCGCGGTCATCGTCCAGACCAGCGACGCGGCCAGCGCGATCGGCCGGGCGCGCCGCATGATCGGCTCGGTCAGCTTCGGCCGGTCGTAGCCGACCAGCACGGACAGCAGGGCGACCCCGATCGTCGTGACCGCGGCCATGTCGAGCAGCACGCGGACGATCGGGATGGCGGCCGAGACCACCTCGCTGACCTCCGCCACACCCGGCACCGGCGCGGTGGCCGTCAGCGCGACGCCGATCAGCGCACCGGCCAGCGCCGCGGTGACGATCGCGATGATCGCCTGGTAACGGACTTGCGAGGTGGTCCCGGCCGCCGTAGTCATGCCGCGACGCCTCCCCACTGCGCTCCTTGGGCCGCGGCCGGCCCTGCGATGCTCGTGCGTCGTTGTCGCGGGGTCATGCCGCGACGCCTCCCCACTGCGCTCCTTGGGCCGCGGCCGGCCCTGCGATGCTCGTGCGTCGTTGTCGCGGGGTCACGCCTTGTCCCTGCCCATCCGCAGCGCCAGCGTCAGCCCGATGGCCAGCAGGACCACCGCGCCGACGATCCACACCCACACCGGGACCCCGCCACCGGACTGCGCGGCGGGCTGCGCCGTGTCGGTCCCGGTCGCGGCACTGGCCGTCGCCGGGGTGCCGGTGCCGGCCTTGGTGAGGGTGAACGGCACCTCGCCGGTCACCGGGTGCCCGTCGGCGGACAGGATCCGGAACCCGACGGTGTACTGCCCGGCCGGGCCGAGCGGCCGCACCGCGACGGTGACCACGTTGCTGCTGATCCGCACGTCACCCTCGGCCCACTGGGTACCGCCCGGGCCGGTGACCGAGACCTGGTTGACGTTGCCGCCCTGCACCGGCGCGTCGAAGGTCAGCGTGACCTGCGACGGCGCGGTGTCGAGCGTGGCGCCCTTGGCCGGGTCGGAGGAGACGAGCACGTTGTGCGCCAGCGCCGGGGTGGCGGTGACGACCATCGCGACCAGCGCGGCGGCGATCGTGACGAGCAGGCGGCGCATTACTTCGACGCCTTCCGGCCGCGCAGGACCGCTCCGGCGCCGACGCCGAGGCCGAGCGCGCCGACGACCAGTCCGGCGCCGCCGAGCCAGCGGGCCGTGTCGTCGGTGGAGTCCTCGGCCGCGGCGGTGGCGGCGGCGGTCGTCGCGTCGTGCGAGTGACCGTCGGCCGACGCCTCGGCCAGCTTCACGGTCGGAGCCGGGTGCTCCGGCTCCTCCGCTCCGGGAGCCTGGACCTGGTCCCACGCCACGACGGTGCCGTTGTCGTAGGTCTGGATGGCCGGCAGCACCAGTTCGTCCACCGCGGGCAGCGAGCCCGCGGTGATGCCGAAGTCCTGGTACTGGGTCTCGCCGGGGCCGATCTTCGTGCCTGGCTGCGCGGTGAAGACGATCTTCGTGACCGCCTCGGTGACGTCCAGGCCCTTGCCGTTCTTGACCGGCGACGGCAGCGGGGTCTTGGTGACCTCCGCCGTCCAGCCGGGGATCGGCTGGTAGCGCACCGAGCTGATCGCGTACTCCGGCTTGAAGTCGATCTCCACCTTGACGGTGGCGGCGGTCTCCTCCTCGTTCGGCACGCGGAAGGTGATCGCCCCGTACCCGCCCTGCCGCGGGTCCGAGCCGAGGACGTTGGCGGTGACGTGCGCGGACGCGACGCCCGCGCCGAGCAGGCCCGCGATACCGACGGTGCCGGCCAGCACGAGCCCGCGCCGGATGACGGCGTTGTTCGTCATGATGCTCCTGAAAGAAGAGAGTGGGTCAGCGCGCTGCGCTGAGGTGAAGGGGGTTGCGCGTCGCGAGCACGGGCGGGCCTCGCCTCGCGTGCATGCGGCTCAACAGCACCAACACCTGCGGCACGCCGGGCGCCGGAGCGGGCGCGGCGGGCAGCGGGACCGGTGGGGGAAGCGGTCCGAACAGGACCGGCAGCAGCAGGGCCAGCCGCGCGGCGGCGACGTGCAGCAGCGCTTCGGCGTACGCCAGCAGCAGGCCGGTCAGCAGCGTGGCGGCGACGTGCGCGGCGAGCATCGCGCCGGGCATCGACGCCGGATGCGGCATCAGCTCGTCGAGCACGACGTGCATCAGCAGCTGGGCCGCGCCGAGCACGGTGAGCACGCCGAGCGGGCCGCGGGTGCGGTCGGCCAGCGCGGTGCCGATCCAGCCGACGAGCAGGACGAGCAGCAGCGTCAGCGCGGTGTCCGGCACGCCGCCGTGGGCGAGCGCGTGCGCGCTGACGGCCAGGCCGCCGGAGGTGAAAGCGAGCAGGACTCCGCGCACGCTGCGTAACGCACCGTGTCGCCGGGGTCGTCTGCTCACTGATCCAGGGTATGAGACGGGTGCTGATCACCGCGACCGCGTCCCGGGTGGTGAACGCGGCCGACCAGCCGGATCGGTCTCGATCGGACTGTCAGCCGGTGTCGGTGGTTGAGACTCGTACGTTTTTCGGCAACGGTAAGTAGGCCGGACGAGTGAACGACTGATCGGGAGGAGGCGGCCGCACGGGATGAACCTGTTCGAGTACGTGGCCGATCGCTGGAGCAGACTCGGGTTGCAGGCCTGGCTCCACGTGAGCGCCGTGGTGCAGTGCACGATCATCGCCGCCGCCATCGGTGTCCTGATCGGCGTCGCGGTCTACCGCAGCCCCATCGGATCGGCCCTGGCCACCGCGCTGGCCAGCACGGTCCTCACCATTCCGTCGTTCGCGCTGATCGGGCTGCTGATCCCGATCGTCGGCCTCGGGGTCGCGCCCAGTGTGATCCCGCTCGTGCTCTACGCGCTGCTGCCGATCGTGCGGAACACCATCGTCGGGCTGAGCGGGGTCGATCCCGCGGTCACCGACGCCGCGAAGGGCATCGGGATGAGCCGGTTCGGCGTGCTCACGCGGGTCGAGCTGCGCCTGGCCTGGCCCGCGATCCTCGCCGGCATGCGCGTCGCGACCCAGATGCTCATGGGCATCGCGGTGATCGCCGCCTACGCGAAGGGCCCCGGCCTGGGGTCCGAGGTGTTCGCCGGGCTGACCAACGCGGGCAGCACCAACTCCATGAACCAGGCCCTCACCGGCACGATCGGCGTGGTCGTCCTCGCGCTGATCCTCGACGGCATCTACGTCCTCATCGCCCGATTCACCGTTCCGAGGGGTGTCCGTGTCTGAAACCATCGAATCGCCGGCCAAGGCGGACTCCGGCGCGGTGTCCGGCGTCGAGATCCAGCTGGAGCACGTCACCAAGCGCTACCCCGGCTCGCGCCAGCCTGCCGTCGACGACGTCACCATGACGATCCCGGCCGGGAAGATCGTGATCCTGGTCGGCCCGTCCGGCTGCGGCAAGACCACCACGATGCGCATGATCAACCGGCTGATCGAGCCGACGTCCGGCCGGATCACCATCGGCGGCGAGGACGCGCTGAGCCTCAACCCGGACCGGCTGCGCCGCAAGGTCGGCTACGCGATCCAGCAGGCCGGGCTGTTCCCGCACTTCACGGTCGCGCAGAACGTCGCGGTCGTGCCCGGGCTGCTCGGGTGGGACAAGAAGAAGATCGCCGACCGCGTCGACGAGATGCTCGACCTGGTCGGTCTCGACCCGGCGCAGTTCCACGACCGGTTCCCGCGCCAGCTCTCCGGTGGCCAGCAGCAGCGCGTCGGGGTCGCCCGGGCGCTCGCCGCGGACCCGCCGGTGCTGCTGATGGACGAGCCGTTCGGTGCGGTCGACCCGATCACCCGCGGCAACCTGCAGGACGAGCTGCTGCGGCTGCAGTCCGAGCTGCGCAAGACGATCGTGTTCGTGACCCACGACTTCGACGAGGCCGTGAAGCTCGGCGACAAGATCGCGGTGCTCGGCAACCAGTCGAAGATCCTGCAGTACGACACCCCGGACGCCATCCTGGCCAACCCCGCCGACGACACGGTTGCCGGGTTCGTCGGCGCCGGCGCCTCGCTCAAGCAGCTCACCCTGCTGCGGGTGCGCGACGTCGAGCTGAAGCAGGACGCGATGACCGCGTCGATCACCGATTCGCCCGCCGAGCTGCGCGAGCGGATGACCTCGCGGCGCAACACCTACGCGCTGGTGCTCGACCACCGGCGCCGCCCGGTCCGCTGGGTGCACGTGCGGGACCTGGGCAGCGCGTCGTCGCTGGCGGACGTGGGCAAGCCGATCGGCGACTACGTGAGCCTCCAGTCGACGCTGCAGGATGCGCTCGAGGCGATGCTCGTCGAGGGCGGCGGCGTGCCGGTCACCGGCGCGCGCGGCGAGTACGCCGGGGTGATCGAGCTGGACACGGTGATGGGCACCATCCAGCGGCTGCGCGAGGAGCACTCCGACGACGGGGGACCGGCGTGACCACGACCGTCGACAAGGGGTTCACCACCGAATCCGGCTCCCGCCGCGCGGAACGGGCGCGGCTGCTGGTGCAGGCCGCGGTCGTCGTGGTGGTCGTCGGCGCGGTGGTGGCCTGGGCGCTGCTGCGGGGCAACGACGCGATCGAGTCGCAGAACCTGAACGCGTCGCGGCTGCTGGAGGCGACCTGGCAGCACCTGCTGATCACGGTCGCGGTCGCGGTCATCGTGGTCGGCGTCGCGGTGCCGCTCGGCGCGGTGCTCACCCGCTCCTGGGCGCGGCCGGTCGCGCCGGTGTTCCTGACGATCGCGAACATCGGGCAGGCCGCGCCCGCGCTCGGCGTGATCGTGCTGTTCTTCCTCTGGACCAGCTGGGAAGGGTTCTGGTGCGCGGTCCTGCCGATCGCGTTCTACTCGCTGCTGCCGGTGCTGCGGAACACGATCGTCGGCATCAACTCGGTCGACCCGGCGCTGATCGACGCGGGCCGCGGGATCGGCATGTCCGGCCGGGCGGTGCTGTTCCGGATCGAGCTGCCGCTGGCGGTGCCGCTGGTCCTGGCCGGGCTGCGCACGTCGCTGGTGCTGGCGGTCGGCACGGCGACGCTGGCGTTCTTCGTCAACGGCGGCGGGCTCGGCGAGCTGATCGACACCGGCTACAAGCTCAACCGCGTCCCGGTGCTGGTCACCGGCGCGATCCTGGCGGTCGGCCTGGCGCTGCTGATCGACTGGCTGGGCGCGGTCATGGAACGCGTCTTCGGACCGAGGGGGTTGTCGTGAAGCACCGGCTCAAGGCGATCGTGGGCGCCGCGTTGCTGACGACGTCGCTGACCGCGTGCGGTCTGGACGTGAACGCGGCGCTGCCGTACGAGGTGAAGCCCGGATCGATCCGGCCGGTGCCGAGCCTGGCGGGCGTGAACATCGCGGTGGGGTCGAAGGACTTCACCGAGAACATCATCCTGGGCTACATGGCCGAGCTGGCGCTGTCGGCGGCCGGGGCGGACATCACCGACCTGACCAACATCAGCGGGTCGAACTCCGCGCGGCAGGCGCTGATCAACGGGCAGATCGACATCTCGTGGGAGTACACCGGCACCGCGTGGATCTCCTACCAGGGCAACACCGAGCCGATCCCGGACGAGAAGGCCCAGTTCGACGCGGCGAAGAAGGCGGACGAGGAGAGGTTCGGCATCACCTGGCTGGACTACTCGCCGGTGAACGACACCTACGCCTTCGCCACCACCGAGGCGTACGCGCGGCAGCACAACCTGCGGTCCACTTCGGACATGACGGAGTTCCTGAAGCAGCACCCGGAGCAGGCGATCTTCTGCGTCGAGACCGAGTTCGCGAGCCGCCAGGACGGAATGCCGGGGGTGCAGAAGACGTACGGGTTCCCGACCACGGAGGTCAAGACGTTCGGCACGGGCGCGATCTACTCCGCGGTCGCCAGCGGCACCTGCAACTTCGGCGAGATCTTCACGACCGACGGCCGCATCGCGGGCCTGAACCTGCGGGTGCTCACCGACGACAAGCGGTTCTTCCCGCAGTACAACGCGGCGGTCACGATGAAGAAGGAGTTCCTGGACGCGCACCCGGCCGTCCGCGGAGTGCTGGAACCCGTCGCGAAGGCGCTGGACAACCAGCAGATGATCGAACTGTGCAAGCAGGTGGACGTCGACGGCCGCGACGCGGGTGAAGTGGCGCGGGACTGGATGATCTCGAAGGGCTTCATCCAGTAGCCGGGCTCAGACGCCGAGGCGCTTGAGCAGCTGGCCCTCGATCCGCTCCAGCTCGGCCGTCACCGCCTGGTGGGCGGCCTTGCGGCGGGACCCGGGCATGCGTTCGGCCGCCCGGATGGCGGCGGTCAGCTGCTCCAGCGTCGCCTGGGAGTCCTTCGCGAAGCGGACGTCGTCGTCGGTCGCGCGTTCGGCCTTGCGCACCTCGGCCAGCGCCTCGGACGTGCCGGCGATCCGCGCCAGCAGGTGCGCGCCGCGGCCGGTGAACTCCGACAGCCGGTCGAGCGGCACCCCGAGCCGTCGCGCCTGGTAGTGGTCGTAGGCGTCGCGGACCGCGCTCGCCGCCTTGACCGCGAGCGGTGCCAGCGCGGGGGCCACCGCGGGCACCACGATCTTCGCCACGGCGACGGCGTTCCTGGCCTTCTTCGGCGTGATGCCCGTCTCGGCCGGCGTCCTGGTCTTCTTGCGAGCCATGGGCTGAATGTAGCGGCAGGCACGGGCGGGAGCATGTCCGGCACGTAATGCGCCGCTCACACTCGGCGCGGAACTGTCGGTGGTCCTCTCTAAAGTAGGTGTCATGGAAACTGAGGTGCTGCTCGAGGCCGGCGCGGTGAGCCGCTGCCGTCGTCGCGTGCACCTCGACCACGACCCCGCGATGCGCGAGGTGCCGCTGGCCCCGCCCGACCCGTCGGCGGAGCAGCGCATCGCCGACGCGGCCGCCCACCGGATCGAGATCCGCGACCGGCTGATCGCGGCGAACCCGGGCGCGAGCTGGGTGGTCGTCGACCGCGAGCTGCCGCCGCCGGACCGCGCCGCCGCCACCCAGCAGGCGATGGCGCGGGGTGCCGGCTACATCTGGGGCGCGCTGCTGCCCGCCGACCGCGCCGGCCACCGCCGCGGCGGGTCGGAGCTGCTGGTCCGCGCCGACGGCGGGTACCTGCCGGTGCTGGTGGTCCGGCACCGCATCACCGACCCGGGCGCGGGCGCGGTCACCACCCCGCCGCACGACCTGGACCCGCGTCACGCGATCCCCGACCCGGCGCGCCGGGTCCGCTCCCACCCGCGCGACCAGATGCGCCTGGCCCACCTGCGCCGCATGCTCGAGGCGCACGGGGTGGCGTCCGGCCGTCTCGTCGGCGGCGTCATCGGCCTGGACGCCGACGTGGTGCTGTGGCACGACCTGACCGCCGCCACCTGGCCGAACGGGCGCACCGCGCTGACCGAGTACGACCTGCGGTTCGCCGACCGGCTGGCGATCGCCGAGGCCGCCCGCTCCGGCGGCCCCGCGCTGGCCGAACCGTCGCGCGTGCTGGAGTGCCGGACGTGCCCGTGGTGGCCGACGTGCGAGGCCGAGCTGACCGCGATGCGGGACGTGAGCCTGGTCGTCCGCGGTGAGGACGCGATGGAGCTGCGCCGCGCCGGGGTTTCCACAGTGGACAAGCTCGCCGCGCTCGACCCGGACGACGAGCCGCCGATCATCTGGACGTCCGGCCCGTTCGCCGACGCCGTGGCACTGGCTCGGGCGTGGCTCGCGGACCTGACGATGGTGCGCCGCGTCCGCGAGGTCGAGGTGGCCCGCGCGGACGTCGAGGTCGACATCGACATGGAGTCCTTCGGCGAGTCGGGCGCCTACCTGTGGGGCTGCCTGCTCAGCGGCGCGGACATCGGCGTCGAGCAGGGCTACCGCGCGTTCGTCACCTGGCAACCGCTGCCCACCGGCGACGAGGCGCGGTCGTTCACGGAGTTCTGGACGTGGCTGCGCGAGGTCCGGGAACGCACCCTCGCCGCGGGCCTGACGTTCCGGGCCTACTGCTACAACGCGATGGCCGAGAACCGCTGGCTCTTCGGCTCCGTCGAGCGGTTCGGCGACTTCCCCGGCATGCCGGCCAAGCGGGAAATCCAGTCCTTTGTGGATTCCGACGAGTGGGTGGACCTGTTCCGCAGCGTGTCCGACCAGTTCCTGTGCGCGCGCGGCAAGGGGCTGAAGGTCGTCGCCCCGGTGGCCGGGTTCACCTGGCGGGACCCGGAAGCCGGTGGTGAGGCGTCGATGCGCTGGTACCGCCAGGCGGTCGGCATGGACGGCGGCGAGCCGGACCTGAGCCAGCGTGACCGGCTGCTGCGCTACAACGAGGACGACGTGCGAGCCACCCACGCGCTGCGCCACTGGATGACCACCACCGCGAACAGCATCCCGTTCATGGGCGATCTGTAGGCGCCACGCGCAGATATCGGCTGAGGTGGGTGGCCGCGTCCAGCATCGCCACCCCCTGCGCGGTCAGCTTCTCCTGCCACGCCGTCAACGCGTCGGCGAGCGCCTCGGTGCCACCGGCGGCCCGGATCTGCCGCACCACCGCGGCGATGTGTTCCAGCAGGTAACCGCCGCGCCGCAGCAGGTGCCCCAGTTCGGCGTCGCGCACGTCGGCGGCCTGGTAGAGGCGGTACCCGGTCGCCGGATCCCGGGTGGGCGCGACGATGCCGGCCGCCTCCCACTTGCGCAGGGTCGCCGGCGTGACCCGGAGCCTCCGGGCGAGTTCGCCGATCGTCCGCGGTGCGGCGTCCGGAACGGACGGGGTCTCGGTCAGGTGGCCGATCGCCGTGCGCACCGAATCCAGGGTCTCGCGGTCGCGCAACAGCTGGGCGTGGCCGCGGTCGACGAGCGTCAGCGCCTGGTCGAGCCGTCCGTCGTTGACCGCGTTCATGATCTGTCCGGCCACCGCGTGCCCGTAGGCCCGGACGAGCGCCAGGAACGCCCGCAGCGCCGCCGCGTGCGCCTCGGTGTAGATCCGGTATCCGCTGGGCGTGCGGCCGGCGGGCGGGAGGAACCCGTCCCGCTCGTAGTTGCGGACCGCCTGGGTCGAGATGCCGTGCTCGCGCGCGAGGTCGGCCGGTTTCAAGGTGACCACATGTTGGAGACTTTACCCCACCTGTTCCGGGGAAATCGCTGGTGAAGTCTCAACCGTTGTTTCAAAGATACGATTGAGGCTCATGGACATTCGAGAACTGCTCACCCCTGCCGTCGACTTCCTGGCCCTCGGCGAGCCCACCCACCTGGAGTCGGCCTTCGCCCGGATCCGCAACGAGCTCTTCGCGCAGCTGGCCGATCTCGGGTTCACCGGGATCGCCCTGGAGACCGATCGCGTCGCCGCGCTCACCGTGAACGACTACGTCCAGCACGGCGTAGGCACGCTCGACGCGGTGCTGCGCGACGGTTTCTCGCACCGCTTCGGCGAACTCGACAACAACCGGCGGCTGGTCGAGTGGATGCGTGAGTACAACAAGACCGCCGAGCGGCCGCTCGCCTTCCACGGCTTCGACGTCTCCACCGAGATGATGAACGCGCCCAGCCCGCGCACCTACCTGGAGCACGCCCGCGACTACCTGGGCCTGGACCACGACATCGCGGGCCTCACCGGCGACGACGAACGGTGGAGCCGCACGGAGGCGGTGATGGACGCGGCTTCCTCGCCCGGCGCCACATCGGAGGCCGACCGGCTCCGGGTGCTCGCCGATGACATGCTCGTCACCCTCCACGCGAGCGCGCCGATGCTGATCGCGGCGACCTCGCGCGCCGCGTGGCACCGGGCCAGGATCCACCTCACCGCGGGTCTCGGCCTGCTGCGTTACCACCGGCAGGCCGCCGAACCCGGCGCGGACACCGCGCGCTGGACCCGCATGAGCGCGTTCCGCGACGCGATGATGGCCCAGAACCTGCTCGACATCCGCGACATCGAGCGCGGCCCGGTGCTGGTCTTCGCCCAGAACCGCCACCTGCAGCGCAACGAGAGCCACATGCGCATGGGGCCGATGGACGTGAACTGGTCCAGCGCGGGCGCCATCGTGTCGTCGCTGGTGGGCGAGCGGTACCGGCTGATCGTCGGCAGCCTGGGCCGCAGCAGGGCGATCGAGCTGGGCGAGCCCCGGCCGGAGACCTTCGAGGGGCTGCTGCAGCGCCGCATCGGGACCTGGGGTGTGGTGCCGGCGCGGGACATCGCGCCGGCGGACGTCCGCACCGACACCAACCCGATGCAGGGCTACTTCCCGCTGGACCAGGACACGGTGGACGGCGCCGACGCGATCCTGCACGTCAGCGCCGGCACCGACACCCAGGCCCTCGCCCTGCGCGGCTAGGTCCTGTCCTGTAATTGATCTAGCTGCGGTTCTGGTTTGATCTTGGGTTGTGGTGGGTCGGGGTGAGGTGACGGATCGGGCGTGGGCGTGGATCGAGCCGCTGCTGCCGCCGGTGTCGGGTCGGGGTCGGCGGTGGCGGGATCACCGTCAGGTGCTCAACGCGATTCTGTGGAAGCTACGCACCGGCGCTCCGTGGCGTGACCTGCCCGAACGGTATGGGCCGTGGAAGACCGCGCACGAGCGGTTGCGGTTGTGGACCGCGGATGGCACCTGGCAGAAGATTCTGGACGAGGTGATCGTCAAAGACGACTCGGTCGGCGAGGTCGAGTGGGTCATTTCGGTTGATTCGAGCGTGGTCCGGGCGCACCAGCACGCTGCTGGCGCCCGGAAAAAGGGGGCTGCGCACCCGGCGTCGAGGCGCTCGCGGTCGACGGGGAAGGACTCGGACGCTCCCGCGGAGGACTGAGCACCAAAATCCACCTCGCCGTCGATGGCCGCGGGCTGCCGATGCGGGTGCTGCTCACCGGCGGCCACGCCGGCGACAACCCACAACTGCTGCCGCTGCTCGACGGCATCGCGGTCGCCCGGATCGGGCCAGGCAGGCCGCGATGCCGACCCGATCGTGTGGTCGCGGATAAGGCCTACTCGCACCCCTCAACTCGGCAAGCGATGCGGGATCGGCGGATCCGGTTCGTCAGTCCCGAGCGGGAGGATCAGATCGCCCGCCGCGTCGCCAGAGGTTCACGCGGCGGACGACCACCCGCCTTCGATGCCGAGACCTACAAGCGGCGCAACATGGTCGAACGCTGCTTCAACCGGCTCAAACAGTTTCGCGACCTAGCCACCCGCTACGCCAAACGCGCCGCCTACTACCAAGCCGAACTCACCATCGCCGCCATCATCCTCTGGCTCCGATGACTTACAGGACACTTCCTAGGTTCTTCTCAAGCGGCGGAGCCGCTTGCGCGGGCCGTCAACCGGCACCGCCGCGGGTTCTGAGGCGGCTCCTGGCGAGGACAGCGCCGACGTGGTGTATCGGCATACATGAGGAGGCGATCCCACAGCCAGGGGCCGTCTCAGGTTCCGCTACCCGCGCCGCTACGCAAGCCGCTTCCGGAACACCCTTTAGCGGGGGGCCATCCTCAGCGAGCCGTCCATGCGGATGACCTCGCCGTTGAGGTAGTCGTGCTCGACGATGTTCACCGCGAGCTGGGCGTATTCGTCGGGCCGGCCGAGGCGCTTCGGGAACGGCACGCCCGCCGCCAGGCCGGCGCGGAACTCCTCGGAAACGGTGGCGAGCATCGGGGTGTCGATGATGCCCGGCGCGATCGTCATGACCCGGATGCCGTGCGAGGCCAGGTCGCGGGCGGCGGGCAGGGTCATCCCGGCCACGCCACCCTTCGACGCCGAGTACGCGACCTGCCCGATCTGCCCGTCGAAGGCGGCGACCGAAGCGGTGTTGATGATGACGCCGCGCGCGCCGTCTTCGACGGGCTCGGTCTTGGCGATCGCTTCGGCGGCCAGGGTCGTCACGTTGAAGGTGCCGATCAGGTTCACCTCGATGACCTTGCGGAACAGGTTCAGGTCGTGGGTGCCCTTCTTGGACAGGATCCGCGCGGACGGCCCGATCCCGGCGCAGTTCACCACGACCCGCAGCGGCACCGCGCCGCCCGCGGCCTGCTCCACCGCCGCCGCCACCTGGTCACCGTCGGTGACATCCGCCTCGACGTAGGTGATCCCCTCGACCTTCTCCGCCTTCTCGATCCCGGCGGCGAGGTCCAGGGCGAACACGTGCGCGCCCCGCGCGGCGAGCGCCTTCGCCGTGGCGCCGCCGAGGCCCGACGCGCCACCCGTGACGATCGCGGCAGTGTCCTTGATCTGCATGAACGGTTCCTTCCGTGGCCGGCCACTCTGCTCTGCCCATGAGGTTAACGCTCGTTTGCGTGGCACCGGCGTGGCCCTCCTCACCCGTCGCGCGACGTATTCGGCGCGGACGACTTCCGTTAGGACTGCGGTCAACTCCGGCTGTCACCGTCGGCTCATGAGCGGAGCTCGCATCGTCGTGATCGGCACCGGATACGTCGGACTGACCACCGGGGCCTGCCTCGCCGCCCTCGGACACCAGGTGACCTGCGTGGACGTGGACGACGTCAAGGTGGCCCGGCTCGCCGCGGGACGGGTGGACATCCTGGAACCCGGCCTGGAGGAACTGGTCACGCGCGGGCTCGCCGCGAGAAGGCTGCGGTTCGTCGTCGGGTCCCGCAACGCGGTGGCCGGTGCGGACGCGGTCTACCTGTGCGTGCCGACCCCGATGGGCGCGGGCGGCGCCGCCGACCTGCGGGCCGTCGAAGCGGTGATCGGCGAGATCGCCGACGTCCTGCCGTCCGGGTGCGCGGTGGTCACCAAGTCGACCGTCCCGGTCGGCACCGCCCAGCGCATCCGCGCCCTGCTCGGCCGCGACGACGTGCCGGTGGTCGCCAACCCCGAGTTCCTGCGCGAGGGCACCGCGGTCGCCGACTTCCTGCACCCGGACCGGATCGTCGTCGGCTCCGACGACGAGGCCGAGGCCCGGCGCATCGCCGACCTGTACCGCGACCTGTCCGCGCCGAACGTCATCACCGACGCGGCCAGCGCCGAGCTGGTCAAGTACGCGGCGAACTGCTTCCTCGCGATGAAGCTGTCCTACGTCAACGCGATCGCCGAACTGTGCGACCGGCTGGGCGCGGACATCGTGTCGGTGACCGAGGGGATGGGCTACGACCGCCGCATCGGCCGGTCGTTCCTCAAGCCCGGCCCGGGCTGGGGCGGCTCGTGCCTGCCCAAGGACACGCACGCGCTGGTGCAGGTCGCCGAGTCGGTCGGGTTCGACTTCTCGCTGCTGACCGCGGCGATCGTGGAGAACATCGCGCAGCGGGACCGGATCGTCGCGAAGATCGCCGGCGCGGTGGGCGGCAGCCTGGCCGGTTCCCGGATCGGGGTGCTGGGCCTGGCGTTCAAGGCCGGCACCAACGACCTCCGCGACTCGCCCGCGCTGTCGGTCACCTCGATGCTCGCCGCGCACGGCGCCGAGGTCACCGCCTACGACCCGGCGGTGCGCGCGGCGCTGCCCGGCATGACCGTGGTCGACGACCCCTACCAGGTGGCCAAGGACGCCGACGCGATCGTCGTGCTCACCGAGTGGGCCGAGTTCACCAAGCTGGACTGGGGTTACACGGCGGACCTGATGCAGGGCGACGGGGTGGTGGACACGCGGAACCTGCTGGAGCCGCGGACCATCACCGGCGCCGGACTGTCCTATGTGGGGCTCGGCCGCCCCCGCCCGGCCCGCGTCGCCCTGCCCGGCTGACTCACGGCTGCCAGAGCCAGAACTCGATGCCCTGGTTGTCCACGCAGTCGGCGGTCAGGCCGTACGGCTTCCGGTCCACTTCGGTCACCTGACCGCCGGCGGCCCGGACCCGCTCCACCGCGGCGGGCACGTCGTCCACGGCGTACATCAGCTTCCAGCCGACCTGCCGCGGCCCGCCCCACAGGCCACCCTCCAGGCCGGGTCCTTCGAAACCCCAGGCGCCTTCGACGGAACCACGCGAGAACTGCCAGCCGAGCACGCTGCCGTAGAACGCCTTGGCGGCCTCGTCGTCGGGGACCTGGAACGTGAAGTACATGGCCTGGCCGTGCCGCGCGGTGTCCTGGCCGCTGGCGCGGACCGGCGCCTGGGCGAGCAGCCACCGCTGGCCGAACGGGTCGCGGATCGAGCCGGAGCGGCCGTGCCCGCGGTCGGAGACCGGGTCGAGCACCTGCGCGCCCCGCTCGACGGCGCGCTCCACCGCGGCGTCCACATCGGACACCTCGATGCGGACGCTTGCGCCACCGGCCGCCGAGACGTGACCGATCTCGGGGAACTCCTCGGCCAGCATCAGGACGGTGTCGCCGATCGCCAGTTCGGCGTGCCCGATCCGGCCGTCCGGCATGACGATCGGGTCGCCGCGGCGCTGCGCGCCGAACACCTCCACGTAGAAGTCCAGGGCCCGCCGCGCGTCGGACACGGCGAGATACGGGGTCAGCGAGTGCAGTTCCGCCCGTGCGGGTGCTTCCGTGCTGGTCATCTCTCCTCCGTTCAACACAGCGCGACGCAGGCGCTCGCGCAGCTCGGCGGCGAACCGCGGATCGGGGTCGACCGGCTGGACGGGGGCGCGGAGGGCGTCGAAGGGGTCAGTCATTCCGCACCTCCTTCTCCCGGTAGGCGGCCCGGAACGCGGCTCGCGCCCGGACCAGCAGCGCTTCCGTGGCGTGCACGGTCCGGCCCAGCAGCCGGGCGACCTGCGGCACCGGCAGCCCGTCCAGGTACCGCAGCGTCAGCGCGGCCCGGTGGTGCGCGCCCAGCGACTCCAGCACCTCGCGGGCCAGCAGGGCGTCCAGTTCGGCGTCCCACGGGTCCACCGAGGCGGCTTCCGTCTCGTGCACCACGCGCAGCCCGCGCTCCTCGCGTTCCCGCCGCCGCCAGTGGTCGACCAGCTTGTGCCGGGCGACCCCGATGAGCCATGGCGTGCTCACCGGCGGGGCGCCCGGGTTTTGGCACGCGCTGACGGCGCCGAGGAACGTCTCCGAGGTCAGCTCCTCGGCCACGCCCCGGTCGCCGCAGCGCGCGAGCAGGTAGCCGTACACCTCCGGCAGCGCCGTCTCGTACAGGTCGAGCAGCGCGAAGGCCGGGTCCGGTCGTACCCGCGGTTCGCTCACACCCCCATCGTCGTCCGGGACGGCGCTTCTCCGACGTCTCCGGGCGGATTTTTCAGCCGCGCGGGTCCGGCAGCCGGCGCGCGCTCACCGCCACGCCTACCATCATGACCGCCTGCACGCCGGTGACCAGCAGCAACGCACCCGCCACGCCCCACGTGCCGGTCAGGGCGACGAACAACGTGCCCAGCGTCGCGACCCCCAGCGCGAGCGAACTCTGCTGGGTCGTGGTGAGCATCCCGCTGCCCGCGCCCGCGCTCTCCGCCGGCACGCGGGACAGGACGACCCGGACCAGCGTCGGCCCGGCGAGCCCCTGCCCGGCGCCGGTCACCAGCATGCCGGGGGTCAGGGCGAGGACGGTGACGTCCGGCCAGGACAGCAGCACCGCGCCGATCAACATGAGCAGCCCCAGCACCTGCACGGTGGTGCCGAGGACGATGACGTGGTGGCCGAGCCGGGCCACGAACCGGCTGCTGAGCAGGGACATCACCAGGAACGCGACGGCCATCGGGGTGAGCGCGAGGCCCGAGGCGAGCGGGCCGAGGTGCAGCCCGTCCTGCAACACGAGGGCGTAGACGAACAGGAACCCGCCGAAGCCGGCGAAGAACGGCACCGCGACGGACAGCCCGCGGCCCACGCTCGGCATCCGCACCAGCGACGGCGGCAGCAGCGGCGTCACCCCGCGCGCTTCGAGCCGCCGTTCCACGGTCACGAAGGCCGCCGCGGCGAACGGGAACGCGGCGAGCAGCACCCAGCACCACGCGGGCCAGCCCAGCGCGCGGCCCTCCATGAGCGGGACCAGCAGCGTGAGCAGCGTCAGCCCGAGCAGCCCGGTGCCCCAGCCGTCCATGCCGAGCGGGTTGCGCGCCCGGGTCTCCGGCAGCAGGCGGCGGGCCAGGACCAGGCCGAGCACCCCGATCGGCACGTTGACCAGGAAGATCGGCCGCCAGCCGCTGCCTGCCAGGTCGGCGGACACCAGGACGCCGCCGAGTAGCTGCCCGACGACCATCGCGATTCCACCGGTCGCGCCGTAGTAGCCGATCATGCGCGAGCGCTGCTCGCCGGTCGTGGTGGCCTGGATGATCGAGAGCACCTGCGGCACCATCAGCGCGGCCGCGGCGCCCTGGGCCACGCGGGCCGCGACGAGGACCCCGGCGGTCGGCGCGATCCCGCAGACCAGCGAGGTGAGGGTGAACGCGGCCAGGCCGAGCGAGAACACGCGGCGGTGGCCGAACGCGTCCCCGAGCCGCCCGCCGACGACGAGCAGCAGGGCGAACGCGATGCCATACCCGGCGACGATCCACTCCAGGGTGGCGGTGGTCGTGTGCAGGTCGGCATTGATCGTGGGCAGTGCGACGTTGACGATGAACAGGTCGATGGGCGCCAGCGCCGCCCCCAGCAGGACGGTGGACAGCCCGCCTCGGGTCAGTGCCGGCCGGGTCTCGGCCGGCGCCAGGGTTGTCGTCATGACTACCACGATCAACGCGGCTGGAGACTGGTACCAGTGAGTGCTTATCCAGGTATCCGGACTACCTGGTAACAGGGTCGGTGGCGTGCCAGGCTGGGATCATGACCACCGCCCTGGCCGCCTCCACCGATGAGATCCGCCGTCGTGAGCTGGCGTCGTTCCTGCGCAGCCGGCGGGAACGGATTTCGCCCGAGCAGGTCGGGTTGCCCTCCGGCGGCCGTCGGCGCACACCCGGGCTGCGCCGCGAGGAAGTCGCGCAGCTCGCCGGGGTGGGCGTCACCTGGTACACCTGGCTGGAGCAGGGCCGCGACATCCGCGCGTCGGAGCAGGTGCTGAACGCGATCGCGCGCACCCTGCGGCTCGACCCGTACGAGCGCAGCCACCTCTACACCCTCGCCGGCCTGCCGGAACCCCCGATCGAGGTGGACCGCACGGTCGTCACGCCTCAGGTCCGGGCGATGCTGGACCAGCTGGAGCCGTTCCCCGCCGTGGTGCAGAACGCGCGCACCGACATCCTCGCCTACAACGCCGCCTTCGACTGGCTGATGGACGTGGACAGCATCCCGTTCGAGGACCGCAACTCGCTGCTGCAGTGCTTCACGAACCCGAGGTGGCGCGCGCGGCTGCGGGACTGGGGGGACGGGATGCCGCGCACGGTCGCGCAGTTCCGCGCCTCGATGGCCGAGCACATCGCCGAACCGGGCTGGAAGGCGCTGGTCAAGCGGCTGCGGCAGGAGTCCCCGGAGTTCGAGGCGGTGTGGAACCAGCACGACGTGCAGCCGCTGTGCAACCTGACGAAGGTGTTCGTGCACCCGGAAGCCGGCCTGCTCACCTTCGACTTCACCCACCTGTGGTTCGGCAGGCACTCCGAAGTCCGGCTGACCACCTACACCCCCGCGGACAGCGAGACGACCGCCAAGTTGCGGGCGCGTTGATCTTGCGGAACCGGTAGGCGGGCTGGTTCCGTCGTACCCCGGAGGATTGGGGGACGGATGACCGAGGGCAATCCGCTGGTGGCGCAGGCGCAGTCCCAGACGACGGCGGTCACCGGTATCGGGATTCTGGAGTCGGCGCAGGACCTGTCGAACGGCATCAAGGACGGGTCGTGGGTCGAGGGTGGGCTGGGTGCGTTGGGCACTGGTCTCGAGGTTCTGTCGATGGTGATCGATCCGCTGGGGACGCTGGCTCAGTACGGGGTGGCGTGGTTGATCGAGCACGTGCGGCCGTTGAAGGAGGCGTTGGACTGGTTGGCGGGGGATCCGCCGGTGATCCAGTCGTTTTCGGATACCTGGGCGAATGTGGCGGCCGAGGTGGGTGCGGTCGCGGGGGATTTGAAGAACGAGGTCGAGGGTGGTACGGCGGGGTGGGCCGGTCAGGGGG
>NZ_PQHW01000029.1 GCF_003385215.1 Amycolatopsis thermalba | reverse complement strand
ACGCCGCCCCGCCCCGGGTCGCCGAACCCGAGCCGCTGCTCGACCCGCCACCCGAGCCGGACGACGTGCTCGCCGACCCACCCGACCCGCCGGTCCCGCCGCCGGTCGCGGTCTGGGTCGCGCCACCGCCGACGTGCCCCGCGGCGGGCGCGGCGCCGTCCCCGGTCCACGTGACACCCGCGGGCACCTGCCCGGGCTGCTGCGCGATGAAGTTCGAGAAGTCGGTGCCCGCGCGGAAGTTCGCCAGCAGCCGTTGGTCGGCCAGGTTCATCGAGAAGTGGCTCTTGAACTCCTTGATCGACGTGCCGCCCGCGTAGAGCTCCTGCACGCCGCCCATCGCGCCACCGAGCGCGGCCTTCTTGAGGTTCTCCCAGCTGAGCGGGTCCTCCCCCGCCTGCTGGCCACCGCGCGCGTTCCGGGCGGTGGTGTCGTGCGGCGTCCCCTCCGCGTTCGTCAGCTTGTCCATGCCGGCGGTGAACCCCACCGACCCGACCTGGCCGATGACACCACCCGCGGCACCGAGGATGACGTGCGCCGGCAGCCCCGCGGCCAGCGCCAGCGGACCGCCACCGAGCGAGGCGCCGACGAACCCCGCGGCGACGTTGGTGAAGTTGACCCGGTACCTGTCGCCCATCTCGATGTCGGTCAGGACCTCGCCACCCAAGGCGCCGCCCGCGCCGTACATCGCACCGCTGCGCACGCTGTAGCCGACCAGCCGCTGGCCGATGACCTTGCCCGCGCCGCCCCGCGCGACGTGGGTGGCCACCGCCTCCGCGAGCCTGCGCTGCATCTCGGGCGTGAGGCCGCCCTTCTGGACCGCGCGCTGGGTGATCCGCTCGGCCACCTCCCGGCCGCCGTACCCGCGTCCGAGCTGCTGGGCGATCTCCCTCCGGATGGCCGGGTTCTTGAACTGCGGCATGATCCGCATCAGGGTGCGCTCGACCTCACGCGCCCCGATCCGGCCCGCCGTGTGCGCGAGGTAGATCCGCCAGCCGCGGGCGATCGCCGCGCCGGCGCCCTTGATCGAGAACTGCTTGATCGCCTGCTTGATCGAGATCTCGGCGACCTCGGCGATCGCCTTGCGCATCAGGGCGCGCAAAGCGAGCCCCGTCGCGGTGATGGACCCGGGGATGCCGGCCAGGCTGCCACCGAGGCTGGGCACCGCGGCGGCCAGCGAGACGGCGATCTCCGTGACGGTCATGACCAGCATGACCTCGTAGCTGTTCTTCGCCAGCGCGAGGCTGGTCTGGAACTGCCCGACGCCCATCCCCATTTCCATGGCGTTCTGGGCCGCGCCGAGGATGACCTTGCTGAACTGGGTCGACGCCGCGCTGAACTGCGCCGGTGCGGCACCCTGGTAGCCCTGCGTCACCATCTCGGTGAGCGCGCCCAGCTGCGTCTGCAGGTCGGCCAGGTCCAGGCCCTTGGCGCTCCAGAAGTCGACGAGGGGCTGGATGTCGTCCGGGTGCGCCTCCGGGTACTCGCCGAGCCACCCGTCGATCGCCGCGCGGACGATCGGCGGGAGGACCGGGATCCCGACCCAGTCGTTGACGTCGCGGATGAACTCGTCCGCCGCGTCCCCGAAGTCCGCCAACAGCTGCGCGAAGTACGCGAAACCATCATCGATGGTTCTGTGCACTCCCATTGGCGGACCTCTCGGACGGGTGGGTTCGGCTGATCAGGCGGGCGGGTTGATCTTGCTGATCTCCGCGTCGTTGTCCAGCTCGGCGCCCATCTGCGTGTCGATCGCCGACCGCAGGCCACCGCCGAGGTCACCCAGCTCGTCGCCGATCTGCTTCATCGACGCGAAGAACTGCCCCGCGTTGGTCGCGTCGAAGCCCGGCACGCCGGTCGACGCCGGGGTGCCCCGGTAGGTCGGCTTGAACTGCTTGCCGAGATCGTCGTTGCCGAAGACGGACATGTCCGGGCCGACCTTCTGGTCGTGCTCGCTGTTGGCGGCGCTCGCCAGCTTCGCCAGGTCGGCGCCGTTGAGCGCGATCTGGTCGCCGAGCGAGCGGATCTCCGCGGGGCTGGTGCTGATCTCGAGGTAGCTCACCGGTCTTCCTTCCCTTCTGCGTAGATGTCTGCGTCCAGGCGGTTCATCAGCTGGCCGATGGTGTCACTCTCGTTGGAGCGCAACTCGTGCTGCAGCGAGTACATGTCGGCCGGGAACTGCCCGGCCATGATCTCCTCGCGCTGCTGGTTGATGTCGGTGACGGCGTCACGGGAAGCGGCCAGGATCGCGGCCTGCAGCGCCGCGGCGTCGGGCTTGCGGAAGACGCGCGGATCGATGTCGATGTCGGCCAGCTGTCCCCGCGGCCCCACCACGACCTTGACCAGTCTGTCCGGTGACCAGCCCACCCCGGTGAGCTGCATCATCCGCTGACTGGCCTTCGGCAGCTCCTCGGTGGCTTTCTTGATCTGCTCGAGCATGCCGATCAGCGCGGGATTCACGCGCCCCGAAGGGGAACTCATGACTACCTCCGTCCATCCGGCACAGTGGCGACATTGCCATGATCACCGGTCACTCCGCTAGCATCGCCGCCGTGAACTCCAAGCGCCTCCGTGCGGCACTGGTCACCGCGGCCGTCGGGCTCGCCGTCGTGGCGGTGGCCCCGCCGGCCGCGCGGGCCCAGCAGAACTGTGTCGTTTCCGGGACGCTCGTGGTTCCCGTTCCGTGGTCGCAACAATTGCTGGCACCCGATCGGGTGTGGCCGCTGACCACCGGGGCCGGCCAGCGCGTCGCCGTGGTCAGCACCGGTGCGGCGGACAATCCGCAGCTCGCCGGGCATCTGGCCGAGCGGGCGAACTTCGCGCCGGCGGACATCGGAGAGTCCAGCGGCAGCCCGGACTGTCTCGGCACCGGCACCGGGGTGAGCGGCATCATCGCCGCGCAGCCCACGTCCGTGGTGGGGTTCCACGGCATGGCCCCGGGTGCGCAGATCCTGTCCGCGAAGGTCGTCGGCGACTCGTACCCGACGGGCCGCGAACCGCGGGAGAGCGTGGCGCCCCAGGTCCTGGCCGCCGCGATCAACTGGGCGGTCGACCGCAACGCGAGCGTCATCGCCGTCCCGACGATCACCTACGAGGACAACGGTGCCCTGCGCGGCGCGGTGCAGCGGGCGCTGTCGCGCAACATCGTGGTGGTGGCCGCCGTCGGCGAGCGGCAGTCGAACGAAGCACCGGGCCTGGTGCCCTACCCGGCCGGCTACGACGGCGTGATCGGAGTGGGGTCCCTCGCCGAGAGCGGGCTGGTCACCCAGGATTCGCGTGCCACGGCGGTCGACCTGGTCGCCCCGGGCGCCAACGTCGTCACGACGTTCCCGAACACCGGACTGGGCGCGGTGGCCGGCACCGAGTTCGCCACCGCGTACGTGGCCGGCACGGTCGCGCTGGTCCGCTCCCACCTGCCCCAGCTGTCCAATCAGGACGTCGCGAAACGGCTGTACGCCACGGCGGCACCGGCCCCGGAAGGCACCGGAAGCGCCTCCTACGGCTACGGCGTGGTGAACCCGTACCAGGCGGTGTCCGACCAGGTGGCCGCGGGAAACCCGGTGGCGCTCCCGCCCCTGGTCCCGCCGACCATCCCGCCGGACGTCGCCGCCCGGCAAGCCGCTGAGGACCGCAGCGACGACTGGGCCTTCGGCCTCGCCGCGGGCGGCTTCGCCCTCGTGGTGCTGGTGAGCGCGATCGTCGTGTTCGGACCGCTCGGCCGTCGCCGCCGCTGGCGTGCCGGGCTGGCTCCCGTTCCGCAGGACCGGCCCGAGGACGAGCGTCCCGAGCCGCCGGTGGAACTGTTCAGCGACCGCCCCAAGCGGTCGTGACGTCCTTCCCTGGCACAACGATTCCTCCCCTGCGTTCCCGAGCGTGAGACAAACCGGTCCCGGAGCGCGGACACGCTCCGGGACCGGCGGTGGTGATGAGATCTCAGGCTTGGAAGGCCCTGCTCGCCTGCTGGTCCGCGTTGAACGCGTTCTCCATCGCCTTGATGACGGCCTGGCCGAACTGCGCGCGGGTCGAGGCGTACTGGACCAGCTGCTTGTTCCACTCCACGTGCGCCTGCTCGAACGCGCTCGCGGCGGCACCTTCCCAGTCCGCACCGAGGATGCCCTTGGCCTGCGCCATGAAGTCGTCGAAGAGGTCTTCCAGGTCGGTCGACTTCTTGATGTTGGACGAACCGGCGTCCCCCACCATGCTCGTGTACTTGAGACGTCCATCCATGTCTCGGTCCCCTTTCGGTGAGGTCGGGCGACGGCCTACAGGCGGCCGAAGTTCATGCCCGAAGCGGCGGCGCTGATGGCGCTGGAGTCGTCGTCGTCCTGGTTGGTCAGGATGTTCTGGGTGCCCGTGATCCCGTTCATCAGCCTGTCGAGGATCGGGGCGAGGTTGCTGTGCCAGAAGGCCAGCAGGTCGGACGACGAGAGCTGACCGGTCGACGAGGCCTTGCCGGCCCATTCCGACCCGACGACGTTCTCGAGGTCGCCGTGCATGCTCTTGCAGATCTCCTCGCCGCGTGTCTTGGCATCGGCGAGGAGCTGGTTCAGCCTGGTGACTTGATCATGTACGAGATTCAGGGCCACGCCTGTCACCCCCCATGTCGCGGGACATTTACCAGCAGAGTAGGCGCGGCGGCTGACAACCCCCCGTCGCCCCGTACCACCCTGACACGGGACAAAACCGCTGGTCAAGACTTCTCGTCAGAAGTTCACCGGCTCCTGGTGCGGGTGGACTACGGGACCGCCGACAGCATCGCCGCCGACGGGTTCAGCGTCGGGCCCTCCGGGATGCGCTGCACGAGCGCGGCGGGGATGTCGACCGCCGACGACGCGGAGTACCCCAGCTGACCCAGCACCTTGTCGTCGGGCACCGGGTAGCGCAGGCCGGCGTCGGTGACCAGCGTGTACGCCCCCGTGGTCGCGGTGGCCGAGGGCAGCACCCGCACCACGGCGACGCCGCCCGGCGGGACCAGCACCCGGTCGGCCAGCTTCGTGCCGGTGCCGCTCTCCGCGGTGGTGTCGATGGCCGGGTCCAGGACGCTCGTGTCGCCGCCGATCGAGATCACCGGGTCGGTGCGGGCGTCGTGGGTTTCCGAGCACAGCGCGGCGCGGCCCTCGGCGGGCACGGTGACCAGGTCCGGGGGCAGCGCCGGCGGCGCCGCCTCGCCCTCGGCGGGCACCAGCGCGTTGCTGGTGGGCGCGGCGGTCGCGGCCGCGGCGGTGATCTCCTTGGGCCGCACCGAGTACTGGCCGGAGATGATCCGCACCTGCAGCTCGGTCAGCGGCGCCAGCCCCTCCTGCCGCACCAGGTAGTACTGCACGCCGCGGGACAGCGGGTAGTAGACCACGTCACCGACGGCGAACCCGCTGAGCACGGCGGACGGCGAACCCTGGCCGGGCACGTCGATCCGGCCGATGTCCTGCCCCACCGGCAGGCCGTTCAGCCAGGCCGTGCCCGCGTCCACCGGACCGGCCTGCGCGCCGAACACCGAGCGGATCACCGCGCCGTCGGTGATCCGGTAGCGGTGGTTGTTCCACACCAGGTAGACGGTGCCGTCGGTGGAGTCGCTGGCCAGGATCGCGCGCTGGCCCAGCGGCACCCCGCCCGGCATGGACTGCCCGACCATCAGCGTGGTCGTGGTCAGCGGAGCGCCGGCCAGGTTCTGGCCCAGCACCGAGCACATCGTCCACGGCGTCGCGGTCGCCGGGCTGGCGGGCGGCAGCGAGTCCGGCGCACCGGGAATGCCCACCGCGGGCCTGCGCGGCAGGCCGGCCAGGTTCTTGCCGGCCACGCGGTGCGGCCCGGCCTTGTCCGCGCTGGTCAGCAGCCGCGCCGAGGCGTAGTTCAGGGTCGGCTGCAGCTCCCCGGACTGGTACACGAAGGTCGCGCCGGTCTCCCGCTCGATGATCACCGCGCCGTCCGTTTTCCAGGACGTGCCGCCGACTCCGGTGAACACGCCGTACACGCCGAAGCCCGCGGCGATGAGCACCGCGATCATGACCCCGGCGAACACCGCGCCCACTCCGCGCCGCAGCGGGGTCAGCTCCGGATCGGTCTCGTGCACGATGAGCGCGGAGGTGACCCGCTGCATCATGAACTGGTAGGCCTGCAGCTGGTCGCGACGAGTGGGCACGCCTATCCCTCAGCCGATCGAGGCCATGAGGCCCTGGACGTAGGTGAAGAATCCGGTGATGAACCCCGCGAACGGGATGAGGGCCACGATAGCCATGACGTCCACGATGTCGGCGATGCGGCCGAACCACGGCGAGGGGTTCTTGCGGGAGTAGACCAGCCCGGCGGCCGCGACCAGCAGCGCGAGCACCACCAGCGCCAGCAGGAACAGCCCGAGCCCGCCGTTGCCCGACGCGGTGCCGAAGCACCAGGCGGCCAGCAGCGCGAACACCCACAGCCCGGCGACCAGCAACGGGATCCGCTGGCGCGGCACCGGGAACAGCCGGGCGCGCAGCAGCAGCGCCGCGCACGCCAGGATCAGCATGATCAGCCGCGACCCGCCGGCGTGCGCGGCGAGCGGGATCGCCGCGCACGCGCTGATCAGCGCGGCGCCGGTGAGGAAACCGGTGAGCAGCTCGTCGGCGCGGGCGGCCGCGTCGAACACCGCCGGGGTGGCCGGGTGCGGTTCGTCGTTGAGCAGGTCGGCCGACCGCTGCGGCAGCGCGGGCAGCGGCACCCGGCCCAGCCGCAGCGCGAGCCACGGATATCCGGGCAGCAGACCGATCGCGATGGTCAGGACCAGCGCGCCGGCCGCGTCCGGGTCCATCCAGCCGCCGAACAACGCCCCCAGCGCGCCGAGGAAACCGGTGGTGATGGCGGCGACGAACACCCGGCTCGTCGCGCCGACGCCGAGGTAGCCGACGATGCCGAACACCAGCAGCGAGATGGCGCCCAGCAGCAGCTGCGCGGAGCCGAAGGAGAACAGCCCCAGGTGGTCCGGCGCGGTCGGCAGGTACCCGCCGAGGAAGGCGTACGGCAGCGCCGATCCGGCGAACACCGCGCCCGCGTAAGCGTCCGGCACCGCGCGCGCGACGACGATGCCCAGCGCGGTCAGGACCACCGCGGCGGCCAGCGTGATCAGGCCGGCGTCGAGCCACGGTGGTTCGAACAACAGGGACACCAGGCTGCCCCCGCACAGCAGCACCGCCGCGATGACGAGCCCTGCCCGCCGGGTGGCGGCGCGGCCCCAGCTGCGGCCGTAGCGCCGGGCGCCGCTGGCGATCGCCTCGACCAGGTCGTCGTACTCGATCTCCGGCCAGTCCACCGGACCCGGGACCAGGTGCAGGATCTCGCCGTCGCGCACCTGCTGCGCGGCGAGCGTCTGCTGCCCGTCGAGGCGTTCGCCGGTGGGCCGCCGCAGCGACCAGCCGCCGTGCTGCTCGCCGGTGTCCGGCGCGTCCTCGCCCGCGTGGCGCAGGATGTACGGGAGCAGTTCCGCGACCGGCACGTTCTCCGGGAGCGCGACGTCGATCCCGCGCTTGGGCGTGGTGATGCTCACCTTCGCGAGGGTCGTGCCCATCGCCGACGTCATGCTGCCCCTACCTCCAAATTGGACCCCGAGCCCGGCTGGGAGAGTATCCATTAAAGCGCGACACTAGGCTGGCGGAAAGCTCTATGCTGGCGCACCCGGGCGCTCGGGAGGTTTTCGGTCTTGGGAACGATCATAGTCAAGCGGCCACTCCGGCGGCCCGCGCCTGACCTGCCGTCGGGCGACGTGGTGCTCGATCCCCCACCCGAGAACCCGCCGCCCGCGGGCAAGAGCTGGTCGCGGGTGCTGATGATCCTGCCGATGCTCGCCGGCACCGGCGGCATGGCGCTGCTGATCGGCGCCGGGCGGTCCGGTCCGCTGATGTACGTCGCCGGCGGTCTGTACGGCGTCGCGGTGCTCGGCATGATCCTGTTCCAGATCATCAGCCAGAACGGGCAGGGCGCGAGCAAGCAGGAGATGATCGCGAACCGCCGCCGGTACATGCGCCGGCTGTCGCAGCTGCGCGCGCAGGTGCGGGACACGATCGACCAGCAGCGCACGGCGATGTTCTACCGCCACCCGGATCCGGCGCGGCTGTGGTCGACCGCGCAGAGCGCGCGGCTGTGGGAGCGCCGCCCCGGCGACTGGGACTTCACCGTCATCCGGATCGGGCTGGGCTCGCAGGAGCTGGCGACGCCGCTGGTGCCGCCGGAGACCAAGCCGATCGACGAGCTGGAACCGCTGTGCGCGATGGCGCTGCGCAAGTTCGTGACCACCTATTCGACCGTGCCGGACCTGCCGGTCGCGGTCGCGCTGCGCGGGTTCTCGCGGATCTACCTGACCGGTGACGACGACCGCAAGCGCGCGATGGCGCGGGCGCTGGTGGCGCAGCTGGGCACGTTCCACGCGCCGGGCGACGTGCTGACCGCGTTCTGCGTGCGCGAGCGCGAGCTGTGGGACTGGGCCAAGTGGCTGCCGCACGCGCTGCACCCGTCCAAGACGGACGCGGTCGGCCAGATCCGGCTGGTGGCGCCGAGCGTGACGGCGCTGGAGGCGATGCTCGACGACGTGGTGGCCAACCGGCCGCGGTTCAACCCGGGCACGCAGCCGATCGAGGGCTCGACGCACGTGGTGGTGTTCGTCGACGGCGGCGACGTCGGCGGGTCCGAGCACCTGATGATCGAGGGCGGCGTCGAGGGCGTCACCGTCATCGACCTCTCCGGCGAGCCGCCGCGCCTGCTCGACGCGGCCACGCTGGTGCTGGACATCTCCCCGGACGGCAACCTGACCAGCCGCACCATGGACGGCGCCGGCAACATCGGCACCGCCGACGGGCTGGGCATCGAGGAGATGCGCGGCCTGGTGCGCACGCTCGCGCCGCTGCGGCTGTCCGCGCTGACCGCCAGCGAGCAGCCGCTGTCCGGGTCGCTGGAGCTGACCGACCTGCTCGGACTCGGCGACCCGTACGAGTTCGAGCTGGCGAAGAGCTGGGAGACCCGGTCCAACCGGGACCGGCTGCGGGTGCCGATCGGCATCACCGCCGACGGCCGCCCGATGGAGCTGGACCTCAAGGAGTCGGCGCAGGACGGCATGGGCCCGCACGGCCTGCTGGTCGGCGCCACCGGCTCCGGCAAGTCCGAGCTGCTGCGGACGCTGGTGCTGGCGCTGGCCGTCACCCACGATTCGGAGATCCTCAACTTCGTGCTGGTGGACTTCAAGGGTGGCGCCACCTTCACCAAGCTGGACCGGTTGCCGCACACCAGCGCGGTGATCACCAACCTGGCCGACGAGCTGCACCTGGTGGACCGCATGCTGGACGCGATCGGCGGCGAGCTGGTGCGGCGGCAGGAGCTGCTGCGCAAGGCGGGCAACTACGGTTCGCAGCGCGACTACGAGAAGGCCCGCACCGCGGGCGCGCCGCTCGACCCGCTGCCCGCGCTGCTGATCGTGGTGGACGAGTTCTCCGAACTGCTGACCGCGCGGCCGGACTTCATCGACATGTTCGTCCAGATTGGACGCGTCGGCCGTTCGCTCGGTGTTCACCTGCTGCTCGCCTCGCAGCGGCTGGAGGAGGGCCGGCTGCGCGGGCTGGACTCGCACCTGTCCTACCGCATCGCGCTGCGGACGTTCTCCGCGATGGAGAGCCGGGTCGTGCTCGGCACGCCGGACGCGTTCCAGCTGCCCCGCTCCCCCGGCAACGGCTTCCTCAAGACCGGAGTGGACGAGCTGACCCGCTTCAAGGCGGCGTACGTGTCCGGGGTGCACCGGCGCGGCACGATCCAGCGCACCGACGACGAGGGCCGCCAGATCGACCCGGTGCAGGACTACTCGACCGCCTACCTGCGTCCGCGGCTGGCGGAGAAACCGGTGGAGCAGCCGAAGCCCGCCGAGGCCGACGACCTGGGCGAGACGCTGATGGACGTGCTGGTCGAGCGGCTGGAGGGGCAGGGCGTGCCGGCGCACCAGGTGTGGCTGCCGCCGCTGAACGAGCCGCCGACGCTGGACAAGCTGCTGGAACCGCTGGTCACCGATCCCGAGCGCGGCCTGACCACCGGGATCCGGGAGCACCGCGGCGCGCTGCGGGCGGCGGCCGGCATCATCGACCGGCCCGCCGACCAGCGCCGCGACGTGTGCTGGCTGGACCTGTCGGGCGCGGGCGGCAACCTCGCGATCGTGGGTGGCCCGCACAGCGGCAAGAGCACCGCGGTCCGCGCGGTGATCGCGAGCCTCGCCCTCACCCACACCCCGTCCGAGGTGCAGTTCTTCTGCCTCGACTTCGGCGGTGGCGGTCTGACCGCGTTGCGCGACCTGGCGCACGTCGGCGGGGTCGCGACCCGGCGCGAGGTCGACCGCGTGCGGCGCAGCGTCGCGGAGGCCCGCACCCTGATCGCCGAGCGGGAGCAGCGGTTCGCCGAGCAGGGCATCGACAGCATGGCGACCTACCGCAAGCTGCGCCGCGAGGGCCGGTTCCCGGAGGACCGGTTCGGCGACCTGTTCCTCGTGGTGGACGGCTGGGGCACCCTGCGCGCGGAGTTCGAGGACCTGGAGGCCGACATCGCCGAGGTGGTCAACCGCGGCCTCGCGTTCGGCGTGCACGTGATCGCGACCGCCAACCGCTGGATGGACCTGCGGATGAACCTGCGCGACATGTTCGGCAGCAGGCTCGAGCTGCGCCTGGGCGACCCGGTGGACTCGGTGATCGGGCGGCGGCAGGCCGCGGGTGTCCCGGAACAGGCGCCCGGGCGTGGTCTGTCGCCGGACGGCGCGCACTTCCTGTCGGCCGTCCCGCGGGTGGACGGCAAGGAGACCGCGGAGGACCTCGCCGACGGCGTCCAGCACTTCGTCGCGTCGGTGAACGCCGCCTGGCCCGGCGCCCCCGCGCCGCGGGTCCGGCTGCTCCCGCCGATGCTGCCCTACTCGGCGCTGCCCGCGCCGGACGAGAACGGCATCCCGATCGGGATCTCCGAGGCCGACCTGCAGCCGGTGGGCCTGGACTTCACCGCCGAACCGCACCTGGTGCTGTTCGGCGACGTCGAATCCGGCAAGAGCACGTTCCTGCGGGCGCTGGCCACGAGCATCATGGCCCGGTACACGCCCGACCAGGCCCAGATCGCCCTCATCGACTTCCGGCGGAGCCTGCTCGGCCTGATCCCGGACGAGTACTTGATCGGTTATGCGACCGCGAGCGGAACCGTTCAGGAAATGGTGCGTCTGACCATCGACGCGATGCAGAAGCGACTGCCGGGAGGTGACATCACGCCGGAACAGCTCCGTTCCCGCAGCTGGTGGAGCGGCCCGGAACTGTTCATCCTGGTCGACGACTACGACCTGGTCGCCCCGAACCCGCACGACAACCCGCTCGCACCGCTGCTGGAGTACATGACGCAGGGCCGCGACATCGGCCTCCACCTGGTGGTCACCCGTCGCAGCGGTGGCGCCGCGCGGGCGATGTTCGACCCGGTCATCGCCCGGATCCGGGACCTGGCCTCGCCGGGGATCCTGATGTCGGGCAACCGCGAGGAGGGTCCGCTGCTGGGCAACATCCGGCCGCAGAAGCTGCCGCCGGGACGTGGCTGGCTGATCACCCGCAGCGGGGGTGCGCGGCTGGTGCAGCTCGCCGAGCTGCCTCCACAGGCCTGAGACAGTGATCCACCGGAGTTGACTCGAGGTGGTTAGCTAGGGAAGCGGGGGGCCGCCGACCCCTACCCCCGGCGGGCCCCCGCCACCCGAGCTGGGCTTCACGACGTTTGGGAGGGACATCGTGGCACCGATACCGGACGAACCGGGCACCGTCCCATCCGCCGAGTGGGCTGCCAAAGGTGCCGAGCTCGAGCTGGATCCGACGAACTTCCGCAACTACGCCAAGAACCTCGGCCTGATCGCCGCCGACCTGAACAGCGACATGATGTCGGCCCAGTCGGCGCTGCAGGGCCCCGGCGGCAAGGACATGCTGATGTCCACGATGTTCGAGCCGGGCCAGGACATGCAGGCCTTCGCCGACCGCAACGCGCAGGAACTCGGGATGTTCATGCCCGACGCGCACCAGGACGTCAAGGTCCTCGAGTCCGTCGGCTACATCTTCGGCGACTTCTTCGAGAACATGGACGGCGGCAACTCCGCGATGCTCGAAGTCCTCCAGTGGGCCTTCCGGATGGACGGCGCCAAGAAGCCGGAAGGCGTCCCGTCCTGGCTGGACGAGAAGAAGACCGTCGCGGAGTACCTGACGCCACCGGCCGGCACCGGGGTGACACAGACCGGGAAGGACGAGCAGCTCAACCAGATCGTCGTCGGCAACATGACGATCACCACGTTCCGGACTCCCGATGGCGGCATCCGCACCGTCCAGACCAACGGCAACGTGACCACCGAGTACCTGGACGACAAGAACGGCAACCGTCAGTACATGATCACCTCGACCAAGGGCGACCACGAGACCACGACGGTCACCACCGCCTATTACAACGGTGCGCCGGCCGGGGAGACACGCCGCACGACGAAGCACGACACGGACTCGGACCCCAACGTCGTCCACCAGGTCACGACGTCGCAGAGCTACGACAAGGACGGCAAGCCCGTCAAGTCCGACGCCCCCGCCAAGAGCCAGCACGTGGTCACGTACAACCACCAGGACGGCACGCACTCCCGCCAGTACTACAGCGAGTCGATGCAGAAGGACGTCAACGACGTCGACCGGGACGGCAACAGGGACGAGAAGGTCCCCACGAAAACCGACCAGCGGACGGTCGGCGCCCAGCACGACCTGCCCACCGGCGCCGATGTGCGGCAGGGCCATCCCGAACTCGACCAGGCACGACGCTCGATACCAGGGGGGTAGTGACGAGCATGGGCGACGAGTACTTCGGTTACGACCTGAGCAAGATCGGCACCGGTGTCGGTGGGGGCTACTACGACATCGGTAAGGATTCGCCTCCCGCGGTCTGCAAGAACTACGACTTCTCCACGGAGGGCATCGAGTCGCTCTACCTCGCCATCGTCAAGGGCGAGCAGCCGGGCACCACCGCCGACCGCGCCCGGCAGTGGGGCAACGTCCAGCTGGCGCTCCAAACCGTCGCCGACAACCTGCGCGAGCAGACCCAGACGCTGGCCGACCACTGGAAGTCCCCCGCCGCCAAACAGGTCTTCCTCGCCAAGGTCGGCATGGTGCTGGCGCACCTGCGCGAGTGGCAGGACGCCGCGCTGCGGAACAGCACCGCGTTGTACGGCCTGTCGAACACGATGTACGAGGCACAGGCCAAGATGCAGGCCCTGTACGACGACTACAAGGCCGAGAAGAAGGACGCGATGGAGAACGCGACCCACGACATGGGCGCGTTCTACGAGGCGAAGGTCGGCACCAAGCCCGGCAACGCGCAGGACAAGCTCGAAGCGGGCAACAAGGTCACCGAGAAGTACGACAAGGACGCGCGCGAACTCGCCGAGACGATCGCGGGCCAGTACGCGCCCTACATCTACAAGCTGCAGTCCGCGCACGCGCCGAAAATCGAGCTCCTCAACGCGATCCTGCACCCGGAGGCGACCGGCGCGCCGCGTCCGCCGACGATCGGCGCGCCCGGCGCGCCCGGCACACCGCCGGGTGGCGCGCCGAGCGCCCCTCCGGGCGGTGCCCCCGATGTGCCCGGGAACGCGCCCAACGCACCCGGTGACGCGCCGAAGGCCCCGGGCGACTCGCCCGCCTTCAACGGGAACAACGCGCCCACGGACAACCCGGCTTTCAACGGCAACCAGGCGCCGACAGCGCCCCCCGGCCCGGCACCGGTCGCGCCGACGCCGCCCGGTCCGGCGCCGACCGCGCCGACACCGCCGGACGGGTTCACGAGCACGCCGCCGCCCGGGAACGCGCCCGGCATCAATCCGGCTCTGCTCGGCCTCGCCGGCGCGGCCCCGATGTTCACGAACGGGTTCGGCGGCGGCAAGGCGCCGGCCGCGCCCTCGTTCGGCAACAACGGCGCCACTCCCAACCTGTTCTCCGGCAAGGCCCCGAACAACGTCCCGTCGACGCTCGGCCTGAACACCACGTCGACCCCCACCCCGGGGACCGCTCCGGGCGCCCCGCCGTCGTTCGGCCAGAACAGCAGCCCGTACCCGCCGGGCACGATCACCCCGCCGCCGGGCGGTCAGGTGCCGCAGCAACCGCAGAGCAAGGAGCCGGGCGGCAACCAGCCCGGCGCGCCCACGTTCGACACCGCGCTGCCCTTCGACGAGCACCTGAGCCTGGCAGCCAGCTCGGAGTTCCGGCAGGCCGTGCAGTCGGCGCCGCCCGTACCGCCGGGCGCGGAGTCGGCGATGGGCCCGAACGCGGGCTCGGCCCCGCCGCTTCCGCCGGGCGGCCAGGCACCGAACGGCCGCGACGTCCAGGCGGGTCGGCGGCCCGGCGCACCGCTGATGAGCGACCTGTCCGAGCGGCCGCCGGCCTTCCAGCCGCCACCGTCGACCGCGCCGGTGCTCAACAACGACAGCAAGCGCGGTGGCAGCGCGAAGGAAGCACCCAGCGGGACCCGCGAAGGCTTGCCGCCGGGCGTGGGCGCGCCGCCGGTGCTGTCCAACCCGCACCGCAAGGCGCCGGCCAAGACGTTCAGCGAGTGGCAGGCCGAACGCAAGCGCCGGAAGACGCAGGGCGACCGCAAGCAGTCGGAGTTCGTCGCGAACCTGCCGGTGAGCACGACGCCGGTGTTCGACGGGCGGTACTCGGCGCAGGAGTACGTCGCCGGTTCCGCCGGGGAGATCCCGGACTTCCTGCAGGCGCCGGTGCCGGTGGTCACGGCTCCGGACCGGCACGCCAGGCCGGTCGTGCACGCCGATCGCGCCCAGCGTGTCGTCCGGAAGGACGAGAAGGCGCCGGTCACCGACGAGGCCGTCTTCGAGGTCGCGACGCCGGGTGGCCCCGTCGTCGCGACCGGGGAGCGGGAGAGGCGGTACCGGCCCGCGGAACCGTCCGCTCTGGACGGACGGAACTGAACCGCTGTCCGGTGCGCCGGATCCATTGCGGACCGGCGCACCGGACGACGAGTTGCGCCCCTTCAGGCGGCGATCACCCTTCCGGGGAGCTGCGCGGTCGCACTCTCCTGGGGGTGGAGTGCGGCCGCACTGCACTGCCCGAGAACCGGAACATCCGGCCGCGAACGCACGCGGCGGGCGGACCGGGTGCGGGAAGACCGGCAGGCGGTTCGGCCTTCCCGCGCCCGGAGTCAGAACCGCCCGGGCCGTCCCAGGCGTGCCCGCTCGGCCGGCGCCGGGTCCACCCACACGTAGTGGTTGGTCTCCCCCGCGAGCACGGCCAGCATGTCGTCCCGCAGCATCTGCAACTGCTGCGACGTCCGCTGGGTCAGCCGGAGCGCCGGGGCGAGCAGTGAGGCCTCGTTGGGCGTGAGCCGCTGCATCAGCACCAGGTCCGAGCCCGGCACGGCGCCCACCCGCTCGGGCGTGAGCCGCCGGTGCAGCAGCACCCTCGTCTGCCACGCCTCCGGCTCGCTCTGCGACTGGGGTGCGTCGTGCAGGCACAGCACGGGCGCGTCGGCACTGGCGGTGACCGCGGGCGGCGAACCCGGCGCCAGCACCGCGACCCGGTCGGTCCGCCCGGTCGCCGACTGTCCCAGCTGGACCCAGTCCGCCGGGTGCTGCGAGAACACCAGCAGCCGCGCCCCGGCCCGCAGCGCGCGGAACGCCATCAGCCGCGCCGCCCAGGCGCCGCCGATCAGGCTCACCGACACCGGCTCCGGCCGGAACAACGTCAGCGCCACCGGGAACCCGTTCTGGTCCCGCCCCAGCGGCAGCCCGACCGACGACGCGGACACCTGCAGCAACTCCAGCGCCGCGTCGGAGGCGTGGTGCGCGCCGATCCGCAGCCGCGGGATCGAGCGGTGCCGTCGCGTGCGCCAGTCGCGGTGCTCGCGCGCGGCGCCGGCCGCGGGACCGGCGGGGCCGGGGCCGGGCGGCTGGGGCGGCATCGGCGTGGGCACGCCGACCGCCAGCGCGGGCCGCGCGACCTCGACCGTCGTCGCGGCGGCCGCGGCTTCGGCGGAACCCTGCTGCTGCGTCTGCGCCGGGGCGGGCACGTTGACCACGGCGGGCGCCTGCGGCACGGCCGGCGCGCCGAGCACGGCCTGTCCGGGCGGCATCGGCGCGTGCTGCTGCTGCACCGGCGGCGGTCCGGGCTGGGCCTGCGCCGGCGGCATCATGGGCCGCGGCATCGCCTGCGCGGGCGGCTGAGGCCGCGACGGCGGGTACTGTCCGGCGTTCATCGTGCACCTCCCCCGCTCGGTGCCGAAGCATACACGGCCGGGCCGTGCTGACCGTCCAAACGGGACACCCGCGCGCCGTTGCGCCCGGCCAGCGTCTGCACCAGGTCGCACACCTGCGGATACCGCTGCGCCGTGGCCGCCACCCGGACCAGGCAGCGCAGGGTGGTCCCGTCGAAGGAGGGCTCCAGCAGCAGCGCGATGCTGACCAGGTCCGCGGGCAGCTCGGCCAGCGCGGCGAGCAGGTTGGTGCCGCGGTCGGGCTCGGGCCACGACTGGATCCAGAAGCACCCGTGCGTCAGGCGCGCGGAGTGCCACGACTCCCAGGCCTCGTGCACGCGCGCCGGACCGCCGCCGGGGAGCAGGTCGCAGGAGCGGGCGAGCGCGTCGACGACCTCGTCCGCGGTCAGCATCCGCGCCCGCAGCCCGCGCCGCCGCAGCACCCGCTCGGCGCGGCGGGTGATCTCGGCCAGCACGGCGGGCACGTCCAGGCGCCCGCCCGGCGAGTCGATCATCGACTCGGCCACGGCCCGGGCGTCCAGCCGCACCGCGACCCACAGGGCGCGGTCCCGGGTGCCCGGCTCGCGTCCGGGCACCGAGTGCGTCACGACCTGCATCACCACGCCGGCCTGCTCGGCCTCGGCGGCGGTGCGGGCCAGCGCGGCCAGCGGCACCGGCGGGGTCGCCACGTCCGCGCCCCCGGTCACCTCCAGCACGGCGAACCAGCCCGCCTCGTCGCTGCCCATGCCCAGCTTGCCCTCGCCCGGCCCGTCGATGTCCTCGACGACCAGGTCCGGCGCCAGCTCGCACAGCGCGGTCAGCCGCGGGTCGTCCCGCATCTCGCCCGAGGTGCCGCGGCGCGACCGGAAACCCATCCACAGCATCAGGCTCTCGGTCCACCAGCGGCCCTTCGAGCGGCCGAACATGCCGACGATCACCGCGAGCCCGATGACGCCCGCGGCGATCAGCGCCCACAGTTCCTGCACGCCGACCGCGGCGACGACCACGAGCACGATCTCGAACGCCAGCAGCCGGGCCAGGCTCACCACGCCGAGCCGCCCGCGGCCACGCACAGGCCGGAACCACGCCTGGCCCCTGGCCTGGGCGCGCAGCTCGGCGGAGCCGCCGCCGCGCGCGTCGAACTGCGCGGCGGCCTGCGGCTGCTGGCCAGTCGTGATCACCTGCGGAGCCCCTTCCACCAGCCAACGATATCGCCGGACCCGGCCATGATCACCGCACGAAAATCCGCGGCGCTCACGGCGGACCCGTAGCCGACCCGCACCGTACCGCACTCGCGCGCGGCCGGGTTTCCCATGACCTGGCCTTTTTCCCTTCGACGCACCTCGCCGGGCTGTCGGTTCCGTGCCAGGGCGGTCGGCCACTCTGTTAGGCGTACCAGACTCCCCTGGCTCGTCGGAGGCAACGGCAGGTGACCCCACCGCTCTTCGAGCCGGCCGATCCGGTCCGGGCGTACCTCAACGGCATCAGCCGGACCGACCTCCTGACCCTCGAGGAGGAGGTCACGCTCGCCAAGCGGATCGAGGCCGGGCTCTACGCCCAGCACGTGCTCGCGACCACGCGGGTGCTCGACCCGCAACGGCACGCCGACCTGCGCACGATCGCCGAGGAGGGCCGGGAGGCCAAGAACCGCCTGCTGGAGGCGAACCTGCGGCTGGTGGTGAGCATCGCCAAGCGCTACACCGGCCGCGGCATGTCGCTGCTGGACCTGATCCAGGAGGGCAACCTCGGGCTGATCCGGGCCGTGGAGAAGTACGACTACACGCCCGGGTTCAAGTTCTCCACCTACGCCACGTGGTGGATCCGGCAGGCGATCAGCCGCGCGCTGGCCGACCAGTCCCGCACCATCCGCATCCCGGTGCACCTGGCCGAGCAGGTCAACCGGGTCCTGGCCGCGCGGCGTGAGCTGGCCACGCGGCTGGGCCGGGAGCCGGGGCACGCGGACATCGCCGCGGAGCTGAGCCTGACGCCGTTCCAGGTGATCGAGCTGCTCTCCTACAACGAGGAGCCGATCAGCCTGGACCAGACCGTCGGCACGGACGGCAGCAGCGTGCTCGCGGATCTGCTGTGCCACCCGGGGCGGCCCGGGGTGCCCGCGTCGTACCACGTGTTGCGGCGGGAGATCGACGAGCTGCTGTCCACGCTGAAACCGCGGGAGCAGCAGGTGATCCGGCTGCGCTGCGGTCTGGACGACGGCCGCCAGCGCACGCTCGAGGAGGTCGGCCGCGAGCTGGGCGTCACGCGGGAGCGGATCCGCCAGATCGAGCGGCGCACGCTGGGCAAGCTGCGCGAGGAGTCCCGCACCGCGCGGCTGCAGGCCTACGTCTCCTGAGTCCGTTGTGGACTTCCGCAGCACCGCAGTGGTGCCGCCGTACCGGGCCCGCTGACCTGCGGATTCGATCTCGCGGGACGGTCAGACTGGTGCCGCCGATCCGCCAGTGCGACGGCGCACACTCGGGTGGGGCAACGACCATCGAGGGGGAAGACGGGCAGGCTGACATGGCTGAGACGAGCACCCTCTGCCGGACGTGCGGGGACTCGGGCGGCTGGATCCTGGAGACCGACGTCGATCCGGCGACCGGGCTGATCACCTCGCGGGAGGCGCCGTGCCCGCGGTGCCGTCCGGCTTCGCGGAGACAGGACGACCCGTTCGGTTTTTGACATTTCGGGCTGTTCTGTCACAGATTCCTCTTGCAGGATCGTTCAACAATCAGTACGGTCACGGCACCCGAAACGAATCGGAGTTGTCATGGCCGCCGTGCTCGAGGTCGTCGACAGCGGTCCGTTGTCGACCGTGCAGGACCTGGGCCGGCCCGGGTACGCCGACATCGGCGTGACGGAGTCCGGCGCCGCCGACCGGGCCTCGCTGCGGTTGGCGAACCGCTTGGCGGGCAACGGTGAGGGTGCGGCCGCGATCGAGGTGACCTTCGGCGGGTTCGCGGCGCGGGCCACCGCCGAGGTGACGATCGCGGTGACCGGCGCGCCGTGCCCGATCACGATCGACCGGATGGGCGCGCCGATGAACGCGGCGCTGCGGGTGCCCGCCGGGGCCGAGTTCCGGCTGGGCTGGCCGGCGACCGGGATGCGCAGTTACGTGGCGGTGCGGGGCGGCATCGCGGTGGAGCCGGTACTCGGCTCCCGGGCGACTGATCTGTTGTCCGGCCTGGGCCCGGATCCCTTGCGGCGGGGGATGGTGCTGCCACTGGGTGCGGCTGTCGCGTCGCCGGCGCCGCCGCGCTTCACGCCCGTGGCGGCGCCCCCGTCGGACGAACTGGCGCTGCGAATCCTGCCCGGCCCGCGGGACGATTGGTTCACGGAGTCGGCGTTGCGGACGCTGCTGGCACAGCCGTACGCGGTGACGTCGGAGAGCAACCGGATCGGCATTCGGTTGGAGGGCCCGGTGCTGCCGCGCGCGCGACACGGCGAGCTGGTGAGCGAGGGGATGGTCACCGGGGCGGTGCAGGTACCGCCGTCCGGCAAGCCGACGCTGTTCCTCGCCGACCACCCGGTGACGGGCGGCTACCCGGTGATCGCGGTGGTGGTGACGGAGGATGTCGACAAAGCGGCCCAGGCACGACCCGGACTACTGGTGCGCTTCGAACCGGCGCGGGTTTGAGGGGTTTGGTTGCTGTCCGGGGAGGCGGGCTGTTCGTGGCGATGGGCCTGCGCCTGGTGGTGACCGCCTGGCGATCGGTGCATGGATGGTCCAGTCGTGCTGTCACCACTGGTCCAGTCGTCGCGTTTTGCCGACGAGAGGGCCACTGATCACCTCACGAGGCGTCCACTCGTGGGGGACGAACGATCCCCTCGGGGGCCACGAGGTGCGCACTCGCCTTCACGTTTCGGCACGAACGGTCCGCTCGTGGGGGCCACGGGTGGCCGTTTCACATGGCCACGACCGGCCCACTCACACGATCACGACCCGCCCATCCACACGGCCACCACCGGCCCACTCGCGCGGCCACCACCGGTCCACTCGCACAGCCGCCAGCGGACCACTCGCGCGGAGCACCAACGGGCCACTCGCACAGCCACCACCGGGCCACTCACGCGGCCACCAACTGTCCACTCGCGCGGCTGTGAGTGCTCCATCAGCCGCCCACCCCAAGCCGACCGTGACAAGCCCGCCACGGAAAGCAACCGAACCCAAATCCGAGAAACAGAACCAAGCCACCCCGCAAGTGGATGGTGTTTTAATTCACCACTTCGGGCGTATATCGTTTCGTGATCGGGCCCCTGGGAAATCGGCTGCTGGTTCTGGCCCCGGCCGGTGAGTCAGTTCCAGAGCAGAACCGAAATGCCTTCAAGGACTGAAGGAGGGGTTCATACCGTGCCCACTCGAATACGCAGGATGATCACTTTCCCGATCACCTGCGCCGTCGCGACCGCGGCCCTGCTGGGGCTCACCGCGCCCGCCGGCGCGGCCCAGCTCTCCACCGGTGATCGCATCGTGCAGGCTGCCGCGCGGCAGGCCGGGAGTCCTTATCGGACGGGCGGCGAGGCTCCGGGCGGGTTCGACTGCTCGGGACTGACGCAGTACGCCCACAAGCAGGTCGGAATCGATCTGCCCCGCACCTCCCGCGCCCAGCGGGCCGCCGTGCGCAGCGTGTCCAAATCGGACATGCGACCCGGTGACCTGGTGTTCTTCGCCAGCCGCGGCAAGGTCTACCACGTGGGGATCTACGCCGGGAACAACAAGATCTGGGCCGCCCCCGAATCCGGCGACGTGGTCCGCCTGCAGAACATCTGGACCAGCTCCTACACCGTCGGACGAGCCTGGTGACCGGAGGCCGTCAAAAACGGTGAGACCGAGCAGGCCGCGTCCCGCGCGGCCTGTTCGGCCAATTCCTCCCGCGGCGATTCACCCATCAGGACGAGCCGGTGGTAAAGCGGCGCCGTCGCGGCCACCAGCAGCCGCTGGGCGTCCACCGGGCCCGCGATCTCGCCACGCGCCCGCGCGCGCGAGACCACCACTTCGCACCGCCGGTACCGGTCCCGCCAGAACGCCTGCAACGCCGCCGCGGCCGGCGCGGACCGGAACGACGCCGCGATCAACGCCCGCGTCACCGACGACGACTCCCGCAACGACGCGAAGACCTCCCGGTTCAGCGCCACCAGGTCACCGACCAGCGAACCCGTGTCGGCCGGCGCCCAGTCGTCCCCCGCGGCCGCGTCGAACACGTCCGCCAGCAGCCCGCCCACGTCCCGCCACCGCCGGTACACCGTGGCCCGGTGCACCCCCGACCGCTCCGCCACCGCGTCGATGCTCAGCCCGTCGAACCCCGCCTCGACCAGCAGGGACGTCACGGCGTCGAGCACCCGCGCACGAGTGCGGGCGGTGCGGCCACCGGGCCGGCGCAAACCACTTGCGGATGCCGAGTCGGTCATGCCAGCATCTTAGCGCGACAACCGTCGCGTTAAGGAGGCAACGCGTGCAGATCGAGGAACACCGCGTCCCGGGCAAGGGCCCCTACGAGATCACCGCCGGCCCGGACGGCGCCCTGTGGGTCACGCTGGTCCACAGTGGTCACATCGCGCGGATCGCCGACGACACCACGCTTTTCGACCTCGACCCCGGATGCGGCCCGGCCGTCATCACCCCCGGCCCGGACGGCGCGCTGTGGTTCAGCCGCTTGCGCGACCACCGCATCGGCCGGATCACCACCGACGGCACCGCGACCTCCGTCGAGCTCCCCGCGGACTGCGGGCCGTACGGGATCACCGCCGGCCCGGACGGCGCGCTGTGGTTCACCGAGATGAACACCGACCGCATCGGCCGCCTCGACGACGGCGAACTCACCGAATTCCCCCTGGGCACGAGCGGTTCCTACCCGTCCGCGATCGTCACCGGCCCCGACGGCGCCCTGTGGGTGACCCTCAACCAGGCCGACACCATCACGCGTCTCACCACCGACGGCGGGGTCACTCACTTCGCCCTGCCCACCGAGAAGGCCGCGCCGGTCGGCATCACCGCCGACGATCACGCGGTGTGGTTCGTCGAGATCGGCGCCGGCCAGATCGGCCGCCTCACCCCGGACGGCGAGATCACCGAATTCCCGCTGCCGGATCGCGAAGCCCGCCCGCACGCGATCGTCCCGGACGGGGAAAGCGGTTGCTGGTTCACCGAATGGGGCGCGGGCCGGATCGGCCACGTGACCGCCGACGGCGAGTTCGAGCACCACCCGCTGCCCACCCCGGGCTCCGAACCCCACGGCCTGACCCGCACACCCGACGGCGAGGTGCACGTCGCGCTCGAAATCGGCAAGGTCGCCCGGCTACGCCCCTAGCGCGCTCAAAGCCAGATGGGCTGGGTGGCCGGGTCGACGAGGCCGCGGTACGCGGTATCGCACGGAACTGCTGGGGTCGTTGCTTTCCGAGGTGCACGCCCGGTCGAGCAGGGGGAAACGTTCGACCTTGCCGTTGGCAACGTCAGCGGAAATCGGCGGCGTGGTCGCCGGCCCACTGCGCGAACGTGCGGGCAGGTCTTCCCGTGACGGCCTCGGCCGTGGGCATGGGGCCGAGGGACGAGGGATCGAACGCCTCGATCTCCGCGGGGTCCGACTCGTCGCCTCCGTAGTCCTCGAAACCGAGCAGGAAGTCGGCGTTCTCCGCCGCGAAACCGCCTTGCGCGAGGTAGAGCTCGCGGGCCTGCTGTGGAGTCACCACTTCGAAGCGGATCTCCTCCCCCAACGCCTGGGCGATGAGTTCCACCTGGCGCCGGCGGGTGAGCAGCTCGGGGCCGTTGAGCGTGTACGCCTGGCCGGCATGGCCGTCCTCGGTCAGCGCGAGGACAGCCACGTCCGCGATGTCCTGCTCATGTACCGGGAACCACGCGGCGTCCGGGAGCGGGTCGCGCACCACCCGCTCCGCGCGGATGGACGGGCCCCACAGAGCCAGCTTGTTCATCGCGAACTCACCTGGCCGCACATGCGTCCACTCCAGCCCGGAGGCTTCGGCAGCCCGCTCCACCGGCAGGTGGAAGTCGGTGTCGAAGCCCGTCGTGACCGCACCCGACGACAGCACCACGATGCGCTGCACTCCCGCCGTCTTCGCCATGCCGACCACCTCCTCGGCGGTCGCCGCCACGGGAAAGAGAAAGAGCGCCGTGACGTCCGTCAGCGCCTCCCGCATGGTCTCCGGGCGGGTGAGATCGCCTTCGCAGACCTGGATCCCCGCGGGGAACATCCCCGGCCGCGGGCTGCGGGTCAGGGCTCGCACATCGTGCCCCCGGTCGGCGAGCTGCCGGACGACGTTCCGCCCGACGTTGCCGGTCGCTCCGGTCACCAGAATGGTCATGAATCATCACCCTTCGAAACATCGGCCGGGGCCGCGTGTCGAGCCCCGATGCCGTTCTCCAGCGTGCGGATAACCCACTCGGAAGCGCCGTGGCGCGGCAGCTTCCCCTCGCTGATCGCCGTGCACCCCGCAGCCACATGAGCCCACAGCACGTGTTCGATCCAGTCACAGCTCACCTCGGCGTCCAAAATGCCCTCGGCCTGGCCACGCCTGATCAGGCGATCGACTTCCTCGGCCGCCGGATCCGGTTCGTCCTGGACCGCGATCACCTCGCGGATCCGCGCGTCGCCGTACAGGAACAACACCTGATCCCCGACGTCGAGCATGGCGGTCACCAGCCGGCGCAACGCATCCCGAGCCGGCCCTTGCTCGATCCGCGCGTCCTTCAGCGCTTCATCGAGCAGCCGCAGGCAGTCCGCGATGACCTCGGACACCAGCGTGTCGCGGTCCGGGAAGTACCGCTGAACGGTACTGCGACCGACGTCCGCCGCCGCTGCGATGTCCGCGAGGGAGGCATCACGCCGACGCGACAGCACGGACGCGGCGGCGGCGAGGATCGCACGCCGCGTACGGCCACGGACTCCAGTTACGCTCGTCACCGACTCAGTATAGCAGTCTGACGCACCAAAACAGATGACATGTTAGCCGTTATGGGTCATGAGTGCCCCAGAATGACCTGGCGGTGGCCACAAAGTCTGGCACCTCACATCTCGGCCCGCCACGTCGTCGACTTTTCACAACCCTCGGGAAGGGAACCGATGACCACGACCGCACTCCGCTCGCTCCTGCCCGGCCCGCCCGCTTCGTCCCCGAGGTGGGTGCGATCGGCGCCACGTGCAGCAGCCATCCGCACCGGGGCACTCCCGGACACCACCATCACCGCCGTGGCGTCGTGGCGGGACGCACCCTGCTTCACCGCCGCCGAGCGGGTCGCGCGGAAGTGGCCGAAGCCGTCTTCACGCCGAACCCGTCCGGCGAGCGCGTCCCCGACGACGCGCTCATCGTCAAGCCGATCCCCGGTGCACCGCCGGGGCAGAACCACAGCTGACAAAGGAAGAGGGCGGCCGCATCCACCCGCGGCCGCCCTCTTCGCACTCACACCTTCGCCGGTTCCTTGCGCCGCACCAGCTTGCGCGCCAGCGGCCACGCCAGCAGCACCGCCACCAGCACGTACACCGCGATCGCCAGCGGCGAGTTCACCAGCCCGGTCAGGTCGCCGTCGCTGATCTGCAGCGCCCGCCGCATCTGCTGCTCCGCCGCCGGGCCGAGGATGACCCCGATGATCGCGGGCAGCACCGGCAACCCGAAGCGCCGCATGGCGAACCCGATCACGCCGATCACGTACAGCAGGATCAGGTCGATCACCGACCCGCTGACCGCGTAGGCCCCGACGCTGGCGAAGAACAGGATCCCGGCGTACAGGTACGGCCGCGGGATCCGCAGCAGCTTCGCCCACACCGGCGCCATCGGCAGGTTGATCAGCAGCAACAGCACCAGCCCGATGAACAGGCTCGCGATCAGCGCCCACACCAGCGCGGACTCGCGCTGGAACAGCAGCGGCCCGGGCTGGATGCCGTACTGCTGGAACGCCGCCAGCATCACCGCGGCGACCGCCGTGGTCGGCAGGCCCAGCGTCAGCATCGACACCAGCGTGCCCGCCGCCGACGCGCTCGCCGTCGACTCCGGGCCGGCGACGCCCTCGATCGCACCCTTGCCGAACTCCTCCGGCCGGCGCGACAGGCGCTTCTCGGTCACGTACGACAGGAACGTCGGGATTTCCGCGCCACCGGCCGGGATCGCGCCGAACGGGAACCCGATCACCGGCCCGCGCAGCCACGGCTTCCACGTCCGCCGCAGGTCCGACCGGGACAGCCAGGGCCGCCCGACCGGGATCGCCTCGGACTGGTTGTGGCGCAGGTGCGCCGCGACCCACAGCGACTCGCCGACGGCGAACAGTCCGACCGCGACGATCACCACGTCGATGCCGTCCGCCAGGTGCAGCGCACCGAACGTCAGCCGCGACTGCCCGGTCATCTCGTCGAGCCCGACCAGGCCGATCGTCAACCCGATGAGCAGCGACGCGTACCCGCGGACCCGGGACTTGCCCAGCACCGAGGTGACCGCGACGAACGACAACACCATGATCGCGAAGTAGTCCGGCGCGCCGATGTCCACGGCCAGGCCGGCGATCAGCGGTGCGAGCAGCACCAGCGCGATCGTGCCGAGGATGCCGCCGGTGAAGTGCCCGATCGCCGCCGCGGCCAGCGCCTGCGGGCCGCGGCCCTTGCGCGCCATGGGATTGCCCTCGATCGCGGTGACCACCGCCGCGCTCTCCCCCGGCGTGTTCAGCAGGATCGACGTGGTCGAGCCGCCGAACATGCCGCCGTAGTAGATGCCGGCGAACATGATGAACGCCGCGGTCGGGTCGAGGCCGTAGGTCACCGGCAGCAGCAGGGCCACCGCCATCGCCGGTCCGATGCCCGGCAGCACGCCGATCGCGGTGCCCAGCAGGACACCGATCGCGGCGAACATCAGGTGCGACGGGGTCAGCGCGGTGCCGAAGCCCGCCCACAGGTTGGACAGGTCCATCAGCTACAGCACCCCCATCAGCGGGCCGCCGGGCAGCGGAACGCCCAGCAGCACCGTGAACACGAACCAGGTGACCAGCGAGACGCCGGCCGCGATCAGCGGATCCCGCACCAGGTGGCGGCTGCCCAGGGCGTAGGCCGCGCCCCAGAACATGATCGCCGACGACAGCGGGAACCCGAGCGTGTCGATCAGCGCCGCGTTGGCCAGGAACGCTCCCGACAGCAGCAGCACCGTGCGCCAGTCGGCGGGGGCGTCGAGGTCGACGTCCTCCCCCGCCTCGGCCTCGCCGCGGCCGCCGCGCAGCACGTCCCGCGCCAGCAGCAGCGACACGAGCAGCAGCAGCGAGCCGACGAGGATCGGCACCGCCTTCGGGCCGACCGGCCCGCGCTGCGTGAAATCGGTCGGGATGCTGAGCGCGTCGACGAGCACCAGCACCCCGACGGCGAACAGGAACACGCAGACACCCAGCTCGGAGTGCGCGCGCCACCAGGACTTCGGCGTGGCGGGCGTCTCCTTCTCGATCACGCTCATGCCAGCCCCAGCTCCTTCAGCACCGCGGCCACCCGGTCGTTCTCGGCCTTCAGGAACGCGGCGAAGTCGTCACCGGGCTGGAACGCGGGCGTCCACCCGTTGCGCTGCAAGGCGTCCCGCCACTGCGGGGTGTCCTGCAGGCGCGTGAACAACCCGATGAGACGATCCTTGTCGCTGTCGGACAGTCCCGGCGGTGCGACGATGCCGCGCCAGTTGGTGAACGAGACGTCCACACCGGACTCCTTCAGCGTGGGCGCGTCGATGCCCGGCACCCGTTGCGGGCTGGTCACCGCGAGCGCCCGCAGCGCACCGGAGGCGATCTGGTCGCGGGTCTCGCCGATGCCGGAAACACCGAAGCCGACCTTGCCGCCGAGCACGGACGCCATCAGCTCGCCGCCGCCGTCGAACGGGATGTAGTTGACCCGCGACGGCGGGATCCCGGCGGCCTGCGCCATCAGCATCGGCGCCAGGTGATCCGGCCCGCCGGGGGCCGAGCCGCCGCCGACCGGCACGCTGCCCGGATCGGCCCGCCACGCCTCGACCAGCTGCTGGATCGTCTGGTACGGCGAGTCCTTGCTCACCACGACGATGTCGGCCTCTTCGGTCAGCTTCGCGATCGCGGTGGTGTCCTGCAGCGACGACGGCGACTTGTTCGTGTAGACCGAGCCGACCACGCCGAGCCCCATGGACATGGCGAGCTTGCCGTTGCCGCGCTCGTTCACCAGGCGGCCGAGGCCGACCGTGCCGCCCGCGCCGGGCAGGTTGAACACCTCGACGTTGCCGTTGAGGCCGGCGTCCTCGATCGCCTTCACGGCCGTGCGGGCCGTGATGTCGTAGCCGCCGCCGGGTGAGTTGGGGACCATCATCCGCAGGCCCCGGATCTGGGGCCCGGTCTCCTCGCCGCCCGCCGACACCAGCGGGGGGACGAGGAGGAGCGCCACGGCCGCGCCGAGAACGGCGAGCCAGGCCTTGCGATTCTTCATCAGCGCACCTCGTTGTGGAGCTTGGTTGCCCGGCATCGTGCACCGGGGCCGGGCCGCTGTCACCCGTTAGGCACCTATCGATCGTTGTGGTCATTGTGGTCACGGCACGATCGGGCGGCGCGGATGCGATAGTGAGGGGCGTGGGTGCGCAAGGATCGCTGGCCCGCCAGCTGCTGGGCTGGCAGCTGATCATCGTGTTCGCCCTGCTCGCGTGCGTGTTCGGCTACTCGGCCGTGCAGTCCGACCGCACGTTCACCGACACGCAGGGCCGCAAGCTGCTCGCGGTCGCCGAACAGGTCGCCGCGACCGCCGGGGTGCGGGCCAGCCTGGCCGATCCGATCCGGCGGGACGCGCTGCCGGCCTTCGCCGAGAGCGCACGCACCCTGTCCGGCGCGGATTCGGTGATCATCGCCGCGCCCGACCGGATCGTCCTCACCTCCCCCGACCCGAACCAGCTGCGCACCCGGCTGCCGCTGGGCGCGAGCACGGTGCTGCAGGGCCGCGCGTGGGTCGGCGAGATCTCCGGGCAGCTCGTGGCGCACGTGCCGGTGATCGGGGACGCCGGGCAGATCGTCGGGATCGTCGCGGCCGGCACCGAGACGCCCGGCTTCTTCGAGGGTGTGGCGAACTCGCCCAGCGCCGCGCTGACGATGCTGGGCATCGCCACGGTCGTCGGGGTCGCCGGGTCGCTGCTGCTCACCTGGCGGGTGAAACGGCAGACGCTGGGCATGGAGCCGCGGGAGATCACCGCGCTGGCCGAGCACCGGGAAGCGCTGCTGCACGGCATCAAGGAGGGCGTGCTCGGCCTGGACGACCAGCACCGCGTCACGCTCGTCAACGACCAGGCCCGCGACCTGCTGGCGCTGCCCGCGGACTGCGTGGGACGGCCGGTCGAGGAGCTGGGGCTCAACGAGCGGCTCACCGACGTGCTCACCGGCCGGGCGCACGGCGTCGACCAGATCGGGCTGCGGGCGGGGCGGGTGCTGGCGCTCAACCGGATGCCGATCGCGCGCGGCGCCGTGGTGACGCTGCGGGACCGCACCGAGCTGGCCGCGCTGCGCGAGGAGCTGGAGGCGACCTCGCGGGCCACGGACACGCTGCGCGCGCAGGCGCACGAGTTCAGCAACCGCCTGCACACCATCGCCGGGCTCATCGAGCTGGGCGAGTACGACGAGGTGCGGCACTACGTCGACCTGGTCAGCGAAGCCCAGACGAAGTGGCACGAGGAGGTCACCGCGCACATCGCCGACTCGGCGGTCGCGGCGCTGCTCATCGCGAAGGCCAGCCTGGCCGCCGAGCGGGGCGTGGGCCTGCGGCTGGCGCCGGGCACGCGGCTGGACGATGTGGACGACCAGCTGTCGGCGGACCTGGTGACGGTGGTCGGCAACCTCGTCGACAACGCGCTGGACGCGCTGGCCGGGCGGGACGGCGACTGGATCGAGGTGGAGATCCGGCAGGACGCCGGGGCGGTGTCGGTGGTGGTGCGGGACTCCGGGCCCGGGGTGGCGCCGGAGATCGCGACCGAGGTGTTCACGCACGGGTTCACCACGAAGGCCGCCGAGCACGGCGGCCAGCGCGGGCTCGGGCTGGCGCTGACCCGGCAGACCTGCCTGCGGCGCGGCGGTTCGGTGGCGGTGCACAACGCCGACGGCGCGGTGTTCACCGCGGTCCTGCCGACGCGGGCGGAGGTGCCGCGGTGATGCGGGTCCTGGTGGTGGACGACGACTTCATGGTCGCGAAGGTCCACAGTGGATACGTGGCGCGCACGCCCGGGTTCACCGTGGCCGGGGTCGCGCACACCGGCGCCGAGGCGTTGCGCGCGGCCCGCGAGCTGCACCCGGACCTGGTGCTGCTGGACATCTACCTGCCCGATGTGGACGGGCTGTCGGTGCTGCGGCAGCTGCGGGCCGACCCGGCGACGCAGGACATCGACGTCCTGATCATCACGGCCGCGCGGGACGTGGAGACCGTGCGGGGCGCGCTGCGCGGCGGCGCGCTGCACTACCTGATCAAGCCGTTCTCGTCGTCGGCGTTGCAGGCGCAGCTGGCGGAGTTCGCCACGCTGCGGCGGAAACTGCACCGGCTGGCGCAGCGCAGCACCGCCGGGCAGGAGGACGTGGACGCCGTCTTCGGCGCCCGCACGCCGAAAGCGCTGCCGAAGGGGCTGACCGAGCAGACGGCCGAGCTGGTGCGGCAGGCGTTGCAAGCGCACCCGGACGGGCTGTCGGCCAGCGAGTGCGCGGGCCTGACGGACCTGTCGCGGCCCAGCGCCCGGCGGTACCTGGAGCACTTCGTCGCCGCCGGACGGGCCGAGGTGCGGCTGCGCTACGGCGGGACGGGCCGCCCGGAGCGGCAGTACCACTGGCGCGGCTGAGCGTCGGAGAGCGTGTCGTGCTCGTCGGCGAGGAGGACGATGCGTGCGGTCTGTTGCCGGACGGGTGGCCCGGAGGTGCTGGAGATCCGGGAACTGCCGGTGCCCGCGGTGCGGGAGGGCTGGAGCCTGGTGCGGGTGCGGGTGCGGGCGCGGGTGCGGGTGCGGGTGCGGGTGCGGGTGCGGGGCTGCACCGGTCGGAGCTGCGGACCCGGCAGGGGCATTCCCCGGGCGTGGTGTTCCCGCGGGTGCTGGCCGCCGATCAGGACGACGCTGCCTGGGACGTCCTGGCCGCGCTGCCCGGGACGTACCTGACCGCGCGGGGCGCGCGTGGGGTGGTGCCAGGCGAGCGGTTGCACTTCGACTCCGGTGGGTCGCCGGCCGAGGCCGTGCACGCGATCTGGCCCTGCGGCCCGGACCACGTGCTGGACCTGGTCGGGGCGGGCACGGCGGTGGATTCGCTGCAGGTGGCGCGACGCGGCGGGACGGTGTGCGTGGCGGGCTCGCTCAGCGGGCGGGTGATCCCGGAGCTGGAACCGATCGCGATGATCCCGACCGGAACCCGGCTCACGGCCTTCCACAGCCGCACCGTGCAGGGCAGCGCGGCGGTGTTGCAGCGGATCGTGGACGAGGTCGAGGCGGGCCGCTGCCGGCCGAACCTGCATCGCGTGTTCGGGCTGGACGACGTCGTCGCCGCGCACCGCTGCATGGAGGACGACCGGGCCACCGGGAAGCTCGTCGTGGTGCCCTAGGGTGTTGCGCGGTGAGCACTTCCGAGGCGATTCCCGTGGTCCTGGTCGCCGGTTACCTGGGCTCGGGCAAGACGACACTGGTCAACCACCTGCTGACGCACGCCCGCGACCACCGCATCGGCGTGATCGTCAACGACTTCGGCCGCATCAACGTGGACGCGCTGGCGGTGGCCGGGCAGGTCGACGCGATGCTGCCGATGGGCAACGGCTGCCTGTGCTGCGCGGTCGACACCGCGGGCCTGGACCGGATGCTGGCGCGGCTGGCCGAGCCGGAGCTGGGCATCGACGCGATCGTCATCGAGGCCAGCGGTCTCGCCGAGCCGCGCGACCTGGTCCGGATGCTGCTGGCCAGCGAGAACCCGCGGATCGCCTACGGCGGACTGGTCGAGGTCGTGGACGCGGCCGAGTTCGCGGCCAACCGGGTGCGCCACCCCGAGCTGGACGAGCACCTGCGGTTCGCCGATCTGGTGGTGCTGAACAAGATCGACCGGTGCGACGATCCCGGGGTCCTGGAGCTGGTCCGCAAGGTCAGCGACGGGCGGCCGGTGGTGCGTGCCTCCTTCGGCGCGATCGACCCGGGCCTGTTGTTCGACGCGCGGGTGCGGGAGCCGGTGGCGCGGCAGTTGTCGTTCGACGACCTGCGGCACTCCGACGGCGACGATCACGTGCACCTGCACGACGCCTACCGCAGTGTGGAGTTTTCGAGTGACACGCCGATCCACCCGCGGCGGCTGCTGGCTTTTCTGACCGAGCGGCCGGCCGGGCTGTACCGCATGAAGGGGCCGGTGCACTTCGGCGTGCCCGGTCACCAGGACCGGTTCCTGCTCCAGACCGTCGGCCCGTACCTGCGGTTCCACCGGTCGCCGTGGGGTGCGGAGGCGCCGGCGACGCGGCTGGTGCTGATCGGGACCGGCCTCGACGAGGACGACCTGCTGGCGCGGCTGGCGGCGTGCGCGGAGCCGGACCCCGCGGCGCTGACCGAGCGGGCGATCCTGCCGCTGCTGAAGTACTGCGAGTAGGAATGCCCGGGCTGTCCGGTTCGTCGTAGGTGGAATGAGGATCGGCGAGCTGGCCCGGCGGACGGGCGTCAGCGTACGACGAGGACGCGGTCGCGAGGCGGCGTGGATCAAGGCGGCTCACCACCTTCGCCGGGGTCGTGGCGGGGCCCTGGGATGAAAGACGGGGCAGCCTCTGTCGCCGCCCGCGCGCATGCATAAGACTGTCCAGGTGACCGACGAACTCATCAAGCCCGCCGACCTCGAGCTCGCGGACGCGCTCAGCGCCGTCGTGCGCACGCTCGAACCGGAGCCGGACGTCGAGCGGACGGTCGCGACCATCGTCAACGCGGTGGCGACGACCGTGCCGGGCACCGAGGACGCGGGCATCTCCCTGCTCGAAGCGGGGAACCTGACGACCGTCGCCCCGTCGAGTGACCGGGTGGCCCGCCTCGACGAGCTTCAGCACGAGCTCGGCGAGGGGCCGTGCGTGGACGCGGTGTTCGCCGACATCACCTACCGCACCGGCGACATCGCGGCGGACGTGCGCTGGCCGAAGTTCGGCGACGCCGCCGCCGCGCTGGGCGTCAACTCGATGCTCGCCGTCCGCCTGTTCACCGGGAAGACCCTGCTCGGCGCGCTCAACCTGTTCTCCTCGGCGCGGGAGGCGTTCGACGAGTCCGCCGAGCACGTCTGCGGCCTGTTCGCCGCGCACGCCGCCGTCGCGCTGGCCGGGTCGCGTGCCCAGGCGCAGCTGCGCAACGCCCTGGAATCCCGCGACGTCATCTCGATGGCCAAGGGCATCCTGATGGAACGCCACCGGGTGACCGACGACCAGGCCTTCGACCTGCTGGTCCGCGCCTCGCAGAACACCAACCGCAAACTGCACGAGGTCGCCCGCTGGCTGGTGACCGGCACCAACAACGCGATCAACGACGGCAACTAGCCGAACGATCCGCCCCGGCCCTCGCCCGCCGCGAAGCGTTGCGCTCCGCTCGTCGCGTCGGCGGCCAGGGAGACCATGCCGTGCCGCCATTCGTTCGCCATCGCGGCCCGTTCGTCCAGCCCGTCCTGCTCCAGCAGCGACAACCGGTCCTCGCGCAGGCACGTCTGCGGGAACTTCGCGATCGCCGCCGCCAGTTCCTCCGCCGCGGCCCGCTCGGTGCCCGCGGGCACAACCCGGTTCGCCAGCCCCATCCGCAGCGCCTCGTCCGCGGGCACCGGGCGGCCGGTCAGCACCAGGTCCATCGCCTGGCTCGCGCCGATCAGCCGGGGCAGGCGCACCGTGCCGCCGTCGATCAGCGGCACGCCCCAGCGGCGGCAGAACACCCCGAACACCGCGTCCTCGGCGGCCACCCGCAGGTCGCACCACAGCGCCAGCTCCAGCCCGCCGGCCACGGCGTGCCCGGCGACCGCGGCGATCACCGGTTTGCCCATCCGCAGCCGCGTCGGCCCCATCGGCCCGGGACCGTCCTCGCCCAGGCGGTTGCCGCGCTCGGTGCCCACCGCCTTGAGGTCGGCGCCGGCGCAGAACGTGCCCCCTTCGCCCCACAGCACGGCGACCGCGGCGGACGGGTCGGCGTCGATCGCCTCGAACGCCTCCAGCAGGGCCTGGGCGGTCGGCCCGTCGACGGCGTTGCGCGCGTGCGGACGCGACAGGATCACGGTGTGCACCGGGCCGGCGCGCTCGACCCGGACGGCAGGTTCGATCATGCGGTCACGCTGTCACACGGTCGCCGCCTTGTCACTCAGCCCGGCGTCGCCGGGCACCGGTCAGGCCAGCGCCTCCACCGCTTCGGCCAGGGTGCGCAACTGCCGCGTCCCGTCCGGTAGCGGCACCGCGTCCCAGCCGGGGCCCGCCACGAACAGGCGCGTGCCGGTCAGCTCTCCGGTGGGTACCTGGCGCGCCAGCTCCGCCGAGTGCGCCCACACCACCGTCGCCGGGGGTTTGCGGATCGTGACCGTCGTCAGCAGCGACCGGGGCGGCACCCGCGCGCCCAGTGAGATCGTGCCGCGGCCGCGTTCGGCGAGGGCGTGCCGCAGCACCTCCAGCGGCAGCGAGTGCTGCTCGTCGGGCGCGCACGCGAGCAGCACCGACGCCGATCCGGTCTGTCCCGGCGGGACGGCGTGCAGTGCGGCGATGATCCCGTCGGTCGCGAGGTGCTCGACCTCGACCGGTCCCCCGGGCTCCGCGCACCGCTCACCCAGCTCCTGCAGGAACGGCACGAGCAGCTTCTGCCACGTGTCCACGGTGCCGTGCCGGTCGAGGAAGCCGACCACGATGCGGCGGAACGCGTCCGGGTCGAGCTTCTCGGCGGCTCCGCGCAGTGACCGCCGCCGCCGGCTCGCCACCCGATCGGGGACCTGGGCGGGCGAGGCGATCGGCAGGGTGGCGCCCGCGCTCACCGTCGCGGCCGCGCTCGCCACCGGCACGCCCTGACGCACCAGGTGCACCACGCGCTCCAGGCGCCGCAGGTCGCCGACCGTGTACCGGCGGTGCCGACCCGGTTCGCGGGAGCTCGGCCCCAGCCCGTGCCTGCGGTCCCAGCTCCGCAGGGTCGCCACCGCGACACCGAGCCGGCTCGCCACCGCGGCGGGGGTCAGCACCGCTTCGGGCGGTACCGCTTCGCGCGCGGCCTGCCCCGTGCGGCTCATCAGTTCACGCCTCCCGATGACTTCCGGTCACCGCCGCACCGGCGGATCCATCATTCGATTGTGCAACATCACGGCCGCGCGCGGTTGCCGATCAACTCGATCACCGGCCGGCGTGACTCGTCCGGACGAGGGTTACTGGAACGATCGGTTGGCAATACGCTAGGCTCCCGGTCATGGCGAGGACCAAGGAGTTCGACCCCGACGCCGCGTTGCACGCCGCGCTGGAGCTGTTCTGGCGCCAGGGCTACGAGGCCACCTCGATGCAGGACCTGGTCGGCCACCTGGGCGTCAACCGCGCCAGCCTGTACGCCACCTACGACAGCAAGCACGACCTCTACCTGCGCGCCCTGGACCGGTACTGCGAGATGCGCGGCGTCCAGACGATGACCGCGCTCAACCGGCCCGGCCCGGCGCTGGACGCGGTCCGCGACTTCGTCCGCGGCTACGCCGCCGAGTGCCACGAAGACACCGACCGCAAGGGCTGCCTGGTCACCAACACCGCGACCGAACTGCTGCCCCGCGACGCGAAGGCGGCGCGCCGCGTGGACATCGCCTTCGGGGAACTGGAGGCGGCGCTGGCCGGCACCCTCACCCGCGCCCAGCACGAGGGCGGCCTCGCCGCGGACAAGGATCCGCGCGCGCTGGCCCGCTTCCTGGTCACGTTCGTCCAGGGCATCCGCGTCGTGGGCAAGACCGACGACGCCCGCCGCCTCGACGAAGCCGTGGACCAGGCGTTGTCCCTGCTCTCCTGACAGCCCTTGTGGCTGGGCCGCTTTTTGGAACGAACAGTTGTCTATGGAAGGAGTGCGCATGCCGCGCGCGATCTACCTGCTGAGCCTCGGCGTGTTCGCGATGGTCACCAGCGAATTCGTCGTGGCCGGCCTGATGCCCCAGCTCGCCGGCGGGCTGGGCGTCACGGTTCCGCAGATCGGCTACCTCATCACCGCCTTCGCGGTCGCGATGGCCGCGGGCGGCCCGGTCCTCACCGTCGCCCTGATGCGGCAGAACCCGAAGACCGCGCTGATGGTGTTGTTCGCGATCTTCCTGGCCGGCAACGTCCTGGCCGCCACCGCGAGCGACTACGGCACGATGCTGGCCGCCCGCATCGTCACCGGCGTCGCCGCGCAGGCGTTCTTCGGCATCGCCGTCTCGTTGACCGCGCAGCTCACCCGCCCCGAGGTGCGCGGCCGCGCGATCGCCGTGGTGATGAACGGCCTGATGCTCGGTACCCTGCTCGGCCTGCCGCTGGCGACCGTCGTCGGCGAGCACTTCGGCTGGCGCGCCGCGTTCTGGGCGATCGGCGCACTCGCCGCGGCCGCCGCGCTGGCCACGCTCGCCGGGGTGCCCGCGCTCGCGCCGTCCGCCGACGGTGGCACCTTCCGCGAGGAGCTGGGCGTGTTCCGCACCCCGCGGCTGTGGCTGGCGCTGTCCACCAGCACGCTCGTCATCGGCGCCACGTTCTCCGCGTTCAGCTACTTCACGCCGATCCTCACCGAGGTCACCGGGTTCGCCGGCAGCACCGTGCCGCTGCTGCTGGTCGCCTACGGCGCGGCCACCGTGGTCGGCAACCTGGTCGTCGGGCGGCTCGCCGACCGGCACACGGTGCCCGTCCTGGTGACCGGGCTCGCGCTGAACCTCGTCTTCCTCGCCGCGTTCGCCCTGCTCGCGGACCTGCCCGCGCCGGCGGTGGTGGCGATGCTCGGCATCGGGCTGGTCGGCGTCACGATGAACCCGGCGATGGTGACCCGCGTGCAGCGCGCCGGCAACGCCCGCCCGCTGGTCAACACGGTGCACTCGTCGTTCATCACGCTCGGCGTCATCCTCGGGTCCTCGCTCGGCGGGCTGGTGATCGAGACCTCCGGGTTGCGTGCGCCGCTGTGGCTGGGCGCCGGGCTCGCGGCCCTCGGCCTGCTGACCGTGCTGCCCGAACTGCTGCGCCGCCCGGCACCCGCGCCGGCCCTGCAGCCGTGCGCCTGACCGGACGGGCAGCAGCGGTTCGCGGCCGGATCAGCCTGTCCGCCCGGCATTCCCGCCCGTGGTCAGCACGCCGTCGACCCGGCGCGGGATGCCGAGCGGGTTGCCGTCGCGGAGCGCGGCGGGCAGCAGCGGCTGGGGCACGTCCTGGTAGGTGATGGGACGCAGGAACCGCCGGATCGCCGTGGCGCCCACCGACGTGTGCAGGACGGCCGTCGTCGCGGGCCACGGGCCGCCGTGGTGTTGCGACCAGGTCACCGCCACGCCCGTGGGCCAGCCGTTGTGGACGAGACGCCCGACCCTGGCGCCGAGCGCCGCCACGGCGGAGGCGGCGCCGGGGTCGTCCGGCTCGGCGTGCACCGTGCCCGTCAGCGACCCCGGGACGCGGGCGAGCGCGGCCGCGAGTTCCTCCTCGGTGGAGTAGGTGACGAGAACCGTCACCGGGCCGAAGCACTCCTCCGTCAGGACGGCGGCGTTGGCCAGGAACGTCCGGGCATCGGCGGTCACCACCTGCGGGGCCACCCGGTGCCCGCCGCCGGCCGGCTCCCGCCCGTCCAGCAGGGCGCGCACTCCCGGGACGTTCAGCAGTCGTCGCAGGCCCTCGCGGAATCCGGCTTCGATCCGCGCGGTGAGCAGCGGGGCGACCTCCGCCGCGGCGACCCGCTCCGCGACCCGGCCGGGCAGGCCGGCCGCCTCGGGCACGAACACCAGCCCGGGTTTGGTGCAGAACTGCCCGCTGCCGAGCATCGCGCTGCCCGCCAGGCCGTCCGCGATCTCGTCCGGCCGGGCCGCTCCCGCGGCGGCCGTGACGACGACCGGGTTGATGCTGCCCAGCTCGCCGTAGAACGGGATCGGATCGGGCCGCGCCACGGCGATGTCGAACAGGGCGCGGCCACCGCCGGGCAAGCCGGTGAACGCGACGGCGGTGACCGCCGGATCCGCCACCAGGGCCCGGCCCGCCGCCTCGCCGTGCACCAGGGTCAGCACACCCTCGGCGGCACCGGCGTCGGTCAGGACGGCGGTCAGGATCTCCGCGGTGCGCACCGAAAACCCCGGATGCCCGGGGTGCGCCTTGACGACGACCGGGCAGCCGGCGGCGAGGGCGCTCGCGGTGTCGCCACCGGCCACCGAGAAGGCGAACGGGAAGTTGGACGCGGCGAAGACCGCCACCGGGCCCAGCGGGACGAGCATGCGGCGCAGATCGGTGTGCGGGGGCACCGCCTCCGGGTCGGGACCGTCCAGCGTGGCCTCGCAGAACGCGCCGTCCCGGAGGACCTCCGCGAACAGGTCGAACTGCGCGGCGGTGCGGGCGAGCTCGCCGGTGAGGCGCGGCCGGCCGAGCGCGGTCTCGGCATCGGCCAGTGCCACGAGCTCGTCGGAGTGGTCGCGCAGCGCCTGGCCGAGAGCCGCGAGCAGCGCGGCGCGCTCCGGGAAGGCGAGCCCGCCCAGCCACGGCGCGGCGCGCGCCGCGCGCGAACACACGTCGCGGATCCGATCCGGTGTGGTGTCGGCGATCTCCGGGCCGATCGCGGCTCCGGTGCGGGGATCGATCGCGCGGCTCATCGGCCACCTCCTCCGGTCACGGGGCAGCGCAACGGTTTCCCGGCCAGCGCGCGTTCGGCCTCTTCGGCGGCCAGCCGTTGCAGCGCGGCCAGCGAACTGTCCGAATAGCACGCCGCGTGCGGGGTGAACAGGATCTGCGGCAGATCGCGCAGCGGCGAGTCCGCGGCGAGCGGCTCGGGGTCGAAGACGTCCAGCGCGGCCGCGGCCACCCGGCCCGTCCGCACCGCCCCGGCGAGCGCGTCGTGGTCGACCAGCCCGCCACGCGAGGTGTTGACCAGGACCGCCCCTTCGCGTATCCGGGAGAACGCCGTGGCACCGAGCAGATGCCGCGTCCGCTGGGTCAGCGGTGCGTGCAGCGAGACCGCGTGCGACTCGCGCAGCAGCGTGTCCAAGTAGGTGAGGGTGATCCCGTCGGCGGGCTCGGCGTAGGGATCGTGCGCGATCACGCGGAAACCGAACGCGGCGAGCCTGCGGTGCACCGCGAGCCCGATCCGGCCCAGGCCGACCAGTCCGACCGTGGTGTCGGCGAAGCCGGGGATCGAGCCGAGATCGCGCGGGGCGCACCAGCCGGTCTCGCGGATGCGGCGGTCGTATGCGGGGATCCTGCGCAGCAGCGTCAGCAGCAGGGCGACGGTGTGGTCGGCGACGGTGTCGCTGCCGTAGTCCGGCACCGTGGCCACCGAGATCCCGCGCGCCCGTGCCGCGGCGACGTCCACGTTGTCGTAGCCGATGCCGTAGCGGATCACCGTCGCGCCGGGCGCCATCGCCGCGAGCACCGCGTCCGTCACCGGGGCGAAGTTCACGAACGCCACGTCGGCGCCGTCCACGGCCCGGATCGTCTCGTCCTCGCTGCGGCAGGCGTGCACCGAGAACTCCGCGCCGAAGCGCTCGGCGACCGCGGCCTCGTCCGCCACCCCGCCGAAGGCGTGATCGGTGACGACCACCCGGGTCACGAGCCCACCTCCACCGCGCCGCGCAACAGGCCGCGCCCGGCGAGGTTCGCCATCAGCGCCCGGATGCCGAAGGTCCAGTCCGCGGCCGCTTCCGCGGTGGTGACGACGTTGACCAGGGTGCCGAGGGCGGGCGAGCTGATCGCGACGACATCGCCCCGCCGGTGGGTGAAGCCCTGCCCCGGTTCGCCGCGGTCCTCGGTCGGCGCGAACATCGTGCCGGTGAACAGGACGAACCCGTCGGGGTAGCTGTGGTGGGCTCCGTGCGCGTGCCGGATCAGGTCGGTGAGGTCCCGGCTGATCTCGCTCACCGGGTTGACGCCGTGCAGCGTGAACCCGTCGCTGCCGGTGATGTCCAGCGCGACCTCGGTGGCTCGCGCGTCGTCCAGCGTGAAGCCGTCGTCGAACAGCCGCAGGAACGGGCCGATCGCGCAGGAGGCGTTGTTGTCCTTCGCCTCGGTGAGCAGGAGCGCGCTGCGTCCCTCGAAGTCACGGAGGTTCACGTCGTTGCCCAGGGTGGCGGCGACCGGCGTGCCGGACGAACTGACCGCGAGCACCAGCTCGGGCTCCGGGTTGTTCCAGGTCGAGCGGGCCAGCACGCCGATCTCGGCACCGGTGCCCACGGCGGACAGGACGGGCGCCTTGGTGAAGATCTCCGGATCGGGCCCGATGCCGACCTCGAGGTACTGGGACCACAAGCCCTCCTCGACCAGCACGTCCTTGACGCGGGCCGCCTCCGGCGACCCGGGGCGCAGCTGGGCGATCCGGCCGCGGACGACCTCGGCGATCCGGGACCTGATCTCCTCGGCCCGGCCCGGATCCCCCTTCGCGCGCTCTTCGATCACGCGCTCGAGCATGCTGCGGACGAACGTCACCCCCGCCGCCTTGAGGACCTGCAGGTCGACCGGGGCGAGCAGGTGGGGAACGCTCCGGTCGCGCCGCAGCGTGGCCTCGATCAGCGCGGACAGCTCCCAGTGCCCGCCGCCCTCGTGCCCGCGGACGAGCGAGACCGCGTCGGGCCTGCGCAGCAGTTCGGAGACCGTCGGGGCGACGTGGGTCAGGTCGACGGCGCGGTCGCCCCGGACCGCCGCCACGCACGGCCCGCCGACCGCGGGATCGAACACGCGGGCCACCAGGGTGGCCCGCGCGGCGTCGGCGGGGAGCACGGCCCCGGCGTAGGCGTGCAGGTTCATGGATCGGCAGCCCTCCTCGTCACGCGCCACATCCGGGCGCCGCTAACGTCCTATCATCGTACAAAGATGCCGTCAATCCGGCCGATTCTCCGCCACCGAGGCGCACGGGAGGAACCACGCAGCGCGGTTTGTCGTACGATCGCCGAATGGCCGAAGCACTCCACAAGCGCCTGTCGGAAACCCTCGCGGACAAGCTGCAGGACGAGATCGTGCGGCTGGCACCCGGCGAGCGGCTCCCGACGGAAGCCGAACTCGCCCGCCGCTTCGACGTGTCGCGCACCGTGGTGCGGGAAACGGCCCGGCTGCTGATCCAGCGCGGGCTGGTCACCGTGAAGCCCGGTCGCGGCATGGCCGTCGCGGAGCTGGACGGACGGCTCATCGCCGAGCAGTACGGCCTGCTGATGCGCCGCAGCGAGGGCTCGTTCGCCCAGCTCCTCGAACTGCGCCTGGTGCTCGAGGTCGAGATGGCGCAACTGGCCGCGGCGCGGCGGACCGAGCAGCACCTCGCCGACCTCGAAGACGCCAACCGCCGGCTGGCCGACGCGCTCGGCCGGCCCGAGGCCCGCGACGAATTCCTGGACGCCGACCTGCGGTTCCACGAAATCGTGGCGCAGGCGAGCGGCAACCCGTTCTTCTCCCTGGTGATCCGCCCGCTCAACGGGTTCCTGCGCGACACCTACCGCACCGGGCCCGGATACCCGTCCGAAGCGGCCAACACCCTGGAAGAGCACGTCCAGATCGCCGAGGCCATCGCCGCCGGCGACCCGTCACGCGCCCGCTTCGCCACCGAGAACCACCTGCGCCGCGTCATGCGGCACCGGGACCGCCTGCTGGCGGAGAACCAGGCGGTCCCGGCCCGCACCTGACCCCCGCCCTCTTGCGCGACACGCGACTCCCACCCTAAGGTCCGATTATCATACAAAAATCGACAAGAAGTTCTCCGTCTCGCCGTTCCTGCCCGTGCACGGCCGGTACGGGATGCGCCTGCCGCTGCCCGGCGACGACCTGGCCGACGTCCGCACCCCGTTCGCCGCGCGCATGGCGACCCTGGTGCCCGAACCCCTCCAGGCGCTGCGCCGGTTCGCCGACGCCCGCAAACCGGCCGGCGAACGCAACACCATCTCGGGGGCGCAGGCCAACATCTCGCGGCACTACGACCTGTCCAACGAGCTGTTCGCCGAGTTCCTCGACGAGACCATGACCTATTCCTCAGCCTGGTTCGCCGGCGACACCGACGACCTCGCGACCGCGCAGCGGCGCAAGATCGACGGCATTCCGGACCTGGCCGGAGTCCGCGACGGCACCCGGCTGCTGGAGATCGGCACCGGCTGGGGCGAACTGGCCCTGCGCGCCGCGCAGCGCGGCGCGCAGGTCACCACCCTCACCATCTCGGCCGAGCAGCAGACGCTGGCGCGCAAACGCCTCGCCGAGGCCGGCGTCGCGGACCGGGTGGAGGTCGTCCTGTCCGACTACCGCGAGGCCCACGGCAGCTACGACGCCATGGCCAGCGTCGAGATGATCGAAGCGGTCGGCGAAGAGCACTGGCCCGCCTACTTCGCCACGCTCGACCGGCTCCTGGCTCCCGGTGGCCGGATCGGGCTGCAGGCCATCACCATGCCGCACGACCGCATGCTCGCCACCCGCCACTCCTACACGTGGATCCACAAGTACATCTTCCCCGGCGGGCAGCTGCTGTCCCGGGAAGCGATCACCGACGCCGTCGGCCACCACACCGGGCTGCGCATCGGCACCCGGCGCAGCCTCGGCGATTCCTACGCGCGCACGCTCCGCCTGTGGCGGCAGCGGTTCCTCGACGCCTGGCCCCGCATCACCGAACTCGGCTTCGACGACACCTTCCGCCGGATGTGGGAGTTCTACCTCGCCTACTCCGAAGCCGGGTTCCGCGGCCGGTACCTCGACGTCGTCCAGTTCGGCCTCGGCAAGCCCTGAACCGCGCGCGACACCGGGGAGGGCGAGCGGGGAACACCGGCAATCCGGGGCGGCCGCGGCACCGAATCGCGAAAACCGGTGGTGGTCTCCCTGCTGCCGTGGCAGACCGACGCGAAAGGACCGACGTGACCGGCCACCTGCACGCGCTTTCCGGCGCCTACGCCCTGGATGCGCTCCCTCCCGAAGAGCTCGCGCGCTTCGAGGAACACCTCGTCGGCTGCCCCGCGTGCCAGGCCGAGGTCGCCGGGTTCCGCACGACCGCCGCCCGGCTGGCCGCCGCGGCCGCCCGAACCCCACCCCCTGGCATGAAGGGGCTGGTTCTCCGCAGCGTCGCCCGGGTGCGCCAGTCCGCGCCGCGGTCGTGGCCGTCCCGGCGCACGGCTCGCCGGATGGCCCGCGCCGCGGTCCTGGCCACCGCCGCGGCGGCGATGGTGGCCGTGGGGCTCGGCATCCAGACGGCCGGCCAGCAACGCGACGAGTTCGCCGCCGCGCAGCAGCACCTGAGCGAGGTCAACACGGTGCTCGGCGCCCCGGACGCGGCCACGCGGTACGACTCCGGCCACACGGACCGGGCCCGGGTCGTGGCGTCCCGCCTCCACGGCAAGGCGGTGGTGCTGGCGGGCTTGCCGCCCCTCGATCCGGCTCGCACCTACCAGGTCTGGCTCCTGGGGCCGTCCGGCGCGCGGTCGGCCGGTGTGCTCACCGCCGAGACCCCCCACCAGTGGCAGCCGCTGCTCGTCGCGCTGCCCCCGGACACCAACCGCGTCGCCATCACCGCCGAACCCGCGCCGGGCTCCGTGCAGCCCACCAATCCCGCGGCCGCGATGGTGTTCCTCGGCTGAGCGGTTGGCCGGCGATCGTCCGGTGTGTCACCAGGACCCGGTCCGGCGCACGGCCCCGACGACGGCGGCCCACGGCGGCAGGCACCGCCCGGCCGGCGGCGGGACCAGCCACTGCCCGGGCAGGGCGACGATGGGCGCGACGAGCATCGAGCGGACGAGCTGGTGGTTGACCTCGCCGGTCAGGGGATCGGCGAGGACCGGCAGGCCAGTACCTCGGAGTAGTACCGAGCGGACGGGGGACACGGCTGGATGACGATGGACATGGCGGTTCCGCTGAGGGGCTGGAGTCGCTACCGCGGTGCCGAACGGTGGACACCCGGTTCGTAGCGGCCTACAGGTGATTCGCCACCCACCCCCCGCCGGCTTGCCCCGGGCTGGTCCGGTGAGTGGCCCGGAACAACTCGGGGACGGTTGGTCGGCGTGACCGCATGCGACGACGCACAACAGGGTCGATCCCTAGTACGTCCGGGAAGCCAAAGCGGCCAGCCGCCGGTGTCGACAGGCCGATCGGAACCGCGTGCGATCAACTCTTGACGGCCACGCCTGCCGACGCCAGCGACAGCAGGCCCGACGGGACCTCGCCAGCTGGTCGAGACGCCACGTCCTGGGCAACTGCAGTTCTTCAGAACGCCATGCCCAGAACGGCGCCGAGCTCGGTCGCCACGGTGGCGTAGCTGACGACGCCATGAGCCCCGCCGGACGCCCAATGCCGCGAGACCTCAGCGTCGACTTCGCCGGCACCGATCGCGTCGATGACCAACGTATGCGGTCCACGGCGGCGAGTAACGGCACCGACAGCTCGAGCACCCGCTGCCGATGCGCTTCGATGAGTTGGTCACGTCGCTGCACGTAGTTGCCATGGTCAGAACCGCCGCCGAGGTCCCCGCGCCTGCCAAATGCCCGGCGGCCCAAGCGCTTCTGGGCAAATCGACGGGGACGTGCGACCGGACTCCTGCTGCAGCATGCCTCAGCTCTTCGTACGCACACCGTTTCCGGAGCACTGCTGCCTGGATCCGCGACCTCCGGCCAAGTTCCGCCGCTTCGCGCTACTTCACAAGCCACCTGAGCGCCCACGTGCGTACCAGCCGTAGAAGCCCCTATTCCGGGCGTAATCACAGGCAGGCGTTGCCGTAACCCAGGTAGAGCGGGGCGGTGTCCGGGGCTGAGGCAGCCGCGGACATGTTCCGACCGCTCCTTGTCCATTCGGGAAGTACGCCGTGCAGCCTCAACAGCTCGGCGAATTCGGTCGTCGGCAGGCGGGCAGCCATGGGGCAGGTCTTCGCCCAGTGCTCGTGCACCCAGGCCAAGGGGATCGCCTCCTCCGCTCGGCCGTTGAACACCTCGGCGATGGTCGGGTTGCGGCTGCATCGCCTTCATCACCTGCACGAGGGCTCCACTGGGCATCAGCGCCACGCCGAGGGTGGTGAACGCAGCGGAAGCGTCGGTCACCGCCAGGTCCGCTTGGTTGCGGCCGACTCCTCGTTGCCGGCACCGAGCGAGTCCACTGGCTCGGTCTGCTCGTCCTCGCCGTCGACCGGTGGCTCCTGTCCCAGCAGCAGATCCCGGGCGCGTTCGAGACGGGATGCGGCGTCGAGCATGCTCTGCGCGGCGCTGTCGAATGCAGATTCGAGCGACGGGGCGCAGCGGATCCGCGCAGGCTGGTCGGCTTCGTCGTCACTCGTGGCATCCAGTCACCGCACCGACATGGCCAGGTAGCGGACCGCTCGGGCGAGCAGGTGCACCTGTTCGAAGTGGACGTCTTCGTTCCGCGGCAGAGCTGACCAAGCGTATTTCGCCAGATCCGGCATCAGGGCCAGCGTCGCCTCCGTAGCGAGGTCCGGAGATGAGACAGTGGACCAACACCAAGGTGCACGACATCAGAATCGCCAGACCAACCAGTTCATCACGGTTCGGCCCAGCTCATCCAGCCACCGCCAGTGCGGTTGCTGCACATGCAGGTACGCCATCAGTCCGCAGATGATGAAGCAGAGCGTCCAGTACATTCTAGCGAACTCGACCGTGGCAGCGGTGGTACCCGCGACAGCCGCGATGCCCAGCACGATCGCCCACAGGGGAACCGGCAACGGGAACACGGCGAGACACAACCCGGTGAAGAGCGCCAGGGCAATCGCGGGAACCGGCGCCAAGACGTCCTCGGAATCGGCGAACACCGCTCCCGCCAGCGCGAGCCCGAGCAGAGTGACTGTACCGGCGCCGAGCCAACCGGTGCCCATCACACCCGCCGAGGCGGAACCAGCGACGAGGAGGCCGGGAAGTAGTCGTTGCGAGGGGTAGATGTCCAAGTCCCCCTGGGTCCACCAGAACGACGCGACACCGGACAAGGAAAGGCCGACCACGAACACGCTCACGACCAGCGCGGCGATGTTGCCGATTCCGAGCCCCGTGAGGTCGGTTATCCGACCGAACGCGCTTCCCAGCACGAACGGGGCGAGCACGCTGAAGAACCAGACCACCACACCGATGGCGAAGACAGCGCATGCCGCCGCAGCACCCAGTTCATCTCCCGCCGTTCTGCTGCCGGCCGTCGCGGATGCACCGCCCGTCGTCAAGGACGTAGCCGTCGTCCTCGCCCACTCGACCAGCCCTGATTGCCCCGGCATCGGGTGGCCCTCGGTTCCCGGCAGCGGATCGGCACCCGCCCACAAGGGCCCGGTCAGCAATGCTCGAGCACGCGCGGCCACTGCCGGCTCGGGGTCACCGGCCAGGCGCGCGAGCACCTCCTCGTCACCTTCGCCCGCCCCTCCACGCAGCTCGATTCCCTCCAGCAGCGCCAGCTTCAGGTTCGAATTGCCGGCGACCAGGTCGACGACGTCGGCCGGATGAGAACCGCTGGTCCCCGGCACCGGGGAAGCTGCGATGTACAGGGTGCCCTCGATGCCGAACTCGGCCTGCGGTCGCTGGGGGGAACCGGACTGTCGAACGTGGTCGTAGACGTAGTCGTACAACTCCTCAACATCAACGAGGCCGTCGTTGTCCTTGTCGGCATCACCGGTGCGCAGGCCCTCGACCAACACCCCGGTGAAGATCGACGGTGTCGCGGACCCGGTCACGGTCGGGGTCGCACCGGCGGTGACCTCATACGAATACTGCACTGCGGACGACGAGGTGATCACCGCCCGGCCCCGTCCGCGCAACTGGGGCACCACGTCGACACGCTCGCCCGTCCTGTGCCGTGAATTCACGAGGAACGCACCCGCGTAGCAGCAGTCCAGCAGCACCACGATGCGGCGGGAACGGCTGCGCTCCATCTGCTCGCGCACCCAGTCCCCGTCGATGGCGGTAGACTGAAGCCGCCGCGAGTTCGAGTTCCGCATGACGAAATACAGCCGGCCGTCATCGCCCTTCACGCCGTGCCCCGAGACGTAGAGCAGCACCAGATCGTCGGGCCGGGCTTCGGAGAACAGGTCGTCGATCGCGATACGGACCTCATGCTCGGCTGCGTTGTGCAGCAGAGTGACGTCGTACCTCCCGATGCGCGGGTCCGCCAGGACGGCCTGGAGCGCTTCAGCGTCTGCCTTCGGCGCGTCGAGCTGGCGGAACGTTTCGTCGGCGTAGGTGTCGGTCGTGATGACCAGCCCGATCCTCCGCTCCCCCACCGCGCCGAACCTCCGCTTCCGAGCAGTCAACGCCGACGATCGTACAAGTTCCGTGATCAGCTCGTTGCCGGTTGTGGCATCCTGGGGTCGTTCCGGATGAAAGGACGTGCTGGTGCGTGCGGTGGTGCAGGTCGAGGCCGAGGACGGCGATCTCGAAGAACGAGAACGTTTGACCCGATTGCTCCGCAGCGAACTCCTGGCTGCCGACGTCGACGACGTCGAATATGCGCGCGACGGACATGCCCCCGCTGGCGCCAAAGGAAGCGTGGACAGCGTCGGCGGCCTGGTGGTCGCCCTCGCCGACTCGGCGGTGCTGAGCGCCGCGCTGACGGGGCTCACCCAGATCGTGAGAGGGTGGATCACTCGGGGGCGGGGCCGCCGGGTGAGCATCACCATCGATGACCACGTCCTGGAACTGTCCGACGCCGAACCCGCGCAGCAACAGCAACTGGTGGACGCGTTCATGACCGCAGTTCGGCAGGACCGCCAGAACTGATCAGCAACGGCCGCGCTCGGAGGGGCATCGGCGGTTCGCCGGGAAGCGGTGCCAGACGCTGGTCCCGGACATGACCGAAGCCCGGACCGCCGTGAGGGCGGTCCGGGCTCGGAGTGGTACTGCCGGTTCTTACTTGTTCGTGCCCGGGGTGAGGACGGTGTCGATGACGAAGACCGTCGCGTTCTTGGTGGGGATGTTGCCGCACAGCACCTTGGCGCCGTTGACGGTCATGTTCTCGCCGCTGCCGGCGATCTTGACGGAGCCGCCGTCGGTGTTGAGCGTCTGGGCCGTGGCGGCGTCCTGCAGGCCCTTGGCGTCGTAGCGCTGCGGCAGCACGTGGTACTGCAGGATCGGGGCGAGCTGGGACGGGTTCTGGGCCAGCTCGTTGAACTTCGCGTCACCCAGGGCCTGGAAGGCGCTGTCCGCCGGGGCGAACACCGTGATGGCTTCCTGGCTGTTGAGGGTGTCGACCAGGTTGGTCGCCTTGACCGCGGCGACCAGTTTGGTCAGCAGCGGGTTGGTGGAGGCCGCGCTGGCCACCGGCTGCGGGCCCATCGAGTCCAGCGAGCCCGGCGCGTTGCCCTGCGGCAGCTGGCCACAGGCCGGACCGAACACGTCGGCGTTGGTGGTCACACCGGTGGCCGCGCCGCTGGTCATCGGCGCGGACATCGAGCCCGAGGGCGCCGTGGTGGGGCTGCTCGGGCTGGAGGCGGAGTCGTCACCGCTGCTGCCGCAGGCGGCGAGGGAGAACATCGCGGCGGCGGCGAGGCCGGCTCCGGCGTAGCGGGCAGTCTTCACGAGGAATCACTCCATTTCGGGATTGGCGGGGCCACGCGAGTGGATGCGCGCCCTGCTGTCATCGGGTATTCGGCGGTGCCCGGGTTCCGGATTGGACCGGGTTCGATCTTTTTTTTATTTGGCGGTGAAGGAGATCGTGTGCCAGCCGGTCGCGCCGTCGGGAACGGTGCCGGCGCGCTCCTGCGTCTGCGTGTAGCCCGATCGGTCGGTTGCCCGGCAGCTCACCTGATGGGTGCCCGCGGGAACCGTGATCTCGGCGTACCACATCCGCCAGGTGTCCACATTGACCTCACGGGACAGCGTCGCGTCCTGCCAGGGTCCGTTGTTCACGCGCACCTCGACGCGGGCGACGCCGGTGTGCTGCGCCCACGCCACCCCGGAGATGCGCACCGTTCCGGCCGGAAGGGTGGCGAAACCCTTGGGGAAGTCGATGCGCGACTGGGTCTTGATCGGCGCCTGCTCGCCCCAGCCGCGGTTGAGCCAGTACGCCCGCCGCGCCCGCCAGGTGGTGACCTCCAGATCGACGACCCACTTGGTGGCCGACACGTACCCGTACAAGCCGGGAATGACCAGGCGCGCCGGAAACCCGTGCTCCAGGGGCAGCGGCTCGCCGTTCATGCCCAGCGCGAGCATCCCGCCGCGCTCGCGGTCCAGGGCCGCCGGCACGGGTGTACCGGAGGTCCAGCCGTCCACACTGGTGGCGAACAACTGCTCCGCGCCCGGCTGGACACCGGCCTCCTCGAGCAGATCGGCCAGGTCGATGCCGATGAAGTTCGCGGTCGACACGTAGGGACCACCGACCTCATTGGACACGCACGTCATCGTGATCGTGCGTTCGACCAGGGGGCGGTCGCGGATGTCCTGGTAGCTGTACCGCCGCTCGCGCCCGACCATGCCGTGCACCCGCAGCGACCAGTCCTCGGCGCGCACCTGCGGCACGGTCAGCGCCGTGTCCACCCGGTAGAACTCGGGGTTCGGCGTCAGGAACGACGGGGTGCCGAGCCCGGCGAAATCGGCGCCGGCCGGGATGGCCGGTGCCGTCCGCGCGGGGACGAGCGGGCCGACCGCCGCCCGCGACGCCGCCGCGTTCTTCGAGCCGGCCAGTGCCTGACCGCCCACCCCGGCCAGAGCCGAGCCCACCACCACGCCGGCCCCGGTGGTCAGGAACGCCCGCCGCGACGTGCCCGTAGCGGCGGAAACCGCCCGGGGACGGGCGGCGCGGTGCAGCGCCACGAACACCGCGGCGCCGGCTATCAGGCTCACCAGCGGTGCCAGCAGAGCCGCCGCGCCGAGGTCGGGCCGGGCGGCGACCGCGACGATGCCGACGACACCGAACAAGGTGATCACCACCGCGCCCGGCCACACCGAACGGCGCGAGGCCAGCCCCGCCAGCGCGGACACCACGACCAGCACCAGCGCCATGCCGGCCAGGAGCACCAGCTTGTCGTAGGTGCCGAACGTGCGCACGGCGAAGTCCTTCAGCTCCACCGGCGTCAGATCGATCGCGCCGTTGCCCACCGCCAGGTACGGCGAGGCGTTCACCGCGATCAACCCGGCGACGAGGTGCCCGGCCGCCAGCGCCGCGACCAGCGCCAGCACGCCGCACAGCGCGGCCACCCACGCTCTCAGCCGCACCCGTTCGGGTGGAGCGGACGGTGCCTGCGGCGGTGTTCCGGTCTCAGCCATACTCGGCATTCGCCACGGAGGCCCGCGAGTATTGGTGCCGCGCCGAATTCGCCCGGATCGGTGGTGACTGTGACCGCCGTCACGAGCACCGGCCGGCCGCTGCCGGACGCCTGGGAGCTCAACCGTTTCCGTTGATCCGGGTGAATCGAGCGGTCACCGCCGGGAGGCACCCCAGCGCGAGCCGGGGTGCCCTCGCCTCAGCGCTTGGCCTCCGTGGCCGGCCGGATCCGGCCCCGCACCTCGCCGAAGCCGATGCGGCCCGCCTGGCCCGGGGCGGTGGCCGAGATGACCACCTCGTCGCCGTCCAGGAGGAACGTCCGCTCCTCGCCGTTGACCGTGACCGGCTCCTTGCCGCCCCAGGTCAGCTCGATGAACGCGCCCCGCTGGTCCTTCGCCGGGCCGGAGATCGTGCCCGAGGCGTACAGGTCGCCCGTGCGCGACGACGCGCCGTTGACCGTCAGGTGCGCCAGCATCTGCGCCGGTGACCAGTACATCTCCCGGTACGGCGGGCGGCTGACCTCCTGCCCGTTCCACGACACCGACAACGCGACGTCCAGCCCCCACGGCTCGCTTTCCCGCAGGTACGGCAACGGCACCGGCGACTGCTCCGGCGTCGGCACGCGCGCGGCCTCCAGCGCCAGCAGCGGCACCACCCACGGCGAGATCGACGTGGCGAAGCTCTTGCCCAGGAACGGGCCCAGCGGGACGTACTCCCAGGCCTGGATGTCCCGCGCCGACCAGTCGTTCACCAGCACCGCGCCGAACACGTGCTTCGCGAAGTCCTCCGTCGGCACCGCGGTCCCCAGCTCGGACGGCACGCCGACGATGAACCCCAGCTCGGCCTCGATGTCCAGCCGGCGGCACTCCCCGAACGTCGGCGACGGCTCGTCCGGCGCCTTCCGCTGCCCGCACGGCCGCACGATGTCCGTCCCCGACACCACGACCGTCCCGGCCCGCCCGTGGTAGCCCACCGGCAGGTGCTTCCAGTTCGGCATCAGCGGCTCGGCGTCCGGCCGGAACAGCCGCCCCAGGTTGGACGCGTGGTGCTCGGACGCGTAGAAGTCCACGTAGTCCGCGACCTCGACGGGCAGGTGCAGCTCCACTTCGGACACTCCGAACACCGCCTCCGCGGGCACGTCCCCGGCGACCAGCGCAGAAATCCGCGACCGCACCTCGACCCACCGGTCGTACCCCTGCGCCATGAACGCGTTCAGCGACGGCCGCGCGAACACCTCGTCGCCCAGGGCCACCGCCAGGTCGACCACCGAATCGCCGACCCGCACGCCGACCCGCGGTGCACTCCCGCGCGTGGAGAACACGCCGTAGGGCAGGTTGTCCAGCCCGAACAGCGACCCCTCGGGGATGTCGATCGTGGTCACGCCGTCACTCCTCCATCCAGCGCCGAAGCCGGGGCCAGTCCGAGGTCCACCAGCTCGGCCACCGGTTCGTCGATGCTGCAGGTCCCGAACGAGCGGAACGACTCCCGCGCACCCGGGTCCACTTCGGACACCCGCTCGGCCACCCGGGATCCGTCCCGCTCCGCCAGCAACGCGACCAGCTCGTCCTCGGACGAGCCGGACCGGGCCGCCGCCGTCGCCAGCAACAGGTTCAGGAAACCGTGCTGCTCGAACCCGGTCGACGGGTCGGTGTTGCGCAGCGCGCGGTGCAGCCCGGCCGTCGCCTTGAACGGCACACCCGCGCGGACCACGGCGAGCACCGCCGCGGCCAGCTCCGCCTCGTCCGGATACAGCGAAGCCTGCACCCCGCCGGTGCGGAACTTCGCCGAATGCCCGGTCTTCGCGCAGGTCGCGATCACCTCGGCGCGGCGGGAGTCCCGCGGCACCTCGACGAACACCGGCACGTCACCGGCGACCTCCAGCGCGCGGAAGAACTCCGGCACCGACGACTCGGCGGGCATCGCGACCTCGAACCCGGCCAGCAGCACCGGCAGGTCGGCGGCCCGGCCCAGAGCGTCCGGCAGCTGGGCCGGGCCACCCGGCGCGGTCACCGCCAGGTCCAGCGGCTCGGAGACGGCGGCGACGCGCTCGGCGAGCGCGGGCGCCGCCAGGACCAGCGGGCCGACCAGCTCGCCGTAGCCCGCACGCAGGTGCGTGGCGTGGTCCGGCACCGCCCGCGCCAGGGGTTTCAGCCCGGGCGGGAACACCGCCGCGTCGTCGAGGAATCCGCGGAACAGGCTCACGGTGTTCACCGGGGCCCCCGACCGGCCCAGGTCCACGCGTACGCCGGGTCTTCGGCCGCGCGGCCGCCCTCGCCCAGCTCCAGCGGCCGGAACGTGTCGACCATGACCGCCAGCTCGTCGAAGTACTCGACGCCGATGCTGCGCTCGTAGGCGCCCGGCTGCGGGCCGTGCGAGTGGCCGCCCGGGTGCAGCGAGATCGAGCCCTGCCCGATGCCCGAACCCTTGCGCGCCTCGTAGTCGCCGCCGCAGTAGAACATGACCTCGTCGGAGTCCACATTGGAGTGGTAGTACGGCACCGGGATGGACAGCGGGTGGTAGTCCACCTTGCGCGGCACGAAGTTGCAGACGACGAAGTTGTGGCCCTCGAACACCTGGTGCACCGGCGGCGGCTGGTGCACGCGGCCGGTGATCGGCTCGAAGTCGCTGACGTTGAAGGTGTACGGGTACAGGCAGCCGTCCCAGCCGACGACGTCGAACGGGTGCTGCGGGTAGACGAACCGGGTGCCGACAATCCCGGTGCTGCCGCGGTGCTTGATCAGCACCTCGACGTCGGTGCCCTCGACCAGCAGCGGCTCGGTGGGCCCGTGCAGGTCGCGCTCGCAGTACGGCGAGTGCTCCAGCAGCTGGCCGTACTTCGACAGGTACCGCTTCGGCGGCGTGATGTGCGAGTTCGCCTCGATCGCGTACGCGCGCACCGGGCCGTCCGGCACCCAGCGGTGCGTCGTGGCGCGCGGCAGGATCACGTAGTCGCCCTGGCGGAACGGCAGCACGCCGAACACCGTCTCGACGACACCCTCACCGGACTCGATGTAGACACACTCGTCGCCGATCGAGTTGCGGTACAGCGGCGACGCCTCCCCGGCGACGACGTAGGAGATCCGCACGTCGCCGTTGCCGAGCACGAGCCGCCGCCCGGTCACGACGTCGTGCGACTTCCACTCCTCGCCCGGGAACAGCTCGTGCAGCTTGAGGTGCCGCGGCCGGAGCGGGTGGTTGGCCTCGGTGGTCAGGTCCGGGAGCTCCCAGACGGTCGAATCGACGATCGCCGACGGGATGTTGCGGTGGTAGAGCAGCGAGGAGTCGCTGGAGAAGCCCTCCTCCCCCATCAGCTCCTCGTAGTACAGGCCGCCCTCGGGCGTGCGGTGCTGCGTGTGCCGCTTGGGGGGAACCGCACCGACCTGCCGGTAGTACGCCATGACCTCGCCTCCTTGCCGGTCCGATGTAGTAAATGTATGTACTACTTCTCCGGCGCGCAAGGGTCAGTTGCGGCCGCGCACGTCGAACTGGTCGCGGTTGGTGATCAGCTTGTCCAGCAGCATCACGAGAATGCGCTGCTCGGCCTCGGTGAGCACGCTGGTCCACTCGTGCTCGCGCTCGTTGTGCTCGCGGAACACCTCGACCATCTCGGCCCGGCCGCGCTCGGACAGCGACAGCAGCACCGAGCGGCCGTCGTGCTCGCCGGGCGCGCGCTCCAGCAGCCCGTCCGCGACCAGGGTCTTCGCCAGGTTGGACACCGCCGCGCGGCTCATGCCGGTCAGCTCGGCGGCCTTCTTGGCCTCCAGGGGGCCGGCCAGCCACGTGACGAACAGCAGCCGGAACGCCGACCAGGAATGGCCGCGCGGCCGGTGGACGCTGGCCTCCAGGTCGTAGGTGACGATGTTGGAGGCCCGGTTCAGGGTCAGCAGCACCTCGGTGGCGAGCTGGTGCCGGAAGCCGAACTCCCCGGCGAGCCGGCGGTTGGCGAGCTCGACGAAGGACCAGAAGTCGAGCTCGCCCTCAGCCATGACCGCAACCCTATCGCCGGAAGAAGTAGTTAATATCTAAACTACCTCATGGGCGGCAGCTGCGACACGTCGTTCCCTGGTCACCTTGAGGAAGGACAGCATCACCGCGCAGAGGACCAGGCAGCCGATCGGGAAGTACAGGCCCACCGACACGTCGTCGGCCGTGGCGTTCTTGCCGATCACGTACGGCCCGAAGAACCCGCCCAGCGCGGCGATCGAGTTGATCGCGGCCAGCCCGACCGCGGTGTGCTCCTTCGACAGCACGCGCGAGGCCAGCGCCCAGTACGGCGCGAGGTAGCCGAGCACGCCGATCGCGACCAGCGACAGGCAGATCAGCGCCGCCACCGGGGTGTGCCGGAACTGGATCGTGCCGAACAGGCCGATCGCGGCCAGCAGCATCATCGCCACCACGTGCCCGCGCCGTTCGCCGGTGCGGTCGGAGTTGCGCGCCACCAGCAGCATCCCGATGGCGCCGACGATCCACGGGATCACGCCGAGGAACCCGATGTTGGTCGCCGAGTACGACGGGTCCATCTGCTTGACGATCTGCGGCAGGAAGAAGGTGAACCCGTACAGGCCGCACGCGGCGAACAGGTTCGCGAACGCCAGGTACAGCACCTTGCGGTCCTTCATCACCCGCAGCTGGCCGAGGAAGGTCTCCTGCTGTTCCGGCGCGTAGTCCTTGTTGATCTCGGCTTCCAGCCATTCGCTCTCCGCGCGGGAGAGGAACCGCGCCTGGCTGGGCTTGTTCGGCAGGTACGCGAGCACGATCAGGCCGACCAGCACCGCGGGCAGGCCCTGCAGGATGAACACCCAGCGCCAGCCGGACATGCCGAACCAGTGGACGTGGTCGAGGATCAGGCCGCCGGTGAGGCTGCCGAGGATCATCGCGATCGGCTGCGCGATCGCCAGGGTCGCGATGGCGCGGCCGCGTTCCTTCGGCCGGAACCACAGCGTCAGGTAGAGCAGCAGGCCCGGGTAGAGGCCGGCCTCGGCGATGCCGAGGACGATCCGCGCGAGGTAGAGCTGCGGGATGTTCTGCACGAACCCGGTGACGGCGGTGACGATGCCCCAGCTGATCGCGATGCGGGCGAGCCAGATCCGCGCGCCGATCTTCTTCATGATCATGTTGCTGGGGATCTCGAACACGACGTAGGCGAGGAAGAAGATCGCCGACGCGGTGCCGAACACGGCCGTGGTGATCAGCAGCTCGTGCTGCATGCCCAGCTGGGCGTAGCTGATGTTGGACCGGTCCATGTAGTTGAACACGTAGAGCAGCGCGACCAGCGGCAGCACTCTCTTGCTCACCTTGCGGATCGTGCGGCTGCCGGGATCCCCGGCGGTGGTGGTTTCGCTCATGTCTCTCCTCGTTGAGTGCCGCGCGAAGTCAGGCCGCGGCGTTGACGCCGGCCAGGCGGCCCATGGTCAGGGCGTTGGCGACCGCGTTGCCGCCACCGACGTAGCGCGGCCCGAGCACGCCGGCCCCGGCCTCGCCCGCGGCGAACAGGCCCGCGATGACCTCGCCGCGTTCGTCGCGCACCGCCGCGCGGGCGTCGATCTCCAGCCCGGCGTGCGTGCACACCAGCTCCGCGGGCAGCAGGCGCGCCGCGTAGAACGGGGGTTCGCCGATGGGGTCCGGGTGGCCGGTCGCGCCCTTGGCGGCGAGCGTGCGGTGCCGCAGGAACTCCGGGTCGTGACCGGACGGCAGCTGCTCGTTCCACCGGCGCACGGTGGCGACCAGGGCGTCCGCGGGGATCCCGGCCTTGCCGGCCAGCTCCTCGAGGCTGCCCGCGCGCAGCGTGCGCCCGGCCTCGGCCTCGGCCAGCACGTGGCCGGCGTCCCAGTGCGCGTACCCGGGCGGCAGGCCGCGGCGGGCGCGTTCGTCGAAGATCACCCAAGCGGTGCCGCCGTGGGCCTCGATGATGTCGCTGGACACCGCGTAGGAGGCGTCTTCGTCCATGAACCGGCGGCCGGCCGCGTCGACGTGGATCCGCGACTTGGGCGGGAACCCGGACTGCCAGTGGTGCAGCCGCTGGAAGTACGCGGTGGGCAGCATCAGGCCCCAGCCCGCGCCGGTGACCCCGGCACCGACCTGCTCGCCGAAGCGCAGGTGGTCGCCGCGGCTGCCGTCGGCGGCGACGACGAACAGGTCCTCGCCCGCCCGCAGCGCCGCCGGGTAGTAACGGGCCAGCAGGCCGGGGTCCCGGGCGAACCCGCCGCTCGCGACCACCACCGCGCCCGCCCGCACCTCGATGCCGTCGGCGACGACGCCGCGGACCCGGCCGCCTGTCTCGATCAGCCGCTCGACGCGGGTGTTGAAGACGACCTCGACGCCCCGGGCGCGCGCGGCCTTGGCGAGCACCTGCACCACGCCGTAGCCCTGGTCCTTGGGCACGTGCCCGCGCCACACGTCCTCGACCCCGGCCCGGCACAGGCCCGGGGTGTGCGCGTCGCCGGACACCTTCGCCGGGATCTCCACGCCCAGGCCGATCAGCCACTCCAGCGTCGGGCCCGAGTGGCGGCAGAACGCCTCGATCAGCCCGGGGTTGAGCTGCCAGGCGTTGAGGTCCATGTAGTGCTGGAAGAACCGCTCGGCGGAGTCCTCGACGCCCAGCGCGGCCTGCACGCTCGTGCCGGCGGCGGTGAACATGCCGGCGGAGAGCTGGGTCGAGCCGCCGAGGTCGGTTTCGGATTCGAACAGCAGCACCGAAGCGCCCCGCTCGGCGGCGGAGACGGCCGCGGCGAGCCCGACGACGGCTTCGCCGACGACCACGACGTCCCATTCGTCGGTCACGCGAAATCCCCTCCGGTCTCGGCGATGATGCGGTGGTAGAGGCCGTTGGACACCAGGCCACCGTCCACGGTGACCTCGCTGCCGGTCATGTAGCTGGACCTGCTCGACAGCAGGAACAGCACCGCCTCGGTGATCTCCGCGGGTGTCGCCATGCGCCCGGCCGGGATGCTCGCCACGGCCGAGGCGACGAAGCTGCCGGACCCGGCCAGCAACGCGGTCTCGACGAGTCCGGGGTGGACGGAGTTGACCCGGATCCCCCACTTCGCGAAGTTTCCGGCGGCCGATTTGGACAGTCCGGTCAGCCCCCACTTGCTGGAGCTGTACGCGGGCGAGAAGTAGCCGATCTGGCCGGAGATCGAGGAGATGTTGACGATCGACCCGCCGCCGGAGTCACGCATCAGCCCGGCGACGGCCTTCATGCCGTAGAACGGGCCGGACAGGTTGACGCGCAGCACCCGGTCCCAGATCTCGTCGGTGGTGTCGAGGAACTCCAGGCGACGCGAGATGCCGGCGTTGTTGACCAGGCCGGTGAGGCGGCCGCGCTGGGCGCGAATCTCCTCGACCACGCGCGCCCACGCGGCGGGGTCGGTGACGTCCAGTTCGTGCACCGAGACCGAGCCGCCGTCCTCGGCGATCTCCTCGGCCACCGGGGTCGCGTCGGCGATGTCGGCGAGGCACACGTGCGTGCCGTGTTCGGCGAGCGCGCGGGCGTGGCCGGCGCCCATACCGGCGGCGGCGCCGGTGATCAGCACCGTGTCCGGGTACTCAGACATGCCGGGACCCGCCGTCGACGGCGATGCTGTGCCCGGTGACGTACCGGGCGCTGTCGGAGAGCAGGAACAGCAGCGGGCCGACGACCTCCTCCGGCGAGCCGAGCCGGTGCAGCGGCACGACGTCCAGCGCGTGCCGCAGCGCCTCCGGGTCCTCCTTGACCCAGCGGGTCATCTCGGTGTCGATGTACCCGGGGGCGATCGCGTTGACCCGGATGCCGCGGTCGCCGAACTCGACGGCGAGCGACTCGGTGAGGTGCGCGACGGCGGCCTTCGAGGTGCAGTAGGCGGCGCGGCCGCGACGGACGCGGACGGCCGACACCGACGACATGTTCACGATCGCGCCGCCCGGTTCCAGGTGCCGCGCGGCGGTCTGCGCGCCGTAGAGGACGCCCTCGACGTTGACCGACAGGGTCGCGGTGATCTGTTCCGGCGTGATGTCTTCGGCCGGCGCGAACGGGAAGATGCCGGCGTTGTTGACCCAGAAGTCGAGGCGCCCGAACCGCTCCAGCGCCAGCTGTGCCACGGTTTCGTGGTCCGCGGGCTTGGTCACGTCGAGGCGGGCGCCGACGATCTGGCCCGGCTTGTCGCTGTTCGCGAGTTCCGCGGTGAGTTCGTTCGCGGTCGCCAGCATCTGCTCTTCGTTGATGTCGGCGCCGACGACGTGCACCCCGCGCGCGGCGAGTGCGGCGGTGAAGCGCGCGCCCATGCCGCGGGCGGCGCCGGTGTCGACCGCGACCTTGCCCGCGAATTCCGGGTAGACGGCCGTCATCGGCTCGTGCTGGGCGCGTGTGTCGCTCATCGGTTCTCCTTCAGGTCGTCGCGGCGCACCGTGCGGTGGCGGATGCGCCAGGTGCCCGCGTGGCGGACCAGGTGGTCGGTGATCGTGGTCTGGCGCAGGAGTTCGGGCGGGCTGTCCGGCAGGGTGCGCACGATCTGCAGGTAGGCGCGCACGACAAGGCCGTCGTCCGCGGGCGTGACGTGCAGGTTGGTGAGGACGTGCCGCGTGACGCCGTCCTGCCCGGCGAAGTCCTCGGCGAACTTCGTCAGCGCCGCCGTCCCGGTGACGGGCGCCGGGTAGCTCGGTGAGCAGAACTCGCCGTCCGGGGTGAAGGTCTCCGCCCACTCGTGGGCACGGCCCTCGTCGATGTGGTGGCTCTGCGCGCCGTACAGCTGGTGCACGAGCGCGAGCGTGTCCGCGTCCACGTTGACCTCCTCCGGGGCTTGCACGCTGCGATCTGCGTGCTATTATCGCACGCAGCGTGCGAACTACGGAAACAGTAGGTCGCGGTCCGGTTCGTCGTCAAGGGGGTGCCCGCGTGTCCGAAGTCGACTCGGGGATGTCGAAAACGCTGCACAACGGGCTGCAGATCCTGGAACTGCTCGTCGCGCACCCGCAGGGGATGACGCTGACGGAGATCGCGGAGGGGGTCGGCGTGCACCGGACGGTGGCGCACCGTCTCGTGCGGACGCTGGAGGCGCACCGGTTGTGCCGGCGGGACCGGTTCAAGCGGATCTCGCTCGGCGCGGGCCTGGTGCGGCTGGCCGAGCCGGTGGAACAGGACCTGCGCACGCTCGCGCGGCCCGTGCTGGAGGAGCTGACCGACCTCACGCAGGCCACGGCGCACCTGGTGGTGCGCGAGAACGCCGACGAGGTGCGGATGCTGATGATCGTGGAGCCGCGGCAGGCGCGGATGCACGTGAGCTTCCGGCCCGGCCAGGTGGACCCGATCGACCGCGGCTCGGCGGGCCTGGCGCTGCTGGCCGCGGCGCCGCCGGTGGCGGGCGAGCGGGAGGAGGTGTCGCTGGCCCGCGAGCGGGGTTTCGCGGTGTCCTACGGGGAAATCGCGCCGTCGGTGATCGGGATTTCGGCGATGGTGCCCGGGCGGGAGGTCAGCATCGGCCTGTCGCTCTTTTCGGCCCCCGACGAGGAATCGCTGGGCCGCACGGTGGTGGAGGCGGCCCAGCGACTCGGTTCCCTGCTGCGGTGAACTACGCGGCGGGCCGGACGATGATCTCGTTCACGTCCACCTGCGCCGGCTGCTCGATCGCGTACGCGATGGCGCGGGCGATCGCCGTGGCCGGGATCGTGTTCGCGCGGTAGGTGCGCATGCCTTCCGCCGCGTCCGCGTCGGTGATGGTGTCCGCCAGCTCCGATTCCGTCACGCCCGGCGAAATGGTGGTGACCCGGATGTCCGGGCCGGTCTCCTGGCGCAACCCCTCCGACAGCGCCCACACCGCGTACTTCGTCGCGCAGTAGACCGCGGCCGTCGGGACCACCTCGTGCGCCCCGATCGACGCCACGTTCACGAAGTGCCCGCCACCCTGGCGCTGCATCACCGGCAGGCCCGCCGCGATCCCGTGCAGCACGCCGCGGAGGTTCACGTCGATCATCCGGTTCCACTCGCCGAGCTTCAGCCGCTCCAGCGCGGACAACGGCATGACGCCGGCGTTGTTCACGATCACGTCGACGCGGCCGTGCCCGGCCACCACCCAGTCCACAAAGGACTGAACATCCGCGGAATCCGTGACGTCCAGCCGGCGGTACGACGCACCACCGATCTTCGCCGACAGCTCCGCCAGCCGCTCGACCCGGCGCGCGCCCAGCACGACCCGGTGACCGGCCTCGGCCAGCACTTCCGCGGTCGCCCGGCCGATCCCGCTGCTCGCGCCGGTGATGACAACGATCTTGCCCGACATGGGTTCTCCTTTCCTCACCGGCCACTCTCCGCGGAACCGCGCGCCGCAACCAGGGTGTGGTGCACCCACCGTTCCGCACAGCGCGGGGTCCTGGCTGCGCAAGCCCAGTTCCGCGTGCACTTGGCCCAGGTTCCGCTCCGTGCGGATTGCGGCGGATCTCCTCGACGGTCCCGAGTGCCGAGCGTCCGTCGGCTGATCCGTACGCTGTGCCGCAGCGGTCAACGGGACCCGGGCCTCGAGTCGTACGACACCCTCTGGTCGTTCACCGGCAACTGACGGGCCGTGGGCGGGGCCGGCCGGCCGGACCCTAAGCTCGGGGAATGGCGAAGTACTTCGACGTGCACCCGGACAACCCCCAGCGCCGGTCGATCGGTCAGATCGTCGACCTGCTGCGGCGCGACGGCCTGATCGTCTACCCGACCGACTCCGCCTACGCCCTGGGCTGCCAGCTCGGCAACCGGGACGGCCTGGACCGCATCCGCGCCATCCGGCACCTCGACGACCGGCACCACTTCACCCTGGTCTGCCGCGACTTCGCCCAGCTCGGCCAGTTCGTGCACGTCGACAACACCATCTTCCGCGCGATCAAGGCCGCCACCCCGGGCAGCTACACGTTCATCCTGCCGGCCACCAAGGAGGTGCCGCGGCGGCTGCTGCACCCGAAGAAGAAGACGGTCGGCGTGCGGATCCCGGACCACGTCGTCGCGCAGGCGCGGCTCGCCGAGCTGGGCGAGCCGCTGGTGTCGAGCACGCTGCTGCTGCCCAGCCACGAGGAGCCGCTCACCCAGGGCTGGGAGATCAAGGACGAGCTGGACCACGTGGTCGACGCGGTGGTCGACTCCGGCGACTGCGGCACCGAGCCCACGACGGTGATCGACTTCTCCGGCGGGGAGCCGGAGATCGTCCGAACGGGTGCCGGGGACACCGCGCGTTTCGAATAGCTCTGGACATCGCCGCGCCGACCGGTCACGCTGGAAAAACGCATCCGTGATCCGCGAGGAGGCTGCGATGAGACTGGGCCGGAAACTTGCCGTCGGCGTCGTCGAGGAATCCACGGCCGAAGAGGTCACCCCGGTCGAGGAACCACGCGAGACCGCCGAAACCCCCCAACCGGAGCGCCCCGCCCCCGTCACCGCCGACCGCTGAGCCATGGCGGGCTGGCTGTCGTTGCGCCGCACGCCCCAGGAACGGCGCGACGTCCCGCTGCGCGGTTACAAGCTCGCGTACCCGATGCTCTCCGCCGACGGCACCGAAGCCGGGTTCACCGGGGTGTCGCTCGGCCGCACGCACGCCTACCGGGTGACCGCCGAGGCGAAGTGCGCGCAGAGCAGCCGCCACCAGAGCCCGTCCCGCCTGTGCGACTGCGGGTTCTACTGCTTCCACGAACTCGCCGACGCCCGCGCCCTGGCGTGCGATCCGCAGTACCAGCAGAGCGTGCTGCTGGAGGTGGACGCCGCGGGGCGGTACTTCCTGTACGAGCGGGGCGTGCGGTACTCGAAGCAGACGGTGACGGCCGTGCACGCCGGGTTGTGCGCGTGCGGGTGGCCGGCGCAGGTGTTCGTGGCGACCGGCACCGGGGTCGTGGGATGGCGCAAGCTGCTGCCGGTGTGCTCGACGTGCGCGGGCAACCGGCCACCGCTGACGCTGGAGCACTTCAGCCGCCTGGCCGGGGTGCCCGTGCACCGGGACGACCGGGCGGTGGCGTTCACCACGGGCGCCACGACCGGCGGGCCGGAGCTGGTGCCGCTGCTGTCGGCGGAGGTGGCGCTGCTGCACGCGCGGCTGGACGAGCTGCAAACGCAGCTGGACAAGCTGACGAAGGGCAGCTGAGCCCGCGGGCCGGGCGGTTGGCTCCGGAACGGCCGCCTCGCGCCGGTGCCCGGAAACGACCACCCCGGAAGGTGACTTGCGCACCGTCCCGGGCCGTCACCGCGGCCCGTGCCCCCGCATAGTTGAGCCGCAACCCGAGCGGGTGGCCCGGCACGACCGGGCGAGTGGCTCACGCACCCTCGCAGAGGTGGCACCGCTGCACGCGCGGCTGGACAAGCGGACGAAGGGCACCTGAGCCCGCGGGCCCCGTCCGGGTGAATTTCCGCCCGTCAGCTGCCTGTCGGCGCGGCATCCGCGTAGTTCAGCCGCAGGCCGGGGCGCGGCCACTCCGTCGCGTAGAGCTTGCCGGCACCCGACGACGTGATGTACGCCGTCCGCAGGCCGGGGCCGCCGAAGCAGATGTTCGTCACGAACCGGTCCGGCTCCGGCGGCCGCACCACCTCCAGCAGCTCCCCCGCCGGGCTGAGCACGCTGATCCCGCCCGTCATGAGCGTCGCCACGCAGACGTTGCCCGCCGAATCCACCGCGAGCGAGTCGAGCATCTGGTAGCCGCCGAAACCGTGCAGCAACGCCGCCCCCGCGGGGCCGTGCACCCCACCCGGCGGGCGCGAAATCCGGCCCGGCCCGTCCACGTTCCAGAACCACACCCGCCCGGTCACCGTCTCCGCCGCGTACACCCGCGAACCGTCCGGGGACAGGCCCACCCCGTTCAGCCCGGTGAACCCGTAGGCGATCTCCGCGACCCGCGAACCGTCCGCCCGCGCGTAGTACAACCCACCGCGATCGCTCTCCCGCGGCCGGTGTTTGCCCAGGTCGGTGAAGTAGAACCCGCCGTGCGCGTCGAACACCAGGTCGTTGGGCCCGCGCAACGGCCGCCCGTCCACCGACGTGTACAGCTCCGTCACCGCGCCGTCCCACGACACCCGCTGGACGCACCCGCCCCGGTAGTCCGGCGGCTGGTCCCCGGGCAGCGTCACCCCGCCGCGGTGGTGCCAGGCGAACCCGCCGTTGTTGCAGACGTAGACCGCCCCGTCCGGGCCGATCGCCGCGCCGTTCGGCCCGCCGCCGCAGTCCGCCACCACGGTCACCGACCCGTCCGGCCACACCCGCGACACCGTGCCGCGCTCGATCTCCACCACCAGCACCGAACCGTCGTCCAGCGCGACCGGCCCCTCCGGGAACCGCAGCCCGCTCGCGATCTCCCTCACTCCTGCTCCAGGTACTTCGGATTCGCCACCAGCACCCGGTCGATCACGTCGGTCCGCACCGCCGCGACGACCTCCGCCACCGCCACGGCACCCGACCGCAACGCCCGCGCCAGCTCCGCGCGCGACGAGAACCCCAGCGCCGCCAGCCGTTCCCCGTGCCGCCGCTCCTGCCCGGCACCGCAACGCAACTCCCGCGAGACGATGCCCAGCACGTTCGCCGCCACCCGGGCCTGGAACGACAACCGCCCCTCGGTGCCCGGCATGACCTCGGCGCGCAGGAACTCCCCCACCGCTTCGACCAGCTCGGCCGCGCTAGGCCGGCCGTGCAGATCGGGCACCGGATCCGGCACCGCGTCGACCGGAGCCACCGGCACCCCGAGCGCGGTGAGCAGGTCGTGCTCGTGCTCGCACACCCGCCGCCCGACCGCCGCCAGCTCGACCGACCGGATGCGCCCGCTCAGATGCCGGTCGGCCTGCCGCAGGCACAACACCGCCCACCGGACCGTCCCGAACACCTCCCACCAGTGCACCGCCGCCGGATCGGGCCGGAACCCGGCCACCTCGGCGTAGCCGTCCAGCAGCTCCTCCCGGCTGCCGAACCCGCCCACGGGCAGCGGCGAGCCGAACCGCCACGCCTTGACGCACAACCAGCCCAGGTCCTCCAGCGGGTCGCCGCGGTGCGCCAGCTCCCAGTCCAGCACGGCGGCGAGCCCGTCCGGGCCGACGATCAGGTTGCCGTTGCGGAAGTCGCCGTGCACGACGGTGTCCCCCGCCGGTTCCGGCCGGTGTTCTCGCAGCCACCGCAGCCCGATTTCCAGCGACGGCAACGGCTGGCCGAGCGAGTCGTACAGCTCCACCAGCGAGTTCAGCGGATCCACCTCGGACAGTCCGGGCACGGCGGGCATCGCGTGGATCCGCGCCGCCACCCGGCCCAGCTCGGCGGCGAGCTTCGGCCGCACGTCCGCGAGCTCCGGTTCCCGCAGCAGCCGCCGGGGAATCGTCTCGCCGTCGACGTGCTCGGTGATCAGGTACGGCGAGCCCAGCACGTCCGCGCCGTGGTCCACCAGCCGCGGCACCGGGACACCGGCCTCGCGCGCGGCCCGGAACAACGCGGCCTCCTGCGCCATCTCCTCCGGACGGCACTCCCCCGGCGGGTCCCGCCGCAGCACCAGCCGCCCGCCGGGCTCGGCCGTGAACGCCCAGGTCTCCCGGCTCGCGCCACCGCTGAGCCGCCGCAGCCCGGTGATCTTCGCGCCCAGCCGCCGCCCCAGCGCCTCCGCCAGCCCGGTCATCGCCTGCCCGGCCCCGCGAACCCGAACAGGTACCCGGCGATCTTGCGCATCTGGATCTCCTCGGCGCCCTCGGTGATCCGGTAGCGGCGGTGGTGCCGGTAGATGTGCTCGAACGGGGTGTGCCGGGTGTAGCCGAGCCCGCCGTGCACCTGCATGGCGCGGTCGGCGGCTTCGCACACCAGCCGGTTGGCGCGGTAGTTGCACATCGACACCTTGTCGCTGATCAGCAGGTGGTCGGTGCGGTCGAGTTCCCACGCCGTCTTGCGCACGAGCGTGCGCACCAGCTCGGCCTCGGTCTGCAGCTCGACCAGCGGCCACTGGATCGCCTGCCGCTCGGCCAGCGGGCGGCCGAACGTGCGGCGTTCCCGCGCGTAGTCCACGCTGCGGTCGATGCAGTACTGCGCGGCCCCGACCCCGGAGGCGGCCTGCCGGATGCGGTTCTCGTGCACGAAGTGCTGCGCCAGCGCCAGCCCGCCGCCGACCTCGCCGAACACCGCCGTCGACGGCACCCGGACGTCGGTCAGCGTCACCTCGGCGTGGTCGGTCGGCATGTTGAACGTCCACCAGTGGAAGTCCACGGAGAACCCGGGCGTGTCGGTGGGCACGATGAACGCGGTGATGCCGCGTGGATCGCCGCCCGCGCCGGAGGTGCGGGCGAAGATGACGTCGTGGGTGGCGGAGTGCAGGCCGGAGTTGAACCGCTTGGCGCCGTTGAGGATCCAGTCGTCGCCGTCGCACACCGCGGTGGTCTCCAGCCAGGTCGCGTCGCTGCCGTGGTCCGGTTCGGTCAGTCCGAACGCGACCCGTTTGCGGCCGGTGATCATGTCCTCGACGAACTCGCTCTGCTGCTCCGGCGTGCCGGCGGCGAGGAACATGTGCACGAGCGGGAAGTTGCCCACCACCGAGGATTCGTTCTGCAGGTCGTTGTGCAGACCGAGCCCCTTCGCCGCGAGGTGCTCGCGGATCACCGCCATGTCGAGGTTGCTGCCGTCGCCGCCGCCGACCGACTTCGGCAGCCCGTACCGCAGCCAGCCCGCCCGGTCGGCGCGCCGGAACATCTCCCGCAGCAGCTCCTCCCACTCCGGGCGGGGCGTGCCGCCGGCTTCGAAATCGGTGCGGGCGTACTCGCGGCGGTGGTCGAAGAAGCGTTCGTTGTCGTCCTGGCGTTGCAGGGGCCAGATCTCGTCCTCGAGGAACCGGTCGAGGTCGGCGAGCAGCTGCCGCAGCGCCGCGGGCAACTCGAAGTCCATCAGGCAACTCCTTGCGTGGCGGGAGAAACGTGGGGCACTATCCGCGGATGACCAACCCGTTCGACCTCACCGGGCACGCGTCCGTCGTCACCGGCGGCAATTCCGGGATCGGCCTCGCGATGGCCGGCGCGCTCGCCGCCGCCGGCGCCGACGTCGCCATCTGGGGCACCAACCCCGAACGCAACGACACGGCCGTCGCCGAGCTGTCCCGGCACGGCACGACGGTGCTCGCCGTTCGCTGCGACGTGGGCGACGAGGACGAAGTCGAGTCCGCGATGGCGCGCAGCGTGGAAGCGCTGGGGCGCCTGGATTCCTGCTTCGTCAACGCCGGGGTGGGCGGCGCGGGCAGCCGGTTCACCGAGACGTCGCTGGCGGAGTTCCGCCGCGTCACCCGGGTGGACCTGGACGGCGCGTTCCTGACCCTGCGGGCGGCGGCGCGGGTGATGCTGGCGCAGGGCACCGGCGGCAGCCTGGTCGGCACCTCCAGCGTGGCGGCGGTGCAGGGCCAGCCGCGCGGGCAGGCGTACGCGGCGAGCAAGGCCGGGCTGACCGCGATGATCAAGTCGATCGCGGTCGAGCTGGCCCGGCACGGCATCCGCGCCAACGCGATCCTGCCCGGCTGGGTGCACACGCCGCTGGCGGCCCCGGCGCTGGACTCGGAAGGGTTCCAGCGCCGGGTGCTGCCGCGGATGCCGGTCGGGCGCTGGGGCAGGCCGGACGACTTCGGCGCGCTCGCCGTGTACCTGGCCAGCCCGGCCAGCGCCTTCCACACCGCCGACACGATCACCGTCGACGGCGGCTACCTCAGCTTCTGACCCCGCGAGTCCCACATTCAGGACCGCGAGTCCCACATTCAGGGCCGCGAGTTCCACATTCGGCCGCAGCACGACACCGCCGCGAACGTGGAACTCGCGCGCGGGAACGTGGAACTCGCGCGCGGGAGCGTGGAACTCGCGCGCGGGAACGTGGAACTCGCGCGCGGGAGCCTGGGACTCGCGCGCGGGATCGCTGGCCCTTATACACATCTCCGAGA
>NZ_PQHW01000028.1 GCF_003385215.1 Amycolatopsis thermalba | reverse complement strand
GCCCCACCCCCCCCCCCCCCCCCTGCTCCGCTGGCCGCGGAGGTCAAGGCGGCCCAGACGATCGTGTTCGAGGCGTGCGTCGTGGACGACGAGCCGGCCGAGCCGCTGATCGTGCCGGTCGACGAGGACGCCGACGCGCGGCCGGCGAAGGAGCGGCGGAACCGGCCGCTGATCCTGGCCACCGCGAGCGCCGGGCTGACCCTGGCCGGCGCGATGCTCGTCGGCGGCTGGATCGCCGGGCCGGGTGGCGAGCCCGGGCCGGTCAGCCTGTCCGGTGGGCACGCCGCGCCGCAGGAGCCGACCGTGGCCGACCAGGGCGAGCGCCCCGGCGCCGTCCCGCCGGAGGGCCGGTTCACCGGCATCCTGCCGGTCGCCGCGACGAAGCAGGCGGCGCCGAAGCAGACCACGCCGAAGGCCGCCGCGCCGACCACGAAGAAGCCGACCCGGCAGGCGGCGCCGAAGCAGACCCAGCAGGCGCCGAAGCCGCAGTTCTCCGTCCCGCAGTACCAGATCCCGCGTTTCGACCGGGACTGGAGCGAGTACGAGCGCGAGTTCGACTACGACTACGACTACGACTACGGGCACCACTACGACTACGACCGGGACCGCTACGACGACCGGCACGGCCACCGGCACCGCTGAGCTGTTGACGCCCCCACCGGCGGCGGCGGATCATCGCCGGTGATGAGCGTCTACGACGACAGGCTCTGGCTGGCGCGGTACGCGCCGGGGCAGCCCGCGGGGATCACCGTGGAGCACGACAGCGCGCTGGCGATGTTCCGCGCCGCGGTGGCCCGCGATCCCGGCGGCGACATCCTGCGGTACTTCGGCGGCCGGATCACCCTGCGCGAGCTGGACGAGCTGACCGACGCCTTCGCCGCGGGCATCACCGACGCCGGGTTCCGGCCCGGCGAGCGGGTCGCGATCTACGCGCAGAACGTGCCGCAGTTCGTGATCGCGCAGGTCGGCACGTGGAAGGCGGGCGGGATCGCGGTGCCGGTCAACCCGATGAACCGGGAACGCGAACTGGGCCAGCTGCTGGCCGACTCCGGCGCGACGGTGCTCGTGACGCTGCAGTCGCTGTGGCAGGAGGTGGCGGCGGAGGTCGTGCCCGGGACCGCGGTGCGGACGGTGCTGACGACGTCCGAACTGGAGTACCGGGCGGAGCCCGCCTCGCCGGTGGAGTGCCCGGGGACCGTGGACCTGGCGAACATGCTCGCGCGGTTTCGCGGGGTGGTGCCGCCGGAGGTGACGCTCGGGCCGGACGACATCGCGTTCCTGACCTACACGTCGGGCACGACGGGCCCGCCGAAGGGCGCGATGACGACACACCGGAACATCGTCTTCAACGCCCAGACGTACCGGGACTGGGTGGGGTTGAGCGGCGACGACGTGATCCTCGGGGTGGCGCCGCTGTTCCACATCACCGGGCTGATCGGGCACATCGCGGTGGCGTTGCTGGTGGGCGCGCCGCTGGTGCTGATGGGCCGGTTCGACGCGGCGCGGACGATCGAGACGGTGCGTGCGGAGCGCGCGACGTTCACCGTCGGGTCGATCACGGTGTTCATCGCGTTGATGAACGCACCCGGCGCCGACCGGGAGGCGCTGGCTTCGCTGACGAAGATCTATTCCGGTGGAGCGCCGATCCCGCCGAGCACGGTGAAGGCTTTCCAGGCGGCGTTCGGGACCTATATCCACAATTGCTACGGCCTGACCGAGACGACATCGCCGTCGCACGCGGTCCCGTTCGGCGCGGAGGCACCGGTGGACCCGGCTTCGGGCGCGCTGTCGGTCGGGGTGCCGGTGTACGACACGGTTGTGCGCGTCGTCGACGAGGAGGGCCGCGAGGTACCGGTCGGCGAGGTGGGCGAACTGGTGACGTCCGGTCCGCAGGTGGTGGCCGGGTACTGGGAAAAGCCGGCGGAAACGGAGAAAGCGCTTCCCGGCGGGCAGTTGCACACGGGCGATGTGGGTTACATGGACGCCCAGGGCTGGTTCTACGTGGTGGACCGGAAGAAGGACCAGATCAACGCGGGCGGGTACAAGGTGTGGCCCCGCGAAGTCGAGGACGTGCTGTACGAACACGAAGCCGTCCGGGAAGCCGCGGTGGTCGGTGTCCCGGACGAGTACCGCGGGGAGACGGTGAAGGCCTTCGTCAGCCTGCGGCCGGGGTTTTCGGTCACGGCGGAGGAATTGGTTACGTTCTGCCGCGAACGCATGGCGGCGTACAAATACCCGCGCCAGGTGGAATTCCGGGAGGAGCTACCGAAAACGGTGACGGGCAAGCTACTGCGCCGAGCGCTGCGCGGAGATTGATCTTTTCTGGCCTTCGGCCAGAGCGCCTCACGGCGCCGGAAGGTCGCCTTGGGTGCCGACCTCTCCCGCCCCCGATGCCGGATTGTGTTTCGGTCGCCGAGCAGGCGTGTCAAGGCGGGAAAGAGTACCTTGACACGCCTGCTCGGCGACCAAAGATCGGCTGTGGATCGGGGGCGGGGGAGGTCTGGGGCGTGGTCGGTCCGCTTGCGTTGCCGGCCGCCGGTTTGCAGGGCTGCCGCGCGGTCAGGCTGATTACCGGCCCGCTTGCGTTGCCGACCGCCGGTTGTGCTCCCGCCGCCCGGCCCTACTCCCGCTCGTCGGCGTTTGCTCGGCGCGCTGCTTCCCGCATTTCGAACAAATCCGTCAGCCAGTCGCCCGTCTCCCGGGCTATGTCCCGCACCGCGCCGGTGATGATCGTCGCTATGTTGCCGATGTGCGTGGCCGCGGATTCGGTGAGCACCTGGACCGTGTCCTTGCCGCTTTCGATCGGGTCGACCATCACACGTCCTTACGCCGCCGCGGAAACCCTGTCGGACGTCAGCTTATCCGGCGTCGGCTCCTCCCGCCGGGGGCGTGGCGGCAGCGCGAACTTCACGATCTTCTTCGCCACCGACCACAGCTGCTTGTGCAGCGGCCCGGTGTTGTAGGGCAGCCCGTACTTCTCACACACCGCCCGCACCTCCGCGGCGATCTCCGGGTACCGCCGCGCCGGGATGTCCGGGAACAGGTGGTGCTCGATCTGGTGCGACAGGTTCCCGCTCAGGATGTGGAACAGCGGGCCGCCCGTGATGTTCGCCGAGCCGAGGATCTGCCGAAGGTACCACTGGCCGCGCGTCTCGTTCTCGGTCTCCTCCTCGGTGAAGCTCTCCACGTCCGACGGGAAGTGGCCGCAGAAGATGATCGCGAACGCCCACAGGTTGCGGGTCAGGTTCGCCGTCGCGTTGCCGAGGAACGTCAGCGGCGCGAGCGGGCCGGTGAGCAGCGGGAACAGCACGTAGTCCTTGCCGACCTGCTTCACCGCCTTCTGCGCCATCCGCGCCCGCATCTCCTTGAGCTCGGGGTCCGACCACTTCCGCTCACCGCGCACGATCCGGTCGAACTCCAGGTCGTGCAGCATCACGCCCCACTGGAAGATGAACGCCAGCACCGTCGCGTACACCGGGTTGCCCAGGTAGTACGGGTGCCACTTCTGCGCCGGGTCGATGCGCAGGATGCCGTACCCGATGTCGCGGTCCTTGTCGAGCACGTTGGTGAACGTGTGGTGGATGTAGTTGTGCGAGTGCCGCCAGTTCTCGGCTGGCGCCATCGTGTCCCACTCGAACTTCTGCGAGCTCAGCTCGGGGATGCGCGTCCAGTCGTACTGGCCGTGCATCACGTTGTGGCCGATCTCCATGTTGTCCAGGATCTTCGCCAGCGACAGCGCGCCCACCCCGGCGAGCCAGGCCGGCGGGAAGAACCCGCCGAACAGCAGCGCCCGCCCGGCGACCTCCAGCCCGCGCTGGGTCCGGATGATCTTCATGATGTAGTCGACGTCGTCCTGGCCGAGGTCGGCGACGATCCGCTGCCGGATCGCGTCCATCTCGCGGCCGAACTCCTCGATCTGCTCCGGCGTGAGCCGGTCCTGCAAGCCGGTCATGGGAAGCTCCTCTACGCGTTGATCTCCACGTCCCCGGCGGGGACGGAGATGCACAGCTGGATCTCTTCGTTGTCTTCGCCGGACACCTCGCCCGACTTCGCGTTGCGCACCCGGCCGCGGGCCTTGACCTTCGTGCAGGAGAAGCAGATGCCCATGCGGCACCCGTGCTCCGGGCTGAGCCCGGCCTCCTCGGCCTGTTCCAGCAGCGGGCGGCCCGAGTTGGGGACCTCGACACCGCTGTGCGCGAACCGCACCGTCCCCTCGGCCGCCGACTCGTCGATCACCAGCTCCGGCGGCGTGAACTCTTCGGTGATCAGTTGTTCACCCAATTGTTCGCTGTCGTACACGGCGCGCACCGAGTCCATCAGCGGCGCCGGGCCGCACAGGTACGTCAGCGCGCCGGCGTACCAGGGCGCGGCCTCGACCAGGTGGTCCCGCGAGAAGAACCCGCTCAGCTCACCACCCTCGGCGTGCGTGCAGGCCAGCACGACCCGCACGTTCGGCGCCTGCCGCGCCAGTTCACCGGCGTAGAGCACGTCGCCGGGGGTGTTCGCGTAGTGCAGGAACACCACCTCGCCGGTGTGCCCCTCGTCGGCGAGGGTGCGCAGCATCGACATCAGCGGGGTGATCCCGCTGCCGCCGCTGATCAGCAGCAGCTTCTCCGGCCGCGGCTCGGGAAGGGTGAACGCGCCCTCGGCCTGGGACAGGCCCAGCACCCAGCCCGGCCGGGCCCGGTTGAGGTGCCGCGACACCAGGCCCTGCGCCTTGATCGTCAGCTCCAGCCGCCCGTCGCGGTGCTGCGAGCCGGCCGGTGAGTAGCAGCGGGTGCGCCGCACCCCGTCGATGTCCACCGAAACCCGCACGTACTGGCCGGCCCGGAAGCCGCGCCAGGCCGCGCTGGGCTTCAGGGTCAGCGTGACGGTGTCCGCGGTCTGGTGCTCGACCGCCGTGACCTCGCCGCGGATCTCGCGGCGCACCAGCATCGGGTCGATGAGCTCCAGGTAGCGGTCGATGCCGTGCGGGGTGAGCAGCGCCTCGGCGATCGCGGCGAGCCGCATGATTCCTCCCCGGGATCATTTTCGGAGAACACTTGTACACTCAATGGTGGCGTACCCGCCGGGGGCGCTGTCAACCGAGGGAGGTGCGGGCGTGACGCAGGTCGCACCCGGAGCCGGACGTAAGATCGGCGATGTGTCGGCCGAGTCCGTCAAGCCCGTGAGCCGGCAGGAACGCAAGCAGCGCACCCGCCAGGCGTTGCTGGACGCGGCGCTCGCCCAGCTGGCGGACCGCCCGTTCGCCGTGCTGAGCCTGCGCGAGGTGACCAAGCAGGCCGACATCGTGCCGACCGCCTTCTACCGGCACTTCACCTCGATGGACGAGCTGGGCCTGGTGCTGCTCGGCGAGTCGATGGACGTCCTGCACCGGATGCTCGACGCGGCGCGCGACACCGGCACCGACTTCGACCGGGTCGTCCACACCGTCGTGCGGACGCTGTACGAGTACACGCGTGCGCACGAGGCCCACATCCGCTTCCTGACCCGCGAGCGGCACGCCGGCGGGGGCGCGGTGCCGCAGGCCGCGCGCACCGAGCTGCGCATGTTCGCCGGCGACCTGGCCGTCGACCTCGCCCGGTTCGACTGCCTGCGCCGTTGGCGCACCGACGACCTGCGGATGCTCGCCGACATGATCGTCACCACGCTGTTGTCCACCGCGGTGGAACTCATCGAAACCGTGCCGCGCACCGCGGAATCCGACGAACGCATTCTCGCCACCGCGGAGAACCGGCTGAAGCTGATCGCCCGCGGCGCCGCACACTGGACGTGACCCTCATTCGAGGGACACCGGCGGTTTGCGCACTCCGACGGCGCTTGCGAACGTCGAATTCATGCGAACGATCGCCGCACTGACCGCAGCCGCGTTCCTGCTGACCACGACGCCCGCCGCCGCCGAGCCGGCGTTTCTCACGTCCTACTACGGAAACGGGTGGAGCCTGCAGGTCGCGGGCACCGTGACGAAGGACGGCGACCAGGCGTACTCGATCGAGCTGAGCGTGTCCGGCGCGTGCCCCGCGGCGCACCTGCTGAGCACGCCGAAAATGGGTGTGCGATACCGATCGCCGCGCGAGGACTGGCACACGGAAATGTTCCCGTGCGGCACGAATCCGCAACCCATCAAGGGATCCGGCTACCTCTTCCCCGGCGACAGCGTGTCGATCCAAGCCGTCGGCGAAGCCGGTTTCCCGCCCTCGCCCGGCTACGGTTTCGAGGTCCGGGTGCAGCCACGCGAACCTGAGACGGCTCCCACCCCGAGCTTGTGATCATCGAACACCTGTTCTAGCGTCGTGCACGGAGGGTGAGGAGTGCACGATGAACCGGCAGGACGAGGAAGACCGCCTGGAGCGGAAACGGATCGCCGAGCTGGCGGACCAGTGGCGCTCGCTCGCGGGTGCGCTGCCGTTCTGGACGGAGGCGCGCGAAGGCGAGGAAATCGTGCTGCGCAACCAGTTCGGCGACGAGCTGCTGGTGACCCTGCACGGCCGCTGGGCTCAGCATTTCGCGCAGTACCTGGGCTCGCTGCAGAAGACGGCGGGCTGCGCGCTGGCCGAGTTGCTGTGGACCATCGGCGGTCACGGCGACTCGGTGCAGATCCGCCGACAGGCCCGCGAACTCCTGCGCGCCATGCTGCTCGAGGAACCCCGGCCACCCGGCCGGCAACGGTGACGGTATGTGACCGTCCACTCGCGACGATTCAGCGGCCGGACAGGAAGCGCAGCGTCCGCTCGGTGACCTCGTCCGCCGGCATGGCGTGGGTGGCGTCCGGCCACAGCTCGGCCGCGCCGTGCCGGAGGAGTTCGCGGGCCCGGGCCACCGAGCGGCGCGGGTCGTGCACCACGCTGCGACCGCCGATGAGCGCCAGGACCGGCGCACCGATCCCGCGCAACTGCTCGCCGGGGAACGGGACGGGCCGGGGCAGCGCGATCCGGAAGTGCTGGAAACCGGCGCTGACCAGGCGCCCTTCGACGGCGTCCGCCGGGTCCGCGCCGGTGACCCAGGCCAGGAACCGCGGGCGGGCCCAGCTGGACACGTAGGGCAGGCCGACCGGGATGGCCCGCAGCACCAGTGCGGGCGGCAGCGGCGCGAACGTGGCGACCGGATCGACGAGCGTCGCCGACGCGACCCGCGCGGGCCGCCGGATCGCGAGGTTGGCGGCCAGCCAGCCACCGAAGGAGACGCCGAGCAGGTGCGCCTCGCCGAGGCCGATCCCGGCCAGGGTCTCGTCGAGCCAGCGCGCCTGGTCCCCGGCGTCGCGGATGGGCGCGGTCTGCTCGCTGCGGCCCGGTTCGCCGAGCAGGTCGACGGTGTGGACGCGGTGCCGGCGGGCCAGCCGCGGGATGCTCGTGCGGAACATGACGCTCGTGCCGCAGCGCCCGGGCAGCAGGACGAGTGGGTCGCCGTCGGCGCCGAAGCGGTAGACGCGGACCGTGCCGAAGGCGGTCGGCACGTCGTGCCGCGCGGCCGGCTCGGGCAGGGCGCGCAGGCCTTCGTCGTAGACGGCGTCGTAGCGCGCCCGGCTGCCCGGCGACCGGAACCCGCCGATCCGTCTCATTCCCGCCTCGTCATCGTGAAGTTCCGCACCTGTAACGGAAGCCGTCGGTGACGCCGCGCTGACACCGCGTCCCGGCCGCGAGGAAAACGGCCATGTCGATCGTCGCCGCCCCGGTCCACAAGGTCGAATCCGGGGGTTACCGTGGGAGGCATGTTCGGTTTGGCCGCGGTCTGGGCGGAACGGTCGTCCCGCCGGACGCTGAATCATCTGCACAGCCAGCTGGGTGCCGCGGGGCTCGTCGCCGCCGTGGCCACCGCGCCCGGCCTGGCCGCGGTGGTGGACCAGCACGCGGCCGCGGTGCGCGACATCCTGGCCGCGGGCGTCGAGGGTTCCGCGGCCGTCGCGGGTGTCGTGCTGCTCGCCGGCTACGCGCGCGGCCTGCTCGACCACGCCCGCGAAGCCGGGTGGCGGCTGAGCGTGCCGCACGGCCCCGAGTCCGGGCCGATGGACTGGCTCACCTTCCGCCTGCTCGCCGTCTGCGCGCTGGCGACCTCGATGGACGACCCCTGGTACCGGCAGGGTTTCGAGCTGGAACTGCGCTAGACGCACGAGAACGGCCGGTCCGTCGCCGGACCGGCCGTTGCTCCCCGCGTTACCGGAAGCTCTCCGGCGGCCGCGTGGTCGCGCCGCTGTCCGACGCGGTGGAACCGGTCGGCTGGCGCATCTCCTGCGTGGCCGCCTCCGCGGTCGGCGTGGTGGCGCGGGTGGCGTCCTCACGGCCCCGCTGGTAGGCCTCGGCGTGTGCCTTGGCGGCCGGGATCTGCTCCTCGGCGCGGCCCAGCCAGCGCTCCCAGCGCTGCTGCATCGGCTTCACCAGGCCACCACCGGCGCCGACGACGACCACACCGGCGACCGTCGCGAGCACGGTGATCAGCACCGGCGTGGTGACCGTGGTGGCCACGCCGATCTGGTTCAGCGCGGCGATGATGCCCAGCGCCCAGATGAACACCGCGGCGATCGTGCCCAGGGTCTTGCCGTAGGACAGGCCGCTGAGGGCGCTGCCGATCAGGTCCTTGACGGCACGGGCGATGGCGCCGGCGATGACCACGATGATGATCGCGACCGCGGCCTTCGGCAGCCACGCGACGATGCCCGCGAGCAGGCCGCTCACCGGGTTCGGGCCCCACACCCCGAAGGCGATCTGCAGGGCGATCAGCAGGACCGCGTAGTACACCAGCTTGGCGATGATGTCCGAGGCGTCGTACTTGCTCTTGGCGAGCATCTGTTTGATGCCGCCGCGCTCGACGACGCGGTCGAAACCGACCTTCTCGAGCACCTTGTTCACGATCTTGCCCAGCGCTTTCGCGACGAACCACCCGATCGCGAGGATCACCAGGAACGCGACGAACTTCGGCACGAAGGTCGCCACCGCGCTCCAGGCGTTGGACACACCCTGGCCGAAGTCGACGGCCGCCAGGTTGGACGTTGCCACTGGCCTCTCTCCCTTCCGTTGCAGGAGCAACCTGCGCCCCGTTTCTGAAGCGCTTCCGGTGGAGTGGCTACCCAGCCCCGGGAGGGCCACACCTGAGTGACCTGCGGTTATCCCCCACACGTGTGACGTAGGCCGCTCGGGAGGAGGGGGTGCGGGATGGTGCTCAACCGGCGGCTTCCGGCCACGTCGCGGGCCGCGATCAGCCCGCCACCGACTCCGGCCGCCGCGCCGGCACCGCGACCCGGCTGACGTCCGAGGCCACCACGACCTCCCCGCCGAAGAACTCCCCCGCCTCCGCGCGGAACGCCTCCGGGTCCGCGTACCGCTGCGAGAAGTGCGACAGCACCAGCTTCCGCACCCCGCACTCCGCCGCCACGCGCCCGGCCTGCGCGGCCGTCAGGTGGCCGTACTCGGCGGCCAGCGCGGCGTCCGCGGACAGGAACGTCGACTCGATCACCAGCAGGTCCGCCCGGTCGGCCAGCTCGAACACGCCGTCGCACAGCCGGGTGTCCATCACGAACGCGAACCGCTGGCCCCGGCGCGGCTCGCTCGCCTCCGCCAGCTCGACCCGCCGGCCGTCGACCTCGATCGAGCCCTCCCGTTGCAGCCGCCCGACCGCCGGGCCGCGCACGCCGAGCCCCGCCAGCCGCTCCGGCAGCATCCGGCGGCTGTCCGGCTCGACCAGCTGGTACCCGAACGACTCGACCGGGTGCGACAGCCGCCGCGCCACCAGCCGGCCGAACGCCCCACGCGCGATCACGCCCGGCTCCGCCACCGGCGACTCCACCAGCTCCGCCGTCTCGTGGAAGACGCTCGCGTGCCGCAGCCGCGCGAAGTACTCCGCGCCGGACGCCGGGTAGTGCGCGACGACCGGGTGCCGCACCCCGTCCAGCGACAGCCGCTGCACGATGCCCGGCACGCCCAGGCAGTGGTCTCCGTGGAAGTGGCTCAGGCAGATCCGCGTGATCGAACTGGCCGCCACCCCGGCGAACAGCATCTGCCGCTGCGTGCCCTCGCCGGGGTCGAACAGCAGGCCCTCGCCGTCCCAGCGCAGCAGGTAGCCGTTGTGGTTGCGGGTGCGGGTCGGCACCTGGCTCCCGGTCCCCAGCACCACCAGTTCACGCACGGACACTCCCCGACCCCAGGCCGCGCAGCCGCAGCGCCATCCACAGCTCCGCCCGCACGTCGGGGTCGTCGAGGTCCCGGCCGGTCAGCTCGGCCACCTTGGCGATGCGGTTGCGCAAGGTGTGCCGGTGCACGCCGAGCCGCGCCGCCGCCGGGTCCCACTGCCCGTGCCGCCGCAGCCACTCCGCCAGCGACGCCAACAGATCACCCCGCCCGCCCTCGTCGTGGCGCACCAACGGCTCCAGCACCGCGGTGGCAAACGCTTGCGCCTCTTCCGCGGGAAGCAGCGAGACCAGGTCACCGCGGAACCGCACCAGCTCGGTCGCCGAGGCCACGCCCACCGCCCGCCGGTGCGCCGAAGCCAGCTCGGCGTACCCGGCCGCCGGTGCCACCCCACCCGTCAGCTCCGGGGCCGGCCAGCCCGGCGGCGCGATCGCCACGACGAATCCCTCCACCTCCGCGGGAAACACCGGGCTCCCCTCGAGCGCGTCGAGCACCCGTTCGGGTGGCCCGGTGAACGCGAAGACCTCGACCGGCTCCGGCGGCAGATCGACGATCCCCGCGACCAGCTCGTGATGCCCGGCCAGCAGCAAAGACATACATGCGGTATGTATCTTGCGTCGCACCGTTTCCACGCCGTCCGCCCGCGTCAACGCCAGGGTGAGCAGCGAGGCGGCCGCGCTCAGCACGTGCCGGCTGGTGCGGTCGAACGGCTGCGGCCGTCCGGCGACGAGGAACCCGTGGTTGCGCAGCACCTGGACGACCACGTGCTGCCCGTCCACCTCGAAAGTCGCGCTCGCCGGACCACCGCGCAGCCGCGCCAGTTCGCCCGCGACGGAAGCCAGCCGTTCCGCGGCCGCCGCCGGCGCGGCGCGCACCAGCTCACCGCCGCGGCCGACCAGCAGCACGAACCCGTCGAGCAGCCGCGCCAGCCGCCGGCCCGCCGCGTCCGGGCCGCGCAACGCCGCCCGCGTCAGCTCCTGCTGTGCCGCGTTGGTCGCGGTGACCTCGGCGTACGAGTCCGCCGCCAGCGCCGCCGACACGGCCTTGCTGATCGCGATGAACGGCGTCCGCCGCGGCACCTCGATCAGCGGCAGCCCGGCCGCGGCGGCGGCGCGCACCAGGCCGACGGGCACTTCGTCGTGGCTGAGCCCGATGCCGAAGCCCAGCCCGGCCAGCCCGCGCGCGGTCAGCCGGTCCACGTACTCGGTCTCGCCCGACAGGCGCAATCCCGTGGTGAGCAGCAGCTCGCCGCCTTCGAGGAACGGCGTCGGGTCGTCCAGCTCACTGACGTGCACCCAGCCCACCGGACGGTCCACACCGGACTCCCCGGCCAGCGCACGCAGACCGAGCGTCGGATCGGCGAGCAGCCGCCGCAGGGTCACCGGCATGTCCACCACTCTGCCACTTCGTCCAGTTTCCGGGTATCCAACTGGCCAGTCCGGCCATTTCCGTCCGGTCCGGGCGAGCCGATGCTGGACGCATGACCTTCCCCTACTGGGTCGCCGGCCGCCCGGCGTCGAGCGACGACCTCGTCGAAGTCCGCAGCCCCCGCGACGGCGCCCTCGCCGGGAGCACCAGCAACGCGACCGCCGAGGACGTCGAAACCGCCCTCGCTGCCGCGCACGACGTACGGCACGAGGTCGCCCAGCTGCCCGCGTACGTGCGCGCGGACGCCCTCGACCACGTCTCGCGTCGCCTGGCCGAGCGCGCCGACGAGATCGCGAACCTGATCCACGCCGAGTCCGGCAAGCCGCTGAAGTGGGCGCGCGCCGAGGTCGGCCGTGGCGTCTCCACCTTCCGCTGGGCAGCGGAGGAGGCCCGCCGCTTCTCCGGTGAGCTGCAGCGGCTCGACACCGACGCCGCCTCGGCCGGGCGGCTGGCCCTGGTCCGCCGCGCGCCGCGCGGGCCGGTCCTGGGCATCACGCCGTTCAACTTCCCGCTCAACCTCGTCGCTCACAAGGTCGCCCCGGCGATCGCCGCCGGCTGCCCGATCGTGCTCAAGCCCGCGCCCGCGACGCCGCTGGCCGCGCTGGTGCTCGGTGAACTCCTCGCCGAGACCAGCCTGCCCGCGGGCTCCTGGTCGGTGCTGCCGATGCCGAACGAGGCGGCGAGCGAACTCGTGGCCGATCCGCGGCTGCCGGTCGTGTCGTTCACCGGGTCCGGGCCGGTGGGCTGGTCGATCCAGGACCGGGTGCCGCGCAAGCACGTCACGCTGGAGCTGGGCGGGAACGCGGCGGCGATCGTCTGCCCGGACTGGACGGACCTGGAGTTCGCCGCGCAGCGGATCGCGACGTTCGGCACCTACCAGGGCGGCCAGTCGTGCATCTCGGTCCAGCGGGTCTACGCGCACCGCGACGTCTACGCCGAGCTGGCCGACCGGGTGGTCGCGCACGTGCGCAAGCTGGACGTGGACGGCGAGGTCGGCCCGCTGATCAACGAGGCGGCGGCGGTGCGGGTGCAGTCGTGGGTCGACGACGCGGTCGCCGCGGGTGCCGAGTTGCTGGCCGGCGGGACGCGGCAGGGCGCGACGGTGGCGCCGACCGTGCTCGCCGACGCGCCCGAGGACTGCGCGGTCAACGCCGAGGAGATCTTCGGCCCGGTGCTCTCGCTCGCGCCGGTCGACTCGGTCGACGAGGCCTTCGCCCGCGTCAACGCGTCGCGGTTCGGTCTGCAGGCCGGGGTGTTCACGCACGATCTGCGGATCGCGTTCGAGGCGTCGGCGCGGCTGGAGGTCGGCGGGGTGGTCGTCGGCGACGTGCCGAGCTACCGCGCGGACCAGATGCCCTACGGCGGGGTGAAGGAGTCCGGCACCGGCCGGGAGGGCCTCCGCGCGGCGATGGAAGACCTCACTGAGCAGCGGGTTCTCGTGCTGACCGGGGTCCGCTGAGATTCCCGAAAGAAAATTGTCCGGCCTTGTCGATTCGCCCGGTGCTCGATCGATGTCATCGTGACGGTCCCGCGGGGACACCACGAGAGCAGGGAGAAGACGATGAAGTTCATGGTCCTGGTCAAGGCCGACGAGAGCACCGAGGCCGGCGCGATGCCGACCGAGCAGGAGCTGGCCGAGATGGGCAAGTTCAACGAGGAGCTGGTCAAGGCGGGCGTGATGCTGGCCGGTGAGGGCCTGCACCCCAGCTCGAAGGGCGCGCGCGTGCGGTACTCCAGCGAGGGCACGACGGTGATCGACGGGCCGTTCGCCGAGTCGAAGGAGCTGATCGCGGGCTTCTGGATCCTCGACGTGAAGTCGAAGGAGGAGGCCGTCGAGTGGCTCAAGCGGGCGCCGTTCCAGAACACCGAGATCGAGATCCGGCAGGTGTTCGAGGCCGAGGACTTCGGTGAGGCGTACACGCCGGAGCTGCGCGAGGCCGAGGACCGGATGCGTCAGCGGATCGAGGAGCAGCACGGGCAGTAGGAGCTTGCCCTCGCCGCGGTGAGGTGGTGTGCTCGGTGACCGTGACGGTCACCGAGGCACACCGCACCATCGACGCTGTCTGGCGCATGGAGTCGGCGAAGCTGATCGCGGCGCTGACGCGCATGGTCCGTGATGTGGGGCTGGCCGAGGAGCTGGCGCAGGACGCGCTGGTCGCGGCGCTGGAGCAGTGGCCGTCGTCCGGGGTGCCGTCCAACCCGGGCGCGTGGCTGATGACGATCGCCAAGCGCCGCGCGATCGACCACTTCCGGCACCTGAAGATGGCCGAGCGCAAGCACGAGGAGATCGGGCTCGACCTGGAGACGACGCAGCAGGCGATCGCGGTCGAGCCGGACGAGGTGCCCGACGACCTGCTGCGGTTGATCTTCACGGCGTGCCACCCGGTGCTGAAGACGGAGGCGCGGGTGGCGCTGACGTTGCGGCTGCTGGGCGGGCTGACGACCGAGGAGATCGCGCGCGCGTTCCTGGTGCCGGAGGCGACGGTGGCGCAGCGGATCGTGCGGGCGAAGCGGACGCTGGCGCAGAAGAAGGTGCCGTTCGAGGTGCCTGCCGGGCCGGAGCTGGCGGAGCGGTTGGGGTCCGTGCTGGAGGTCGTGTACCTGATCTTCAACGAGGGCTACTCGGCGACGGCCGGTGACGACTGGATGAGGCCGCAGTTGTGCGCCGACGCGATGCGGCTCGGGCGGATCCTGGCCGGGCTGGCGCCGCAGGAGCCCGAGGTGTTCGGGTTGGTGGCGCTGATGGAGTTGCAGGCTTCGCGGTCCCGGGCGCGGGTGACGGCGGACGGTGAGCCGATCCTGTTGCTGGACCAGAACCGCGCGAGGTGGGACCGGTTGCTGATCGGGCACGGGTTGGCCGCCCTGGAGCGGGCCGAGAAGTTGTCGGAGGTGCGCGGGCCGTACGTGCTGCAGGCGGCGATCGCGGCGTGCCACGCCCGGGCGGGGACGCCGGAGGACACCGACTGGGCGCGGATCGCGGCGCTGTACGGGGAGCTGGCGGAGGTGGCGCCGTCGCCGGTGGTGGAGCTGAACCGGGCGGTGGCGGTGTCGATGGCGGCCGGGCCGGAGGCGGCGCTGCCGTTGGTGGACGCGCTGGCGCAGCTGCCGGCGATGGCGCGGTACCACCTGTTGCCGACGGTACGGGGCGACCTGCTCGCGAAGGTCGGCCGGCGGGAGGAGGCGCGGGCGGAGTTCGAACGGGCGGCTGCGCTGACGCGCAACACCCGGGAGCGGGAGGTACTGCTGGCCCGGGCGGCGGAGGCTGCTGGGGGGTGAGTGGGGTTTGTTCGTCGCCCAGCTGGGCGTGAACGGCCCATTCATCGCGATATGACTGGGACCTTCGTCGCGGCGTGAATGGACCGTTCATCGGACGTCCGTTCGCCCACTCGCGAATACACGAACGGTCCCTTCATCGCACCACCACTGGCCCACTCACGACCGCGCGAACAGGCCAATCACCAGGCCACCACCGGGCTCACTCGACAAGGCATGAATGGACCGTTCATCGGGCCACCGTTGGCCCACTCACCGCCGCCCGAAGAGTCCCCTCGCCTAGACACCACCGGGCCACTCGCCAAGACATGAATGGACCCTTCATCGCGCCGCCATTGGCCCTCCCGCTCACCCAACTCATGAACGGACCATTCATCGATCCACTACTGGCCCAGTCATGAAGGCTGAAGGCATGAACGGACCGTTCATCGCCCCACGAGCGGTCCCACCACTCCCGTTATGAATGGGCCATTCACGGCGCCACCACTGGCCCCACTCGCGAACATATGAATGGGCCATTCACGACGCCGCTACTGGCCCCACTCGCGCACACATGAACGGACCATTCATCGCCCCGCCACCGGCCCACTCGCCGCCTCCTGAACGGGCCATTCATCGGGCCATCGTTGGCCCACTCGCTAACACACCAACGGGACGGTCACCGAGGCATGGCTGGGCCACTCGCCGCTTCATGAATGGACCGTTCATCGTCCCCTCACCGCTCACTCGCCGCCTCGTGAACGGACCGTTCATCGCCCCACCATCGGCCCACTCGCGCACACATGAACGGACCATTCATCGCCCCGCCGGTACACACAAGAACCTAAATCGACCCCAGGCCGGACTCCAGTAGGTCGAACATCCGCTCTCCGGCGCGCCCCACCGCCGCCGCGACCTCGGCCTCCGGCTCACCATCGGCGATACGCCGCAGGACCTCGTCGAAGAGTAGGCGCGCCACGCTCCCGATCTGGGCGGCGACCGCGCGCGCCGTATCGCTGTCCAGCTCGTCGAGGAGCGATGCGGCCAGCGCTTTCTCCCGCTCCTCGTGCAGCTCCCGCAGACGGGCGAGCAGCGTCGGGCTCTCGACGATCATCCGGGCGAACTCCGGCCCCGAAAAACCCAGCAGCGCATCCCGCCGCTCGAGGCCCGCTCGCCAGGCCCGCCGGAACGCGGCGACCAGCGGCCGGCCCCGGACCTCCGCCAGGCTCGCCACGAACGACTCGTGCACGTCGAAGACCAGGTCCTCCTTGCGCGGAAAGTGGTTGGTCACCGTCATCTTCGCCACCTGCGCCGCCTCCGCGACCTGCGCGATCGTCACCTCCTCGAAGCCCCGCGAGATGAACAACCGCGTGGCCACGTCCGAGATCGCCTGCCGCGTCCGCTGCTTCCTCAACCCGCGCTCCATGCACCCCACCCTAGCCAACTGATTAGGTTTGACCTAAAATTAGGTCGAACCTAACCAAAGCGCAGGAGGCACCGATGCGGCTGATGGCCGTCCACGCCCACCCCGACGACGAGTCCAGCAAGGGCGCCGCCACGCTGGCGCGCTACGCCGCGGAAGGAGCCGACGTCCTGGTCGTCACCTGCACCGGCGGCGAGCGCGGCGACGTCCTCAACCCGCGCCTGAACACCCCCGAGATCCGCGCCAACCTGCCCGAGATCCGCCGCCGGGAAATGGCCCGCGCGCGCGAGATCCTCGGTGTGCGGCAACGGTTCCTCGGCTTCCGCGACTCCGGCCTGACCGACGACCCGCCCGCGGACAGCTTCGCCCGGCAACCCCTCGGCACCGCCGTGCACAGGCTCGTCGAGGTCATCCGCGAGTTCCGCCCGGACGTGCTCGTCACCTACGACGAGACCGGCGGCTACCCGCACCCGGACCACATCCGCACCCACGAGGTCGCCGTCACCGCGTTCGACGCCGTCACCGGCACGCCCTGGCAGATCGCGAAGCTCTACTACCTCGCCACCCTGAGCCGCCAGTGGTTCCAGGCCATGCACGACGCGCTCACCGCACGCGGCCTCGACTCCGCCATGGGCGAGGTCCTGGCCGAACTGCCGGACACCGAAATCCCGATCACCACGCGAATCCACTGCGCGGACTACTTCGACGTCCGCGACCGCGCCCTGCTCGCCCACGAAACCCAGGTCGACCCCGCCCACGGCTTCCTGCGCCACCCGCGCGACGTCGAACGCGAGGTGTGGCCCACCGAGGACTACGTGCTGGCCCGCTCGCTGGTCCCGGCCGACCCGCCCGAGGACGACCTGTTCGCCGGGATCAGGGCTGTTTCGGCGGATCCAGCATGACCGTCGGGTCCGCCGGCGCGGGCTCGACCTGCTTGCGCCGCCGCTCCCGGAACACCCAGCCGCCGATCACGCCCGAACCGAACCCGAACAGGTGCCCCTGCCAGCTGATGCCCTCCTCGGCGGGCAGCAGCGCGGTGAACTGGTAGGCGAAGCACAACGCCATCACCAGCCCGATGACGAGGTCGATCGGCCGCCGGTCGAACAGTCCCCGCACGATGATGTAGCCGAAATATCCCAGCACGACACCGCTCGCGCCGGCGGTCACCCCGTTCGCCGGCGACACCAGCCATACGCCGAGCCCGCTGCCGATCACGATCAGCGCCGTGACACCGAAGAACTTCCGCACCCCGCGGTAGGCGGCGAGGAACCCGAAGATGAACAGCGGCCCGGAATTGCTCTCGATGTGTCCCCAGCTGAAGTGCAGGAACGGGGCCGTCAGCGCCTCGGGCAGCGAACTCAGCTCGCGGGCGCGGATGCCGAAGTCGAAGCTGAGCGCGTAGTCGGTGGCCCAGTTGACGATCTGCACGATCCAGATGACGGCGAGGAACCCGACCATGACCCACAGCGCCTTGCGCGCCTCGGCGATCATGGCCTGGGCTTCGGCGCCACTGGGCAGCGGGCGTTCCTTCATCCGGTCAGGGTAATGGAATTCGCGGCATTTTCCCGGCGAATCCGGAACGCCGAGGCGAGCAGGGTCACCACGAGCCCGGCGACGCCCCAGACCACCAGCACCACGATCGGCCCGCCGGTCGCGTTGCCGGCGAAGTAGACCTCGTCGCGGATCGCCTCGGTGCCGGCGCCGTTCGGCAACCAGTCGCCGATCGCGCGCCAGAACGGCGGCAGCAGTTCGGTCTGGTAGGCGCCGCCCGCGCTCGGGTTGCCGAGGATCACGAAGATCAGCACGGTGATGCCGACGCCGATGACGCCGAACAGCACCTGGAAGGCCATCGTCACGGTCGCCGCGGCGAAGGTGAGGGCCGCGCCGATCCACCACAGGGACAGGAAGTGCCCGGTCAGCGCGCCGAGGACCTGGTCGACGACCAGCGCGCCACCCAGGCCGGACACGATCGCGTAGGGCACCATCGCGGCGAGGCGGATCGCCGTGCGGCGCAGGGTCGCCGGCCGGGCGCCCTTCGCGATGCCGAGCGCGGCGGCGGCGAGGTAGCCGCCGACGAGCCAGCCGACGACGGCGTAGAACGCGGTCAGCCCACGCGCGTCGCCGGGCTGTGGTGGGACGAGGTCGGTGACGGTGAGGGTGCGGTTCTGCGCGGCGTCGAGCTGGGTGAAGACCTGCTCGACGGCGGTGGCGAGGGCGGGGCCCGCGGCGGTCGCGACCAGGAGGGTGTCGGTGGTGCCCGCGGTGTCGATGAGGTAAGCCGCCTCGACGTCGCGGTCGAGCACCCGTTGGCGCGCGTCGGCCGGGTCGGGGCTCGGCGACGCCTCGATCGGGGTGCCGTCGATGGCGTTGATCCGGTCGACCGTCTCTTGTGGACCGACGACGGCGACGGCGATCCGGTGCGGCGTGGGGCTGTGGAAGGCGCCGACGTAGGACAGGATGAAGCCGAGCTGCAGGAGCAGCACCCCGAGGACGAGCAGAACGGTCCGCGGGGCGATCGCGTCCCGCAGATCACCGGCGAGGCCGCGCGGGCCGCTGTGTTCGCTGGTCATGGCCCGAACCTAGGCTCGGCGGGGCCGTCCCGCGCGGCGAGAATTCACTCGATCCTGGTGCCCGCGGCAGGGAAGGCGATGACCGGCGGGGGCGGATGGCCGGACGAGGAGAGGTTGCCCCCGTGACCGCCTTGGCCCGGGGCGACCATCCCCTGAACCGGGGGTGAGCGGACACAGACGGCGGGTGGCTGGCCCCGGCGCTCCCCGCGGTGAGTGCGCGGCCAGCGCCCGGCGTCACTCGATTCCGCTGTCCTCCGGGCTGCTTCGCGCCAGTGCGGCCAGCGTGTCCAGCGCCCCGGCCAGCACGTCGAGCCTCGGGGAGGCCAGTGCGAGCCGCACGGCGGTGGGGGCTCGGCCGGGGGTTACGGCGAACGCCGCGGCCGGGGTGACCGCGATGCCGCGCCGCGCGGCTGCCGCCACGAAGGTTTCCGCCCGCCACGGCTCCGGTAGCTGCCACCAGCAGTGGTAGGCCCGCGGATCCGCCCGCACCGAGAAGCCCGCCAGCCGCGTGCGGACCAGCTCCTGCCGCGCCATCGCGTCGTCGCGCTTGGCGGCCTCGATCTTCGCCAGCGTGCCGTCCGCCATCAGGCGCGTCGCCACCGTCAGCGGGAACTGCGCGGCCGCCCAGCCGCCCGACCGCACCGCGGCAGCCAGCCGATCACGCAGAACCGGTGGCGCCACCGCGAAACCCAGCGTCATCCCGGGCGCGAGCCGCTTCGAGAGGCTGTCCAGCACGATCGTCCGCTCCGGCGCGAGCTCCGCCAGGGGCGCGACGTCCGGCCGCAGGAAGCCGTTGATGCCGTCGTCGATCACCGGCAGGTCCCGCTCCCGCACCGCCTCGGCCAGCTCGGCCCGCCGCGCCGCGGGCATCGTCACGCCCAGCGGGTTGTGCAGCACCGGCTGCAGGTAGACCGCCCGCAACCGCGGCGGCAGGTCCGGCACCACACCGGACGAGTCCATCTCCAGCGGCACCAGCGTGACCCCGAGCCGCGCCGCGATGCCCTTCACCACCGGGTACGTCAGTGCCTCGACCCCCAGCCGCTCGCCCGCCGGGACCAGCGCGGCCATCGCGGCGGCGATCGCCTGGCGGCCGTTGCCGGTGAACACCACATCCCCCGCGTCCGGCGCCCACTCGCCCCGTGCCAGCACCCGCGCGGCCTCCGCGCGCGCTTCGGCGGTCCCGGTCACGACGGACGGCCCCAGCCCCTGGACCAGCAGGTCCGGTCGCAGCACCGGGCCGAGGCTCGCGACGATCAACCCGGGTTGTTCCGGCAGGACCGGGAAGTTCAGCTCCAGGTCCACCGTCGCGCCCGCGGGTTCGGCCAGCGCGGACTCCGGCTTCGGCGCGGCGCGGATGTACGTGCCCCGCCCGGTCTCGCCGACCGCCAGCCCGCGCCGGACGAGCTCGCCGTACACCCGGGCCGCGGTGGAGACCGCGATCCCGCGCTGCCGGGCGAACCGGCGCTGCGGCGGCAGCTGGTCACCCGGGCGGAGCCGCCCGGCGGCGACGTCGGCGGCGACCGAGTCCGCGATCGTCCGGTAGTCCATCCACACCCCACATTGCACCGAGAGCAATATTGGTATTGCACCGAGCATATCACCGGATCTACGGTCGGGGCATGACGATCGACATCGCCTTCGACGACAAGGGCTCGGGCCCCGCGCTGGTCCTGGTCCACGGCCACCCGTTCGACCGCTCGATGTGGCGGCCGCAGCTGGACCACTTCAGCGAGCGCGGCTGGCGCGTCATCGTGCCCGACCTCCGCGGGTACGGCGAAACGACGGTGGTGCCCGGCAAGACGCCGCTCACGGTGTTCGCCCGCGACCTGGAAACGCTGCTGGACCGGCTGGACGTCGGCGAGTTCGTCCTCGGCGGGCTGTCGATGGGCGGGCAGATCGTGATGGAGTGCCACCGCCTCTTCCCGGAGCGGATCCGCGCACTGGTCCTCGCCGACACCTCGCCCCGCGCCGAGACCGAGGCGGGCAAGCGCAATCGCACCGAGATGGCCGAGCGATTGCTCCGAGAAGGGCTCCGCCCGTACGCCGACGAGGTCCTCACGAAGATGGTCGCGCCCGCCAACGTCGCCGCGATGCCGGACCTCGCCGAGCACGTCCACCGCATGATGCGCTCGACCTCGCCGGAGGGCGCGGCGGCGGCGCTGCGGGGCCGGGCCGAGCGCCCGGACTACGTGCCGACGCTGGCCGGGATCCGCGTGCCGACCCTGGTCGTCGTCGGCGACCAGGACGAGTACACCCCGGTCGCCGAGGCCGAATTCCTGCACGCGCACGTCCCCGGCGCCGAACTGGCGGTCATCACGGGCGCGGCGCACATGCCCAACCTGGAACGCACCGCGGAGTTCAACTCCGTCCTCGCGGACTTCCTGGCGAGGCTGCCTCAGGCGTCCTAGGAGCCGAGCGCCGCGGCCAGCAGGACGAAGGCGGCGATGATGACGGCGACGCGGCCGTAGTGGAAGCGGTCCCACCGGTTCGCCTGCTGCTTCCAGTTCGCGGGCCGGTTCTCGGGGGTCCACGTCTTGCTGCGGTTGTTGATCGGGACGAGCAGCAGGACCGACATGAGCACGCTGACCATCAGCAGCGCGCCGGCGGTGACCACGAGACCGGTGCCGTGCTGCCACCCGGCGATCGCCCAGATCGCGACCAGGACGACCGAGGTGATGTACCAGACCGGCATCACGGCGCCGAGCATCCGGCCGCCGTAGGCGCGGCCGCGCAGGGCGCTGTCGTCCGGCAGGTGGTCGAGGATGCGGTTGATGACGAAGGCGACAGAGAACTCCACCCCCACCATCACGCCGACGACGACGGTCGTGAACACCTCGAGTGCGTTGAGCATGGGGATCTCTCTCCTGGAGTTCTAGCGTTGATAGGCAACATGGCAACGCTAGCATTTCTATCGCTCGATTGTCTAGCGGCGCTAGCGATGCGCCCCGGCGACGGCAGCGCGGAGGACGGAATTGGTGGTCAACCGCGGAACCACACCGGCGCCCCAATGGTCGCGCCACGGGCGCTGGCCTCCACTGCGGATTCGTCCTCGGCGGGCTGTCGATGGGCGGGCAGATCGTGATGGAGTGCCACCACCTCTTCCCGGAGCGGATCCGCGCACTGGTCCTCGCCTGGAACGCGCCGCCGAGTTCAACTCCGTCCTCGCGGACTTCCTGGCAAGGCCGCCTCAGCCGTCGTGGGCGGCGCGCGCCTGCTCGATCTCCTCGACCGTGGGATGCGCGTTGCGGCGCCTCCGGTTCTGAACGACTGCAGGCGCCATCGATTCATTCCGGAGGAGACGAAGAATGCGTGCGGTGATCCGGGTGTCGGCGGCCGGGCTGTTCGCCCGGACGGGCGTCGCCGGCGTGGTCGAGGAGGCCGGCGCCGGGGTGGCGTTCACGCCCGAGGACGCGGTGATCGGGCTGCGGACCAGGCCGGCCGACCCGCTCGGCGCGTGGGCGGAGCACATCGTCCTCGACGCGGACGCCGTCGCACCGGCACCGGACGGGGCAGACCCTCCTGGTGACCGGCGCGGCCGGCGGGTTCGCGGTCGAACTCGCCGCGCTGCGCGGGCTCCGGGTGGTCGCGGCCGCGAGCGCGCGCGACGAGGAGAGAACCTCGCCGAGGGGGTGCGCAAGCGGGTGCCGGGCGGGGTCGACGGCGCGATCGACGCGGCCGTGCTGGGCTATCCGGCGCTGGACGCGGTCAAGGACGGCGGCGCGTTCGTGGCGGTGATCGGCAACGGGCCGGACAACTACCGGGGCATCCGGATCCGCCCGGTGCGGATCAAGGCCGACGGTGTGGCCCTCACCGGGCTGTCCCGGCTGGCCGCGGCCGGGCACCTGACGTGGCGGTGGCCGGCACCCTCCCCCTGGCCGACGCGGCGAAAGCGGCGGCGCGGCTGCGGGACGGCGGGCTGCGGGGGCGTCTGGTCCTGGTGCCCTAATCCGCGCGGCCGAGGTGGTGCTGGAACAGCTTCCGGCTGATCCGGCCCAGCTCGGCGAACTCGTCGTCGCTCAGGGGGGCCACCACGGAATCGTGCACGGCCTGGCGGTATCCGGGCGTCACGCGGTGGAGGAAATCGGCTCCCTCCGCGGTCAGCACGGCGTACAGGCCGCGGCGGTCCGTCGGGTGTTGTTCGCGGCGGACCCAGCCGAGGCCGGCCAGCCGGGTGATCCGGTAGTTCAGCCTGCTGCCCGGCGAGAACAGCACGGCGGCCAGCTCGCCCATGCGCATCCGGCGGTCCGGCGCGCCGTCCAGCCTGGTGAGGATTTCGTACTCCGCGTGGGAAATGCCCGCGGCCTCGTGCAGGTGCCGTTCGAGCGCGCGTTGCACGAGGGTCTGCGCGCCCAGGTACTGCACCCAGGCCCGGAGCTGGTCATCGGACAGCCGGTGGCTCTCCCGCATGGACCCTCCCAGTTGGTCGGCAGAGGCTGGAATATAGCCGATCGGCAGGGAACAGCCGGGTCAATTCAGGCACCGCTGCACGTGGCCCGGCACCAGAACGGCCTTGCGGCGGAGGATTTCGGTGAACGCCGCGGAAACGGGATCGCCACCCGGGCGCGTGTACGCCGCCAATCGGCGTCGCACCGGCGGGTCCGGGCGCAGCAGGTGCCCGGCGAACCGGGGCGGCAGCACGTTCGCCGGCACCAGCGCCGGACCCAGACCGGCCGCGGCCAGCGACGGCGCCGCGGCCGTCTGTTCGGTCCGCACCGCGGCGCGCGGCTGGAACCCGGCCGCCGCGCAGGCCTGGTCCAGCAGATCGGCGAGCCCGTTGCCGGGCGCGTAGTGCACCCATTCCCGCTCGGCGAGGTCCGCGAGGCGCACTCGCGTGCCGTCCGCGGCCGGATCGTCCGGCGGTACCACGACGACGAGCTCCTCCTCGCCCAGCGGGTGCACCGGACCGTCCCAATCGGACGGTGGCGGCCCGACGGCGAGATCCGCCTGCCCCTGGGCCATCGCGGCGGCCAGTTCGTCGGCGTGCCGGTGCTCGAACAGCCGCACGTGCACCTCCGGATGGGCCCGCCGCCACGCCTTGAGCACCGGGGGCAGCACGCCCAGGCTCACCGAGTACACCGTCGCGACCATGATCTCGCCGCACTGCAGCCCGGCCGCCTGCCGCGCGGCGGACACCGACTTCCGCGCCGCCGCCAGCGTGGCCCGCGCGTGCGGCAGCATCGCCCGGCCCATCGGCGTCAGCCGCACCGACCGCGGCAGCCGTTCCAGCAGCGGTCCGCCGGTCGCCCGCTCCAGCGCCCGCACCTGGTGCGACAACGCGGGCTGCGTCACGTGCAGCAGCTCGGCCGCCCGCGTGAACGAGCCCGCGTCGACGATGGTCACCAGGTACTCCAGCTGGCGCAGGCTCATGAACGCAGCTTATGCCGCGACCGGAACCGCGCGGACCCGCTCATGCTGCTGCGCTCGCCACAGCCACCACGCGGCACCCAGCGCGATCACCGAAGCGCCGGTCAGCCACCAGAACGCGACCTGGAAGGCGTGCTCGGCGCCGGTGGGCAGCAACCGGGACAGCACGATCGCGGACATCGCGCCGCCGACCGCGCCGCCGACCCGCATCAGGATGTTCAGCATCGTCGTCGCGTCCGGCAGCTGCTCGCGCCGCACCGCGGTGAACGCGGCGGTCCCGGCCGGCGACGCCGACAGCGCCAGCGCCATCCCGCGCAGGAACAGCAGCACCTGCAGCAGCACCGGGTCCGCGTCCGCGCCGAGGACGGCGAACGGCGCCGTGGTGAGCACGGTGAACACCCCGCCGGCGAGCGCGACGATCCCGCCGCCGTACCGGTCGGTCAGCCACCCGGCCAGCGGCAGCACCACCATCGTGCCCAGGCCGAGCGACAACAGCGACAGCCCGGTCGTCACCACGTCGGCGCCGCGCAGGATCTGGAAGTACAGCGGGAACAGCAGCATCGCCCCGAACATCGCGGCGCCGATGAACAGGCTGGACACCGTGCCCGCCGCGAACACCGGGTTGCCGAACAGCCGCAGGTCCAGCAGCGGCCGCTCCCGCCGCCACGACCGCAGCGCGAACACCACCAGGCCGGCCGCGCCGAGCGCCAGCGCCACCAGCACCGACGGGCCGATCCCGCCGCCGCCCTCGCCGACCGCGGTGAGCGCGTAGACGAACAGCGGCAACCCGAGCCCGACCAGCGCGAACCCGGTCCAGTCCAGCCGTCCGGCGCCACCCGGCTCACCGCGCGGCACGTACTTCAGCCCGAGCGCCACCCCGATCGCGCCGATCGGCAGGTTGATCAGGAACAGCCACTCCCAGGACAGCGAGTCCAGCAGCACCCCGCCGACGGTCGGTCCGATCGCGGGCGCGCTGCTCACCGCGATGCCGAGGATGCTCATCACGCGCCCGAGCCGCGCGGGGCCGACCGCCTGGCCGAGGATCGTCTGCCCGGCCGGGGTCAGCAGCCCGGCGGCCAGGCCCTGCACGACGCGCAGCGCGACGAGCCACCCGATGTCGCCGGCCAGCGCGCACAGCCCGGACGCGACGGTGAACGCCGCGAAAGCGCCCAGCCACAGCCGCCCGACACCGATGCGGCGGCCGAGCCACCCGCACAGCGGCAGCGACACGGCGAGCGCGATCAGGTAGGCGGTCGTCACCCACTGCACCTCGCCGAGCGAGGCGCCCAGGTCCGTGCCGATGCGGTCGAGACCGACGTTGACCAGTGACGAGTCCAGCATGCCGACGAAGGCGCCGAAGACGATCACCAGGGAGATCCGCCACACGGGCCAGGGAATCCGTTCCATGATCCCGAAGCTAGAACCTCTAGTAATGTCGAGGTCAATGCTCGCTGAGCAGCACCGTAGGATGGGCGCGGCGAAATCCGGCGACACGGGACGGGACGATGAAGCACATCTACGCGGGCAAGGTCCGGGAGCTGTACTCCGACGGGGACGACATCCTGCTCGTCGCATCCGACCGCATCTCGCTCTACGACGTGGTGATGCCCACTCCGATCCCGGACAAGGGCAAGCTGCTCACCCAGCTGTCGCTGTGGTGGTTCGAGCACCTCGCGGAGATCGTGCCGAACCACGTCGTGTCCACCGACGTGCCCGAGGAGTTCGCCGCCCGCGCGATCCGCGTCAAGCCGCTGAAGATGGTGCAGGTCGAGTGCATCGCGCGCGGCTACCTGACCGGCCTCGGCCTGAAGGAGTACCAGAAGCAGGGCACCGTGTCCGGCGTCGCACTGCCGCCGGGCCTGGTCGAGGGCAGCAAGCTGCCGGAGCCGATCTTCACGCCGACCACCAAGGCGACCGAGGGCCACGACGAGTTCATCACCTTCGACGACGTGATTGCGCAGGAGGGCCGCGAGACCGCGGAGCGCCTGCGGGAGCTGACCCTGGCGATCTACCGCGCGGGCGCCGAGCGGGCCGCCGCGAACGGGATCATCGTCGCGGACACCAAGGTCGAGTTCGGCTGGGACGCCGACGGCGTGCTGACCCTCGGCGACGAGGTCCTGACGTCCGACTCGTCGCGGTTCTGGCCGGCCGACCGGTGGCAGCCGGGCCGCCCGCAGTTCTCGTTCGACAAGCAGTACGTGCGTGACTGGGTCAGCGGCACCGGCTGGGACAAGACGCCGCCCGCGCCGGAGATCCCGGCCGACGTGGTGGCCACCACCCGCGCCCGCTACATCGAGGTCTACGAGCGGATCACCGGACGCACCTGGGGCGCATAAAGAGCGTTCATGGGTCCCGGTACCAACGGGACTTGGACTTATCGCTCGCGGCGGCGGAACCTGGGCTCATGAGCACGGAACGCAAAGTCGCCCTGGTCGCCGGGGCGAACGGGGTCATCGGCCGCAACCTCGTCGACCACCTGGTCTCGCTCGGGGACTGGGAGGTGATCGGGCTGTCCCGGCGCGGCGGGACGGGGCGCGGGCGCGTCCGCCACGTCGCGGTCGACCTGCTGGACCCGGCCGACGCCCGGGACAAGCTCGGCGGGCTGACCGATGTGACGCACGTCTTCTACGCGGCCTACCAGGACAAGCCGACGTGGGCCGAGCTGGTCGGGCCGAACGTCGGGATGCTGGTCAACCTCGTGGACGCGATCGAGCCGGTCGCCCGCGGGTTGCGGCACATCAGCCTCATGCAGGGCTACAAGGTCTACGGCGCGCACCTCGGCCCGTTCAAGACGCCGGCCCGCGAGGACGACGCCGGGCACCTGCCGCCGGAGTTCAATGTGGACCAGCAGAACTTCCTGGAGCAGCGGCAACGGGGCAAGGCGTGGACGTGGTCGGCGCTGCGGCCGTCAGTGGTGTGCGGGTTCGCGCTCGGCAACCCGATGAACCTGGCGACCGTGATCGCGGTGTACGCCTCGATCTCGAAGGAACTCGGCGTGCCGCTGCGGTTCCCGGGCAAGCCCGGCGCGTACACGTCGCTGCTGGAGATGACCGACGCCGGGCTGCTCGCGAAGGCGACCGTGTGGGCGGCGACCGACGAGCGCTGCGGCAACCAGGCCTTCAACATCAACAACGGCGACCTGTTCCGGTGGCACGAGCTGTGGCCGAAGCTGGCCCGGTGGTTCGACCTGGAAGTCGCGCCGCCGCTGCAGATGTCGCTGGAGACGGTCATGGCGGACAAGGAGCCGCTGTGGAACTCGATGCGTGAGCGGTACGGGCTGGAGCCGTCGTTCGGCGAGGTGTCCTCGTGGCGCTTCGGCGACTTCGTCTTCGGCTGGGACTACGACGTGATCGCGGACGGGTCGAAGGCGCGCCGATTCGGGTTCCACGAGTTCGTCGACACCGAGGAGATGTTCCTGTCGATCTTCGACGAGCTGCGCAAGCGTAAAGTCATCCCGTGATGGCTAACCTGAACGCATGAGCACTCCCGTGGAGTTCTACTGGCGCCCCGGCTGCGGCTTCTGCATGGCGTTGCGGGCCGGCCTGGAGCGGGCCGGCCTGCCGTTCACCGAGGTGAACATCTGGGAGGAGCCGGGAGCGGCCGAACGGGTCCGCGAGGCCGCGAACGGCAACGAGACGGTGCCCACGGTCTTCGTCGGCCCGACGGCCATGGTGAACCCCAGCGTGGACGAGGTGCTGGCGGCGGTGCGCGAGCACGCTCCCGAGCTGCTCTGACGCGATCTACCGGTAGGTACAGTGGAGCCGTGGACACCTCGGAGCGGCTGATCCGCAGCACGCAGGAGCTGCTGCGGGACCGCGGCTACGTCGGCACCAGCCCGAAGGCCATCCAGCAGCGCGCGCAGGCCGGCCAGGGCAGCATGTACCACCACTTCAGCGGCAAACCGGCCCTCGCGCTCGCCGCCATCCGCCGCACCGCCGAGGAGTTGCGTGCCGAGACCGAGGCCCTGCTCGCCGGTGGTGGCACCGCGCTCGACCGGATCGAGAAGTACCTCCTGCGTGAGCGGGACGTCCTGCGCGGGTGCCCGGTCGGGCGGCTGGCCCAGGACCCGGACATCGTCGCCAGCGAGGACCTGCGGCAGCCGGTGCACGAGACCTTCGACTGGCTCCGGCGCCGGCTCGCCGAGGTTCTCGCCGACGGCGTCGCACACGACGAACTGCCCGCCGATCTGGATCCGGACGCCACCGCGGTTACCCTCGCCGCGGTCGTCCAGGGCGGCTACGTGCTCGCTCGGGCGGCCAGTTCCGCGGAACCCTTCGAACGTGCGATTGATGGGGTACGGAAGTTGCTTGGAGCGATTTCCCAACACTGACCGTAATTTGGACGCCGTTTTCCCGCCCCGCGTGTATCGGCATCACCCGGTTGCGGTACAAATGCGCGCAACTGTCGGTATGCCTTCGCGTCTCGAAAGGTGGGTCCGGTGAACGACGAAGTGTCGGTGGCCGAACTGCTCGAGCGCGAGGGCTGGACGGAACAGCCGCGCGCGCCGAGATCCCGGTTCCAGGTGGTGGCCGTGATGCTGGCCGTCGTCCTGGGGTGCGGGCTCGCCGCGATCCTGGTCAAGGTCGGCGCGGACACCCAGCCCACCGACGACGCCGCGTTGTTCAGCCTCCCGTCCGGGCCGACCGGTGGCCTCGCCGGCGGTGGCGTCCCGGAGAACCCGCACACCACCGAGCGCACCAACAGCTCGTCCCGCGTCGTGGTCACCAACCAGGCCACCGACGCCGACGCACCCGGCAACGGCATCCCGTGGTCCACGAAGCCGCGCACCAGCACCTCCACCGAAACGGTGACGGTGACCGACTCCAACCAGCCGCCGGCCTCGAACACCGATCCGGGGTCGCCGCCCGGGCAGACCGGCCCGAGCCAGACCGGCACCGCGCCCGGCGGTGACACCACGACCACCACCACCCCGTCGCGCACGCCCCCGAGCTGCATCCTGATCATCCTCTGCCGCCCGTAAGCTCGGCCGGGTGGAGATCTTTCACCTGCGCTACTTCGTCGTGGTGGCCGAGGAGCTGAACTTCTCGCAGGCCGCCCGCAAGCTCCACATGGCCGCGTCCCCGCTGAGCCAGCGCATCAAGGACCTCGAACACGAGCTCGGGCACCAGCTGTTCCGGCGCAGCACGCACAGCGTCGAGCTGACCGACGCCGGCGCCGCGCTCCTCCCGCTGGCACGCGAAGCCCTGGAACACTTCAACGCGATTCCGTGGCGCCTGCGCGAGGCCATCGGGCCCCGGCACCGGATGGCGCTCATCGGGGTGCCCGCCGGGCTGCACCCCGATCTGCGGGCCCGCGTGCAGGAGCTGGAGGAACGCTGCCGCGACCGGTTCGACCTCAAACGCTGGCCCGGCCGCACCAGCGATCTGATCGAGGCGGTGCACGACGGCCGGCTGAGCCTCGCGCTGGTCCGGCTGCCGGTGAGCGACCCCGCGCTGGAGGTCGTGCGGGTGCTGTCGGAACCGCTGGGCGCCGTCGTGCCCGCCGACCGGTTCGCCGGCCGCGACTCGCTGAGCCTCACCGACCTCGCGGACCTGCCGTACGTGCCGGTGCCACCGGAAGCGCAACCGTTGTATTTCGAACAACTGGACCAGGAATTGCGCGCGGCAGGTGTGAAGAAACGCCTCAAACCGCCGCAGACGGACTATTCCGGGGTCGCCGAGATCGTCGCGAGCGGGCTCGGGTTCACCGTCTCGATGCTCGACCCGCGCAGCCCGATGCGCAACTACAGCGTCGAGAACGTGGCCGTGCTCCCGATCACGGATTTCCACCCCGAGCTGCGGACCGGCCTGATCTGGCGGCGTGACCGGGCGTGCGACGGCGCCGAGCTGGCCGGGCTCGTCGCGGACGCCAGGGAGGTTTTCCGGCAATTGGTATGACCGCTGTGGTCATACCATTGTTCGCGCATTGATCATTCCCTTTCCGCGTTTTCCGGCCTACCGTCGAATTGTCAGGTGAGGACGAGAACGAGGAGCAGGAATGAGTGGTCCACTCGACGGGATCCGGGTCATCGACCTCTCCACGGTGGTGATGGGCCCCTACGCCGCGCAGATCCTCGGCGACCTGGGCGCGGATGTCATCCGGATCGAGGCGCCCGGCGACTCGGCCCGCAACGGGCACTACCGCACCACGCCGGGCATGACCGCGCTGGCGATGGCCGTGAACCGCAACAAGCGCAGCGTGGCCCTCAACCTCAAGGACGACGAGCAGCGGGCGCGGGCGCTCGCGCTGATCGACACCGCGGACGCCCTGATCACCAACATGCGGCCCGGCGCGCTCGGCAGGCTGGGCCTGACCTACGACGAGCTGTCCCGCCGCAACCCGAAGCTGGTCTACGCGCACGCGCAGGGTTTCCGCGGCGACTCCGACCGCGCCGGCCACGCCGCCTACGACGAGACCGTGCAGGCCGCGTCCGGGCTGGTCGACATCGCCAACCGGGCGCTGGGCAAGCCGGTGTACCTGCCGACGATCCTCGGTGACAAGGTGTCCGCGCTGACCATCGCCTACTCGGTGCTCGCCGCGCTGCTGCACCAGCGCAGGACCGGGCGGGGCCAGCGCATCGAGGTCCCGATGACGGACACGCTGATCGCGTTCAACCTGGTCGAGCACCTCGCCGGGCACACGTTCGAGCCGCCGTCGGCGCCCACCGGGTTCCCGCTGTCGATGGGGCAGGGTCACCGCGCGGTGCGCACCAAGGACGGCCTGGCGTGCGTGATCCCGTACAACCCGCGGAACTTCCGCGACTTCTTCGCCGCGGCCGGGCGGCCCGAGCTGGCCGAGGACCCGCGCGTGAACGGCGACTACGTGGACGCGGCGGACAAGGACGCACTGGCCGCCCTGATCGAGGAGTGCGCTCCGGCGCTGACCACCGCGGAGTGGGCGGAGGTGTGCGCGAAGCACAGCATCCCGATGGCGCCGGTGCTGGAACTCGACCGGGCCGAGGAGGACCCCTACGTCCGCGACGGCGGGTTGATCCAGCTGGTCGAGCACCCGACCGAGGGCGCGATCCGCACGGCCGGCATCCCGGTGCGGTTCTCGGAGACGCCGGCCGAAATCCGCCGCCTGCCGTCGGTCCCGGGCGCGGACACCGAGGAGGTCCTGCGCGAGGTGAGCGGACGATGAAGGCCACCGCGGTCGCGCAACACCTCACCACGCCCCTGACCAGCCCGGCCTACGCGCCGACCGTGCCGCGGTTCACCGATCGCGAGTACCTCAACATCGTCTACCGCACCGATCGGGACGCGCTGCGGGCCGTCGTCCCGGAACCGCTGGAGGTCGACGAGCCCCTGCTGCGCTTCGAGGTGATGCGGATGGGCGACGTGAGCGGGTACGGCCCGTACACCGAGGCCGGGCAGGCGATCCCGGTGCGGCTCGGCGACGAGCGCGGCGAGTACCTGCACGCGATGTACCTGGACAACTTCCCGGCCACCGCGTCCGGCCGCGAGGTCAGCGCCTACCCGAAAACCGTTGGCGCGCCGCGGTTGTACGTCGACCACGGCGCACTGGTGGGCACGCTGGACTACGGCACGCTGCGGGTTGCGACCGCGACCATGGGCTACAAGCACCACCGCCTGGACCCCGGCGAGGCCCGCGAGCAGATCGCCGTGCCGACGTTCATGCTCAAGATCGTCCCCGGCTACGACGGCCGTCCACGCGTCGCCGAGCTGGTCCGCACCCGGATCACCGACGTGACGGTCAAGGAGGCGTGGACCGGGCCCGCGCGGCTGCAGCTGTTCGAGCACGTCCTGGCCCCGCTGGCCGATCTGCCCGTGCGGGAGGTCGTCTCGGCGAGCCACGTGCTGACCGATCTCACCCTGGCGCCGGTCACCCCGGTGCACGACTACCTGGAGGCGTCATGAAGATCGCGGTGATCGGCGCCGGCACGATCGGCCTGTCCTGGGCCGCGCTGTTCGCCGGGCACGGGCACGAAGTGCGGGTCAGCGACCCGCGCCCGGACCTCGTGGAAGCGGTGGGCGACCTCGACGTTCACATCGCGGCCTCGGTCAGTGAAGCCGTGCGCGACGCGGACGTGGTGCAGGAGAACGGACCCGAGCGCCTGGACTTCAAACGGGAGCTGTTCGCCAAGCTCGTCGCCGAGGCGCCCGCGCACGCGCTGCTGCTCAGCTCGTCCTCGGCGATCCCGTCGAGCGAGTTCACCGCGGGGATCGACGGCTCGCGTGTCCTGATTGGACACCCGTTCAACCCGCCGCACGTCATGCCGCTGGTGGAGGTGGTCCCCAACCCGCGCACGACCGAGGAAACCGTGCGGAAAGCCGTGGAGTTCTACCGCTCGCTGGGCCGCGTCCCCGTCGTCGAGCACCGGGAAGTTCCCGGTTTCGTGGGCAACCGGCTGCAGAACGCCCTGCAGCGCGAGGCGATCCACCTGGTGCAGGAGGGTGTGGTCGATCCGGCCGGGCTGGACGAGGTCGTGGTCAACTCGCTCGGTCTGCGCTGGGCGGCGGTCGGGCCGTTCCTCGGCTCGCACCTCGGCGGCGGGCCGGGCGGCTACCGGCACCTGGCCACGCACATCGGATCGTCGATGCGGCGCCTGACGCTCGGGCAGCCGGACGACAGCCCCGAGGCGACCGAGCGCGTCATCGAAGCCGTGGAAAAGGCCTACGGCGACCACGAATACACCGAACTCGCGGCGGAGCGCGACCGCAAGCAGCTCGCGATCCTCGCCGCCCGCGGACAAGGAGACAGGAAATGAGCGCCGATTTCTACGGCTACGAGGACCTGCTGTCCGAAGAGGAGCGCAAGACGCTGCTCAAGGCCCGCGACTTCCTGCGCACCGAGGTCAAGCCTCTGGTCAACGAGTACTGGGCGCGCGGCGAGTTCCCCCGCGAGCTGATCGGCAAGTTCCGGGAGCTGGGCCTGGCCGGCGTGGCGTACGAGGGCTACGGCGATCCGCTGCCACGCGGCAGCCACCTGCTGACCGGGATGCTCGCCGCGGAGTACTCGCGCGTCGACGCGTCCGTGGCGACCTTCTTCGGTGTCCACAACGGACTCGCGATGTACAGCGTGTACGCCGGCGGCAACCAGGAGCAGCGCGACCGCTGGCTGCCTGCCATGGCCGCGATGGACAAGATCGGCGCGTTCGCGATGACCGAACCGCTCGGCGGGTCGGACGTGGCCGGCGGCATGCGCACCACCGCCAAGCGCGAGGGTGACACCTGGGTGCTCAATGGGGCCAAGCGCTGGATCGGCAACGCCACCTTCGCCGACCTGGTCGCCGTGTGGGCCCGCGACGTCGACGACAACCGCGTCAAGGGGTTCGTCGTGGAGACCCCGGCCGAGGGGTTCGCACCGGTCAAGATCGAGAACAAGGTCGCGTTCCGGATCGTGGAGAACGCCGAGATCACCCTCACCGGCGTGCGCGTGCCGGAGGCGAACCGGCTGCAGAACATCCGCTCGTTCCGGGACGTCGCCGAGATCCTGCGCGCCACCCGCGGCGGCGTTGCCTGGCAGGCGCTGGGCGTGATGATCGGCGCGTACGAGGCCGCACTCGCGTACGCGAAGGAGCGCGAGCAGTTCGGCAAGCCGATCGCCGGCTTCCAGCTCGTGCAGGACCTGCTGGTCAAGAGCCTGGGCAACATCACCGCCTCGTGGGGCATGCTGGTCCAGCTCGCCCGGCTGCAGGACGCCGGGATCTTCCGCGACGAGCAGTCCTCGCTGGCCAAGGCGTTCGTCACCGCGCGCATGCGCGAGGTGGTGGCCTGGTGCCGTGAGCTGCTCGGCGGCAACGGGATCGTGCTGGACTACGACGTGGCGCGGTTCTTCGCCGACGCGGAGGCCATCTACTCCTTCGAGGGCACCCGCGAGATGAACACCCTGATCGTCGGCAAGGCGATCACCGGCCAGAGCGCGTTCGTGTAGCCGATCTCGCATTACAGATCGGTAACTGTCAGCAACGAATTCCCCCTTTCAGGCGAAGAGAAGTCGTACGCCTGGAAGGGGGATACATGCACTCTCGGTGGTTAGCCAGACGCTTACTCGCGTTCATCGGGACGGGACTGATCACGTTGGGCCTGGTCACGGCGATCTCGGCCCCGCAGGCCGCCGCCGCGCCACCGCCCGGCTTCGTGCTGCTCGACCAGCCGACCGGTCAGAACGCGTTCGACCTCACCGACTTCGCCTACCTGCCGGACGGCAGCTACCTGACCACCGGCAAGGGCGGCAAGCTCAACTGGACCTCCACCGACGGCAAGACCACGCGGACCCTGCGCACCCTGAGCGTACGCAACCAGGGTGACCTGGGCCTCGTCAGCGTGGCCGTGGCGCCCGACTACGCCACGTCGAAGGCCATCTACCTGATCCGCTCGGTGCCCGGCGCGACGTCGTTCACGCTGCGCCTGGCGAAGTGGACGGTCACCGGTTCCCCCGAGCCGACCGGCATCACCGGTGAGCAGACGCTGCTCGAGATGCCCGGCGGGTCCGATGTGCACGGGATGACCGGTCTGATCGCGGCCGACGACGGCACGCTGTGGGTGTCCACCGGTGACAACGCCGACTACACCCGCGTCGACGAGAACGCGCTGAAGACGCTGGACGTCAACAGCCCCCAGGGCAAGGTCCTGCACATCAACGCCAACGGCAGCGGCGTGTCGACCAACCCGTACTACGACGCGGCCAACCCCACCGCCACCCGCAGCAAGGTGTTCGCGAGCGGCTTCCGCAGCCCCTTCCGGTTCACGCTCGACCCCAGCAGCGGCCTGCCCGTCGTCGGTGACGTCGGCTGGAACGAGTGGGAGGAGCTCGACCTGGTGCAGCCGGGCCGCAACTACGCCTGGCCGTGCTGGGAAGGCAACCACCGCACCCCCGGCTACGCGGACCTGCCCGGGTGCGCGTCGGTGACGAACAGCGCGCCGCTGTGGGAGTACCACCACGGTGACGCCTCCAACCAGGGCAACAGCATCACCGCCGGCATCGTCTACACCGGATCCAGCTACCCCGCCGAGTACCAGGGTGCGTTCTTCTTCGGCGACTACGTCGGCAAGAAGCTGTGGACCGCGCGCTGGAACACCGCGGGCACGCTGACCCAGGCGCCGCAGGATCCTCCGCTGGCGACCGACATCGGCGGCCCGGTCAAGTTCGCCGCGGCCCCCAACGGCGACATCGTCTACGCCGACATCTACACCGGCAACCTGCGCCGCCTGAGCTACGTCACGGGCAACTCGGCCCCGGTGGCGAAGGCGACCACCACCTCCGACCCGGCGACCCGCACCGTCACGTTCGACGCGTCCGAGTCGACCGACTACGACGGTGACGCGCTGACCTACACGTGGAACTTCGGCGACGGCACGACCGGCACCGGCGTGACCACCACGCACACCTACACCGCCGACGGCCCGTTCACCGCGACGCTGACCGTGCGCGACCCGCTCAACAAGACCGGGACCACCTCGTTCACCGTCGCACCGGCCAACCACACGCCGGTGATCACGCTGACCGAGCCGGCCGCGAAGAACTTCGCGATCGGTGAGTCCGTGTCGCTGTCGGCGACCGCGACCGACGCCGAGGACGGCGCGCTGCAGGTCAACTGGACCAGCATCGTGCTGCACTGCCCGGAGGAGGAGACCTGCCACTCGCACCCCGGCGTGGGGGCCAGCGGCTCGACCTTCAGCGTCCCGTTCACCGACCACCCGGACTCCCGGATGATCCTGACGGCGACGACCACCGACAGCGCGGGCGTGTCCACGAGCACCAGCTACACGGCCTGGCCGCGTCAGCACCGGCTCACGCTGACCTCGAACGTGCCCGCGTCGCTGCAGATCCCGTCCGAGGGCGGCGTGAACAGCGCGCTGGTGACCGAGGGCGTCACGCTCGACGTGGTGGCCGCGGAGACCGCGTCCGACGGCGCGTCCAAGTTCTCCGCCTGGGAGAACGGGGCGACCAGCCGGACGCGCACGTTGACGGTCACCTCGGATCTGACGCTGACCGCGACCTACGCGACGGCCATCGACCAGCGCTACAACAGCGACCCCGCGGTGCGGGCGCTGCTGGGCGCCCCGACCGCGCCCGAGGTGCAGGACGGCAACGTCAACTACCGGGTCTACGCCAACGGCCGGATGTACTGGTCGGCGCAGACCGGCGTGCACGAGATCCACGGCGCGATCCTGGGCAAGTTCCTGGAGCTGGGCGGTCACACCCGCTTCGGCGCGCCGACGACCGATGAGCTGACCACGCCGGACGGGGTGGGCAAGTACAACCACTACATCGGCACGCCCGGCACGCTGACGGCGTCGATCTACTTCTCGCCGAACACCGGAACGCACGCGATCTGGGGTGCGATCCGGGAGAAGTGGGCGGAGAAGGGCTGGGAGGCCGGCCCGCTCGGCTACCCGACGACCGATGAGCTGGTGACGCCGGACGGGATCGGCCGGTACAACCACTTCAGCAAGGACGGGTCGATCTACTGGACGCCGGCGAACGGGGCCCACTCGATCTGGGGCCTGATCCGGCAGGTGTGGCAGCAGACCGGCTGGGAGGCCGGGCCGATGGGCTACCCGGTGACCGACGAGCTGATCACGCCGGACGGGATCGGCCGGTACAACCACTTCAGCAAGGACGGGTCGATCTACTTCTCGCCGTCGACGGGCGCGCACGAGATCTACGGCGCGATCCGGGCGCGGTGGGCGGCCCTGGGCTGGGAGAAGTCGTACCTCGGCTACCCGACGACGGGTGAGTTCGCCTCGGCGGGTGGACGGCGGAACAACTTCCAGTGGGGCTACATCCAGTGGTACCCGAACGGAACGGTCGTCGACCGGCGGTACTGAGTTCCGCTGAGAAAGCCGCCCTCCTCGCCACGCGCGGGGAGGGCGGTTTTTCGTTGTCAGTAGTAGAAGTGCAGCGTGTCCAGCAGCCGGTGGTCCGGCTTCGGGTCGCCGAGCTCGATCGCGACCTCCGTGATCAGGGCCTGCGTCAGCGCGGTCAGCGCGGTCAGCGACCGCCGGTGCGAAACGCCTGTGGTCTCCGCGAACAGCCCCACCTCCGCGAACTCCACCAACGGCGACGCGGCGTTGTCGGTCAGCGCCACCACCGGCAACCCGGTTTCCTTGGCATACCCCGCCACCCGCACGGTGTCCGCGGCATAACGGCGCACCGAAAACACCACCAGCAGCTCGTCCTCGCGCAGTTCCTTCAGCTCGTCGGGCAGCGAACCGTCGCCGAGCCGGTGCACCGCGGGCAGGATCTCACCCAGCCGCTGCGCCGCCAGATCCGCCACCGGCCGGCACTCCCGCAGGCCCATCACGTGCACGCGCGGCGCCCGCGCGACCAGCTCCACCGCCCGCAACCACGACGCCCGCTCCAGGTGACCGAACGTGCGCGCCAGGTTGGTCTGTTCCTGTTCCAGCGTCGCGGAGAGCAGGCCGCCCGGTTCCGCCTCACCGGCGTGCTCGGCGCGCCGCGCCACCTGCGCCTGTTCGGCCACCCACGCGCGGCACAGCTCCATGATGTCGGGATATCCGGGCAGCCCCAGCGAGTTCGCGAACCGCGTCACCGACGACTCGCGCACCTCCAGCAGCCGCGCGGCCTCGGTGATGCCGCGGTAGGCCGTGCCCTCCGGGTCGGCGAGCAGCAGGTGCGCGATGCGCAGCTGCCCGGAGACCAGTTTCGGCAACCGGCTCCGGAGCAGCTCCGCCAGCTCCTGGTAGCTCCCCGGGGCCTTCACACGCGCAACTCCACGACGGTGACGCCGGCGCCGCCGACCGGATCGTCCATCGCCATCAGCGCGGCCGGTGCTTCGTCCAGCGTGATCCGCCGGCCGATCAGCGCATCGAGGTCCATTGTGGACCGTTCGATCATGGCCAGCATCTCCGGGTACTCGTGGGCCTGGATGCCGTGGCTGCCGAGGATTTCCAGTTCGTCGGCGATCACCCGGTGCATCGGGATCGGCGGCACGCCCCGCCCCGGCGGCATCAGCCCGACCTGGACGTGCCGGCCACGCGGGCGCAGGCTCGCCACGGAGGCCGCGCAGGTCTGCGGCAGGCCGACGCAGTCCAGCGACACGTGCGCGCCGCCGCCGGTGATGTCGCGGATGGCGGCGGCGGTGTCCTGCGCAGCGTCGACCGTGGCTTCCGCGCCGAGTTTCGTGGCCAGCGCGAGGGCTTCCGGCGAGAGGTCGACGGCCACGACCCGCGCGCCCGCGGCGACGGCGAGCATGACCGCGGAGATGCCCGCGCCGCCGCAGCCGTGCACGGCGACCCACTGCCCGGCGGTGGCCCGCCCCTGCCGCAGGACGGCGCGGAAGGCGGTGCCGAAGCGGCAGCCGAGGGCGGCGGCCGTGGTGGATTCGAGGCTGTCGGGGAGGCGGACGAGGTTGACGTCGGCGTGGTCGAGGGCGACCAGCTCGGCGAAGGATCCCCAGTGCGTGAACCCGGGCTGGGTCTGGTTCGCGCAGATCTGCTGGTTGCCGGTGGCGCACTGCTCGCACGCGCCGCAGGCGCACACGAACGGGACGGTGACACGGTCACCAGGTGACCAGCGGCGCACCCGGTCGCCGGTCGCGACGATCCGGCCGGCGAGTTCGTGACCGGGCACGTGCGGGAGGGTGATGTCGCTGTCGTGGCCGCGCCAGCCGTGCCAGTCGCTGCGGCACACGCCGGTCGCCTCGACCGCGACGACCACGCCGTGTGGGGCGGGTGACGGGTCGGGCAGGTCGCGGACCTGCGGTGTTGCCCCGAACTCGGTGAAGACGACTGCGCGCACCCCGACACCCTACGTGGCTTCAGCGGCCGAAGCGCAGCGTCAGAAGACGGCCACGCTCAAGGCCTGCGCGATCTCCTTGCCCAGAGCGTGCGTCGCCGCCCCGGCACCCGACCCCACCTTCACCACCAGTGAACCGCCGAACGGCTGCCGCTCGACGACCTCGATCCGCTCCCCCAGCGCGATCGCGTGGTCGGCGAGGTAGCGCAGCATGTCGGGATCGGTGTCCCACACCCGCACGATCTGCCCGACCGCGCCCGGTTCCAGCTCGTCGAGCAGGCGGGTCGGCACCTCCTCGACGCTGCCGTCGGCCGCGGGGATGGGGTCGCCGTGCGGGTCGCGGACCGGGTTGCCGAGCTTGGCCGCGATGCGCTCGATGAGCCGGTCGGAGACCGCGTGCTCGAGCGCGTCGGCCTCGCCGTGGACCTCGTCCCAGGTGTAGCCCAGTTCCTGGACCAGGTAGGTCTCGATGAGCCGGTGCCGCCGCAGCACGCCCCGCGCGAGCCGGCGGCCTTCGGGGGTCAGCTCGATGCCGCGGTAGGGGACGTGCTCGACGAGGCCCTGCTGGGCGAGTTTGGTGACCATGCCGGACGCCGACGAGGGGCTCACCTCGAGGCGGCCGGCCAGGGTCGTGTTGGTGACGGCCTCACCGCGCTCGACCAGGCCGTAGATGACCCGGATGTAGTCCTCGATCGACGAGGAGGGCGAGCGGTGCGGACTGTCAGGCATGCTAATAACTCTACGTGCGGTCCCGGCGGGAGTCAGCCTTGCCTAACTTCCCGGTGACCAGCGGTAGCGGATCCAGCCGGGGACCGGTTGCGCGCCGAGCTGGGCGTAGAAGGCCGCTGCCCGCTCGTTGCCCTCCTGCATGTCCCACTCGACGCGCCCGTCGGTGCGCGCCCGCAGGGCGGTGAGCAGTTCGTTGCCGAGCCCGTGGCGCCGGTGTTCGGGGCGGATGTAGAGGTCGTCCAGCCAGATGCCCGGGCGGCCCTCCCAGGTGGAGAAGTTCCAGGAGCAGAAGGCCATCCCCGCGACGACGTGGTCACCCGGCGGCTCCGCGATGAGGACCCAGGCCTTGGGCTCCGGACCGAACAGGTGCTTGGTCATCTCGGCGCGGTCCAGGGCGAGGGAGTCGTTGCCCTCGTAGCGGGCGTGCTCCTCGATGAGCGCGCAGATCTCCTCGACGTCGCCGACCTCGGCTTCTCGTACGGCCATGTGACCCATGCTATGCGGGAATTACGCCCAACCGGAGGCGGTGCCTGATCCGGTCGCGCTAGTCTCTGCTTGAACTGCGTTCCACACAGGGGGTAGGGGACAGATGACCGAGGGCGACCGGGGCAGGCAGGCCAAGACCGAGATCCAGTCCGCGATCAACGCCGCACAGGGACCGGCCCAGATCGGGCCGATGGTGGGGGCTGGGCTGAGCTTCGTGGGAGGCGCCGGGTACCGCTTCGACCCCGACCAGATCGCGGCGCTGATCCCCAAGTGGGAAGAGCTTCTCCACGGGCTGGACGACGACTTCCAAAATCTGCAACTCGCCTGGGGATCCGCTACCGCGCCGTCGCCCGATCAACCCGCTGCACAAAACGCCCTCGCGACGCGGAGCTCGATCGAGGCCGCCATGAACCACAACAGGCGGATGGTTTCGTACGCAAGCGACTGGATCAACGCCCTGAAGAGGGCAAACGGCTCCTACGTGGAGCAAGAACAACACACCGGCGCGGGGCTGTATGTTGATGACCAGAAGGACACGAGCGGTCACGGACTGTATTCCTAGGGGTGTGACTTGATGAGCACGACGCGGTTCCTCGCCGCTCTGTCGACTTTCCTCGTTGTGATCGCATGTGCGACGGCATGCTCGGACGATGGGGGAACTAATTCCATCCTGCCGTCGGCCGCCTCTGGTCCGACTACTTCATCCGCCGGAGGCTCGAGCGCGGCACCTGTGGTCAGCGAACCGCTCGACGAAAGCAAGTTCCTCGGGGATCCCTGTAGCAGCTTGACCAGCGCACAGAAGTCGGATCTGGGCATTGAGCAACAGGGAAGGCAAGCAGTCGAGGGCGGATGCAGCTGGAACTTCGGTCCGAATTCGGAATGGGTCGTCCAGTTGACCTACATCGAGGTCGCTGGCGGGCTTGCGAACGACTACAACAAGAACAACGCCGGGGCCTACAAGGACGGCTACTTCGAGCCAACCGAGGTCGCGGGTTACCCGGCGGTATTCAGCAACCTCGTCGACTTCCGCCCGGAGACGTGCGATCTCAATGTCGGCATGAATTCGGGCGCGATCTTCCACGTCACGGTTCGTGGCGATGAGACGAAGGACAACTGCAAGGCCGCCACGAATGTGGCAGCCGAAGTCATCGACACCATCAAAGCCGGGGGGCGATGATGACCGGAGCGGTACTGGGCTCGACCGCTTCCCTCGAAGGGATGAGCGGGCAGCAAATCTACGAGAATTTCCACACGAAGGCGGCAGGTCCTACTGGACTCCAGCAGGCCCAGCATCACCTGCGCATGGTGATGAAGAAGTACGAGGTGCGCGCCGAACAGGTGACCTCGCTCGCCGGTGCCATGGAGGAGGGCTGGACCGGCGACGCGGCCAACGCTGCTGTCCGTAGTGTCGGCCCACTGGCCGTCGCTCATTCGGGTGCTGCTGCGGCCATGAAGACGGCCAATGACCTCATCGAAAGCCAGAGCCAGGCATTCTTCGACACCAAGAACAAGGTCGTCCCCGTTCCCGAGGTTCCGGAGGCTCCTCCGGCGCTCAAGGAGATCATCGGCGATACGAGCAGCGGCTGGAGCCAGATGGCGAAGGTCGCGGCGGCCAATGCGGCTGCCAAGCAGAACGTCGAGGCCATGCAGGCCTGGTCGACGACCTCCGGTGACAACGGTGCCCGGATGCCGACCACCTACGGCACCCTCGACGCCGGCGTGCTCGGCGTCTCCCAGGGCGCCCAGCCCGGCGGCAGCGTCGACATCCAGAACAAGCCGACCAGTGACGGGCCGAGCTTCGGGGGCGCTGGGGGTGCCTCCCGAGGCGGCGGTGGCGTCACCGGCGGCACCTCGTCCCTGTCGGGGCCCTACCAGGCCCCCACCGGGCAAATCCCCGCCGACGGGCGCACCGTCGCCTCCGACGCGGCTTACGCGCCGCCCTCCGCGGCGTCCTACAACCCGCCCCAACAGGGCGGGTACGGCAGCAACAGTTACGGCACGCCCGGCGGCGGTGCGTACGGCGTGCCCGGCTACGGCAGCACCACCGGATACCGCGGCGCCAACCCGGCCGGCGGGCGGTTCGGGACGGGCACCGGCGCCGGGGCGGGCCGGGGCGGCGTCGGCTCCGGTCGGGGCTTCGGTGCGGGTGGCGCGGGCCGTGGCGCGGGCTTCGGTCCCGGCAGCGGGAGCAACCCGCTCAGCGAGGGCAAGCGCTTCGGCGCCGGGAACCCCGCCGCGGCGGGCGAGTCGTTCGCTCGCGGCGGCGGTGGCCCGTCGGGGCGGGCCGGCGCTGCCGGGAGTCCGGGTGCGATGGGCGCCGGCGCGGGCAACCGGGGCAGGGGCGAGGACGACGACGAGCACCAGCGGAAGTACATCGTGGACGAGGACGAGCACTTCCAGCTCACCGCGGAGGGCGAGAAGGCCGTCGACCCGATCACGGGCATGACCGTCTCCCCGCCGGTCCTCGGCCAGTAGCGCCATGTGGTTCGCCGAACCGGAACGGTTCCCGGTCGACCTCCTCGCGGCCATGGTCGCCAAGGTCACCGGCGCCGAACTGCACCTCGCGCTCGCACCGCAGGCCGTGTGGCGCCCGGACGACGCCCGGCTCGCCTTCGACCGCACCGTCGAGGCCGCCCTCGCGCGCTACCACGTGCCCACCCGCGACGAGCCGACGTTCGCCGACCTCGCACGCCTGCTCACCACCCCCGCGGAGGCCCGGTTCGGGTGGCTGTCGGACACGACGACCGGGGTGAACGTCTCCACGCTCGTCGCCGCCGACCAGCGGTTCGGGGTTGTCGCCGTGCGGGAGGGGCAGGAGATTTCGGTCCGGACCTTCCAGCGCGACCGGCTCAGCAAGGTGCTCGCCGACGTCCTCCCGCAGGGCGTGCGCAAGTCCCCGGAGCCGTCGCTGACCGTGCTGCGCAGCGAGGTCCGGGGCGCGCGACAGGCGGAGATGAACGGCACGCGCCCCAGCCGCGCGGTGATGCGCGCCGACTACCTGGCGTCTCTCGAGCCGTACTTCATCGCCGAGCTGCACGCCGAGGTCCGCGACCACAGCGGCCAGCCGCGGCACCCGCGCTTCCCGCTGCGGGTGTACGACAACGCCGAGGGCCGCTGGACCGTCCTCACCAAGCCGCACTACGACGACCAGCTGCTCCACTTCGCGCCCGCCACGGCCGCCGACGTGGCGGACCGGCTGGACGACCTGCGCCGCGAGCTGACCTGACGGGACGCCCCTCGGCACTCGCGATCGCGCGAGTGGCGCTTTCGTGGCGGCGCGAGAGGCACAGCCGCGTAGGACCGAGCCCGAGTGGGGCGGTGCGGCGGTCGTACCGGGTCGCGGCGGCGCGAGTAGCGCTTTTCGTGGCAGCGCGAGAGGCACAGTCACGCAAGTGCCCGGACGGAGGTCGGGATCGAGGCTGCCGTGGTGGCAGTCGCAACGGCACGAGGGGCACTCTCGTGCCGTTGCGAGAAGCACACTCGCGCAGTGTCGGCTCCCAGGGGTGTTTGAGGCAGCCGTTGCGACAGTCGCCATGGCGCGAGTGGCACTTTCGTGCCGGGCGAGAGGCACAGTCGCGCAAGCCCCGGGCCCTCGCGGAGGCCGCGGCGATAGGTGCACCAGTCGCCGCGGCACGAGAGACACTTTCGTGCGGCGCGAGAGGCACAGTCGCGCAAGCGGCGGAGACCGGGGGCCGTCGTGCAGCAGCCGCAGCGGCACGAGTGGCACGTTCGTGCCGGGCGAGAGGCACAGTCGCGCAAGCTCCAGGCCCAGGCGGAGGCGATAGGTGCACCACTCGCCGCGGCACGAGACACACTTTCGTGCGGCGCGAGAGGCACAGTCGCGCAAGCGGCGGAGACCGGGGGCCGTCGTGCAGCAGCCGCAGCCGCACGAGTGGCACGTTCGTGCGGAGCGAGAGACACACTCACGCAAGCCCGGGCCCACGCGGAGGCCGAGGCGATAGATGCACCACTCGCCGCGGCACGAGACACACTTTCGTGCAGCGCGAGAGGCACAGTCGCGCAGGCGGCGGAGACCGGGGGCCGTCGTGCAGCAGCCGCAGCGGCACGAGTGGCACGTTCGTGCGGAGCGAGAGGCACACCCGCGCCGGTGCCGTCTCCCAGAGGGGATCGAGGCGGCCGCTGCGCCAGTCGCCATGGCGCGAGTGGCCCTTTCGTGCCGCGTGAGAGGCACCGTCGCGCAGGTGGCGGGCCAGGCGGGGACCCGGAGGGCCTGCAGCAGTCGCAGCCGCATGAGGGGCGCCTGCGGCAGTCGCAGCCGCATGAGGGGCGATCTCGCGCGGTACGAGCGGCACCCTCGTCGAGGGCCAGGCCCGGGTGGAGATCGAGCCGGTAGACGCGGCAGTCCTAGCCGATCGATCGATCGGTCGGCTACTCTCCTTCCATGACCTCGGTGGACCTCGAGATCGACGACGGTGTCGCGCGCATTTGGCTCAATCGGCCGGAGCGTCTCAACGCCGTCGCGCCCGTGCTTGTCGACGACCTGCTCTCCGCGCTGGATCGGGTGGGCGATGCGAAAGTCGTCATCCTCGCCGGGCGGGGGCGGGCCTTCTGCGCGGGCCACGACCTGAAGGAAACGCCCGCCGGGGACTCCCGTGCACGCATCGAACGCCTGCAGGACGTCACGCGCCGCCTGCGGAGCATTCCCCAACCGGTCATCGCGGCCGTGCACGGGTACGCCATCGGCGCCGGGGCGGAGTTCGCGCTCGGGTGTGATCTCGTTCTCGCCGCTGAGGACGCCGTCTTCGCGTTTCCCGAGGCCGGCCTCGGGCTCAGCGTCACCGGCGCCGCGTCCCGCCTGCTGCCCCTCATCGTCGGGCCGCTCAAGGCGAAGGAGCTCCTCCTCCTCGGCGAACGCGTCGACGCCCGCACCGCCCACGCGCTCGGCCTCGTCAACGCCGTCGTCCCCGACGTGCACGCCACCGCGCTCGACTGGGCCCGCCGCATCCCCGCCCACCCGGCCACCACCCTCGCCAAGCGCGCCCTCGACGCGGGCATCGACAGCGCCCTCGAACAGGCCCTCGAACTCGAGGTCAGCCACGCCCTGATCACCGAGCACCTCCCCGAGAACGCCCTCGGCAGCCGCGCATGATTCCGGACGACCTTGTGGCCCTCACCCGTCGTGCGGCGCGGTTGTGGCCCGGCCGCACCGCGTGGCTCTTCGACGAAACCGCCACCAGCCTCACCTTCGCCGACATCGACCGTGAGACCGACCGTCTCGCCGGAAGTCTCCACGCTCTCGGCATCGAACCGGGCGACCGAGTCGCCGTCATGCTGCGCAACGAGCCTGCCTTTCCCCTGCTCTGGCTCGCGCTCGCCAAGTGCGGGGCGGTCCTCGTCCCCGTCAACACCAACTACCGCGAGCTCGACGGCGCCCACGTCATCCGCCACTCCGGCGCCCGCCTCGCCATCGCCGCGCCCGAATTCACCGACCTGCTCACCCGCATCGGCATCCCCACCCGGACCCCGGACGACCTGCTCGCCGGCCCACCACCCGAACACCACCCGGCCGCCGAAGCACCCACCAACATCCAGTACACCTCCGGCACCACCGGCGCCCCCAAGGGCTGCGTCCTGCCCCACCGCTACTGGACCACCCTCGCCCGCAGCCTCGTCGACGACTTCCCCCACCTCACCGGCCAGGACACGATCCTCACCGCCCAGCCGTTCCACTACATCGATCCACAGTGGAACGTCGCGGCCGGGCTCGCGGCGGGCGCGAAGCTCGTGGTGCTGGACCGCTTCCACCCCACGACCTTCTGGCCCAAGGTCCGCGAGCACGGCGTCACCTGGTTCTACTGCCTCGGCCTCATGCCGACGCTCCTGCTCCGCCAGCCCCCACACCCCGACGACACCCGACACGCCGTCCGCTCGGTCATGGCCTCCGCCATCCCCCGCGACCTGCACGCCGACCTGGAGGCCAGGTGGGGCGTCCCCTGGTACGAGGCGTTCGGCATGACCGAAACGGGCGGCGACATCCGCGACCGCCCGGAGGACCACCGGCCCGGCAGCGGCTGCATCGGCCGCCCCATCCGGGAACGCGAGGCGATGATCGCCGACGAGGACGGCAACCCGGTGCCCCGCGGCGGCACCGGTGAACTGCTCATCCGCGGCGTCGGCCTCATGCACGGCTACCACGACGACCCCGAAGCGACCGCGCGGGCGTTCCGGGGCGGCTGGTTCCACACCGGCGACCTGGCCACAATGGACACCGAAGGCCGCATCCACTACGTCGGCCGCACGAAGGACATGATCCGCCGCAGCGGCGAGAACATCTCGGCCGACGAGGTCGAACGCGCCCTCCGGCAGCACCCCGCCGTCGAGCTGGCGGCCGTCATCGCCGTGCCCGACGACCTGCGCGGGGAAGAGGTCAAAGCCTTCATCGTGCCGGCCGCGGACACCACCCCGGACGAGCTGGCCGAGTTCTGCGCCACCCAGCTCGCCTACTTCAAGGTCCCGCGCTACTGGTCCCTCACCACCGACCTGCCGCGCACCCCGTCGGAGCGCATCGCGAAGGGCAAGCTCGCCGCCCTGGACACCCCGACCTACGACCGGGTGGCGCAGACGTGGCTCTGACCACCGAGCAACGCGTCCACCGCGCCGCGGTCAAGCTGTTCGCCGCCAAGGGGTTCCACGGCACCGGCATCCGCGACCTGGCCCAGGCCGCGGGGATCTCCAGCGCCAGCCTCTACCACTACATGGGCACCAAGGAGGACCTGCTCGTCGGCATCATGCGGGAGTGCCTCGACCGGCTCCTGCTGGCCGCGCGCCAGACGCTGGACACCATGGACGAGCCAGCCGACCCGGCCGACGCGCTGTCCGCCCTGGTCACGCTGCACGTCATGGCCCACGCCGCCCAGCCCGACGAGACCCGGGTGGTGGACAACGAGGTCAGCGCCCTGTCCCGGCCCGCGCGGCGCCGGATCGTCGGCCTGCGGGACGAGTACGAGGACATCTGGGTCACCACCATCGCCAAGGGCGTCGCGGCCGGCGTGTTCGACGCCCCGGAACCGGCCGTGACCAGGCTCGCCCTGCTGGAGATGTGCACCGGAGTCGCCCGCTGGTACTCACCGCGTGGTCCACTGCCGCTGGACCGCCTCGCCGCCCGATACGCCCAGCTCGCGCTGCGCATGCTGGGCAGCCCGTCACCCCCGGGTGGGAAGGCCGCCGAACGGGCCCGCGAGGTCGCCGCCCAGGTGTGGCGCATACGGCCCTAGCTGGGGTCTTGCCGACTCGGCCGGGCTGAGGGACCCTCGAAGGGTGACTGAGCGAACGATCCAACTGGAATTGGATGAGCAGGGTCTCGCACTGGGCCTCCCTGCCCCGTCCCACCCTCAGGATCATGTACACGATGTGCCCTACCGCCCCGTCCAGTTCCGTGACGACGACCTGCCCACCGCGCTCGAGCGCTGTGCGCACTGGCTCAGGTCGGCACAGGAGTGGCTGGGCGAGCCGGTGGATGTGGTCTCCATCCACCTCGACTACGACGACCGCGAAGGCGCGCCGTACTACGACCTGAAACTCCTCTGCAACGAGGAGGACCTGGCCGGGGCGCCGCGCGCACTGCGGGACGCCGCCAACGAATCCTGAGGTAGTTGTCAGATCCCTCGGGGCCGCCTCCGGACAAGTTCCGGGGGCGGCCCTGAGGGTTGTTCTCAGCCCAGTGCGCCGCTGATCTTGACGTGGCCCTTCAACAGGTTGCGGGCGATGGTGCGGCGCTGGATCTCGTCGGTGCCCTCGTAGATGCGCAGCAGCCGCAGCTCGCGGTACCACCGCTCGATCGGCAGCTCTCGCGTGTAACCCATGCCACCGTGGATCTGCAGGACGCGGTCCACGATCTCGTTGGCCTTGATGCCGCCGTACAGCTTCGCGATCGACTGCGCGTGGCGGGAGTCCATTCCGGAATCGACCTGCCAGGCCGCGTGCAGCACCAGCCAGCGCAGCGCTTCCAGCTCCACGCCGGAGTCGGCGATCATCCACTGGATCGCCTGCCGGGTCGCGATCGGCGCCCCGAACGTCTCGCGCGTGTTGGCGTGCTCGATCGCCATCGAGATCAGCCGCTCGCAGGACCCGATCGCGCGGGCCGGCAGCAGGTAGCGGCCGCGGCCGATCCACTGCATCGCCAGCGCGAAGCCCTGGCCCACCTCGCCGAGGATCTGGCTCTCCGGCACCCGCACGTCGTCGAACACCAGCGACGCCGGGCCCCACTCGCCCATGGTGTCGATCGGCTCGGACTTCCAGCCCATGTCGCGGTCGACCAGGAAGCAGGTGACGCCGCCGTTGGCGCCCTTCTCCGGGTCGGTGACCGCGAACACCATCACGAAGTCGGCCTCGTTGCCGCCGGTGATGAACGTCTTCTCGCCGTTGATGATCCAGTCCGCGCCGTCCTTGCGGGCCGAGGTGCGGATGTTCTTCGCGTCCGACCCGGCGCCCGGTTCGGTGATCGCGAAGCACGACTTGCGGTCGCCGGCGATCGTCGGGAGCAGGTAGCGCTCCTTCTGCTCGTCGTTGGCGTGGAACAGGATGTTGTCCGCCGCGCCGCCGAAGCGGAAGGGCACGAAGGTGCGGCCCAGTTCGGCCTCCAGGAGCGCGGTCATCACGGCCGACAGGCCCATGCCGCCGTACTCCTCGGGGGTCTGCACGCCCCAGAAGCCGGACTCCTTCGCCTTGAGCTGAAGCGCGGTCAGCTCGTCCGAGGTGAGGCCGGGTTCGCCACGGCGTTCGCGGCGCAGCACCTCCTGTTCGAGCGGCATCAGCTCACGCTGCACGAACGTGCGCACCCAGTCGCGCACTTCCCGCTCTTCGGTGCTCAAGCTGAAGTCCATCGTCGGCCCTCCTACTAAGCGCTTGCTTACCTGTCAGGCTAGCGCACGCCGCTCGTCACCGGAATGGAGTTCGGTGAGGAACCCTCGCAGCACGGCGGTGACCTTGGCCGGTCGTTCGATCGGCGGGAGGTGACCGGCGTCCGGCAGGTCGAGCCGCCGTGCCCCGGTGATACCCGCGCTGAGCAGGGCAGATACCTCCTGGATCTCCGGCACGTCGAGGAGACCGTTGACCACCAGCGTGGGTGCCACCACCTCACCCAGCCGGCCGGTGGGGCCCGGTTCCAAATGACGTTCGGTCCGCTGCGGCCCGGTCCAGGTCCGCCGGAAGACGCCGCGGAGCATGTCGAGGACGAGTTCGGACGGTTCCGGCACCAGGAACCGCGCCTGGGCCACCGCCATCGCCTCGACGTCGGCCGGGTCGGGCTCCCGGGTCCGCGCCGCGTAGGCGCGCAGCCGCTCGGCCGGGACCGCGCTGTGCACCTCGCGCGCCGCGCGGGCGCGCATCGACTCCGGCCACTCGCGCCCGGACAGGCCCGAGCAGATCAGCACCAGCCCGCTGACCCGGCCCGGGGCCGCGAGTGCGGCTTCGAGCGCGTACGACCCGCCCATCGAACAACCGACCAGGGTCGCCCGGTCGATGTCGAGCGCGTCCATCAGCCCGAGGAGGTCCGCGTAGTGGCGGTACTCGCCGGCCGCGTCCCCGGACCCGCCGAAGCCGCGCTGGTCGTAGCGGATCACGCGGTACTGGCCGGCGAGCCCGTCGAACTGGTCGTCCCACATGCGCCGGTCGCCCGCGCCCGCGTGCACGAAGATCACGGCCGGGCCGGCGCCGGCCTCGTCGTAGGCCAGGTCGGCCCCGTTGACGTGAACCAGGTTCATGACGGCCAACGTAGGCGGATCATCCGCTGCTCGCGCCCGTGTTCGCGCACCGCGTAGGTTGGGGGCGTGATCGAGTGTGCGGTGTGGTGGGCGGTTCCGCTGCCGAACGACCCCGGGTACCTCGGCCTGCTGGACGACGTGGAACGCGGCCGCCACCGCGCCTACCGGCAGGAGATCGACCAGCGGCGGTTCCTCACCGGGCGGGCGCTGGCCAAGACCGTCGCCGCGGAGCTGCTCGGCCGCGCCCCCGCCGAGGTGACGTTCGACGCCACCTGCGACGACTGCGGCAAGCCCCACGGCAGGCCGCGCGTGCCCGGCGCCGGGTTCGACCTGTCCATCTCGCACTCCGGCGAGCGGATCGGGGTCGCGGTGACCAGCGGTGTACCGGTCGGCCTCGACGTCGAGACCGCGACTCGCCGGGCGGACGACTCGCTGATCGCCTACGCGCTGAACGAGACCGAGCAGGCGGCACTGGACGGCCTGACCGACGCGGAGCGGGTGGCCGCGTTCTTCCGGTACTGGACCGGCAAGGAGGCGCTGATGAAGGCCACCGGGCGGGGACTGCGGATCCCGTTGCGGAGCATCACGCTGGCCGGCCCGGACGAGCCGCCCCGCCTGGTCGCCTCGGCCGACCCCGCGCTGGATCCGGTGCGCACGCGTCTGCACGACCTGGACCCCGGCGAGGGCTACCGCGCGGCGATCGCCGTGCTGGCGGACGAGGACCTGAAGGTCACCGAGCGCTGGTGGGCGCCTACCTAGAGGACTGACCGCCGGCCGGCAACGGCAGGCAACCCGCCTCCCGAGCCACCCCTCTCCCGCAACCCGATCCCCAGCCAAATCGGTTGCTGAGCCACCGGGTCAAGGCACGCTTTCCCGCCTTGACGCGGTGTCTCGGCAACCGAACACTGAGAGATCGGGTTCGGGAGGTCACAGCTCCAACCCCATAGCCCGCAGCAGCGTCTGGAACTTCGCGGACGTCTCGTCCAGCTCGGCCTTCGGATCGGAGGCCGGCACGATTCCCCCGCCCGCGTACAACCGCAGGCGCGACGCGGACACCTCGGCACACCGGATGGACACCGCCCACTCGCCGTCACCCCGGGCGTCCATCCACCCGATGGTCCCGGCGTAGTACCCGCGGTCGAACGGCTCCAGCTCGCCGACCTGCCGCCGCGCGTCCTCGGTGGGCGAGCCGCAGATCGCCGGTGTCGGGTGCAGCGCGCCGGCCAGGTGCAGCGCCGTGACGTCCGGGTCGGCCAGCTCCCCGGTCACCATCGTGCTCAGGTGCCACATCGTCGGCGTGGACACCAGCGACGGCGTCCGCGGCACGTGCAGGTCGCGGCAGAACGGCCGCAGCGTCTCGACGATCGCCTCGGTGAGGACCTCGTGCTCGATATGGTCCTTGCGCGAGGACGCCAGCCGTTCGGCGTTGTCCCGGTCGGTGACCGGGTCGGCCGAACGCGGCGCGGAACCGGCGTGCGGGTGCGACACGACCCGCCGTCCGCTGCGGGACAGCAGCAGCTCCGGCGTCGCGCCGATGAGCGACCGCGACCCGGGCAGGGCCGCGGCGAACGTGTAGCCGTGCGGGTTGTCCTTGACCAGGTTGTGCAGCACGGCCTTGACCGGCACCTCGCCCGGGAACTCCAGGTCGAGGGCACGCGCGAGCACGACCTTGCGCATGCCGCGCTCGGCCAGCGCCCGCACGGCCCGCGCGACCGCCTCCGCGTGGGCGACCGGTTCGGGCACGGCGTGGATGGCGTCCGGACCGTCGACGGTCAGGCGGGGCAGGCCGGCGGCGGCGGGGTGCGCGGGAGCGGCCACGTAGGCCGTTTCCGGCACGACGAGGTGCCCGGGCGTCGCGGTGGTGTCGAAGGGCAGGACACCGACCGCGAGCGCCCCCGGGGTCCCGGCCAGGGCGGCCGGGACCGCGTCACCGAGTGCCGACACGTCGGTGTCGGTGAAGGTCAGCCGAGAGCCGGACCCGAAGATCGTGTGCCGTGAGGTGGCGAAGAAGAAGTCGCCTGGCGTGTAGTCCTCGAGCGTCTCTGCGGCATCCACACCCCCATTGTGCTCCCGCTCCGGCGGCGGCGAGCGAAACTGTCACGGGCGCAACAGTTCGCCGCCGACCTGCGGAAACGCGTTACTTGAGGGCGTCGATCAGTGCCACGCGCCGGCGCTCGCCGAGGCCGCCGGCCCGCCGGTCCGGGTCGATCCCGGCCTTCTCCAGCAGCGCGGCCACCTTGACGGCACCGAGCCCGGGAACCGCCTTCAGCAGCTGGGTGACCTTGGTCTTGCCGATCGTCTTGTCGTCCTTGGCCTTCGACAGCACCGTGTCGATGGACTGCTGACCGGACTTGATCGACGCGAGCAGCTCGGAGCGAGCCTTCCGGGCCTCGGCCGCCTTGGCCAGGGCCTCCGCACGCTGCTCCGGGGTCAACGTGGGCAGAGCCAACGTAGTAGTCCTTCCGTGTGTCGGATATCCGCTCTCGCGGCGACGGCTGGCACCCAGCGAGGTGCTTGCTCACGCAAGCGCTGGCCAGGCCGTCTGGTCCACGCGCCCAGTAAACGCCACCTGGGCCGATGCCGCGACACCGACACGCGAGGAAACCCCCGGTCGGGGCGGGGGCGGCCGGTTCTGGCGACGGGCGGCGTCTTCCACTTAGAGTGACCGCAGACACGTTCATCGCCGAACTTCACCGCGCGGGAGTGCCCATGCTGAGCACGATGCAGGACGGACAGCTTTCCCTTGCCAACCTGCTGGAACACGGAAGCCGGGTGCACGCCACCAGTCAGGTGACGACCTGGACCGACCAGGGTCCCCGCCGCGAGACGTACGCGGATCTGGGCCGTAACGCGGCGCGACTGGCGAACGCGCTCCGTAGTCTGGGGATCACCGGGGACCAGCGCGTCGGCACGTTCATGTGGAACAACGCCGAGCACCTGGCAGCCTACTTCGCGATCCCCGCGATGGGCGCGGTGCTGCACACCCTCAACATCCGGCTGTTCCCCGAGCAGCTGACGTTCGTCGCCAACCACGCCGAGGACCAGGTCGTGCTGGTCGACGGCTCGCTGGTGCCGCTGCTGGCCAAGCAGCTGCCGGAGCTGAAGACGGTCCGGCACGTCATCGTGGCCAACGGCGACCCGGCGACGCTCCAGGCGCCGTCCGGGGTCGAGGTGCACTCCTACGACGCGCTGCTGGCCGCCCAGCCGGACACCTTCGACTGGCCGGAGATCGACGAGCGCTCGGCGGCCGCGATGTGCTACACGTCGGGCACGACCGGTGAGCCCAAGGGCGTCGTCTACTCGCACCGCTCGATCTGGCTGCACTCGATGCAGGTCTGCATGACCGACAGCATGCAGCTCTCGCCCGCCGACCGGGCCCTGGTCATCGTGCCGATGTTCCACGCCATGTCCTGGGGCATGCCGTACGCGGCGATGATGGTCGGCGCGTCGCTGATCATGCCGGACCGCTTCCTGCAGCCGAAGCCGCTCGCGCAGATCCTGGCCTCGGAGAAGCCGACGTTCGCCGGTGCGGTCCCGACGATCTGGCAGGGCCTGCTGCAGCAGCTCGAAGCCGAGCCGCAGGACATCTCGCACCTGCGCGAGGTGGTGGTCGGCGGCTCGGCCTGCCCGCCGGCGCTGATGCACACCTTCGAGGAGCGCTACGGCGTGCCGATCCTGCACGCGTGGGGCATGACCGAGACGTCCCCGCTGGGCAGCGTGGCCCGCCCGCCCGCCGGCGCGACCGGTGAGCAGGCGTGGCAGTACCGGTACACGCAGGGCCGGTTCCCGGCGTCGGTGCGCGCCCGGCTCATCGACGACGACGGCAACGTGCTGCCGTGGGACAACGAGTCCGTCGGTGAGCTGGAGGTCGCCGGCCCGTGGATCGCGGGCGCCTACCACGGCGGCGCGGACCCGGAGAAGTTCCACGACGGCTGGCTGCGCACCGGTGACGTGGGCAAGATCAGCCCGGACGGCTACCTGACGCTGACCGACCGCGCGAAGGACGTCATCAAGTCCGGCGGCGAGTGGATCTCCTCGGTCGACCTGGAGAACACCGTGATGAGCCACCCGGCGGTCGCCGAGGCCGCGGTGATCGGCGTGCCGGACGAGAAGTGGGACGAGCGGCCGCTGGTGGCGGTCGTGGTCCGGGAGGGCCAGAGCGTGACCGCGGAGGAGCTGCGCGAGTTCCTGTCCGACAAGGTCGCGAAGTGGCAGCTGCCGGAGCACTGGACGTTCATCGACGAGGTGCCCAAGACCAGCGTCGGCAAGTTCGACAAGAAACGGCTGCGCGCCTTCCACTCGCAAGGCAAACTCGACGTGACGCACTTCTGATGTTCGCCCGGAGGCCATCCGCGTCGGCTTCGATGCGGATGGCCTTCGCACACCTGGGGGATGCATGGGAATCAGCAGGCGGCAGATGCTGGCGGCCACGGGCGCGGCCGGGCTCGGGCTGGTCGTCGCGGCACCGTCGGCGCAGGCGCTCGACCGGGCGCTGCGGGAGAGCACCCGGCGCGCGATCGGCACGGCGGGCACCACGCTGGACAGCGTCGCGACCCCGGTCGACGGCGCCGCTGCCTACACGCGGCTGACCGGCGGGCCGGGCTGGCCGCTGGTCGTGCGCGAGGACCTGGTGGCCGGGACGGCGGGCCGCGACGACCGGCGCGTCGCGCTCACCTCGTTCGTCCAGTTCACCGATCTGCACATCACCGACTCCGAGTCGCCGGCGCGGTTCGAGTACCTGCACCCGCTGATCGGCTCGGCCCACCGTCCACAGGAGACACTGGGCTCCGTGGCCACCGCGGCCTTGGTGGACCGGGTGAACAGCCTGCGGCGCGGCCCGTTCACCGGGCGGCCGTTCGACTTCGTGATGACCACCGGCGACAACACCGACAACCACGAGCACCTGGAGCTGGACTGGTTCCTCGGCGTGCTCAACGGTGGCGAGGTCACCCCGAACTCCGGCGACCCGGAGCGGTACGAGGGCGTGCAGGCCTCCGGGGACCCGCTGTACTGGAACCCGGACCGCCGGCTCGACGGCGACTGGTCGGCGTTCCCGGTGCTCCCCGGCGTCCTCACCGCCGGCACCCGCACGTTCACCTCCGCCGGCCTGGACGTGCCGTGGTACTGCACGTTCGGCAACCACGACGACAGCATCGTGGGCAGCCTGCCGGACCTGCCCGGGATGGCGCACTGGTACACCGGCCGCTACAAGGTCGTCGGCAAGGACTCGGGCACCGCGCAGAAGCTGGCGCGGGCCATCCGCACGCCGGGCGCGAGCGTGCCGGTCACCGAGCTGTTCGGCGGCAGCGGCACGATCCGCGAGATCACGCCCGACGAGCGCCGCAGGCCGTTCACCACGGCCGAGTTCGTGCAGGCGCACCTCGATCCGGCCCACACCGGTCCCGGCCCGGAGGGCCACGGCTTCACCGGCGGCAACGCCGACGGCATCGACGTCTACTACACGTTCCGCATCGCGCCGGGGATCACCGGCATCAGCCTGGACACCACCACGCTCGCCGGGTTCGCCGACGGCTCGATCGGGCTCGGGCAGTACCGGTGGGTCGAGCAGACGCTCAAGCGGGGCAGCTCGGTGTACTACGACGTCTGGGGCAACCGGGTCACCCGCTCGGTCACCGACGAGCTGTTCATCCTGTTCAGCCACCACACGTCGGACACGATGGGCAACGTCCTGCCCGACGCGCGCCACCCGCTGGAGCCGCGCCTGACCGGGGACGCGTTCGTCGCGCTCCTGCACCGGTTCCCGAACGTGCTGGCGTGGGTCAACGGGCACACGCACGAAAACCGCATCACGCCGCGCCCCGGCGCGACCCCGGCGCAGGGGTTCTGGGAGATCAACACCGCGTCGCACATCGACTTCCCGCAGCACGCGCGCGTGATCGAGGTGGCCGACAACGCCGACGGCACGTTGTCGCTGTTCACCACGCTGATCGAGGCGCAGGCGCCGTACGCGGCGGACTACGGCGACACCTCGCCGGCCGCGCTGGCGTCGCTGTACCGGGAGCTGTCGTTCAACGACCTGCACGCCGACCCGGCCCGCACCGGCGCGGCCGCCGACCACAACACGGAGTTGTTACTGGTCCACCCGTTGCGGTAGGAACGGATCATGACTCAGCTCGACGAGGCCGGGACGGCGTTGTTCCACCAGTCGATGCCGTTCTCCGAGCGGCTCGGCATCGAGGTGCTGGAGCACTCGAAGGACGTCGTCCGGGCGCGGCTGGCGTGGGACGCGACCCTGTGCACGATCGGCGGCGTGCTGCACGGCGGCGCGTTGATGGCGCTGGCCGACTCGACCGGTGCGGTGTGCGCGTTCCTCAACCTGCCCGAGGGCGCGCAGGGCACGTCGACGATCGAGTCGAAGACGAACTTCCTGCGCGGGGTGCGCGAGGGGCACGTGACCGCGACGGCCCGGCCGCTGCACGCCGGGCGCAAGGTGGTCGTGGTGGAGACCGAACTGCACGACGACGCCGGCAAGCTCGTCGCGAAGGTGACGCAGAGCCAGTCCGTCCTCTAGCGACGCCTCATGACCGGGCGGTGGCAGGGTCGCCGTAGGACACGTCCCCGCCGCCCACGAAGGGCAGCAGCCGCTCGGCTTCCTGCTCCAGAGCCGCCCGATCGGCTGCGCGCAGCGGGCGGAACGGGGTGAGCCACAGCGTTCCCGCGTCGAGGGACCAGGTTCCGCGCACCCGGCCGTCCACCAGGATGGTGGGCCGCACCCGCGCCTGGCCGGGCATCACCCGCTTGCGGTCCTCGTCGCTGATGACCCGGGTCCGGTCGGCGTGGCCGAGCAGGGCGTTGTCGAAGGCGGGCAGCAGCCGCACCGGAGCGGGTGTTTCGGGGTCGGGCAGCTCGGCGTCGGCCAGATCGAGCAGTTCCCCGCCGTCGGGGCCGGAGTAGCGGCGCAGTTCGGCGCGCATCTCCGCGACGACCTCGGCCAGGCGGGTCAGTCCGCACCACGCCTGGACGTCCTTCACCCCGGCGGGGCCGAAGGCGGCCAGGTAGCGGCGGATCAGCTCCTTGGCGGCGGTCGCCGTTGCCGCCATCGGCTGTCCCAGCCAGGCCTCGGCTGGCGTGACCGAGACCCCCGACCGGTTGCCCCAGGAACCCCACGCGCCGGTGGCCACGCCGTGGACCAGAGGAGTGCGCAACTCCAGCTCCCCGGCCAGGTTCCGGCCGTCGCGCCCCGGATGGCGTTCGGCCGGCCGCCGGGCCAGCTCCTTGCGCGACAGCGTTCCTCCCGCGAGCAGTTCGAGTCCCTCGGCCACCAGGGACGCGGGGTCCGGGCCGGTGCCGTTCCGGCTGAAGTGGGGCGAGCCGGCCGTGCGATCGAGCACGGGCTGCAGCAGCGGCCGCAGCCGACGGAAGTCGTCGGCCGCGGCGAGGTGCTGGGTGCTGCGGAGCAGAGCGGAGCGGACCACCTGCCGGTCCGCCAGCAGCGCGGTGAGCTGGGACTGCGTGAAGGCGTGGATCCTGCTCCACAACCCGACATAGGCCCAGTTGGGCTCCTGCGCCTGCACCGCGACCAGGTGCCGGATCACCTCCAGCGGGGTGCGATCGGTGCGCCGCAACAGGAACTGGCGGTCCATCAGCGCCCGGTTCAGAGCCCGGAGGGAGAGTGTGGTCACGACAGCCGCACCGAGACGTTGCCCCGGTAGGAACCCCGCAGCAGGGCGAGGAACGCCTGCGGCCCGTCCTCGATCCCACCCTCGACCACGGTCTGCGGGTAGACGAAGCGGCCCTCGCCCAGCCAGCTGCTGAAGTGCTCACGCCAGGCCGCGATCTGCTCCGGCGTGTGGTAGCAGGAGAACGGCAGCAGCTCGACGCCCCTGGCCCCGGCCGCCGCGCGATCGGCCGCCGGAAAGCGCTGCGCCGCGTCCCCGAGCTGGCTGGACAGCGAGCCGCAGAGGGCGAATCGCGCGCCAGGCCGGGCCACCTGCAGCGCGCCCTGGTACTGCTCGCCGCCCACGACGTCGAAGAAGGCCGAGATGCCCTCGGGCGCCAGCTCCCGCAGCCGGTCGGCCGCGGAGCCGTCGTGGTAATCGAAGGCGGCGTCGAATCCGAGCTCGTCGACCAGGTAGTCGACCTTCGCCGGGCTGCCCGCGCTGCCGATCACCCGCGCCGCGCCGAGGCACTTGGCGATCTGCCCCGCCAGCGAGCCGACCCCGCCCGCCGCACCGGAGACGAACACCACGTCGCCTTCGCCGACGGCCGCCACCTCGGCCATCCCGTAGTAGGCGGTCGGTCCCTGGCCGAGGTGGTAGCCGGGGTCGGCGAAGAGGTCCCGATCGAGCTTGACGTACGAGCCGGCCGGGCCTGCCGAGTACTCGCTCCAGCCGGTCATCGACTGGACCAGGTCGCCGGCCTCGAGTTCGGGGCTGTCCGACCGGACCACGGTGCCGATGGCAGCCACCCCGACCCGCTGCCCCGGCTGCCAGGCCGGGACCGGGAGGGTGCAGTCGGCGCGCACCAGGACCTCGCCGTCCACCTCGGCCGTGGCGACGGTGAAGTGGCCGAGCCCGGGGGCGCCGGTGACCTGGGCGGTCAGCTGGATCTCACGGGCGCGATCATGTTCTGTCCTCGTCTCGCGGGTGGCCGCCGAGATCGACCCTAGAAAGGCTTCCGGCCAGTTTTTGACCGGAACTCGCCGGCCGCGCACTTCACCCGGGCGCACCTCATGGTTGGCAACTGGTTTACACCACCGCCGCGGCGGGTGAGAATTTGCGGATGACCCGCGCTCTGCTCGCCGTGCTGGCCGCCGCCATGATGGCGACCGTGACCGTGCAACCCGCGTCCGCCTCCCCCGGCCGCACCGGCGACGAGGCGATCGACTACCACTCATGGGCGCCGGCCGGTCCGTTCGCGCCCGCCGGTGTCGAGTCCTACGCGGGCCGGGACTACGAGCGGTCGCAGTGGACCTCGCCGTTCCACGCACCCGGCTTCGACGCCACCGAACTGATCGCGTCGTGGAACGCCCGGACTCCGCCGCGGACGTGGATCCAGGTCGAGGCGCAGGCGCGGACCGCGACCGGCGAGGAGACCGCGTGGTACGTGATGGGCCGCTGGGCGAGCGGGGACGAGGACATCGAGCGGACGAGCGTCGAGGGCCAGGACGACGCGCACGCGCGGGTCTCGGTCGACACGCTCGTGATGAAACCCGGCGTGTTGCTGCGCTCGTACCGGCTGCGGGTCTCGCTCTACCGCGTCCCGGGCACGCGCGCGACGGCTTCGGTCAGCGCGGTGGGCGCGATGACGTCGAACGTGCCGGACCGGTTCGAGGTGCCGGTTTCCCGGCCGGGCAAGGCATCCGGCATCGAGCTACCCGTGCCCGCGTACGCGCAGAACATCCACAAGGGACACTTCCCGGAGTACGGCGGCGGCGGGGAGAGCTGGTGCAGCCCGACGTCCACCGAAATGGTCGTCGAGTACTGGGGCCGCCGCCCACGCGAAGAGGACATGACCTGGATCCCCGCGGACTACCCGGACCGGACGGTCGACTACGCGGCCCGCTACACCTACGACCACACCTACGAGGGCACCGGGAACTGGCCGTTCAACACCGCCTACGCCGCCACCTTCGGCCTGCGCGGGCACGTCACCCGGCTGCACTCGCTGACCGAGCTGGAGGACTACATCGCCCGCGGCATCCCGGTCATCACGTCGCAGTCCTTCCTGGCGGACGAACTCGACGGCGCGGGCTACGGCACCGCCGGGCACATCATGGTGGTCATCGGGTTCACCGAGAACGGCGACGTCATCGCCAACGACCCGGCCGCGAACAGCAACGACAACGTGCGCACCATCTATCCGCGGGCCCAGTTCGAGAACATCTGGCAGCGCACCAAACGGCACACCGCCGACGGTTCGGTCGCGAGCGGTCCGGGCGGCGTCGTCTACCTGATCACCCCCTGACCGCGCCGACGGGGACATCGAGGCCAGAGCGCTTACTGGTAACTGGTGAACCCGTTCGGGTCACGGCGGTCGCCTCCTGCGCGATCGTCTAATATCGCCCGCCTACAAAAGACACCGCGCCTCACGCCGGATTTCCCGATACTCTCGGTACCGGTGGGGGCAGACTAACCACGAGGCATGGTGGTCAACAATGGCGGCAACGGGCTGCAGTGCGACCCATGGACGATGAGAGTCGCGCTGTGATCGGCGAGGCCCGGCCCCCCAGCGCGCTCGCGAACGCCCGCGGACGTCCCACGGCGGCACGCGTGTCCGTCGACGTCGTGCTCGACGCCGCGCGCCGGTGCGTCCTCGCCTCCGGGCTGCGGCGCACCACGCTGGCCGAGATCGCGCGGACCGCGAAGGTCAGCCGGATGACGCTCTACCGGCGCTTCCCCGACGTGCACAGCGTGCTGTCGGCGCTGATGACCCGCGAGTTCGGCGCGCTGCTGCACCAGGCGACGGTGAGCGGGGCCGACGCGCCGACCGCCCGCGCGCGCCTGGTGCGCAGCTCGGTGGCCGCGGTGCGGCTGCTCAACGCCGACCCGCTGATGCGCACGATCCTCGACGTGGACACCGCACTGGTCGTGCCCTACATGCTGGAACGGCTCGGCGGCACCCAGCGGCTCGGCGAGAAGTTCATCGTCGCGCTGCTGGAGGCCGGGCACCGGGACGGCTCGATCCGGCGCGGATCCACGGCCGTGCAGGCGCGGTCGGTGCTGCTCGTGGTGCAGTCGTTCGTGCTGTCGCTGCGGCCGGCCACCGCGGACGTCGCGGCCGAGGCGCTGCTCGGCGAACTGGCCCACCACCTCAACGCGGCCCTGCGGCCGCTGTGACCCCGAGGACGTCCTTGCCCGCACCAGCCCTGACCATCGACCGGCTGTCCAAACGCTACGGACCCGTGGTGGCCCTCGACGACATCTCCTTCGAGGTCGGACCGGGTGAGCTGTTCGGGTTCGTCGGCAGCAACGGCGCCGGCAAGACCACGACGATGCGCATCGTGCTGGGCGTGCTCGCGGCGGACCGCGGCGAGGTGCGGTTCGGCGGTGACCCGGTCACGCTCGCCACCCGGACGCGGATCGGGTACATGCCCGAGGAACGCGGCCTGTACCCGAAGATGCGCGTGCTCGACCAGCTGGTGTACCTCGCCGAGCTGCACGGGCTGGACAACACGCGGGCGCACCAGGCGGCCGAGGGGTGGATCGAGCGGCTGGGGCTGCGTGAGCGGCGCCGGGACGAGGTGCAGAAGCTCAGCCTCGGCAACCAGCAGCGCGTGCAGCTCGCTGCCGCGCTCGTGCACGATCCGGCGCTGCTGGTGCTGGACGAGCCGTTCTCCGGGCTGGACCCGATCGCGGTCGACGTGATGAGCGAGGTGCTGCGGGAGAAGGCGGCGACCGGCGTGCCGGTGGTGTTCTCCAGCCACCAGCTGGATCTGGTCGAGCGGTTGTGCGACCGCGTCGGGATCATCCAAAACGGACGGATGGTCGCGTGCGGGACGGTGGCGGAGCTGACCTCCGCAGCCGGGTCGCGGCTGGTGGTGTCCGCGCCGGAGGCCGCTCCGGGCTGGGCCAAGGAGCTGGCCGGGGTCCGGGTGGTCGCCGAGGAGCCGGGCCGGACCGTGCTGGAGCTGGATCCGGGGGTGGACGACCAGCACGTGCTGTCGGCCGCGCTGGCGACCGGGGCGGTGCGAGAATTCCGGTGGCGGCGGCCGAGCCTGGCCGAGCTGTTCCGGAACGTGGTCACGGGGAGCGGGGAATGACGGTCTCGCCCATCAAGGGTGTGTTCCTGGTCGCGCGGCGGGAGCTCAACACGCGCCTGCGCACGCGGTCGTTCGTCGTCGGGACCGTGGTGATCCTGCTGGTGCTGGCCGGGTACCTGCTGCTGCAGGCGACGCTGATCAAGGACGCGGACACGTCGAAGGTCGGGCTGACCGGGCAGACCACGGGCATCGCGGCGCAGCTGCGGGAGGCGGCCGAAGCGGCCGGCTCGCACGTCGAGACGGTGCTGGTGGCGAGCCCGGAACAGGGCGAGCAGCAGGTGCGCGACGGTGATCTGGACGCGCTGGTCTCCGGCAGCGCCGCCGACCTGCGGGTGGTGGTGGAATCGGAGCTGGACCAGCGGCTGCGGGCCGTGCTGAACGGGATCGCGCAGCAGCAGGTGCTGGACGCGAAGCTGCTGGAGGCCGACCTCGACCCGGCGCAGGTGATGCGGGAGGTGGGGCAGGCGCAGGTCCAGTTGACCGAGCTGGAACCCCGAGACGCGGACGCCGGCCAGCGGCTCGCGGTCGGGCTGGTGATCGTGTTCCTCATGTTCTTCGCGATCCAGGCCTACGGCGGCATGGTCGCGCAGGGCGTGGTCGAGGAAAAGGCGAGCCGGGTCGTGGAGATCCTCCTGTCCACGCTGCGGCCGTGGCAGCTGATGCTGGGGAAGGTGATCGGGCTCGGGCTGGTCGGGTTGGTGCAGTTGCTGATCCTGGCGGTGGCCGGACTGGCGATGACGGTCGGTAGCGGCGTGCTGACGCTGGGCGGGGTCGCGATCGGCACGGTCGCCTGGGGCTTGCTGTGGTACCTGCTGGGGTTCTTCCTGTACGCGACGGTCTACGCGGCGGCCGGTTCGCTGGTGTCGCGGCAGGAGGACACGGCGTCGGTGGTGACGCCGGTGAGCATGACGCTGATGGTGGGCTTCGTGGCGGGGTTCAACGTGCTGATCCAGGACCCGGATTCCACGGGCGCACAGGTGCTGTCGCTGATCCCGGTGTTCTCACCGATCCTCATGCCGGGCCGGATCGCCGCCGGGGTGGCCGCGACGTGGGAGGTGGCGGTGGCGCTCGTGCTGACCGTGCTGTTCGGGGCGCTGCTGACCTGGGTGAGCGGCCGGGTGTACCGGAACGCGGTGCTGCAGACGGGAAGCCGGGTAAGGCTACGGGCAGCACTGCGGCTGTAGGAAGACCGGCGGCGGGCCTGCATGACCGGCGGCCGGGAACGCAAGCGGGCCGGTAATCAGCCTGACCGCGCGGCAGCCCTGCACAACCGCCGCCCGGCAACGCGACAGCACCGACTACCCCCGGGGCCGCGCGGCAGCCCTGCACAACCGCCGCCCGGCAACGCGACAGCACCGACTACCCCCGGGGCCGCGCGGCAGCCCTGCACAACCGCCGCCCGGCAACGCGACAGCACCGACTACCCCAACCAGACCTCCCCCGCCCCCGATCCACAGCCCGCTTTTGGTCGCCGATCAGGCGTGTCAAGGTACTCTTTCCCGCCTTGACACGACTGCTCGGCGACTGAAACACAATCAGGCATCGGGGGCGGGGGTGGTCGGAAGGTGACCTTCCGGCGCCGTGAGGCGCTCCCGCCCGCAGGGCGGACTCCCCGCCTGCCCAAGCCGCCGGTTTAAAGATCAAAAGATGTCCTCGCCGGACGGGCAGGCTCCGGGATGACGGGGACCGTTGTTATCTCACCTCGGGCAGGTGGTCGCTGGGTGGTCATCCCGTCGCCTTCCGGTTTGTGTGTATCACTTTGAGCCAGGCCCGCAAGGTTGGCATGTCATCTCGCGTTGGCAGCGGATGTTGCGGGCCTGGCTCAAAGTGATCGTCCAGTTCCCGGCGACGGGATGACCACCCAGCTACCTTGGGTTCAAAGGCTGCGCTGCGCGCTCTGGTTGATTGCGTTGAAGCGGGTTAGCGCTACCTTTCGTTCCTCCGCGTGGTCCACCATCGGGGACGGGTAGTTCTTCGGGGGGTGCGGCAACTTCCAGGGTTGGTGCACGGCTTTCCCTGGAATCTCCCGTAGTTCCGGCACGTACCGTCGCACGTAGTCGCCGTTCGGGTCGAACTTTTCGCCCTGGGTGGTGGGGTTGAAGACGCGGAAGAACGGCGCCGGGTCCGTTCCCGTGCCCGCCACCCACTGCCAGTTCAGCTGGTTGGACGCCAGGTCGCCATCAACCAAACTGTTCATGAAGTGCCGCGCGCCCAGCCACCACGGCTGGTGCAGGTCCTTGACCAGGAAACTCGCCACGATCATCCGCACCCGGTTGTGCATCCAGCCCTCCGCGAGCAGCTGCCGCATCCCCGCGTCGACGATCGGGTAGCCCGTCCGGCCCGTGCGCCACCGCTCGAAAGCGTCCAGGTCGGTGTCGTACTCCAGCTCGTCGAACCGGCTGTCGTAGTTCCGCCGCGCGGTTTCCGGGCGGTGGTACAGCACGTCCGCGTAGAACTCGCGCCACGCCAGCTCGCTGCGAAGCGACTCGGCGTCCTTGCCACGCACCGCATCCAGACCGGCCAGCAGCGTGCGCGGGTGGATGCAGCCCCAGCGCAGGTACGGCGACAGCCGCGTCGTGGCGGGCCGGTCGGGGCGGTCGCGGTCGGTCGCGTAACCGTCCAGACCGCCGTCGAGGAACCTCTCCCACGCCTCACGCGCGGCAGCCTCGCCCGGGCGCGGCAGGGACATCGAGCCCAGGTCGGGGATTCCGGGCAGGCGAAACGGTTCCTCCGGTTCGAGCCAGTCCACTTCGGACCGCGCGGCCGGGGCGCGCCACCCGTGCCGGCACCAGGCCCGGTAGAACGCGCTGAACACCCGGTACGGCTCGCCGTCCGGTTTGGTGATGCGGCCCGGGGTCACGGCGTAGGACGAACCGCACTCGACCCACTCGATCTCCCCCAGCGCCTCGGCCACCGCCCGGTCCCGGCGGCGTCCGTACGGCCCGGTGTCGGTGCTGACGTGCACGCTGCCCGCACCGATCGACCGGGCCACTCGCGGCACCTCGCGCACGGGATCGCCGTGCACCACCATCAGCCGCCCGTCCAGGCTCTCCGCCAGCGACTCCAGGCACCCGTACAGGAACGCCTGCCGTGGCCTGCCCGCCGGCTTCAGCAGCGCTTCATCCAGCACGTACAGCGCGAGTACCCGGGTGGCGCGTTCGCTCGCGCTCAGCAGGGCGGGCAGGTCGGCCAACCGCAAATCGCGCCGAAACCATAACAAGGCGGTACCCACCGGTCCGACTCTAGGCGATCCGGGTCAATCCGGCTCGGCGACTACTCGGCCAGGAACGCCGGTGACCGTGCGTACGTCTAGATCATGTGCGGCAGACACCGGAGAACCCCGTGTTCGTGGGCGCCCATGCCCTGGTCGGCCGGGTCCGGACGCTGTTTGGCCCGGAGCTCCGCGTCCGCGGCGACGTGCCGCTCCCCCTGGTCTGCCTGCTCCGCAAACCGGGTTCGGTGACGTTCCTGCCCCGGCCGGGCGCCCAGCTGGACGTCGAGCTCCGCCAGGTCCCGCACGCCTACCTCGACGCCGGCGCCGTGCGCAACCCGGCGGTCCTGCCGCTGCTGGAAGAGCTGTACGACCGCCTCGGCGCGGACGCGTTCGGCCACGGCCACCTCAAGCACTTCGACCACTACCGGCTCGCGCAAGGGCGACCGGCCGATCGTGCGGTTGCTGCGCGACTGGACCGGGCAGCGCGGACCGGGCGGGGCGGACGCGGCGGTCGAGCACGTGCCGGCGGGCGGCTGGAGCAAGGTCGCGCTCAGCGTGCCGTGGTGGATCCTGCGGTACTTCGGGTTCCGGTGGGGTCGGCACCGCGTGCCCGGGCTGGGCCGGGAGAGCCGCTGGTTCATGCGGCAGCCGTTCATGGTTCCGCGCCACTCGGCGGACTTCCTCGGGTTCGCCGAGCGCCTGACCCGGGACCGGCTCGGGTCGGAGAACCCCGAGCAGCTGTTTCGATCGGAGCACTATTTGCCGGCCCGCTGACCAACCTTCACACACGGCGCCTGCCGCTTCAGTTGGTGGTGTTCGCGACGCCGTATCTGGCTTCCATCATCAGTACGGCCTCGTCCACGACGTGTGCCATCGATGCGTCGTCGGGAGACCAGTTCATGAGCAGCATCCGGGGCCAGAAGACGTAGTTGGAGATCATCCCGAGAAACTGGGTAGCTGCCAGCTCCGTGTCGTCCAGCTTGGCCGTTCCTAGGGCTTTCTCGGTGTCGAGATACCGGCGTACCGAGTCAAAGTAGGGCATCTTGCCGCGCTCGAAGTGGGCCTCGCCCAACTCGGGGAAGCGTGGCAGCTCGGCGATGACGATGCGGAAGAGGGCCGCCATGCCGGGCCGGGTAAGGAGGGCAACGTACCGGCGGCCGATCGCAGTCAGGCCCGCCCGCAGGTCGCCCGTCGGTGGGCGGAGGTCGCCTTCGTCCTCGACCTTCCAGGACTCCGTCACGATCGCGTCGAACAGCGCCGCCTTGGTCGGGAACTGCTTGAACAGGGTCGCCTTCGACACCCCAGCTGCCTCGGCGACCTTGGCCAACGACGTGCCGGCGTACCCGCCGTCGAGGAACAGTCGGGTGGCCGCCTCGATGATGGCTGCCCGCTTCTGCTCGGCGACGCGCCGGTGGTAGGTCGAAGACTCCGTCGTCATGGACGCATCCTACGCGAGACGAGTCACTTGACTCACCACCTGTCGTGGACGTAGCTTGGTGGCGAGGTGAGTCACTCGACTCACCTCCGTTTGTAGAGAGGACCGCGTCATGGGACGCTTCGACAAGCACACCGTTCTCGTCACCGGCGGCACCGGCGGGCAGGGCGCCAGCCACGTCCGGGCCTACCACGAGGAGGGGGCGAACGTCGTCATCGCCGCGCTCTCCGAAGGGCCGGGCGAAGAACTCGCCGCCGAACTCGGCGAGCGGGCACTGTTCGTCCGCCTGGACGTCACCGATGAGGACGCCTGGGCCGCGACGGTCACCGAGACCGAACGCCATTTCGGGCCGATCGCGGTGCTGGTCAACAACGCCGGCGTCCAGAACCCCGCAGTGCCGATCGAGGCGATCGAACGGCGGGTCTGGGACCGCATTCTCGACGTCAACCTCACCGGCGCGTTCCTCGGCATCAAGGCCGTGACCCCGTCACTGCGCCGCAACGGCGGCGGAGTGATCGTCAACATCGCCTCCACGATGGCCCACGTCGGCACGTCGCTCTACGCGCCCTACGTCGCCAGCAAATGGGCGCTGCGCGGGCTCACCAGGACCGCCGCGCTGGAGCTGGGCCGGGACGGCATCCGGGTCAACTCCATCCACCCCGGCGTCATCTCCACCCCGTTGATCAGCGAGCCGATCGCGGGCCAGCCGCCCATCGCGGACTTCTTCTCGCCCGAGCCGTACGCCATCCCGCGGTTGGGCACCCCGGCCGACATCACCGCTCTGCTCCTCTACGTCACCTCGGCCGACGCCTCATTCGTCACGGGCTCGGAGTTCGTCGCGGACGGCGGGCTCCTGCTCGGCCCCGCCCTGCAGCCCGACACGACGGCGGCGTGACCGAATCACCAGCCGCCCTGAGCGCCCCGTCGGTCCGGCTGGGTTTCTGCGGGGGCCCGGTGGCGTGCTGCTGACAGGGTGGGGACTGAGCTTGGCCCTGTGGCCCGGACACCTGACCTGAGGTGACCGTCGGTTACCGGGGAGGATGTTGCGGTGCCTGCACCACACCCGCCTGAGTTCCGTCAGCGCGCCGTCGAGTTGGCCCGTCTGGGC
>NZ_PQHW01000027.1 GCF_003385215.1 Amycolatopsis thermalba | reverse complement strand
CGAGTTCGCCCTCCCACCCCCGACGACAGCCCTGCTGGAGCGAAGCCTCGAACGCGGCACGATCACCGCCCGCGGTGCCGACCGATGCCTCCGCATCGCGTGGACGCTGGCCGACCTCGCCGAGGTCGAGGAACCGACCTCCGATCACGTGGCCGCCGCGCTGGAGTTCCGCGATCGGAGAGCCGCATGAGCCCCGCGACCGACTTGCGCGAACCGCTCGCCACGAACCTGCCCGCCAACCTCCGGAGGCCGGCATGACCACGTCCCGAACCTTCGCCGAGCTCTCACCGGACCACGCGGTCACCGCGCTGGAGTTCCGCGATCGGAGAGCCGCATGAGCCCCGCGACCGACTTGCGCGAACCGCTCGCCACGAACCTGCCCGCCCACATCCCGAGGCTGGGAATGACCACGCCCCGAATCGGCACCGAACCCACCCCAGTCCACCTGGTCGCCGCGCTGGAACCCCGCATCCGGAGGCCGGCGTGACCAGCTCACACACCGCCCCCGAGCCCTCCACCGACAACCTCGCCGCCGAGCGCCTGGCCCGTTCCTACCTGGTCCGCGTCGCCGAGCCGCCGGCCCCGGCCGTGGTCGACTTCGTCGCCCAGCTCGGGCCCGTCGCCGCCGCCGAAGCGATCCGCGCCGGCGACTGTCCCAGCCGTGTGCGCGACGAGACCGAGGCCCGCCGCACGCACGACCACGCCCAGCGCGACCTCGACGAAGGCGCTCGCCTCGGCATGCGGCTGCTGATTCCGGAGGACGACGAGTGGCCGGCCTGGCCGCTCCTGTCCCTCCAGCTCGCGGCCAGCCGCGGCGTGCCGGGTGCCGCCCCGCCACTCGCGTTGTGGGTGCGCGGCCACACCCGCTTCGACGAGGCCACCGAACAGGCCGTGGCGATCGTCGGCGCCAGGTCGGCCACCGGGTACGGCGAGCACGTGGCCGGTGACTTCGCTTCTGCCCTGGCCCGCCAGGGAGTGCCGATCTTCTCCGGTGCGGCCTACGGCGTCGACGGCGCCGCCCACCGCGGAGCCCTGGCCGCGGGCGGCACCACCGTCGCGCTGCTCGGCTGCGCCCTCGACGCCGGATACCCCGCCGGGCACGTCGTCCTCCTCGACAAGATCGCCGAACTCGGCGGGCTCGTCGCCAGCGAGTACCCGCCGGGCACACCGCCCGCCCGCCACCGCTTCCTGGTCCGCAACCGCCTCATCGCGGCGCTCAGCGAAGGCACCATCGTCGTCGAGGCCGGCCGGCGTAGCGGCGCGCGCAACACCGCGACGACAGCCGGCGCGCTCGGCAAGGTCGTGATGGCCGTCCCCGGGCCGATCACCTCCGCGATGTCGATCGGCTGCCACGAGCTGATCCGTGAATCCGGCGCGACCCTCGTGGCCTCGATCGACGACGTGATCGAAACCGTCGGCCGGCTCGGCACGCCCCGGCCCGAGAAGGTCCGCTCGAAACGGCCGACGGACGGCCTCGGCCCGGACGCCCTGCGCGTCCACGAAGCGCTCCGCAAACGTGAGGGCAAGTCCGCCGAGCAGATCGCCGCCGAATCCGGGGTTCCGGTCGCCCGGGTCCGGGCGGTACTGCCCGCCCTCGAACTCGACGACCTCGCCGAGCGCTGCGAAAGCGGCTGGCGCGGCAGGGCGAGGAGGTGATGCGATCGTCATCTGCTCCCGGTGTGGCGATGCTTGACCACGCGCGCCCCTTCGCGCAGCGTGAACAACCATGTCCGCACGGGAATCTCGGGGCCGCAAAACGGACCTGCACGCCCTCCGGGACGCCCTGCCGCGCGCCGCCGCGGGCCTGGTCGACGACTACGAACGGCACCTCGGGCTGGAGCGGGGGCTGTCCCCGCACACGGTGCGCGCGTATGTCGGGGACGTGGTGTCCCTGCTGGGGTTCCTGCACGGTGAGGAGCCGCAGCCGGACGCCGCCGAGCTCGCGGGCCTGGACATCGGGGTGCTCCGGTCGTGGTTGGCCGACCAGCGGAACGGGGGAGCGGGACGGACCACTCTCGCACGGCGAGCGGCTTCGGCCCGGACCTTCACCGCCTGGGCTCGCCGCCAAGGCGCGCTGGACCACGACCCGGGGGCGAAGCTGGTGGCGCCTCGCGTGCACCGGACCCTCCCGCCGGTGCTCCGGCCGGACGAGGCGGAGGACGTCCTCACCGCGGCGGGCAGCGGCGCAGCGCAACAGGAGCCGGTCGCCCTGCGTGATCACGCGGTCCTCGAGCTGCTCTACGCGACCGGGGTGCGGGTGTCCGAGCTGTGCGGGCTCGACGTCGACGATGTGGACTTCGGCCGCAGGCTCGTCCGGGTGCTCGGCAAGGGCGGCAAGGAGCGCATGGTCCCGTTCGGCGCGCCGGCCGATCGGGCTCTGCGCAGCTGGCTCGACCACGGCCGGCCGGCGGTGGCCGGTGCGGTGGCGAAGCCGCACGCGTCCGCGCTGTTCCTCGGTGTGCGGGGTGGGCGGCTGGACCCGCGGACGGTCCGGCGAGTGGTGCACGAAGCGCTCGACACGGTGCCCTCGGCGGCCGACATGGGCCCGCACGGACTGCGGCACACCGCGGCAACGCACCTGCTGGAGGGCGGTGCCGACCTTCGCAGCGTTCAGGAGCTACTCGGTCACGCTACGCTTGCCACGACACAGCTTTACACTCACGTGACCGTCGAGCGGTTGAAGGCGATCCATGACCAAGCCCACCCCCGATCCCGATGACCTCGGAGGACGGCAGGCAGGATCGTTGACACCGCCCACCCCGTACGAGCCCGGAGAACGACCTGAGCCCGCTGCCGAGAACGGTTCCCGTGTGAAGGCCGATTTGCGAGCGACACCTGCCCGCCCCGCCCCCGACCAGGCCGGGCGACCGATGCTGCCCACGTCCGAACAGGACGGCGAGCCCGGGAGCGAGCGCACCGGGGAACCGACGGCCACTGGTACCCCCAGCGCGCCCACACGGGAGAGTGCCCCCGAAGCCACAGCGGCGGCGGCCTCCGGCACGCTCGCGGAGGCACCTCGCAGCGGCGAGCCGGTGGCAGGTGCCGGTGCGCAGGCCGCGACCGAGGAGATCGGGGGTAGCGAGTCGGGGGTCGAGGGACCGCGGGTCACTGGTGGTGGGCCGGTGGCGGACGCTGGTGCGCAGGCCGCGACCGAGCCGAACGCGGGCACCGGTTCGCGGGGCAGCGGCGCGTCGGTCACCGACGGTGCCACCCAACCCGGTGCTGCCCAACCCGGTGCTGCCCAACCCGGTGGCAGCCCCACCCGCGCGGGTGACGGCGACTCCGCGATCCAAGCCGTCTGGCGCAAGTTCCGGACCTGCCCGGAGCAGCGGCTGCGGGAGCGCCTGGTCCTGCACTACGCGCCGCTGGTCAAGTACGTCGCCGGGCGGGTGGGGACCGGGTTGCCCACGCATGTCGACGTCAGCGACCTCATCCAGTCCGGCATCTTCGGCCTGATCGACGCCATCGAGAAGTTCGAGCCCGAGCGCGGCCTGCGGTTCGAGACCTACGCGATGCAGCGGATCCGCGGCGCGATCCTCGACGACCTGCGCTCCCAGGACTGGGTGCCCCGCGTCGTGCGCAGCCGTGCCCGTGAGGTGGAGCGCGCGCTCGAGCGCCTCGGCGGCCGCCTGCGCCGCACCCCGACCGACACCGAGGTCGCCGCCGAGCTGGGCATCACCCTCGAAGAGCTGCGCGACCTCTACAGCCAGCTCCAGCTGACCAGCGTCGTCGCGCTCGAGGACCTCATGGCGGCCGGCCGGGAGAGCGGCTCGCTGGTCGACACGCTCCCCGACGACGACGCCATCGACCCCGTCGCCGTCCTCGTCGACCGGGACAACCGGCGCCAGCTCGCCGAGGCCATCGCCCAGCTGACCGAGCGTGACCGGATCGTGGTCAGCCTCTACTACTTCGAACGGCTGACGCTCGCCGAGATCGGCCGGGTCCTGGGCGTCACCGAGTCGCGGGTCAGCCAGCTGCACACCCGCGCGGTCCTCCGGCTGCGCGCCCGGCTCACGGAGCAGGCCGGGGTCTAACCCGCCCAGGGTTTCAGCCGGATCGCTGTGCCGGTCTGGACCAGGGGAAGCGGGCTCAGGTACTCCTCGCCCCGGCGGACACCCCAGTGCAGGCAGGCCTCGACCGGACACCCCGGATGCCCGGCCTCGACGACGCCGATCGGCTGCCCCCGCCACACCTGCGTCCCGGCCGGAACCGTCGGCGTGACCGGCTCGTAGGTCGTGCGCAACCCGCCGTCGTGGTCGATCGAGACCACCGGACGCCCCGCGACGAGCCCCGCGAACACCACGACGCCCGGCCCCGCGGCCAGAACCTGCTGACCGGGCGTCGCAGCCAGGTCCACCCCGCGATGACCCGGCCCGTACGGCCCTGACGGCGCCTGGAACGGCCGGACCACCACCGGCTTGGGCGACAACGGCCACCCGAACCGCGGATCCAGGTCGTCGCGCACCGCAGCCGGCGGGGCGGTCGTCACGGGTCCCTGAGGTGCCGCCCTGACCCCTCCAACGTCCGGCGAGCCGGCCAGCAAACCGGCGCTGACCAGCACGATCCCGAGCAATCGGCGAACTCCCACGATCATCAACCCAGGGTGGCGCACTTCCGGCCTCGGGAACGGCCGCTGACCAAATCTGTGGATAACTCGGCCGCTTGTGGACAACTCGAACCTGCGAACACACTCGCACCACGCGCGAGCGGGCCGCAGGGGGCCGAGCACGGTTCGCGTGGGGTACGGGCCACCAGAACGAGCCGGAAGTGCGAACCCCGAAGGGGAACAGGGCCAGCGCCCGAGATGCCGCAGAACTCGGGCTCACCCCCAGACGCCCGGGCGGGCGATGGCGCACGCCGGCCGGCGGTGACGCACTCGGGGCCGGCACGGCGCACCCGAGGCCGGCCCCGCGCATCCGGGGCCCGCGTCGCGCATCCAGGAGCAGCACCGCGGGCTCGGGGCCCGTACTGCGCGCCCTGGCTCACCCGCAGCACCCCGGGCTCACCCGTGTCGCACCTAGGCTCGCCCCCAGTGCGCCCGGGTCGGCGGTGGTGCATCCGGCTCACCACTGGCGCCCCCGGGCTCCCGCGGCGCCTGCCGCGATCACGAGGCCGCCCGTGGTGAACCCCGCGTCGCCAGGGCGTACACTGTTCGCGCGGCCTGTCACGACAGGTCGACTTCGCGTGTACGTGCAGGTTCCCCGCTCAGAGGAACCCACGGCGCCCGGCGGTCCCCGAGGAGCAACCCCCGGGGTCCGGGCACCGGCACTGCACCAGGGTCGCCGGCCACCCGGCCGACGGCGACAAAACCGGCCAGCGCGTCCCGCGGGGCGCGCGCTACACAGAAGAGGTGCGGATCCGGCCATGGCCGTCGTCACCATGAAGCAGCTGCTCGATTCCGGCGTGCACTTCGGGCACCAGACCCGCCGCTGGAACCCGAAGATGAAGCGCTACATCCTCACCGAGCGCAACGGCATCTACATCATCGACCTGCAGCAGACGCTGAGCTACATCGACCGTGCGTACGAGTTCATCAAGGAGACCGTCGCGCACGGCGGCACCATCATGTTCGTCGGCACGAAGAAGCAGGCCCAGGAGGCGATCGCCCGCGAGGCGCAGCGCGTGGGCATGCCCTTCGTCAACCAGCGCTGGCTCGGCGGCATGCTGACCAACTTCCAGACGGTCCACAAGCGGCTGCTGCGCCTCAAGGAGCTGGAGTCGCAGGAGCAGACCGGCGGTTTCCAGGGTCTCACCAAGCGCGAGATCCTGACGCTGACCCGCGAGAAGGAGAAGCTGGAGCGCACCCTCGGCGGTATCCGCGACATGCAGAAGGTGCCCAGCGCCGTCTGGATCGTGGACACCAAGAAGGAGCACATCGCCGTCGGCGAGGCGCGCAAGCTGAACATCCCGGTCGTCGCGGTCCTGGACACCAACTGCGACCCGGACGAGGTCGACTACCCGATCCCGGGCAACGACGACGCGATCCGCTCGGCCGCGCTGCTCACCAAGGTGGTCGCCGAGGCCGCCGCCGCCGGCCTGATGGCCCGCTCCAGCCGCAACGGCTCCGCGCCGGCCGCCGAGGGCCAGGACAAGCCCGAGCCGGGCGTGTCCGACGAGCCGCTGGCCGAGTGGGAGCAGGACCTGCTCAAGGGCAACGAGGCCCCGGCCGAGCAGACCACCGCCTCCTGAATCTTTCCGGCAGGCCACGCCGCGCAGGCGCGGCCCCCACAACTTTCCGAGAGGAACGGACACCGCACGATGGCGAACTACACCGCGGCGGACGTCAAGCGTCTCCGCGAGCTCACCGGCTCCGGCATGATGGACTGCAAGAAGGCGCTCGAGGAGAGCGGCGGCGACTTCGACAAGGCCGTTGAGTTCCTGCGTATCAAGGGCGCCAAGGACGTCGGCAAGCGCGCCGAGCGCGCCACCGCCGAGGGCCTCGTCGCCGGGGACGGCGGCGTGCTGGTCGAGATCAACTCCGAGACCGACTTCGTCGCCAAGAACGAGCAGTTCCAGGAGCTCGCCAACAAGATCGTCAAGGTCGCCCAGACCCTGCAGACCGACGACGTCGAGAAGCTGGCCGCGGCCGAGCTCGAGGGCGGCAAGTCCGTCGGCGACGCCGTCCAGGAGCTGGCCGCCAAGATCGGCGAGAAGCTGGTCCTGCGCCGCGTCGTGGCCTTCGACGGCCAGGTCGCGACGTACCTGCACCGCCGCGGCACCGACCTGCCCCCGGCGGTCGGCGTGCTGGTCGAGTACAGCGGCGAGGGCGACGGCGCCGCCGAGGCGGCCCGCAACGCGGCGCTGCAGATCGCGGCCCTCAAGCCGAAGTACCTGACCCGCGAAGAGGTGCCCGCCGACCTGGTCGACAACGAGCGCCGCATCGCCGAGGAGACCGCCCGGGCCGAAGGCAAGCCCGAGCAGGCCCTGCCCAAGATCATCGAGGGCAAGGTCAACGCGTTCTACAAGGACACCGTGCTGCTGGAGCAGCCGTCGGTGCTCGACAACAAGAAGACCGTCAAGGCGCTGCTCGACGCGGCCGGCGTGACCGTCACCCGGTTCGCCCGGTTCGAGGTCGGCCAGCCGTAACACGACGGCAGTGACGTGAGGGTGCCCCGTCTCCGTGATCACGGGGACGGGGCACACTCGCGAAGGCAGGCTCCACGAGAGCACCCGAGCGGGCGGAGGCGGACATGGGCGAGGCGAAACGAGCCGACGGCGGTTACCGGCGGGTGCTGCTGAAACTGGGTGGCGAGATGTTCGGCGGGGGAGCGCTCGGTCTCGACCCCGACGTCGTCCACTCCGTGGCCGCGCAGATCGCGGACGTCGTCCGCACCGGCGTCCAGATGGCCGTCGTGATCGGCGGCGGCAACTACTTCCGGGGCGCCGAGCTGTCCCAGCGCGGCATGGACCGCGACCGGGCCGACTACATGGCCATGCTCGGCACCGTCATGAACTCCCTGGCGCTGCAGGACTTCCTGGAGAAGGAAGGCGTCCCCACGCGCGTGCAGACCGCCATCACCATGGGCCAGGTCGCCGAGCCCTACATCCCGCGGCGCGCCGAGCGGCACCTCGAGAAGGGCCGCGTGGTGATCTTCGGCGCCGGCACCGGGATGCCCTACTTCTCCACCGACACCGCCGCCGCCCAGCGCTCGCTGGAGATCGGCTGCGAGGCGGTGCTCATGGCCAAGGCCGTGGACGGGGTCTTCACCGCGGACCCGAAGAGCGACCCGAGCGCCAAGATGTTCGACGAGATCAGCCACCGCGAGGTGCTCGAACGCGGGCTCAAGGTCGCCGACGCCACCGCCTTCAGCCTCTGCATGGACAACAACATGCCCATCATCGTGTTCAACCTTCTCACCGAGGGGAACATCGCCAGGGCGGTGCGTGGTGAGAGGATCGGCACGTTGGTGAGCACCCCCGTCGCCGGGCCGAGCGCCTGACCGCCGGGGGACCGGGAACAACAGCACAGACAACGGGAGTAGCCGTGATCGACGAGACCCTCCTCGACGCCGAGGAGAAGATGGAAAAAGCGGTGTCCTTCGCCAAGGAGGATCTGTCGTCGGTGCGGACCGGCCGGGCCAACCCGGGCATGTTCGCCCGGATCATGGTCGAGGCGTACGGGTCGACGATGCCGCTGAACCAGGTGGCCGGCGTCAACATCCCCGAGGCCCGCATGGTGATCGTCAAGCCCTACGACCAGGGGCAGCTCGGTGCGATCGAGAAGGCCATCCGCGAGTCCGACCTGGGCGTGAACCCGTCCAACGACGGGCAGATCATCCGCATCACCATCCCGCAGCTCACCGAGGAGCGGCGCAAGGAGATGGTGAAGATGGTCAAGTCCAAGGGCGAGGACGCCAAGGTCCACATCCGCGGGGTGCGCCGCAAGGCCAAGGAGGAGCTCGACCGCATCGCCAAGGACGGCGAAGCCGGTGAGGACGAGGTCGCGCGCGCGGAGAAGGAACTGCAGCACCTGACCGACAACTACGTGGCGAAGGTCGACGAGCTCGTCAAACACAAGGAAACCGAGCTGCTCGAGGTCTGATGCCCCCGGTGAGCGAAGAACGCGAGAAGGCCCCCGTGGCTTCTGCGGAGCCGGCCGAACCGGCCAAGAAAGCGTCGCGGGCGGGACGCAACCTTCCCGCGGCGATCGGTGTCGGGCTGCTGCTGGGCGCGGCGATCCTCGTGTCGCTGCTCACCGTGCGGTACCTGTTCATCGGGATCATCGCGGCGGCGATCGCCGCCGGCACGTACGAGTTCGCGCAGGCGCTCCGCCGTGCCGCGGGGATCCGGCTCGCACTGGTCCCGCTGCTGGCCGGCGGTCAGGCGATGATCTGGCTGGCCTGGCCGTTCGGTTACGAGGGCGCGCTGATCGCGTTCGCGGTCACCGTTCTGGCCTGCCTGCTGTGGCGCCTGCCCGGCGGGGCCGAGGGCTATCTGCGGGACATCAGCGCGTCCGTGTTCACCGCCGCGTACCTGCCGCTGTTCGGCGCGTTCGCGGCGATGCTGGTCCCGCCCGCCGACGGGGTGGGCCGGGTGCTGGCGTTCCTGATCGGCGTCGTCGCGTCGGACACCGGCGGTTACATCGCCGGTGTCCTCAAGGGCAAGCACCCGATGGCGCCGTCGATCAGCCCGAAGAAGACGTGGGAAGGCTTCAGCGGCTCGCTGGTCGCGGGCGTCGTGGCGGGCGCGCTGACGCTGACGCTGCTGCTCGACGGGCAGATCTGGCAGGGTGTGGTGTTCGGGGTCGCGATCGTGCTGACCGCGACGCTGGGCGACCTGGTCGAGTCGCTGATGAAGCGGGACCTCGGCATCAAGGACATGGGAACGCTGCTGCCCGGGCACGGCGGCCTGATGGACCGGCTCGACTCGCTGCTGCCGTCGGCCGTGGTGTCGTTCCTGCTGCTGTCGGCGTTCCTGAACTGACCGGAAGCGCCTCGGCTGCGCGACCGCATCGCCGAGGCTTCGGCAGGAACAGGTAGACGCGTTCGGCCCAGCCGGCATCCGGACGCAGACACCCCGGACTCTCCGCGCCGCCAGGATCGAGCGCGGTCCCGCAGCGGACTCGCGGAGCACCAGTCGTTCGGTCCTGGTCGGTGTGGGTGGCCCGAGGCGGGCCGGGTGCAGACGTGACGGGCAAGCTGTCGCACGCCCGGAGAGCGCGACGGTAAGAACCGGCTCAGTCGTCGTAGGGGTCGTCCACCTCGGCGCGGCCCCAGCCCTCGCTCACGCGCGAGTGGTCGATGATCGAGAACACCGCCCCGGCCGGATCGGCGAGGATCGCGATCCGGCCCCACGGCGTGTCGTAGGGCTCCACCAGCACGGTGCCGCCGAGCATGAGCGCGTGGCCTGCCGTCGCGTCCGCGCCGCGGGCCGGGTCGACGCCGAAGTACACCATCCAGTGCGGCGGCGCCTGCGGCGGGTACTCGGGCCCCATCACGTACCGGTACAGCACCGGTTGCTGGTCCAGCCGCCATTCCACGTAGTCGATGCCGCGGTTGTCGCCCACCTGCAGGCTCGTGTACGAGAACAGCCTGGTGAAGAAGCCGTCCGCGGCCGCGCCGTCGCGGGTGTTGAGATCCGCCCCGGAGAAGGTGTTCGGATAGCCGGTCGCGAACGCCCAGTCCGGCGGCGGCTGCCACAGCACGAACGGCGCGCCGGAGGGCTCGACGCCGTGCATGATGCAGCCGCGGTGGGGCAGCACGGTCGGTTCGAGCGTGACCGCACCGCCGAGCCGCTGCACCCAGTTCGCCGCCGCCTGCGCGTTCTGCACCGAGATGTTGATCATCCACGCGCTCGCCTGCCCGGGCGCCGCCTGGTAGAGACCACCGACGGGCACGCCCTCCAGCGTGCCGATCAGGTACCGGCCGGTGCGCGTGGCGGGATCGCGGCTGAGCACGTAGGTCCAGCCGAAGAGGCCCTCGTAGAACCGGTGGGACGCCGCCTCGTCGACGGTGGCGAGCTCGACCCAGCACGGAACCCCGGACGGCAGAACGGACGGGGCCGAAGATCCGACGGACATACCGCCTCCGATCGGTGGGGAGGGCAGCAAGTCTAGGCCGAACGCGAAGCGCTTTCCGGGCAACTTTTCATTTATCCTTGCGGTGTGTGGAAGATCGCCCGGCGTGGGCAGCGGACCACGTCCCGGGCGGACGTCCTGCCCAGCCCCAACATCTGGTACTACCCGGACACCTACGAGCTGGAGAACCGCGCGCAGGACGTCGACGGCGACATCTGGCGGGTCCTCGCCGAGGAATGTCCCTGGCAGGGCAAGGACGTCCTGGACGTCGGCTGCGGGGACGGTTTTCACCTGCCCCGCTTCGCCGGGACGGCGCGGTCGGTGATCGGCGTCGAGCCGCACGAACCGCTGGTGCGCCGGGCGGAACGCCGGGTCGCCGGACTGTCTTCGGTGCGGGTGCTGCGTGGTTCCGCGCAGCTGATCCCGGTGCCGGACGCGAGTGCCGACGTCGTGCACGCGCGCACCGCGTACTTCTTCGGCCCGGGCTGCGAACCCGGTCTGCGCGAGGCGGACCGCGTGCTGCGGCCGGGGGGAGCGCTGGTGATCGTCGATCTGGACGTGTCCAGTGAGCCGTATGGCCGGTGGATGCGGGCCGATCTGCCCGACTACGACCCGGCCGCGGTCGACGCGTTCTTCGCCGGCCAGGGTTTTCGCTGCCGTCGACTGACGGCGAAGTGGCGGTTCGCCGACTCCGAGAGCCTCGCGGCGGTGCTGCGCATCGAGTTCAGCCCGGAGGTGGCCGACCGCGCGATCGAAGAGGTCCTACGGGACAACGGATCGCGCGGCCGGCACGGCGCGGGCTTCACGGTGCCGGTGGGCTATCGCGTTCTCGTCCGCGACAAGCCCGCCGGCCTCGTGCTGCCTGGTCACTCCTCGTCGTCCTCGTCGTCGGTGTCGATCTCGCCGAGCACGGCGTAGATCGACCGACGGGCTTCGTTGAGGATCTCCGCGGCGCGCCGCTTCTGACCCGGCGTCCCGGCCTGGGACACCTGGACCGCGGCGGCGGCCAGCATGGCGCCCGCCTTGCGCAGGTCGACCTCGTTCGGGTCGACGTCGGAGGCGATCTGCTCCCACGGCGGCTTCCCGTCCTGGTTCGCGGCCGCCTCACGGCCGGCGTCGGTCAGCTCGAACAGGCGCTTGCCGCCGTCCTCGCGAGCCACGACCAGGCCTTCGTCGGCCATCAGCTGCAGGGTCGGGTAGACCGAGCCGGGGCTCGGCCGCCAGAAGCCGCCGCTGCGCTCGGCGATCTCGCTGATGATCTCGTAACCGTGCCGGGGCTGTTCGGCCAGCAGGGCGAGGATGGCGGCGCGCACGTCGCCTCGTCGTCCCCGCCGCCCGCCGTGCGGGCCGCGGGGACCGCGTCCCCGGAACTCGCCGCGCGGACCGCCCGGGCCCCAGCCCGGGGGGAACTCTCCGAAACCACCGCGGGCGAACGGGCCGAAAGCGGGCCGCCCGTGCGGCGGGGGGAAATGTCCGTGTCTCATGTCGGTTCTCCTTCCGTACTGTTCCGACATTCTCACGATATATCGGAAACAGTCGTAAGGCAACCCGGCTGTCGGTCCGCCGGGTCGTCGACCTGGATGACCTGTGGAGACGGTGTGGCGCCAGTGGCCCGGCCCGTCTGCGTGCTGCCGTTGATCCGAAGTCCGCGGTGCCGGTCGGGGCAGGGTGAGCAGCGTCGCGGCGCCGGTGGCCAGTGCGGCACCCCGGCGCGGGTTCCCCGGGCGGTGGCGTGGGACAATATGCGGTTGTGTCGACATTGCCGCTGCTCTTCGAGGCTCCCCGGCGTGGGATGCCGCCTCGCCACCTCGCCGATCTGACCGCCGCCGAACGCGCGGCGGCCGTCAGCGACCTCGGCGAGAAGCCCTTCCGCGCCAAGCAGCTGTCGAACCACTACTTCGCCCGCCTCACCGCCGACCCGGAGGCGATGACCGACATCCCGGCCGCGTCCCGGGAGCGGCTGGTGTCCGAGCTGATGCCGCCGCTGCTGACCGAGGTGCGGGCGCTGGCCTGCGACGACGGCACGACGCGCAAGACGCTGTGGCGGGCGCACGACGGCACGCTGCTGGAGAGCGTCCTGATGCGCTACCCGGACCGGGCGACGCTGTGCATCTCCAGCCAGGCCGGCTGCGGCATGGCGTGCCCGTTCTGCGCCACCGGCCAGGCCGGGCTGACCCGGAACCTGTCGACCGCGGAGATCGTCGACCAGGTGCGGTCGGCTGCCGCGGTCATGCGGGACGGGTTGATGCCCGGCGGCCCGGGGCGGCTGTCGAACATCGTGTTCATGGGCATGGGCGAGCCGCTGGCGAACTACAAGCGGGTGGTGGCCGCGGTGCGCCGCATCACCGACCCGGCGCCGAACGGGCTGGGCATCTCGCAGCGGTCGGTCACGGTGTCCACGGTCGGGCTGGCCCCGGCGATCCGGCGACTGGCGGACGAGAAGATGCAGGTCCGGCTGGCGGTGTCGCTGCACACCCCGGACGACGAGCTGCGCGACACGCTCGTGCCGGTCAACAACCGCTGGTCGGTGGACGAGGTGCTGGAGGCGGCGCGGTACTACGCCGACTCGACGGGCCGCCGCGTGTCGATCGAGTACGCGCTGATCCGGGACGTGAACGACCAGCCGTGGCGGGCGGACCTGCTGGCGAAGCGGCTGCGCAAGCACCTGGGCCAGCTGGTGCACGTGAACGTGATCCCGCTGAACCCGACGCCCGGCTCGAAATGGGACGCCTCCCCGAAACCGGTCGAGAGGGAGTTCGTGCGGCGCGTCAACGAGGGCGGCGTGGCGTGCACCGTGCGGGACACGCGGGGCCAGGAGATCGCCGCCGCGTGCGGGCAGCTGGCGGCCGAAGGCTGATCGAAGGCGCGGCGAGACGGGGGGATTTCGCTGGTGCGGACTCGTCCACCGGACTTCTCGGTTCCTTCCGGGCGGCCGGTTTTCCCACCGGTAACGTTCCGTACTCCGGCGAGCTGTGCTTTTCGGCCGACGACCTGGCACACGCGCCCTGGGCCAGGCGACCGCCGTGTTCTGCCGCCCTCAGCTCGGTGTGAGGTTGCTTTCCGAGATCGAGGGCGAGGCGCCGTGGATCGCGCTCGGGTGCGTCGCCCATTTCCCCCGGCGCGACGGGCCGATCGAGGTCGAAGCGTGTCTTCGCCGATCTCGGGATGCGCGTCGGCCTTCCGGGGCGCATCGCCGAGCGGCTTCGCCGGGCCCGAGTCCGGTCGTGTGGACGGGTTGTTCGAGGGCTGAGCAGCAAAGAAGGGGCCCCTCGCCGAGGGGCCCCTCCTCACGTCGCCTGCGTCAGCGGCGCCAGGCCGTGCGCTTCTTCCGCATCTCCCAGAGCAGCCCGAACGCGATGCCGGCCGCGATGCCGACCAGCCACACGTTCTCGGTGTTGTTCTCGTGGTTGTTGTAGATCATCGCCAGCAGCACGACGACCGTGACCCAGCCCGCGATGCGCCCGCCCTTCGGGAACCCGCCGTGCCAGCCCCACTCGGCCGACGGCTCGTCCCGCGGGTCCACCTTCGCCGGAGCGGCCTGCCGCCGCTTCTCGACCGACTTGCTCGCCACGATCACTCCTCCAGGCCCTGCTGAACGTCCAACCGGATGATTCCACACCGCGACCGGCCCCGCGCCGATGACCCGCTCGGACGGGTTCGCGACAATGTCCCGGATGAACGCACCCCGCACCGTCCTCGTGCTCGGCTCGACCGGCTCGATCGGCACGCAGGCCCTCGACGTCGCCGCCCGCAACCAGCACCTCTTCCGCATCGCGGGCCTCGCCGCGGGCGGGTCCGATCCGGCGCTGCTGGCCGCGCAGGCGCTGGCCGAGCCGGTCGACGCGGTGGCCGTGACGAAACCCACGGTCGTCGAGGATCTGCAGCTCGCGCTGTACGCCGAGGCCCAGAAGCGCGGCTACTCGCGGGGCGAGTTCAAACTGCCGCGCATCTTCGCCGGCCGGGACGCCGTCGTCGAGCTGATCAACACGGTCCGGGTCGACGTCGTCCTCAACGGCCTGCCCGGGTCCCAGGGCCTCGAACCGACGCTCAAGGCCCTGGACACCGGCGCGACGCTGGCCCTGGCGAACAAGGAGTCGCTCATCGCCGGCGGGCCGCTCGTGCTCAAGCAGGCCAAGCCCGGCCAGCTCGTCCCGGTCGACTCCGAGCACTCGGCGATGGCCCAGGCACTGCGCGGCGGCCGCGCCGAGGAGGTCGACCGCTTCGTGCTGACCGCCTCCGGTGGGCCGTTCCGCGGCCGCAAGCGCGCCGATCTGGCGAACGTCACAGTCGAAGACGCGCTGGCCCACCCCACCTGGGCGATGGGCCGGCTCATCACCATCAACTCGGCCACCCTGGTCAACAAGGGCCTGGAGCTGATCGAGGCGAGCCTGCTGTTCGGCGTCGCGTGTGACCGGATCGACGTGGTCGTCCACCCGCAGTCGATCGTGCACTCGATGATCACCTTCACCGACGGCTCCACCCTGGCCCAGGCCAGCCCGCCGGACATGCGCCTGCCGATCGCGCTCGCCCTGAACTGGCCGGACCGGGTGCCCGGCGCGGCCCCGGCCTGCCGCTGGGACCAGGCCGCCCAGTGGACGTTCGAACCCCTGGACAACGAGGCCTTCCCGGCGGTCGAGCTGGCCCGGCACGCCGGTACCGTGGGCGGCTGCCTGCCCGCGGTCTACAACGCGGCCAACGAGGTGTGCGTCGAGGCGTTCCTGACGCAGAACGCCGGCTTCACGGCGATTGTGGACACTGTTACCCAGGTGGTGGAGGCCGCCGACGAGTGGCGTCGCGAGCCTGGCGACGTCGCGGAGGTACTGGCGGCCGAGCAGTGGGCACGAGCCCGGGCCGCGGAGATCTTGACCGGAGGGAAGTAGCGGGTGGCCTACGTTTTCGGAGTCGTGCTGTTCGCGCTGGGCATCTGCGTGTCCGTCGCGCTGCACGAGGCGGGGCACATGCTGACCGCCAAGGCGTTCGGCATGAAGGTCCGCCGCTACTTCGTCGGGTTCGGCCCGACGGTGTTCTCCTTCCGCCGCGGCGAGACGGAGTACGGCCTGAAGTGGATCCCGCTGGGCGGGTTCTGCGACATCGCGGGCATGACCGCGCTGGACGAGGTGAAGCCGGACGAGGCGCCGCGCGCGATGTGGCGCTTCAAGACCTGGAAGCGCACCGTCGTGATGGCCGCCGGCTCGGTCACGCACTTCATCCTCGGTTTCGTGGTGCTCTACCTGATGGCCGCCACGATGGGCCTGCCCAACGCGGTCGGCAAGCCGCAGATCTCCACGGTGTCGGAGTGCGTGCGCAGCGCGACCACCGACGAGGAGTTCGCCAACCCGGTGTGCCGGCCGGGCGACGCGGCCCCGGCGAAGAGCGGCGGCATCCAGCCGGGCGACGAGATCGTGTCGGTCAACGGCACCCGCACCCCGACCTACTCCGACGTCACGGCGGCGATCCAGCAGCTGTCCGGCCCGACCCGGTTCGAGGTCGAGCGCGACGGCCGGATCGTGCCGCTGACCGTGGACGTGGTGCGGGTCGACCGCCCGGTCACCGACCCGGCCAACCCCAACGGGCCGGAGAAGGTCGTCTCCGTCGGTTCGATCGGCGTCACCTTCCAGCGCATGTTCGAGTACAACGCGATCACCGCGATCGGCGGCGCGGCCGGCTTCACCGGCGACATGTTCGTCCAGACCTGGCAGCGCCTGCTGGAGTTCCCGGAGCGCATCCCGGCCGTGGTGTCGTCGATCTTCGGCGGCGAGCGCGACCCCAACACGCCGGTCAGCGTGGTCGGCGCGAGCCGCATCGGCGGCGAGGCCGTCGAAGCCGGGCTGTGGTCGCTGTTCCTGCTCCTGCTGGCGAGCCTGAACTTCTTCGTCGGCGTGTTCAACCTGCTGCCGCTGCTGCCGCTGGACGGCGGGCACATCGCGGTCATCTGGTACGAACGGGTCCGCGACTGGATCCGCAAGCTGCGCGGCAAGGCCGCGGGCGGCCCGGTCGACTACTCGAAGCTGTCCGCGGTCACCGTCGTGCTGGTGCTGATCGGCGGGGCCGTAACCCTGCTCACCGTCACCGCCGACATCGTCAACCCGATCAGGCTGCAGTAGCGGTACGTTTCACCAGGTCAGGGCCTTGTGCGGGGGAACTCGCTCCGGCCGGTCGCCACCGTGCCGGGCCCGGCCTGTGAGTAAGCTGGACAACGTCAGCAGCCCGTCTCACGCCGTAGAGGATTCGATGAGCGTCGAGCTTGGTATGCCCGCCCTCCCCGCCCCCGTGCTGTCCGAGCGCCGCAAGACGCGCCAGCTCATGGTGGGCAACGTCGGTGTCGGCAGTGAACACCCGATCTCGGTGCAGTCCATGACGACCACCCTGACCGCGGACGTGAACGCGACGCTGCAGCAGATCGCGCAGCTCACCGCGGCCGGCTGCGACATCGTGCGCGTGGCCTGCCCGTCCGCGGACGACGCCGAGGCGTTGCCGGCGATCGCGAAGAAGTCGCAGATCCCGGTCATCGCGGACATCCACTTCCAGCCCAAGTACGTGTTCGCCGCGATCGAGGCCGGCTGCGCGGCGGTGCGGGTGAACCCGGGCAACATCAAGAAGTTCGACGACAAGGTGGCCGAGATCGCCCAGGCGGCGAAGGACCACGGCACGCCCATCCGGATCGGCGTCAACGCCGGTTCGCTGGACCCGCGGCTGCTGAAGAAGTACGGCAAGGCCACCCCGGAGGCGCTGGCCGAGTCGGCGCTGTGGGAGGCGTCGCTGTTCGCCGAGCACGACTTCCACGACATCAAGATCTCGGTCAAGCACAACGACCCGGTGGTCATGATCCGGGCGTACGAGATCCTGGCCGAGCAGTGCGACTACCCGCTGCACCTGGGCGTCACCGAGGCGGGCCCGGCGTTCCAGGGCACGATCAAGTCGGCCGTGGCCTTCGGCGCGCTGCTGCGGCAGGGCATCGGCGACACCATCCGCGTGTCGCTGTCCGCGCCGCCGGTCGAGGAGGTCAAGGTCGGCATCCAGATCCTGCAGTCGCTGAACCTGCGGCCGCGGAAGCTGGAGATCGTGTCGTGCCCGTCGTGCGGCCGGGCGCAGGTGGACGTCTACAAGCTGGCCGACGAGGTCACCGCGGGCCTGGAGGGCATGGAGATCCCGCTGCGCGTCGCGGTGATGGGCTGCGTGGTGAACGGCCCCGGTGAGGCGCGCGAGGCCGACCTCGGCGTGGCGAGCGGCAACGGCAAGGGCCAGATCTTCGTCAAGGGCGAGGTCATCAAGACCGTGCCGGAGCACCAGATCGTCGAAACGCTGATCGAAGAGGCGATGCGCATCGCCGAGGAGGCGGGGGACGCGGAAGGAAGCGGTTCTCCCGTCGTCACGGTGAGTTAGGCTCCCTCACCGAGGGCACATCCGGGCCCTCCGGCCGCTATCCTTCGGGACGGCGCGTGGACGGCAGGAACGGGGTGGGTCGATGAGCACCGCATTCGCGGGTTCGGCGATGACCTGGGAACGGCTGCTGGACACCTGGCGCGAACTCCAGGTGCCGGAGGGCTGGCGCCCGGAGCTCACCGCCGAGGGGATTCAGATCACGCCGCCGCCTGGGGGAAAGCACAACCTGATCGCAGATCTGGTGGACGATGCACTGCGCCGGGCACGCCCTGCGGGGTGCGGCATCGTCCAGACGCTGGGTGTCGGTATTCGCGCGATCGGGAGCATCCACGTGCCGGATCTCTGCGTGGTGCCGCGCGACGTTGTGCCGGAGAACTCCGATCCGGTCCCGGCCGAGCACGTGCTCCTGGCCGTGGAGATCACCTCGCCGAGCAACGGTGAGCACGACCGGAAGAAGAAGTGGGCCTACGCCCACGGCGGCATTCCGCAGTACCTGCTGATCGACGCCTACGACGAGGACGGCCCCGCGGTCTCGCTGTTCACCGAGCCGGTTCAGGGCGTCTACAGCCGGACCGTCCGGGTCCCGTTCGGGCAACCCGTCGAGATCGGCGAGCCGTTCGGGATCCGGTTGGAGACCACCGGGTTCTGAGCCCGTGACGGCCGAGTGGGTTGTTCGTGCGCCGCACCCGCAGTTGCGGCCCGCGATCACGCGGTACATCGGCTACACGCAGCACGGCGTGACCCTCGAAACCCACCGCGGGCTGCCCTCGCGGCACGTCACGCTCGTCATCAGCCTCGCCGAGCCGATCCGCTTCACCGGCCTGCCCCGCCCCGGCCAGTCGCCGGGCCGCTACACCGCCGCGCTCGGCGGGATGCACACCGCGCCCGCCCTGATCGCCCAGGACGCCTTCCAATCGGGCGTCCACGTCGAGATCGACCCGCTCGCCACGCCCGCCCTGTTCGGCGTCCCGGCCACCGAGCTGAGCAACCTCGTCGTCGACCTCGCCGAGCTGGGGCCGAAACACCTCGCCGAACGCCTCGCCGACGCCCCCACCTGGGCCCACCGCTTCGCCATCCTCGACGACGTCTTCCGCCCCGCCCGCGCCGACCGCGAACCGGCCCGGGAGGTCGCCTGGGCCTGGCGCCGCCTCACCGCGGCCGGTGGGCTGATCCGCGTCGAGGACCTCGCCGCCGAGGTCGGCTGGAGCCGCCGCCACTTCGCCGAACGCTTCCGCCGCGAGCTGGGCCTGCCGCCCAAGCAGGCCGCCCGCGTCCTCCGCTTCGAGCGCGCCATCGCCAGGCTCCGCCAGGCCCCCACCGACCTGGCCACCCTCGCCGCCGACTGCGGCTTCTACGACCAGGCCCACCTGTCCAACGAGTGGCGCGCCCTGGCCGGGTGCTCGCCGCGCACCTGGATCGCCGAGGAACTCCCATTCCTCCAAGACCAGGACGCCTCGGCGGGCCCAGACTCGGGGACATGACCGAGAACCCACCCACCGTCTGGCCCGCCTTCCGCTACGACGACGCGCACGCCGCGCGGAAGTTCCTCACCGAGGTGTTCGGCTTCCGCGAGACGCTCGTCGTGCCGGGCGAGGACGGGCAGATCGCCCACGCCGAGCTGCGCTGGCCCGAAGGCGGCGGCTTCATGTTCGGCAGCACCGGCCACACCACAGGCGTCCACGGCGAGACGAAGAACGCCGGCTCCGCGTACGTGGTCACCGACCACGTCGACGAGATCCACGAGCGGGTGCGCCAGGCCGGTGCGGAGATCGTCGAGCCCCTCCACGACACCGGCTACGGCTCGCACACCTTCACCGCCCGCGATCCGGAGGGCAACCTGTGGACCTTCGGCACCTACCGCGGCGCCGCCTGATCCCCCACGATTTCCCGATCCACCACTCCATCTGGCAATCTGGTGGACGTGTTGCGGCTTGCCGGTGCACGGCTGCTCAGTGATCGGGACGATGCCGTGGTCCGTGCCGTGCTCGCGGCGGACCCGGTGGCCAGTTGCATGGTCAGCGCGCGCGTCGAGGTGGCCGGTCTGGACCCCTGGCGCCTCGGCGGGGAGCTGTGGGCCGCCGACTACCGGGGCGCCCGCGGCGGCCGCCTGCCCGGCCTGTGTTTCTCCGGCCCGAACCTGATCCCGTTGCGCGGCAACGCGGCGGCCCTGCGGTCGTTCGCGGACCGGGCCCTGCGCAAGCAACGCGTGTGCTCGTCGCTGGTCGGCCCGGCCGAGCAGGTCCTGGGGCTGTGGGACGAGCTGGCGGGGGAGTGGGGCCCGGCCCGCGAGGTGCGCGACGACCAGCCGCTGATGGCGATGGACGCCCAGCCCGCGGTGAAGCCGGACCCGCTGGTGCGCCCGGTGCGCCCGGACGAGCTGGAGCGGTACCTGCCGGCGGCGATCGCGATGTTCATCGAGGAGGTCGGCGTCGACCCGCGCGCCGGTGACGGTGGCGTGAGCTACCGCGCCCGCGTCGCGGAGCTGATCTCCAGCGGGCGCGCGTTCGCCCGGTTCGAGAACGGCGAGGTCGTGTTCAAGGCCGAGATCGGGGCGATGTCCCGCAGCGTGGGCCAGATCCAGGGCGTCTGGGTGCGGCCGGACCGGCGCGGGCACGGCCTGGGCGCCTCCGGCACGGCGGCGGTGGTGAGCCGGCTCGTCAACGGGCTCGGCCGCACGGCCAGCCTGTACGTGAACAGCTTCAACAGCCCCGCGCTGGCCGCCTACCGCCGCATCGGGTTCAGCCAGGTGGGCCGGTACGCGACCGTGCTTTTCTGACCGGGCTCACAGCCGCCGCGCCCGTCGGGGGTCGTAGGGTGGAGTCATGTCCCAGCGTGCTCCGTTGACCCCTGGCGTCCAGACGCCGCGCCGCCCCGTGCCCGCCAGCATTCCGCGCCCCGAATACGTGGACAGGCCGGCGCCGAAGCGGGACACCGGCAACGGCGTGCGCACGCCCGAGGTCATCGAGGCCATGCGCGTGGCGAGCAAGATCGCCGCGCAGGCGCTGGAGGAGGGCGGCAAGGCCGTCAAGCCGGGCAACACCACCGACGACGTCGACAAGGTGGTGCACGAGTTCCTGCTCGACCACAACGCCTACCCGTCGACGCTCGGTTACCGCGGCTTCCCGAAGTCCTGCTGCACCTCGCTGAACGAGGTCATCTGCCACGGCATCCCGGACTCGACGGTGATCCAGGACGGCGACATCTGCAACATCGACGTCACCGCCTACATCGGCGGCGTGCACGGCGACACGAACGCGACGTTCTGCGCCGGTGACGTGTCGGAGGAGGTGCGGCTGCTGGTCGAGCGCACCCACGAGGCGACGATGCGCGCGATCAAGGCCGTGCGGCCCGGCCGCCAGCTGAACGTGATCGGCCGCGTGATCGAGTCCTACGCGAAGCGGTTCGGCTACGGCGTGGTGCGGGACTTCACCGGCCACGGCGTCGGCCCGGCCTTCCACACCGCGCCGACCGTGCTGCACTACGAGGACCCGTCGGTGACCACGGTCATCGAGGAGGGCATGACGTTCACGATCGAGCCGATGATCACGCTCGGCTCGATCGACTACGACATCTGGGACGACGACTGGACGGTCACCACGAAGGACAAGAGCTGGACGGCCCAGTTCGAGCACACCCTGGTGGTGACCGCGGACGGCGCGGAGATCCTGACGCTGCCCTGACCACGGTCGGCCCGCGGAGCCGCGCGCCGGGGCGGACCGCGCACCACGGTGGGTTCGTGCGGGGCTGTCGCGCAGCCCCTGGCGCTCGCACCGTGACTACGCTCGCCCCGCCGCCGGTCAGGCGTCGGCGATCAGGTTGTCCAGGAAGCCGGCCGCCTCGGTCATCGCGCGCTCGGTGTCCCGCGCCGCGATGGCCTCCAGCAGGCCGCGGTGGCCGATCGCCTCGGTCTCGGGCAGGCGGGTGTCCGTCGTGGCCGCGACACTGGCCGTCACGGCCTCGAGAATCCCGCGGTACAGCTCGGTGAGCAGCGCGTTGTGGCTGGCCCGCACGACCGCGAGGTGGAACTCGGTGTCCGCCCGCACGTACGTTTCGATGTCCTCGCCCCGGTAGGCCTCGTCGCGCTGGTCGAGCAGCTCGGTGATCGTCGCCAGCTCCTCCTCGGTGCGGACGGTCGCGGCCAGCCGCGCGGCCTCCACCTCCGGCGCCGGCCGCACCCCCAGCACCTCGCGCAGCTCGGAGCCGCACAGCCGGCGGATCGCGCCGGAGACCTCACTCGTGGCGCGGACGTACGTGCCGTCGCCCTGCCGCACCTCCAGCAGCCCGCTGTGCGCGAGCGCGCGCACGGCTTCCCGGACCGTGTTGCGTCCCACCGCGAGGCTCTCGGCGAGTGCCGCCTCGGTGGGTATCCGCTGGCCGATGGCCCATTCGCCCTCCGCGATGGCGTCCCTGAGCTGCCCGATCACCTGGTCGACGAGACCGGTCCGGCGAGTAGTGGCGAGTGGCACGGGGATATCCCTTCACCCGATCATCCTATGTTTGTCATACTAGCCGCTGTGACCGTCAATGATGAAGCATCGGTGGAGGAGAAGACGCGCGTCCCCGCGCCTCGCGTGCTCATCGGCAGCGGGCTGCTCGCGGTGGCGGTCCTGCTGGCGGCGATGAACCTGCGCCCCGCGGTGACCAGCGTCGGCGCGGTGCTCGACGAGATGCAGGACACGCTGGGCGCGTCCGCCACCTGGGCGGGGGCGCTGACGACCATGCCCGGCCTGTGCTTCGCGCTCGCCGGCCTGACCGCGCCGGTGGTCGCCCGGCGCCTGGGCATCGCCACGGCCGTGTCGCTCGCGCTCGTGCTGCTGGCCGGTGGCCTGGTGCTGCGGGTGCTGGACGGGCCGCTGGTCGTGCTGGGCGGGACGTTGATCGGGACCGCGGGGATCGCGCTGGCGAACGTGCTGATCCCGGTCGTGGTCAAGGAGTCCTTCGCGACGCGGATCGGCCTGATGACCGGGCTCTACACCGGCGCGCTGCAGGCCGGTGGCGCCCTCGGCTCGGCGCTGACCCCGCCGCTGGACAGCGCGTTCGGCGGCTGGCGTCCCGGGCTCGCCAGCTGGGCGGCCCTGGCCGTCGCGGCGCTCGTGCTGTGGCTGGCGTCCGCGCGGACCCGTCCCGGCGGGGCCGCCTCGGGCGAGAACGCGACCGCCGCGCGGTCGCTGTTCCGCAGCCCGCTGGCCTGGATCGTGACGGTCTTCTTCGGGATGCAGGCCTGCCTGGCCTACATCGTGATGGGCTGGCTGCCGCAGGTGCTGATGGACGCGGGCGTGACCCGCGCCGACGCCGGCCTGATGATGGGCCTGGTGTCGCTCCTCGGCCTGCCGGTGAGCCTGATCGTGCCGCCGCTCGCCGCGAAGCAGGGCAGCCAGAGCGGGTGGATCCTGCTGCTGGGTGTGTTCGGCATCGCCGGCGTGACCGGCCTGATGGTCGCGCCGAGTGCGGCGCCGCTGCTGTGGTCGATCTTCATCGGCATCGGGATGGCGGTGTTCTCGCTGGCGCTGACGACGATCGCGCTGCGGGCGCGCACGGGCGCCGAAACGGCGAAGCTGTCGGCGATGGCGCAGGGGATCGGCTACCTGCTGGCCGCGGTCGGCCCGTTCCTGTTCGGCCTGCTGCACGACGTGACGCACGGGTGGACCGTGCCGTTCGCGATGCTGCTGGCCGTGGTGGCGGGGCAGATGGTGTTCGGCTTCTTCGCCGGCCGGCCACGCTACGTCTGATTCCCGCCAGCGCTCAGCCGCGCCGTGATCCACAGTAGCGATCATGGAAACCAGTGATCTGTCGGTGCTGCGCGGTATGTACGCGGCCGAGGCCGCGTACCTGGCCGCCGGTGGTCCCGGCCGCGCCTCGTTCGAACCGCTTGCCCCGTTCTTCGCCCCGGACGTGGTCCTCCACCAGGCGGAGGCGCTGCCCTATGGCGGGGTTTGGCGCGGGCACGAGGGACTGGAGCGGTTTTTCGCCGCGATGAGCGGTGCGTGGGAGACCTTCGAAATGGTGGCCCAGGAGTTCCTCCGCACCAGCAGTCCGCTCGTCGTGCTCACCCACGTCCACGCCCGGGCCCGGGCAACCGGGCGCGAGCTGCGGTTCCCGATCCTGCAGACCATCGCGATCGTGGACCGGCGGATCGCTGAGGTGCACCCGTTCTACTGGGACACCTCGGCGATCGCCGGCGCCTGCTCGCCCCGCTGACCGGTCCCGCTACGGCTGACCGCTCACAGCGGCAGGTTCAGCAGCGCGTTCTCGATCAGCTCGGGCATCGCCGGGTGGATCCAGTACTGGCCGCGGGCCATGGACTTCGCGTCGAGGCCGAAGCTCATCGCCTGGATCAGCGGCTGGATCACCGTCGACGCCTGCGGGCCGATGATGTGCGCGCCGATCAGCTGCCCGGTCGACGGGTCGGCCAGCAGCTTCGCGAACCCGCTGGTGTCCTCCATCGCCCAGCCGTAGGCGATGCCGGCGTAGTCCTGTGTGGACGTCACGTACTCCACGCCCCGCGCCCGTGCCTCCTGCTCGGTCAGGCCGACCGAGGCGATCTGCGGCGAGGTGAACACCGCGTGCGGCACGAACCGGTGGTCGGCCGTCATCGGCGAGTCCGGGTTCAGCAGGTTGTGCTGCACGACCCGCGCCTCGTGGTTGGCGACGTGCTTCAGCTCGTACGGCGACGAGATGTCGCCCAGCGCGTAGATCCCCTCGACCACCGTTTCCTGGTGGTCGTCGACCACCACGTGCCCGCTCTCGGTCGTGGTCACGCCCGTCGCGGCCACGTCCAGCAGGTCGGTGTTCGGCCGGCGCCCGACCGCGATCAGCAGCTCGTCCGCCTCGACGGTCTCCGCGCCGCCGGGGCCCTCCAGCTCCAGCGCGACCCCCGTCCCGGACGGGCGCACCCGCACGGTCTTGCGGTTGAGCCGCACGTCGAACCGGCGCTCGGCCAGCTCCGTGAACCGCTTGCTGAGGTCGAAGTCCTCGCTGCGCAACAACGCGCCGGACCGGGCCACCATCGTGACCTCCACCCCGAACGAGCGGAACACGTGCGCGAACTCCGCCGCGATGAACCCGCTGCCGACGATGACCATCCGCGCGGGCAGCACGTCGAGCCGCATCACGGTGTCCGAGGTGTGGTAGCGCACGTCCTCCAGGCCCGGCAGGTCCGGCACCACCGGACGCCCGCCCGCGGCGAGCACGAACCGGTCCGCGGTGACGACCTCGTCCGGCCGCCCGTCCGCGAACGACACCGTCAGCTCCTTGTGCCCGGTGAACCGCCCCTGGCCCTCGTACACGGTGACGCCGGCGTTGTCCTCGTGGTTCTTCCGGTACTCGCGCCCGCCCTCGGCGATCGGGTCGATGCGGCCGAAGATCCGGTCGCGCACGTCGGTCCAGCGCACCTTGTCCAGCGTCTCGTCCACGCCGAACCGGCTGGACACCGACGGGGTCGCGGCCACGTCCGCGGCGTGCACGAACATCTTGGTCGGGATGCACCCGACGTTCAGGCACGTGCCGCCGAACACACCCTTCTCCACGATCGCCGTCTTCCAGCCCGCGAACCGGGGGTCGAGGATCGAGTTCCCCGAGCCGGTTCCGACGATCACCAGGTCGTAGTGGGGCACGTGCGGTTACCTCCCAAGTAGTCCGATCCGGTACAACCGGTCCGGACCCGAAATCTGTTCCCGTTACTACCCGCCGGTCGCGGTGAAATGCATCCGGTCCTTCGGCTCCCGCCAGGCCCCGCCCCAGCTCCAGCCGGCCGCGGCGAACGCCCGCACCGTCGCGTCACCGGCCTCCACCATGCCCGGCCGCACCCACGAGCGGTCCAGGTACGCCGAGGAGAGTTCCGGCAGCACCAGATCGTCCTTGGTGTAGGGGTTGCAGAACGGGTTCAGGTCGATCGCCAGGCCGTACGCGTGCGCCGACCAGTTCGTCTGGCCGCGCACCGGGCGGCAGACGAACGCGCTGGTGTTGTTGCCGTCCCCGGTCGGCGGAGCGTCGAGTTCGGCGGGCGAGGTGACCCGCATCTCCTCGATCGGGAACCGCGCGGCGAACAGCTGCCCGAACACGCGCGTGACCTCCCGCGCGACCGAGGCGCCGACGAGCATCTCACCGGTGTGCGGCTTCCCGTCGAAGCCCCAGAACGACATCGTCAGGTAGCGCAGCTCGGACGTGGCCGCCGGACACGCGGGCCGCCAGGTGCTGCGCGTCAGCACGTCCGCCGGGACCGCGCTCACCGTCGAGGCGTAGCGGCCGTCCGCGGGCGGCGGCAGCAGGTCCGTCGTCGGGAGGCGGCGGTCGCGCAGCACGGCCGGGGTCGGCCGGATCTCGCCGAAGCCGTCCGGGCGGCGGGGCAGCGGGGTGGCGCCGACGGTCCAGGCCGGTGCCGTGGACGTGGTGGGCGGCGGTGCAGGGGTCGTGGTGGTTGTCGTGGTCGCCGGGACCGTGGGCGAGGGCACGGGTGCGGGTGGCGGCTCGGGTGGGGCGCCGCACGCCACGAGCCCGAGCGCCAGCAGGAGCGCCACGATTCCTCGCACGTCTCCAGCTTCGCAGAACCGGATACCACCCGATTCAGTGACACCGGTTCCGGGCCCTTGTCGATTACTGTATGTGCGGCAATCTCACGCCCCGAAGCCGGTTTTTCGACCATCGGGTGTGACACCGGGGGATTCATCGAGCTCTTCCGAAAGGAGCGCGCGCATGGCGAAGCACCGTCGACGCGACCGCAAGTTCCGCCTGGCGCTGACGGCGGTCATCGCCGCCGCCGCGTTCCCCGCGGCCGTGGCCGCGGCCGTGCCGAGCACCGGCGCCCGTCCGAACATCGTCGGCGGTACGGAGGCGTCCACCAGCAGCTACCCGTACGCGGTGTACCTGACCGACAAGAGCGGCAACCAGTTCTGCGGCGGGGTCATCGTCAGCTCGACCGCCGTGGCCACCGCGGCGCACTGCGCCGGCGCCGTGAAGCGGGCGGACCTGCGGGTCGTGGCGGGCCGCACGGACAAGCGCACCAACGAGGGCAAGACCGTGTCCGTGCGCGAGGTGTGGATGCCGGACTCGTTCTCCGACCCGGGCAAGGGGAACGACGTCGCGGTGCTCAAGTTGTCGCAGAGCCTGCCGTACCAGCCGGTGAACCTGCCCGGCGACGACTCGCTCTACGCCGAGGGCACCCGCGCGACGGTGCTGGGCTGGGGCCGCACCTCCGACGGCGGGGCGCGCTCGGACGTCCTGCGCAAGGCCGAGGTGCCGGTCATCAGCGACTCCGGCTGCCGGGCCAGCTACTCGAACTACGATTCCCGGTCGATGGTCTGCGCCGGTTACCCCGAGGGCAAGGTGGACGCCTGCCAGGGCGACTCGGGCGGGCCGCTGGTCGTGGGCAACACGCTCATCGGGCTGGTGTCGTGGGGCGACGGCTGCGCGCAACCGGGCAAACCGGGCGTCTACACCCGCGTGATCACCTACGTGAACGAGATTCGCAGCGAAGCCGAGTCGTCGCGGGTCGTGTTCTGGTAGTCAGGAGTCCGTGAACCCCGACAGAGGCGTCCGCGGACCGGACCTGACCACGCAGCAGCTGTACGACATCCTCCGGCTCCGGGTGGAGGTGTTCGTCGTGGAGCAGAACTGCCCGTACCCCGAGCTGGACGGGCGTGACCTGCACCCGACGACCCGCCACTTCTGGATCGACGGCCCCGACGGCATCGAGTCCTACCTCCGGGTTCTCGACGACGGGGACGGCGTCCAGCGCATCGGCCGCGTGGTCACCGCGAAGCACGCCCGCGGCAAGGGGCTCGCCGCCCGCCTGATGACCGCGGCGCTGATCTCGGTCGGCGACGCGGACAGCGTGCTCGACGCGCAGACCTACGCGCGCGGCTTCTACGAGAAGTTCGGCTACGTCGCCGAGGGCGACGAGTTCGACGAGGACGGCATCCCGCACATCACGATGCGACGCCGGCTGGCGCCGACTCGCTGATCACCTTCACCGCGGTGTCCACATCGGACTCCGTGAGGTCGGCCCGGGCGGTCAGGCGCAGCCGCGAGACGCCGTCCGGGACCGACGGCGGGCGGAAGCAGCCGACCCGCACCCCCTGCTCGGCGCAGCGGCCGGCCCATTCGGCGGCCGACTCGGGGGAGGGCGCCTGAACCGAGATCACGGCCGCCTCCGGGTTGCTCACCCGGAACCCGGTCGCGCGCAGCCGGCTCGACAGCGTCACCGCGTTGGTGAGGACCTTCTCCGGCAGGCCAGGCTCGGACTTGAGCACCCCGAGCGCGGCCAGTGCCGCGGCCGCGCTGGCCGGGGCGAGGCCGGTGTCGAAGATGAAGCTGCGCGCGGTCTCCACGAGGTGCCGGATCACCCGGCGCGGCCCGAGAACGGCGCCGCCCTGCGCGCCGAGCGCCGTGGACAGGGTGATCGTGGTGACCACGTCCGGCTCGCCCGCCAGCCCGGCCGCGTGCACCGCGCCGCGGCCGCCCTCGCCGAGCACGCCGAACCCATGCGCGTCGTCGACCAGCAGCGCCGCGCCGTGCTCGCGGCAGACCTGGGACAGCTCACGTAGCGGGGCGAGATCGCCGTCGACGGAGAACACCGAATCGGTGACCACCAGCGCCCGCGGTTTGCGGCGGGTCGCGAGCGCGTGCTTGATCGCCGCCGGATCGCAGTGGTTGATCGCCGCGACGTCGGTGCGGGACAGGCGGCAGCCCTCGATCAGCGACGTGTGCACGTACTTGTCGGTGACGATCGCGGATTCGGCCCCGGACAGGGCGGTGACGGCGCCGAGGTTGGCGGTGAAACCCGAGGAGAACACCAGCGCGGCCTGCGCGCCGCAGAAGCGGGCCAGCTCGTATTCGAGCTCGGTGTGCAGCTCGGTGGAGCCGGTGCCCAGGCGCGACCCGGTCGCGCCGGCGCCCCAGCGGAGCGCGGCCGCCGCGGCGGCCCCGGCGACGCGCTTGTCGCGGGCCAGGCCGAGGTAGTCGTTGCCGGCGAGGTCCAGCTCGGTCGAGGAGGCTCCCCGCGGCCGCAGCCGGCGGGTCAGCCCGGCCGCCGCGCGCTTCTCGGCCGCGGTGTCGAGCCAGTCGAAAACCTGCTCTGGAGAGGAGGAAGCCGGTAGGTTCACGTCACGCAGTGTCGCACCGAGCCCGCGCTGGGCAGTGGAGGGGCCATGACCGACCCGAGACCGGCCGCGATGCCGGAGGACTGGAACCGGGCGCTCGCGGTGGTCGCGCACCCGGACGACCTGGAGTACGGCGCGGCCGGGGCGATCGCCCGGTGGACGGGCCAGGGGAAGTCGGTGGTGTACGTGCTCGCCTCGCGGGGCGAGGCCGGGATCGACAGCCTGCCGCCCGAGGAGGCCGGGCCACTGCGGACGCAGGAGCAGCTGGCCGCGGCCCGGGTCGTCGGGGTCGAGGAGGTCGAGTTCCTGGACCACCCGGACGGCCTGATCGAGAACGGGATCCCGTTGCGGCGGGACATCGCGGCGGCGATCCGGCGGCACCGCCCGGAGCTGGTGGTGACGCTCAACCACCGCGAGTCGTTCCCCGGCGGCGGGTACAACATGGCCGACCACCGCAACGTCGGCGTGGCGACGCTGGACGCGGTCCGGGACGCGGCCAACCGCTGGCTGTTCCGCGACCTCGGGCTGGAGCCGTGGAGCGGCGTGCGGTGGGTGGCCGTGTGCGGCTCGCCGGTGCAGACCCACGCGGTGGACATCACGGACACCTTCGACGCGGCGGTCGCTTCGCTGCGGGAGCACAAGGCGTACCTGGCCGCGCTGGGCGGTGACATGGCCGAACCGGAGCCGTTCCTGCGCCAGTTCGCCGCCCAGGCCGGCGAGTCGTTCGGGGTGCCGCTGGCCTGCACGTTCGAGCTGTTCCCGATCTAGCGCCGGACGCGGTAGGTCACGTGGGTGGCCAGCGTGGTGGTGCGTGACGACACGGGTTCGAGGTCCAGGCTGGTCACGCCGGCGAAGAGCCGGGCGCCGTCGCCGAGCACCGTCGGCGCGATGGTCAGCCGCAGCTCGTCGATCAGCCCGGCGTCCAGGTACTGGTCGATCGTCGCCGCACCGCCCATGATCGCCACGGACCGCTCACCCGCGGCGGCACGCGCCTGGTCGAGCGCCGGCTCGATGCCGTCGGTGACGAAGTGGAAGGTCGTGCCGCCCGCCATCTCGATCGGCTCCCGCGGGTAGTGGGTCAGCACGAAGACCGGCGCGTGGTACGGCGGCTCGTCACCCCACCAGCCGTGCCACCCGGGGTCGTCCCACTCGCCGCGGATCGGGCCGAACATGTTGCGTCCCATGATGTAGGCGCCGTGGCCGAGGATCGCGTCGCGCTCGGCCCGGTTCTCCTCCGCGGCTTCGAACATCCACCGGTGCAGCCGCTCACCGCCTTCGCCGAGCCCGAGCTCGCGGCTCTGGCGGGGACCGGCCAGGTAGCCGTCGACCGAGATGGTGGGGCTGCTGATCACCGTGCTCATCGCGGCTCTCCTGACTGAGTCGGTTCTGGGAATGCCGACCAACCTGTCAGTCGAGGTCCCGGGTGACAAGTGGTCATGGGGGAGCCGGCCGCCCCAAGCCGAGCGGAGCGCAGGAAAAAACCGCCGCGACCCCGGGCTGGGATCGCGGCGGTTCTCGGTTTCAGCGCGTCAGCTGGCGGACGGCGTGCTGCGGCGCGGGCCGCGGCCCGGACGCCCCTGCCGGTAGCCGGCACCGTGCCCGCGGTCGCGGTCACCGTAGCCGTAACCGCCGCCCCGGCGCGGCCGCGTCGGCCCGCCGAAGCCACGCGAGCCGCCACCCCGGCGCGGCGCGGTGTCCCGCGGCCGCTCCACGAACGGCACCCCGCTCGGCTCGCGAGCACCGGTGATGTCGGACAGCTTCGCGTCACCGGGCCGCACGACCAGCTGGTCGGCGCGCACGCCGGCCTTGTCGGTCATCCGGCGCACGGTGCGCCGCTGGTCCGGCGTGATCAGCGTGACCACGACACCCGACGCCCCGGCGCGCGCGGTGCGGCCGGCGCGGTGCAGGTAGTCCTTGTGGTCGGCCGCCGGGTCGACGTGCAGCACCAGGCTGACGTCGTCGACGTGGATGCCGCGCGCGGCGACGTCCGTGGCGACCAGCACCGTGGTGTGGCCCTCGCGGAAGTCCTGCAGGACCCGGTTGCGCTGGCCCTGCGACTTGCCGCCGTGCAGCGCACCGGCCCGCACACCGCGCTCACGCAGCCGGTCGGTCAACCGGTCCACGTGGTGCTTGGTGCGCACGAACATGATCGTGCGGCCCTCGCGGGCGCCGATCTCGGTGATCACCGTCTGCTTCTCCTGGCGCGAGACCTGGAACACGTAGTGGTCCATGGTGTCGACGCTGGCGGTGGCCGGCGCGACCGAGTGCTCGACCGGGTCGTGCATGTACCGGTTGACCAGCTGCCCGACGTCGCCGTCGAGCGTCGCGGAGAACAGCAGCCGCTGCCCGTCGCGCGGGGTCAGGTCCAGGATCTCCCGGACCTGGGGCAGGAAGCCCATGTCCGCCATCTGGTCGGCCTCGTCGATGGCGATGAACTGGACCTCGCTGAGGTCCGCGGTGCCCTGCCGGACGTGGTCGGACAGACGGCCCGGCGTGGCGATCAGCAGGTCGACGCCGCGGTGCAGCGCCTCGGCCTGCCGGGGGAAGGCCATCCCGCCGACGGCGGTCCGGCACCACAGGCCCAGCGCGCGGGCCAGCGGGGTGAGCGCGTCGCTGACCTGGAGGGCCAGCTCACGGGTGGGAACGAGGACCAGGCCGCGGGGCTTCCGCGACCGGGCCCTGCCGCCCTCGAGGCGGGCCAGCAGGGCCAGCCCGAAGGCGAGGGTCTTCCCGGATCCGGTCTGCGCCCGGCCGAGCACGTCGCGCCCGGCGAGCGCGTCCGGCAGGGTCGCCGACTGGATCGGGAAGGGTGCGTCGATGCCGGCCTTGCGCAGAGCCCCGAGCAGGGGCTCCGGCAGGTTCAGGTCGGCGAACGACTGCACGGTGGAAGTGGACTCAAGGGTGATGCTCACGCATTGCCTCTCGGACGTGGTGGTACGTCGCAAGGGAGGCCCGGTGTGCCTGCGCGCAGGCAGGCGAAAGACATGTTCGGCGGGCTTTCACAAGGACGAACCCGGCGCGGCTGCGCCATCGGTGGTTAGTGCCGCGTTCCAGGAAGGGGGCGACCCGAATTCACGTCGCCGGTCGCGGACTGTGATCAGACTACCTGAAGACCGTCCGGTACTTCACGCCAGCCCCGCCCGCTCCAGCAGGTCCCGAGCCAGGTCATCGGCTCCGACCTGCAGTCCCCGCGCGGCAAACCACGCGGAGATGTTGTGGACGTCACGGGTGAGGTACTCCGCTCCTCTCGGATTGGCCACCACATCCACGACCTGTGGCAGATCGATGAGCACGATCCGGCCGTCGTGGACGAGGATGTTGTAGGCGGACAGGTCTCCGTGCGCGAGCCCCTCCGACGCCAGGACGTCGAGCGCCCCGACCGTCTGGAACCACAGTTCGCGTAGTTCCTCCGGTTCGGGCCGCAGCTGTGCCAGGCGTGGCGCCGCCGTGCCGTCGGGCTCTCCGATGAACTCCAGCAGGAGTTCCGTGCCGTCCCGCTGCACCGGGTACGGCACCGGCACGCCGATGGTCCACAAGCGACTGAGCGCGGCGAACTCGGCGACCGCCCACTGCTCGGCGATGAGGTTGCGGCCGAACGAGCTCCGTTGTGCCATGGCCCGGTTCTCCCGGGACCGGCGCATGCGCCTGCCCTCGAGGTAACCGGAGTCGCGGTGGAACTGGCGGTGCTCGCTCAACCGGTAACGCTTCGCGGCGAGCAGGCATTCCCGGCTGCCGTCCGGCAGGCCGCGGCGCAGCAGGTGCACCTCGGCCTCCTTGCCGGTCTTGAGGACACCCAGCTCGGTGTCCACGGCGGCCAGTTCGGTGATCACCCAGGCCGGGTGCGGGCGTGGGCCGTGCTCGGCGCTGTCCCAGGTCGAGTAGCGGTCGGCGCCGCCCGGGATCTCGGGTTCGGCGTAGCTGTCCTCGCGCAGGCGGGCCAGCCGCTCACGTTCGTCCTGCGTGAGGCGGCCGCTGCGGATCGGATTGAACTCGTCGTCGGACCGCGGGCGGCGACGACGGGAGCGCGGGGTGGGGTCTTCGGCGAAATCGTGCTGGCGCACTGGTGGGTCTCCATGGCTGAGGTGCCCCACCGGCGCCGTGGTGATCAGGCGGGCGGGGCGGGTGGATGGGCGAGGAAGGCACGGCCCAGGACAACGACGGACACGACGCACCTCCCTTCTCCACCACCGGGCCCAGCGCACCGGCGTACGGGTGATCATGCCCGCGGCGGCGCTGCGGCCGCAACCGAATTACCGGCAGACTGGCGGCATGCGCGTGATCGTGATCGGCTCCGGGATCGCCGGGGCGAGTACCGCCCACCAGCTCGCCCGCCGTGGCGCCGAGGTCGTCGTGGCCGACGCGGGCCGTCCGGGAGTGGCGACGGCCGCGGGCGCCGGGATCGTGTGCCCGTGGACCAGCCGCCGCGGCGACGACGAGTACCGCTTCGCCGCCGCGGCCGCGGCGTACTACCCGGAGCTGATCGCGCAGCTGGCCGAGGACGGCGCGGGGGACACGTCGTTCGAGGTGGTCGGCGGGATGGTGGTGTCGGCGGACCCGGCCGAACTCGACGAGGCTTTCGCCCGGGTGAGTGAACGCGTGGCCGGGGAACCGGTGGCCGGCGAGGTGTCCCGGCTCGATCCGGCGCAGGCCCGCGAGCTGTTCCCCGCGCTCGCCCCCGGCCTGGCCGCGGTGCACGTCAGTGGCGGCGGCCGGGTGGACGGGCGGCGCATGCGGCAGGCGCTGCTGGACGCGGCAGTGACGCGGGGCGCCCGGATCGTCGAGGGCGCGGCGGAGCTGACCCGGCGCGGGGTACGCGTCGCGGGGGAGGAGCTGGCGGCGGACAAGGTCGTCGTCGCGGCCGGGGCGTGGAGCGGTGAGCTGGTGCCGTCGGTGTCCGTGGCGCCGCAACGCGGACAGATCAGTCATTTCGAACTGCCCGGGGTGGACACCGCGCGCTGGCCGGTCGTGCTGCCGGTGTCCAGCCACTACCTGCTGGCCTTCCCCGGCTCGCGGGTCGTCGCGGGCGCCACGCGCGAGACCGGTTCCGGGTTCGACCACCGGATCACCGCGGCCGGGCAGCGCGAGGTCCTGGACCACGCCCTGACGGTCGCACCGGGCCTGGCCGACGCGACGCTGCTGGAGACGAGGATCGGTTTCCGCCCCGCCTCGCCCGATGGCCTGCCGCTGCTCGGCGCGCTGGCGGAGCGTCCGGACGTGCTGGTCGCCACCGGGTTCGGTCCCGGCGGGCTCACCGTCGCGCCGTTCGCCGGGCGGCTCGTCGCGGGTCTCGCGCTCGGTGAGGAGGCGCCGGTCGACCTGACGCCCTACCGGCCGGAGCGGTTCACCGGTCGGTGATCAGCTCCAGTTCCTGCTCGCCCACCCGGTCGAGCGTGATGCCCGCGCGCTCGGCGGCGCCGATCAGGCCTTCCACTGTGGAGGGTTCGCGCGAGGCGGTCGCCAGCGCGGCGGCGAGCTTTCCCTTGTACGCCTTGTTGAAGTGGCTCACCGTCCGCCCGCTCGCGGTGACCACGCGCACCGTGATCGCGCGCGGGATGCGGGCCAGCGCGGCGTAGGCGCCCGAGCGCAGGTCGACGATCAGACCGTCCACTTCGGCCAGCGCGGGTTCCAGGACCGGGCGCCACAGCGAGCGCAGCGTGCCGAGGGCGGGCAGGGTCGTGCCGCCGGAGAGGCGATAGGCCGGGATGCGGTCGTCGCCGCGGGCGATGCCGAACAGGGCGGACGCGACGGCCAGCCTGCGGTCGGCCTTGGCCCGCGCGGCCGGGCGCAGGCCGCCGTAGTCGAGGGCGTCGTAGAGCACGCCGGTGTAGCGCTCCAGCGCGGGCAGGGTGGGTGCGCTCCAGAGCGCGGCGTTGCGGGCGACCTCTTCCTCCTGCCGCCCCGACAGCCCCAGCACGTTCAGGCTCTCCGGCACGTCTCCGGCCAGCTCGGCCAGTGCGTCGGCGAGCTTGCGCCGCAGCGGGTTCAGCTCGGGGAACGACAGCGCGTCCAGATCCAGCGGAGGGCCGTCCCCACCGGCGGCTTTGGTTTCCGAAGGAGGCAGCAGCACCAGCACGGCCAGCAGGGTAACCCGCGCCCGGGAAATCATTGGGGACGGGCCAGCGGCAGTGCCTACGCTGCGTGGATGACTGTGACTTGGCGCGCACTGCGACGCGACGATGCCGAAGCGGTGGCGGAGTTGTTCGCCGCGGGGGAGACGGTGGAGCCCACGGGGGAGGAGCACAGCGTCGCCGACATCGGGGAGAGCCTGGAGTCGCCGAATTCGCCCCTGCCCGACGCGGGCGTGGCCGTGGTGGAGGGCGACCGGCTGATCGCGTACGCGATGACGGCCCGGCGCACCGAAGCGGACCCGGTGCACCGTATGCGGGTGGAGTCGATGGTGCACCCGGACCACCGGAGCGACGCCCTCGGTGCGGAGTTGCTCCGGTGGTACGAGGAGGCGAGCGCGAAACTGCACGCGAAGGTGTTCCCGGGCGCGCCGCTGGAACTGCACGCCGCGGCGCACGAGAACCAGCGGTGGTACGCGTCGGTGCTGTGCCGGGGCGGGTACGAGGTGGTGCGCACCATCGCCGACATGGCCGCGGACCTGTCCGCGTTGCCGCCGATCGAGTCCACGGTCGAGCCGGTGCCGTACGAGGCGCGGTACGAGGAGGCGACCCGGCTCGCGCTCAACGAGGCGTTCCGGGAGCACTTCGCCAGCACGGCCTTGACGCCCGAGCTGTTCCGCCACTGGGTGACCGGCAGCGCGGGTTTCCAGCCGGACCTGTCGTTCCTGCTGCTCGACAGCGATCGGGTGATCGCGTTGGTGCTGTGCCTCGAGCGCGGTGCCGCCGACGGGGAGGTGGTGGTCGAGTACGTCGGCACGCTTCCGGAAGCGCGTGGCCGCGGTGCCGCCAGGAGCCTGGTCGCCGCCGCGTTGCGGGCGGCGCGCGCCCGCGGATACCGGCGTGCCGTGCTCGGCGTGGACAGCGAGAACCCCACCGGCGCGCAGCGCGTGTACGAGCGGTGCGGGTTCGTGGTGACCGGTCACTGGCACGTGCACGCGCGGCCGGTCAGCGGACGGTAAGCCGGCGGTCAGCGCTCCTCGCGAAGCTCGGGGCAACCGAGTGGAGGAGTCCCGATGAGCAAGACAGTGCTGATTTCCGGTGCGAGCATCGCCGGCCCGTCCGTGGCGTTCTGGCTGAACCGCCTGGGGTACTCGACGACCGTGGTCGAGCGGGCGCCCGCGCTGCGTGCGGGCGGGCAGGCGGTCGACTTCCGCGGCGAGCAGATGAAGGTGCTGCGGCGGATGGGGTTGCTGGAGGAGATCCGCGCGCACCAGACGGCGATGGGGGAGCAGCACATCCTGGACGCCTCCGGCCGGCGCGTGGCGAGCCTGCCGGCGTCGATGATCAGCGGTGAGGTGGAGATCCAGCGCGGCGACCTGAGCCGCGTGTTGTACGAGGCGACGAAGGACCGGACGGAGTACGTGTTCGGCGACTGGATCACGTCCCTGACCGAGACCGGTTCGGGTGTCGAGGTGACGTTCGCCCACGGCGCCCCGCGGACCGTGGACCTGGTGATCGGCGCGGACGGGCTGCATTCGGGTGTGCGGGCGCTGGCGTTCGGCCCGGAGTCGCGGTTCCGGACCGAGATGGGGTACGCGTGCGCGGGTTTCAGCGCGCCGAACCACCTGCGGCTGGACCACACCGGGTTGATCTACAACGTGCTCGGCCGGGGCGTGACGTACGCCGCGCAGGACCCGGACGGCCCGGCGAGCGTCGGTTTCGTCTTCGCGGCGGACGGCCTGAGCTACGACCGCAAGGACGAGGCCCAGGTGAAGAAGGTGATCGCGGAGGTCTACGCCGGGGTCGGCTGGGAGGTGCCGCGCCTGCTGGAGGGATTGCACGCCGCCACTGACCTGTACTTCGACGAGCTGGCGCACGTGTACCTGCCGCGCTACACGAGCGGCCGGGTGGCGTTGGTCGGCGACGCGGGATGGGGCGTGGGCCCGGGCGGCAGCGGAACGGGCCTGGCGATGATGGCGGCGTACGTACTGGCGGGCGAACTGTTCGCGGCGGCGGGCGACCACCGGCTGGCGTTCCCGCGGTACGAGGCGGCGGTACGCCCGGCCGCCGAGGCGGGTGCCAAGCAGGCCAAGGGAACCGGCCCGTTCCTGGCCCCGCGCACGGCGCGTGGGCTGTGGCTGCGGAACCAGTCGCACCGCATGCTGACGACCCGGATGTTCTCGGGAGCCTTCGACAGGATGACCCTGAAGGCGGCGAACACGCTGAAACTGAAGGACTACGGGATGTGAGGGTTGCCCGACGCGGCCGCCGGGCCCCAGCCGCGACGTACCCGGTTCAGGACGAGGCGACGGCCACGGTGGCAAGCATCGGCGCCGAGGTTCTTCCGAGCACCCCATGTCTGCCGCAGCGGGCATCCCTCGGCCGGGCGATCCCCGCCGCGCCGCCCGTCCACGGTTGCGTGGCCGGGCGGCGCCCGTCGTGTCCAGGTGTCCGGCCGGTCACCCCACCCGGTGGTCGTGTCCGTGGTCGGTCCGGGCGAGCCGGGTGATCTCCTTGTAGGGCCGTGCCGTGCCGTGTTCGTAGGCGGTGGCGCAGGTGCCGGCGCCAGGAGCTTTTTCACCCGCTGCCCGCCCGGGTCACCCCACCGGGCTCTCGTGTCCGTGGTCGGTCCGGGCGAGCCTGGTGATGATCTCCTCGTAGCGCAGTGCCGCGCCGCGGTCGTAGGCCGTGGCGAAGGCGTCGGCGCCCAGCAGCTTCTGGCACCCCGCCGCCACGCCCGCCACGTCCTGGTCGCCCGGTCGCGCTGCGCCCCGCAGCGCCACCGCCATCCCCAGCTGCTCGGCCGCCCCCTCGGCGTCGCCGTCGAGCAGGGTCATCCCCGCCTGCCCCTCCAGCGCGTCCGCGATGCTGGAGCGGAAGTGCTGCGTCAGCGTGATGTCCAGCGCCTGCCGGTGCCGCGCCCGCGCCTCGGCCAGGTCGCCCGTCGCCTCGGCGAGCCGGCCCAGCGCGGTCAGGGTCTGCGCGCTCGCCGCGTCGCTCTGCCAATCCGCGCCCAGCGTGGCCAGCGCCCGCTCGTAGTGCTCCCGCGCACGCGCGAAGTCCCCGCGGTGCCGGGCCAGTTCGCCGAACCCGCGCTCGGTGAGGGCGAGCACGGTGGACGCCCCCGCGCGCCGTGCCAGGTCGGCCGCGCGGTGGTAGCCGGCTTCGGCGTCGGTCAGGTCACCGTCGCGCAGCAGCCGGTCCGACCGCCGCGCCCCCAGCTCGGCCAGCTCCTCCGTCGCGTTGAGCTGCCCGAGCAGGGCCATCGCCTCGTCGGTCAGCGCCAGCGACCGCTCCCGGTCACCGCGCAGGTCCGCGAGCTCGGCCAGCCCGTCGAGCACCTGCGCGGTACCCCAGCGGTCGCCGATTTCGCGGAACAGCTCGAGCGACTTGCCGAACGTCTCCTCCGCGCCCGGGGTGTCGCCGTTCAACAGCCGGATGTAGCTCGCCGAGAAGTGGTGCAGCGCCTGGAACCACGGATCCTCGTCGTCGAACATGGCCTGTTCCAGCTCGTTCGGCCGGCTCGCCGGATCCGGCGGCCCGGCGAACAGCGCCCAGTAGACGAGCAGGTACGGCTGACGCAGCGGCCACGCCAGCGACCGCATGATCGATTCGACGCGCCGCAGGTGCTCGTCCAGCCCCGGCGGTTCCGCGGGTGCGGCGTTGAGCACGCACAGTGCGTACTCCTCCGCCAGGCCGTCCGGCGGTTCCGCGCCGAGGTTGTCCAGCAGCCGCGCGGCCAGCGGCGCGATCTCCGTGCGCACGCCCAGCAGTCGCCAGTACGACGACAGCGCGCCGACGAGCCGCAGCGCCAACCCGGTGTCCTCCTCGACCGCCCAGCGCAGCGCGCCGTGCAGGTTCGCTCGCTCGGCCGTCAGACGGGCGAGCCACTCGATCTGCTCGGTGCGGCGCAGGTGCGGGTCGGCGGTCTGGGCGAGAGCGAGGAAGTGCTCGGCGTGCGCGCGTGCCACCGCGTCCCGTTCGCCCGATTCATCCAGTCTTTCACCGCTGAACGCCCGGATCGTCTCCAGCATCCGGTACCGGTCGCCGGACATCTCGAGGAGCGATTTGTCGACGAGGCTTTCCAGGAGGTCCTCGGTGTCCGGTTCGGACAGTCCACAGACGCCCGCGACCGCCTCCGCCGTGGCGCCGCCGGCGAAGATCGCGAAGCGCCGCACCAGGTCCTGCTCCTCCGGTTCGAGGAGGTCCCAGCTCCAGCCCACGACCGCGCGCAACGTCTGGTGCCGCGGCGCGGCGGTGCGGCTGCCCCTGGACAGCAGGCGGAACCTGTCGTCGAGACGGGCCTCGAGCTGATCCAGGGGCAGGGTCCGCAGGCGCGCCGCGGCCAGTTCGATGGCCAGGGGCAATCCGTCGAGCGCGGCGCAGATCCGCAGCACCCGCGCGGCCGAGTCGTCGTCGAGCCGGAAACCGGGGCGCACCGCGGCGGCCCGTTCGGTGAACAGCCGCACCGACTCGTAGCCGGTCGCCTCGGCCGCGCTGGTCTCCGGCGGAGGTGACGCGAGCGGCGGCACGGCGCACAGGGCCTCGCCGGTGATGCCCAGGGGTTCGCGGCTGGTGGCGAGCACGCGCAGTCCGGGAGCCGACGAGAGTAATCGGTGGACGAGCTTCGCGGCGTCGGCGATGACGTGCTCGCAGTTGTCGAGGATCAGCAGCATGCGACGGTCGGTCAGCGCCACCTCGATCCGCGCGACCGGGTCCGGCGCGGCCCCGGAGGCGGGGAACAGACCGGTCTCCCGCAGGCCGAGCGCGGTGAGGACGGCTTGGGCGACGCCGGTGCCGCTGGTGACGGGTGACAGGTCCACGAAGCACACTTCGCCGTCGGCTCGGCCACCGGCCTCGATGGACAGACGGGTCTTCCCCGCGCCGCCGGGGCCGGTCAGGGTGACCAGGCGTCCGGTCGCGAGCAGGCCGGCGATGCGGGCCAGTTCCGGTTCGCGGCCGATGAAGCTGGTGAGCTGGGCGGGGAGCTTCGGCGGTTCGGGCACCGGTTCGGCGCGCAGCACGGCGAGGTGAGCGGCGGCGAGTTCCGGCGACGGGTCCGCCCCCAGTTCGTCGGCGAGCGTGCGGCGGGCGTCCTCGAAGACGGTGAGCGCCTCGGCGTGACGGCCGTTGGCGGCGAGCGCGCGCACGAGCAGGACGCGGGGCCGTTCGCGGAGGGGGTGGGCGGCGCACAGCTCGGTGAGTTCGTCGATCACCGCGCGGGATTCGCCGAGCGCGAGGTCGGCTTCCGCGCGGTCCTCGAGCGCGGTGGTGCGCAGCTCGTCGAGGCGTGCGGCCTGCGCTTCGGCGAAGGGGGCGTCGCGGATGTCGGCCAGCGCCGGGCCGCGCCAGAGGTCCAGCGCTTCGCGGAGCAGCTTCGCCGCGCGGGCGGGTTCGCCGCCGGTCAGGGCTTGACGGCCGTCGCGGGCGAGCCGGGTGAAGCGGTGCAGGTCGACGCGATCGGGTTCGACCGTGAGCCGGTAGCCGGCGGGCTGGGACTCGATGCGTGCCCCGGCACCGAGCTTGCGGCGCAGGCGGGACACCTGGGCCTGCAGTGCGTTGGCCGCGTCGCCGGGTGGGGCGTCGCCGTAGAGGCCGTCGATGAGCCGGTCGGTGCCGACGACGCGACCGGCGTCGAGCAGCAGGAGGGCGAGGAGGGATCGCGGTCGTGGCCCGCCGACGGGCACGGGGTCGCCGGCCGCGGAGCGCGCCTCGACCGGACCCAGGACGGCGAACCACACCCGGTGATTGTGGCGCATGGCGCCTTGGACGGGGTGAGGCTGTGCCGTGGTTCGCGGCCCGCTGCTTTACTTCACGTATGGAACCTGGGCCGCTGACGATTTCCTACGCCGTGGCTTCCGACGTCGGACAGCGACGCGAAGCGAACGAGGACTCGGTCTACACGAGTCCGCGTCTGCTCGCCGTCGCCGACGGGATGGGTGGGCACGTCGCCGGTGAGGTCGCCAGTTCGGGCGCGGTCGCCGCGATCGCCGCCCTGGACGAGCGCCTCGAGGCCGAGTCCGCGAAGGCCGGCGTGGAGGCGCTGGCGGAAGCCGTTTCCGACGCGGGGCGCCGTCTGCGGGCGCTGGTCGAGGAGGACAGCCGGCTGCAGGGCATGGGGACCACGCTGACGGTCCTGGCGTGGGACGGGGCGTCGTTCGCGGTGGCTCACGTGGGCGACTCGCGGGCGTACCGGCTGCGCGAGGGTGAGCTGGTGCAGGTGACGCGGGACCACACGGTGGTGCAGGAGCTGGTGGACCAGGGGCGGATCTCGCCGGAGCTGGCGGTGAGCCACCCGCAGCGTTCGGTGCTCACCAGGGCGCTGCAGGGCGCCGGCGAGCCCGAGCCGGACCTCTTCGTCCTCGACACCCGAGCCGGCGACCGATACCTCATTTGTTCCGACGGCCTCTCGGACGTCGCGACGCCGGAGCAGCTGACGGAGGTGCTGACGACGGTGCCGGACCCGGAGGAGGCCGTGCAGAAGCTGGTCGAGCTGGCCAACGCCGGAGGCGGACCGGACAACATCAGCTGCATCGTGGCGGACGTCGCCGCCTGACGACGGTTGTCCGGCGTCACTGTTCGCGGGCACTGGTTTGACACGCGGGGGTCGCTCGGCCGCTTTGCACTCTGGACGCTGATCGACCGCACTGAGCCCGGGACGCCGCTCGACCTGGAGATGCGGAACCCCGGCGAGGGGCCGCCATGGCCACAGTCGCTCTGTCGCGCCCCTGCCGGATGGCGATGAGCCGCGCGAGGTGCGCGAGTTCACGTGGCCGTGCCAGCCCCGCGCTCTTCCGAGGCCGGTGGGGCGTTCGCTGCCTGCGGAGACTGCGGCGGGCGCCCTCGCTGCCTGCGGAGACGGTGGCGGGCGCCCTCGCTGCCTGCTGCGACCGGCAGCCGGCGGTGTGTCTTCGCCGCCCGGCGGCGCGGGCAGGACCGGCCCCCGGTCCGTCGGCGGATCACGCACTCCCCCCAACCGGATCCGGATCTTGAAAACCGGTTCGCCGGTCGCTTGGCCGCAGGTACGGTCGTGGCCATGGCCTCACCGGAAGCGCTGGTCTCCGCGCTGGCGGACCCCGAACGTCTGATGCTCTTCGCCCGGATCTGCACCGCACCTGACGGGCTCCCGGTCGCCGACGACCGGCACACCGGCAAGCTCGCGAAGCGCCTCATCTCGGCCGGGATCGTCACGGTCAGCGAGAACCGCTACCGAGCCGTACCGGAAGCCTTCCGCGACTCGCTCGCCCGACCCCCGTCCGATCCGCTCGAAGCACTGTTCAACCACGGCCGGCTCACCGCGATCCCTCGTCCGGGCAAGCTCCGCCAGGCTCTGCTCTCGAAACTCGCCGAGCGGTTCGAGCCCGGACGTGTCTACACGGAGCCGGAGGTGCGCGAAAAGCTCGCCGCGATCCACGACGACCACGCCGCGCTTCGCCGTTACCTCGTTGACGAAGGCCTCCTCCAGCGCAGCAACGACGGCCGCGCATACGGCCGTCCAGCCGAAGCCCGCCCAGACGCGGAGACCGACGGAGAGCGTGCCCCTGCCTGAGAGCCCCGCGTCGTCCCTGGGAAGGGATGGCACGGGAGGTGGCGGCCACAGGCCTACCGGGGGATCACGGCGCGGCCGGGCGTCCTGTCTGCGCGGCGAACGGCCAACGCGGTTGTCACGGCGTCGAAGCGGGCAGTTCGTGGTGCGATGCTCAATCCTCCTTCCTGTCGTAGGGTTTTCGTCATGATCGCCGCCGACCCGGACCGTCTGTGCCCACGACCGCAACTCGTCCGGCCCGAGTGGTTCGACCTGAACGGCTCCTGGGGCTTCGCCTTCGACGACGACGATCGCGGCCTCGCCGGCCGATGGTTCGCCTCGGCCGATCCCTTCGACCGGACGATCACCGTTCCGTACCCGCCGGAGTCGGAACTCTCCGGCCTGCACGCGACCGAACCGCACACCGTCGTCTGGTACCGGCGCGAGTTCGACGCCCCGGCGATCCCCGACGGCCACCGGCTGATCCTGCACTTCGCCGCCGTGGACTACGCGGCTTCGGTGTGGGTCAACGGAATCCACCTGGGCAGCCACGAAGGCGGGCAGACACCGTTCTCCTTCGACATCACCTCCGCTCTGCGGGCCACTGGTCCGCAAGTCGTCGTTCTCCGGGCCGAAGACCGGCCGGACGAAGGCACTCAGCCCCGGGGCAAGCAGGACTGGCACCCCGAGCCGCACGACATCTGGTACCACCGCACCACGGGGATCTGGCAGCCGGTGTGGGCGGAGGTCGTGCCGGCCCTGCACCTCCGCGAACTGCACTGGACGCCGGATCTCACCCGTGCGTCGGTCTCCTGCGAGGGCGAGCTGTCCGCGGCGCCGGGCGAGGCCGTCACGGTTCGCGTGGTGCTGCGGCACGGGGACGAGATCCTGTCCGAGCAGTCCGTGCGCGTCGACCGGCGGCGGTTCCGGTTCGACGTCGCCGTGCCCGCGCTGCGGCACGGTCAGGACCGGTCCCGCCTGTTGTGGTCTCCGGAGAACCCGGTACTGGTCGACGCCGCGGTGGAGCTGCACGCCGCCGAAGCGCCGTCCGACGCCGCGTCGAGCTACCTGGGTCTGCGTGAGGTCGGGGTGACCGACGGTCGCTTCCTCCTCAATCACCTCCCGTACTACCCGCGAATGGTTCTGGAACAGGGCTACTGGCCGCAGTCACACCTCGCCGCGCCGGACGCGGTCGCGCTGCGCCGGGAAGTCGAGCTCATCAAGGAACTCGGGTTCACCGGTGTCCGGGTGCACCAGAAGGCCGAGGATCCGCGGTTCCTCTTCTGGTGCGACCGGCTCGGCCTGCTCGTCTGGGGCGAGACCGCGAACGCCTACGAGTTCGCGCCCGAAGCCGTCGAACGGCTGACCCGGGAGTGGCTGGAGATCCTGCGCCGGGACCGCAGCCACCCGTGCATCGTGACCTGGGTGCCGGTCAACGAGAGCTGGGGCGTTCCCGACATCGCCTCGGCACCCGCTCAAGCCCACTTCGTGCGATCTCTCTACCACCTCACCAAGAGTGTCGATCCCAGCCGTCCCGTCATCGGCAACGACGGCTGGGAGATCCCGGAAGCCGACATCGTCGGCGTGCACGACTACGCCCCGATGGGCGAGGCATTGTCCACTCGCTACGGCGACACCGACACGTTGCGCCGCACCCTGGCCGACGGACGGCCCGGCGGTCGCCGCCTCCTGCTCGACGACCTTGCCGAGGCCCGCGCCGTCATGCTCACCGAGTTCGGCGGCCTCTCCTACGTTCCCGCCGAGGACGAGAAGTGGTTCGGCTACTCGACCGTGGCCGACGAGGAGGAGCTGGTCGCCCGGCTGGACCAGCTCGTCACCGCCGTCCTGTCGTCCCCGGCACTCGCCGGCTTCTGCTACACCCAGCTGACCGACACCGAGCAGGAACGCAACGGACTGCTCACCGCCGACCGCACACCGAAGGTCGACCCGGCGCGGATCCAGGCCATCCTCACCCGCCCAGCGGCGGCCGTGCCTCCGGAGGAGCTGAACCCCTACCGGGAGCGCAGCTGACCGCGACTACATTGCCTGAACCAGACCGGAATCTCACCTCCACGGCACGGCAGTGGTCCCCAGTGTGCGGGGCCTGTGGCGAGCGGTAGGTCTTTCCCACCCCTGGCGGTTCCGGGAGGAGCTGAACCTCTACCGGGCCACAGCTGACCGTCGAGTTCCCACTGTGATCAGGACAGGGCCGACTACATTGCCTGAACCAGACGGAATCACCTCCACGGCAAGGCAGTGGACCCAGCGCGCGGGGTCCGCGGTGAACGGTAGGTCTTTCCCACCCTGGCGGCTCCGGAAGAGCGGAATCCCTACCGGGACCACAGTCGACCGTCGAGTTCCCACTGCGATCAGGCCAGGAGAGACCACGACCCGATCACGCCTGAACCGGACGGGAACTAGCCTCCGCTCCCAGGCAGCGGGCCACAGCGGGGTCCGTCAAACCTGACGACAGCGGCTCCGACATCTCAGCCGTGACCTGGGTGACCCGCGGGCGCGCCGTGTGCCTGCGCCGCGCCCGCGGGTGGGAACCGCGCGGTGCGGGTCCCGGACCGGCGTCCGCTCGGACTCACGTCCCCAGGAGCGAGCGGGCGCCGGCCCCGTCCGTGGGGATGCGGCCTAGTAATCCCAGATCTGGATGGCCCGCACGACGAACGGTGCGTGCGGTACGAACGTTCCGCCGCCCGGGTACGTGGTGAAGTCACCTTCGGTGGAGCAGTCCTCGCCCTGGTACACCGTCACTTCGCGCTCCAGCCGGTTCACGAAGGAACGTGCGTCACCGCTGAGCGGGATGCATTCACCCGGGTTGGCGGTGCGCAGGTCGAGGAACTGCACCGCCCCGCCGTAGAACTCCTCCGACCACGCGCAGAACTCGCCCTGCTCGCAGCCGTACCCCACGGGCGGCGCGGTTTCCGCCTCGGCGATGCCTCCCGCGGTCAGCAGTCCCAGCGCGGCCAGGACGAGCACTCTCGGCAGGTACGCGCGAACTTTCCCGAACATTTCTCAACTCCCCTGTGAGTGGGTTTTCCGCACTGCGCGGTTCCGGGATCCACAATGGCCGGTGCGGGAAAGCTTGTCAGCAGGGATTTCTACTCGTGTGGATAAGTAGGTTCCGTTAACTCGATCGAGACCACCGAACCGCAGTTGTCCACAGGATCGCGAACTCGCTCTTGCCGAGCGGGCGAATCTTCTGCTATTCGGCGGGACTCGTGGAACCGCGCACCACGAGTTCGACGTCCAATGTGGTCGGCTTCGGTGCGCGGTGCCCGGCGAGCAGGTGCAACGCGAGCTCCCCGGCGAGCTGTCCCTTGCGCACGAGGTCCTGCCGCACCGTCGTCAACGGCGGATCCGACCACGCCGCCGGCGGGGTGTCGTCGAACCCGACGATCGACAGATCCCGCGGCACGCGCAGACCGCGTTGCCGCGCCACCGCCAGTGCCGCCAGTGCCAGTTCGTCCGACATGCACAACAGCGCGGTCGGTTCGCGGTCGAGCAGGCGCGCCGCGCCGGGCATCGCCGCCTCCCGCGACAGCCCCGACACCTCCCAGATGGGCACCGCGTCCGGGGCGATCCCCGCCGCGGCCAACGTTTCCAGATATCCCGCGAGCCGCTCCCGGTTGTCCAGGAACCGGCTCTGCGCCGCCTCGGCCGCGCTCAGCGGCCCCCCGCGCGGCTCGGACAGGCACTGCGCGGACAGGATCGCGAACCGCCGGTGTCCCAGTTCCAGCAGGTGCCGGGCCGCGGCCGTCGCGCCACCCCGGTCGTCCGTCGACACCCGCGCCGATCCGGGAACGATCGGCTGGTCGATCACCACCAGCGGCAACCCGCGCTGCTTGACCGCCCGCAGCGCCGGCGCGTTGTCCGCCAGCGAGTACGCCACCGCGAGGTCCGCCTGCGCCGCGAGCACCCGGTCCGCCCGCGGCCCGCCGTCGTGCCCGCCCGGCAGGAGCAGCAGCGCGTGCCCCTCCGGATCCACCCGGCTCGCGAGCGCGTCGAGCGTGATCGACAACGCCGGATCGGAGAACGCCGCCGACAACCCGGTGTCGAGCATGAAGGCGATCGCGCCCGACCGCTGGGTGGCGAGGCTGCGCGCGGTCGGGTTGGGACCCGCGTACCCGAGCCGCTTCGCCACGCGCAGCACTTCGTCGCGCAGGCCGGCCGAGAGCTGGTCGGGGCGGTTGTACGCGTTGGACACCGTCGCCCGAGACACGCCCACCGCGCTGGCGACGTCGTCGAGCGTCGGGCGGCGCCGACGGGTACCGGTCATCGCCGCAGTCTAGACCGAACCAGAACCCGGTTGACGTTCTGAAGCGCTTAAGTCATTGTGGGACGGGTGATTGTGGTCAGCGACCGGACAGCGGTCTTCGTGGTCTTCGCGCTCAACGGCGCGGTGTACGGGTCGTGGGCGCCGCGTGTGCCCGCCCTCGCCGAGCAGGTGGGCGCCAGTCCGGGCGAGCTGGGTCTGGCGTTGCTCGGCGGCACCGCGGGGCTCCTCCTCGCGGCTCCGCTGTCCGGCCGGCTGTCGGAGCGGTTCGGCGCGCGTGCCGTCATGCTCGCCGCGACGCTGCTGTCCTGCGTCGTGCTGCCGCTGACCGGGCTCGTCGGTTCAGTGGCGTGGCTCGCGGTCGCCCTGTTCGGCCTCGGTTTCGCCAACGGCGGGCTCGACGTGGCGATGAACATCGGCGGCGTCAGCGTCGAACGGCGCACCGGCAAGGCGATCATGCCGGTCTTCCACGCCGGGTTCAGCTTCGGCGGCCTGGTCGCGTCGGCCGCGGCCGGGCTCGCCGCGGCGCTGCGCTGGTCGCCCGAGCGGCACTTCCTGGTCGCCGCCGTCGTGACGGCGCTCGTGATGCTGGCCGTCCACCACGGCCTGCCACGGGCGGTGCCCCGATCCGAGCGGCCCGCCCGCGCGGCGACCACGGCACCCACCCGCCGGCCGGTGCTGTGGCTGCTGGCCGTGGTCCCGCTGTGTTCCGCGATGGCCGAAGGCGCCAGCTCGGACTGGTCCGCGCTGCTGCTGGTCACCGAGCACGGCGCCGGTCAGGGCGCGGCCGCGCTGGCCTTCACCGCGTTCTCGCTGGCCATGGCCGTGACGCGGCTGGGCAGCGCGTGGGTGCAGCGCCGCCTCGGGGCCACCCGCACCCTCGCGATCGGTGCGGTCGTGGCCGCCGCCGGCCTGCTGATGTCCGCGCTGGTCCCGATCGCCGCGCTGGCCTTTGCCGGGTTCGTCCTGGCTGGGATGGGTCTGGCCGCCGCGTTCCCGGTCGCGCTCAGCCTCGCCGGCGAGGCGGGCAAGCGTGCGGACGGCAGCGGCGGGGAGCGGGAGATCGCGTTCGTCACCACCGTCGCCTACACCGGGTTCCTGGCCGGTCCGCCGCTGATCGGCGGTATCGCCCAGCTGACCTCCCTGTCCGCTTCGTTCGTGCTGGTAGCGGTCCTCGCGGCGCTCATCGCCCCGGCCGCCGCCGGCGCGAGTCGCGCAGGTCACCGTGAACGGACCACTGCCGAACTCCGCGTTTGACGCGGGCCTACCCTCGACGTGTGCCCTCCGAAGTTTCCGAGACCGCGACCCGGCGCCGGGTGAGCGTCCTCCCGCTGCTCCTGGTGTGCGGGTTGCTGGCGGCGGTGGTGGCCGTCGCGCTGCTCGCGCTGTCGGGCGGGGCCACCTACCAGATCGCCGGCCTCCCCGAGCCCGGGCTCGTCACCCAGTACGGCGTCGGCGTGGTCCGGGTGCTCGCCGACGCGGCGTCGGTCGTGTGCGTGGGATCCCTGCTGCTCGCGACGTTCCTGGTGCCGCCGCAGAAGTCCGGCGTCCTGGCGCGTGACGGGTACGCGGCCCTGCGCGCCGCCGGGATCGCCGCGTGGGTGTGGTTCTTCGCCGCACTCGCCTCGGTCCTGTTCACCGCGGCGGACGCGGCGGGCAAGCCGGTCACCGAGCTGTTCTCGCCGCAGGTCCTGCTGGACCTGGTGGACGCGATCGAGCAGCCCAAGGCCTGGCTGTGGACGGCGGCCATCGCGCTCGTGCTGGTGCTCGGCTGCCGCCTCGCGCTGTCCTGGGGCTGGACCGCGGTGCTGTTCGGGCTGTCCGTCGCCGGGCTCGTCCCGGTGGCCGTGACCGGCCACTCGGCCAGCGGCGGCTCGCACGACCTCGCCACGAACAGCCTGCTCTACCACCTGATCGCCGCCTCGCTGTGGGTCGGCGGCCTGGTCGCGCTGCTCGCGCTCGGCTGGCGGCGCGGGGAGCACCTGTCGCTCGCGGCGCGCCGCTTCTCCCGGCTCGCGCTGGTCTGCTGGATCGTGATGGCGCTGTCCGGCGTGATCAACGCGCTGGTCCGGCTGCCCCTGTCCGACCTGCTCACCACCGAGTACGGCCTGCTCGTCGTGGCGAAGATCGTCGCGCTGCTGGTGCTCGGCGTGTTCGGCCAGCAGCAGCGCAGCCGCGGCGTGCGGGCGGTGGTCGACGGCCAGGGCGGCGGGCAGCTGCTGCGGCTGGCCGCGGTCGAGGTGCTGATCATGTTCGTCACGATCGGCATCGCCACCGCGCTGGGCCGCACCCCGCCGCCGCAGGAAGCCGTGCAGCCGTCCACGACGGAACTGCTCATCGGCTACGACCTGCCCGGCGCGCCGACCCTGCTGAGGCTGCTGTTCGACTGGCGCTTCGACCTGATCTACGGCACGGCGGCGATCGTGCTGGCCGCGCTCTACCTGGCGGGCCTGCGGCGGCTGCGGCGCAACGGGGTCGCGTGGCCGGTGGGGCGGACGGTGGCGTGGCTGGCGGGGTGCTTCGTGCTCCTGATCGCCACGTCCTCGGGCATCGGGCGCTACTCGCCGGCGATGTTCAGCGTGCACATGGGCAGCCACATGCTCCTGTCGATGATCGCTCCGGTGCTGTTCGTCCTGGGCGGGCCGGTGACGCTCGCGCTGCGGGCGTTGCCGGTGGCGGGCCGGGACGCCCCGCCGGGGCCGCGCGAGTGGCTCCTGGCGGCAGTGCACTCACCGGTGTCCCGGGTGCTCACCCATCCGATCGTCGCGCTGGCCTTGTTCGTCGGTTCGTTCTACGCGCTGTACTTCTCCGGCCTGTTCGACGCGGCGCTGAACTACCACTGGGCACACCTTCTGATGAACGCCCACTTCCTCCTCGCCGGTTACGTCTTCTACTGGCCGGTGATCGGCGTCGACCAGGCTCCGCGGCGGCTGCCGCACCTCGGCCGGCTCGGGATGATGTTCGCCGCCATGCCCTTCCACGCCTTCTTCGGCGTGATCCTGATGTCGAAGCAGACGATCATCGGCGACAACTTCTACCGCGCGCTGCACCTGCCGTGGGTGTCCGACCTGCTGGCGGACCAGCGGCTGGGCGGCGGGATCGCGTGGGCGTCCGGTGAGGTGCCGGTGCTGCTGGTGCTGATCGCGTTGCTCGTGCAGTGGTCGCGGGCGGACGCGCGGGAGGCGAAGCGGAAGGACCGCCGGGAGGAGGCCAGCGGCGACCAGGAGCTGGCGGCCTACAACGCGATGCTCAAGCAGATGGCGGACCAGGGCAAGCCCCGCCCCTAGCACACGCCACCGACATTTTCGGTGCCACGAACGGTTTTCCCCGCGAGTTGTCCACACGGCCCGAAACCATCCACAGATTTCGGCCGATTTCGCTTTCGCTCTCCCCACCGCTCGTTCCCGGGGCACTCTGGTGTCAGGCCGGTGACGACGAGTGAGAAGGAGAACGGCGATGGCGATCGGGGAGACGATGGTGACCCTGGTGGGCACGATGACCAGCGACATCACGGTCAAGCGGGTCGGGCAGGACCGGCGTGAGCTGGCGATCTTCTGGGCACGCAGTGACGAGCGCCGGTTCGACAGGCGCAGGCAGGAGTGGGTGCCGGGCAGGCGGTTCTCGGTGCGGGTGGTGTGCCATCGCGCACTGGCGGCCTCGGCGGCGCAGGCGTTGCGCCGGGGCGATCCCGTGGTGGTCAACGGGCGGCTGCACACCGGCGATCCGGACGTCGACGGGTCTCGTGCTCAACTTGAACTCGAGGCTTTCGCGCTCGGGCCCAACCTCGCCCAGTGCGGCGTCTCGCTGAGGCGGGGTCCCGGGGCCGAACCCGATGTGCCGTCCCAGATCCCGTTGTGGGACCCTGCCTGCCTCACCGACGAAGCCCTGGAGAACCGGCCCGTCGGGGACCGCGCGCCGGTGCTGGCCGGGCCGCGGGGAGGGCAGGGCCCGTGACGCGCCGGAGGTTCTCCACGGTGACGGGGGGTTGACTGTCCGTCGCGGGATGGTGACCGGCGTTCGGTCGCGCGTGACACGGCTCTACGATCGTGGGCATGGCCGAGTTCATCTACACCATGAAAAAGGTGCGCAAGACCGTCGGGGACAAGGTCATCCTCGACGATGTCAGCACCGCGTTCTACCCGGGCGCCAAGATCGGTGTCGTGGGTCCGAACGGTGCCGGCAAGTCCACCGTGCTGAAGATCATGGCGGGACTCGATCAGCCGAGCAACGGCGAGGCTTTCCTCCAGCCGGGCGCGAGCGTCGGGATCCTGCAGCAGGAGCCGCCGCTCAACGAGGACAAGACCGTGCGCGGCAACGTCGAGGAGGGCCTCGGCGAGATCAAGGTGAAGCTCGACCGCTTCAACGAGATCGCCGAGCTGCTGGCCACCGACTACAGCGACGAGCTGATGGAGGAGATGGGCCGGCTGCAGGAGGAGCTCGACCACGCCGACGCCTGGGAGCTGGACTCCCAGCTCGAGCAGGCGATGGACGCGCTGCGCTGCCCGCCGCCGGACGAGGCGGTCACCCACCTCTCCGGTGGTGAGCGCCGCCGGGTGGCGCTGTGCAAGCTGCTGCTGTCGAAGCCCGACCTGCTGCTGCTCGACGAGCCCACCAACCACCTGGACGCGGAGAGCGTGCTGTGGCTGGAGCAGTTCCTGGCCGGCTACCCGGGCGCCGTCCTCGCCGTCACCCACGACCGGTACTTCCTGGACAACGTCGCCCAGTGGATCATGGAGCTCGACCGCGGCCGCGTCGTCGGCTACGAGGGCAACTACTCCACGTACCTGGAGAAGAAGCGCGAACGCCTCGAGGTCCAGGGCAAGAAGGACGCCAAGCTCGCGAAGCGCCTGAAGAACGAGCTGGACTGGGTGCGGTCCAACGCCAAGGCGCGCCAGACCAAGTCGCGGGCCCGGCTCGACCGCTACGAGGAGATGGCCGCGGAGGCCGAGCGCACCCGCAAGCTGGACTTCGAGGAGATCCAGATCCCGCCGGGGCCGCGGCTGGGCAGCGTGGTCGTCGAGGTCTCGCACCTGAAGAAGGGCTTCGAGGACCGCGTCCTGATCGACGACCTGTCGTTCACGCTGCCGCGCAACGGCATCGTCGGCGTGATCGGGCCGAACGGTGTCGGTAAGACGACCCTGTTCAAGACCATCGTCGGGCTGGAGAAGCCGGACGACGGCGAGGTCAAGATCGGCGAGACGGTCAAGCTGTCCTATGTGGACCAGAATCGGGCCGGGATCGACCCGAAGAAGACGGTGTGGGAGGTGGTGTCCGACGGGCTCGACTACATCAACGTCGGGCAGACCGAGATGCCGTCGCGCGCCTACGTCAGCGCGTTCGGGTTCAAGGGGCCGGACCAGCAGAAGCCGTCGGGTGTGCTCTCCGGTGGTGAGCGCAACCGGCTGAACCTGGCCCTGACCCTCAAGCAGGGCGGGAACCTGATCCTGCTGGACGAGCCGACCAACGACCTGGACGTCGAGACGCTGGGCTCACTGGAGAACGCGCTGGAGCAGTTCCCCGGCTGTGCCGTGGTCATCTCGCACGACCGGTGGTTCCTGGACCGCGTGGCGACGCACATCCTCGCGTGGGAGGGCACGGACGAGAACCCGGCCAAGTGGTTCTGGTTCGAGGGCAACTTCGAGGGCTACGAGAAGAACAAGGTGGAGCGGCTCGGACCGGACGCGGCCCGGCCGCACCGGGTGACACACCGCAAGCTGACGCGCGACTGAGCGGGGAAGCCCCGTGCTAGCACGCTCGAGCCGACACGGAAGCGGAGTCCCCTTGGTAGCCACCCAGCACAGCCGAACCGGTTCGCGTCCGCAGGACGGCGGCCGGAGCGCCGAGATCGCGGCGGTCGAGCGGTTGCTCGGCCAGGCGGCCGACTTCGAGCTGCGCGCGCCCGAGCTGGCGCTCGTGCTCGGTGAGCGGGCCGCTGCCCTGGCCGAGGCGGCCGGAGCGGAGGAGCTGTGGGTCCGTGGCGAGGGGCTCGCGGTGTCGGCGCGGGTTCGTCTCGGTCTGCGGGCGCCGACGGTGGGCCGTGCCGTGGCTGCCCTGCGTGCCGCGGAGGACACGGGGCAGACGACGCTCGCGGCCCAGTTGCGCACCGACCTCGCCGTGTGTGCGCGCAGTGTCGGCGCGCCCTTGACCGGGCTCGCCGCGCTGCGGCCGGTGCTGGACGCGTCCGGCTTCGGTGGCGCGCGCAAGGCGGCGGCGCTGAGCCAGCTGGTCGGGTGCCTGTCGCAGTTCGGGCGCAAGCTGGAACTCGACCGGACCCTCGCCGAGGCCGACCGGCTGTGCGGGGCGGACGACGACCTCGACGGTGACGGGCGGCTGCTGGCGCGGTCGCTGCTGCGGGTCGCGGTGTCGGCGCACCGGCGGCGTCACGGGGACGTCATCGGCGCGGCCGACGCGGCGCCGACGGGGCTCGGTTTCCTCGAACAGCTGGAGGACGCGCAGCACGACGGTGGTGTGGTGCGGATCCGGCTGGTGCTCCAGCTCGTCTGCTCGCTGCTCGACCGCGGGGACGGCACCAACGCGCTGGACCTCGCGCGACCGGTACTGGACGAGCCGGCCCGTGCGGCGTCCGTCGCGCCGGCCGGGTGGCTCCGGATGGCGATCGCCACCCGGGTCCTGCTGCCCTCCGGCAGCGTGGAGGCGGCCGCGCGGATGCTGCGTGACGCCGTGCACGCCACCGAGCGGCACGAGCTGCACGCGCTGACCGCGCGCCTGTGGACTGAGCTGGCGCACGTGGAGGAGCGCCTCGGCCGGTACGCCGAGGCGATCGAGTGCCTGCAGCTGGCCCGGGCCGCCGAGCACATCCACGCGCGTGCCCGGCGTCAGGCGGTGGGCCTGCTGGCCGGTGAGTTCGGTGGCGGCGGGCACGCCGATGTCGATCTTGACCACGTCCTGGGGTCGGTGCCGGCGAGCGAGGTCGCGACCGCTTCGGTTGCGGTCGCGCCGTTGTCGGTGCCCGAGCCGGCGAGCATCGAGGCGACGAGCCAGGAGACGCCGCGACCGCGTGAGGCGGCGGAACAGGCTCGGCCGCAGAGCGCCCGGCCGAGCTGGTCGCTGGCGCCCGAACCCGCCGACGAGCGGCCGGCGGAGGTCGCGAAGACCGCGCGCTTCGAAGACGTGGTGCGGGCTTCGCGATCGGACGACACCATTCCAGGATCGCGGTCCGAGGAGCGCGGCCGGACATCGCGCTCGGACGAGGTCGTGACGGCGTCGCGGTCCGAGCAGCGTGAGTCCGAGAAGCCGCGGGAGGATGCCGCGACGGCATCGCGGTCCGAGGCTTCGGACGTGGTGCGGTACCGGCGGTCCGAACCGGTCGTGGATGTGTCCCGGCTGGGGGACGCGGTTGTGAAGGCGCTGCCGGATCGATCGCGTGAGGGATCGGCGGGGCGTCGGCGGGCCGAGGACAAGCCGGACGGGCGGTCCGAAGAGGTTGCGTCGCGGGACGACGTGACGTCGGAGGACGTGGCGGTTTCGCGCTCCGAGCGCGCCGAGACGCGGGCGGCCCGGAAGACGCGGCACGACTCGGAGCACGGGTCGGTCGCGGCGCGGAGCGTGCTGGACAGGCTGGGCGTCAGCACCGGGGCGGGTGGCGGTCGCCGCCGCGCAGCCGGAACGGGTGAGCCGGGACGCCCCGAGACCGCCGGACGCCGCCGCGCCGGGGACGACACGCTCGGCGACTCCGCGGAGGCCGGCCGCGATGGACGCGGGGACAACGGCCGTGAGTTCGGTGAGCGCGCGGATGTCGGCCGGGACTTTGCTGGCCTCGGCGACGCGGGCCGGGAATCCGGTGGGCGTGCTGGCCTCGGCGACGCGGGCCGGGAGTCCGGTGGGCGTGCTGGCCTCGGCGACGCGGGCCGGGAATCCGGTGGGCGTGCTGGCCTCGGCGACGCGGGCCGGGAGTCCGGTGGGCGTGCTGGCCTCGGCGACGCGGGCCGTGAGTTCGGCGGGCGTGCGGAGACTGGCCGCGATTCTGCTGGACGCGGCGGCGCGAGCCGTGAGCCCGACGGGCGTGAGGAGTTTGCCGTGCGGGACGACGGTGACGCCTCCAGCGAGTCGTGGTTGAGTGCGGAGGCGGAGCCGGTCAGCCGCGCCGAGGTCGCTCCGGCTGCGCGTTCGGACAGCGCTTCCGAGCCCGAGGTTCGCGGCGAGAACGAGCCGGCGCCGAGCGTGCCGGTCATCGACAACTGGTTGCCTCGCCTGCGGCTGCCACCGTCGCTGGCGCCGTGGGACGACTTCTCCGGCACGGACAGCGAACCGGCCACCAGCAGCAGCACGTCGGAGACCCCGTTCACGAACGCGCCCGTGCTGCGGGACGACGATCTCGGCGAGCCGTTCCGCACCGAGCTGACCGGCGTGCCGGACGACGATCTGCCCGAGGACGCCGGCCTAGCCGACCTGCTCGCCCGCGCGCTCGCCGAGCACCAGGCGGGCACCGCGAGCGCGGCGGCCCTCGTGAAGCGACTCGGCAACCAATCATCGTCCGAGCCGCGACCGGTCAACGGCCACGGACGCAACGGCAGCGAGCCCGGAAACGGCCGCCACCGCGGCGACGGCTGACCTTTCACCGGCGGCTGTGCGGCTGTGGGCGCGACGGCTGCGAGTCGGGCAACGGCCGCGACCGCGGCGACGGCTGACCTTTCACCGGCGGCTGCGGCTGTGAACGCAACGGCTGACCTTCACCGCGGTTGCGCGGCCGTGGCCGCAACGGCTGTGAGCCGGACGCTGGGTTTCCGCGGTGTCGAGGGTTGAGGGTGCACTGTGGCGTGGCTGGGGTGCGGCCGTGCGTAGCGGTAGTGCGCCGGGTGCCGGTTGGCATCGCGGGGGAGCCGGGTGCCGCCGCTGGGGTGGCTTGGCTTCAGTCGACGGGTGGTCCAGGGCGTAGCGACGGAAGTGCTCGGTGACGAGAACGGCCGCCACGGTGGTATGGGCCGTGTGAGGCCGCTGACGGGGTGAAGTTGCGGCTTGACTGCCGCCGTTGGTGGGCCGAGGTTGTGGCGGGGCGTGGCTGCCGCCGTTGGCGGGGCGAGCTCGTGGGGTGGCGTCGCTGCCGTCGGGCTGGGGCGAGCCGGGGTGGAAGGGCGTCGCGAAACCTGGCCGCCGTCGCCGGGGGAACGTGCCGTAGCGGCTGGCGCACCGTGCGCCGAGGGGTCGCCATCGTGTTTCGGGGGGCCTGCCCTCGGCCATCCCTCCAACGTGAAAACCCGCTTCCATCCCTGTGCCAATCCGCCTCGATTGTGCATCGATTCTACGATCCGGCGGTCGGGCGTCAGTGGGTTTTTCGGGCTGGTTATGGTGGTGTTCGTTCAGCGTCATGCGCGCGATCAGACTCGGTGGAGAGTTGCCTGAGATGAGCTCGTCAAGAGTGTCCGTCCGCCCCGGGACCACGTCCGGAACCGACCGTCTACGCCCTGCCAGCCCGGAGCAGATCCGCGACGAGCTGATCGAAGCCGCGGCCCGGCACGCGCCGGACATCGCCGACCTCATCCGCCTCTACTACCGCCACATCCCCGCCGACGAGATCCTCGGCGACGACCCCGTCGACCTCGTCGGCGCCGTCCGGTCCCACCAGGAGTTCGCGCGCAACCGCGTGCCGGGGGGCCCCGCGGTCCGCCTCCTCAACCCGACCACCGCCGAGGACGGGTGGACCCGCGACGCCACCGTGGTCCAGATCGTCACCGACGACATGCCCTACCTGGTCGACTCGGTCACCGCCAAGCTCGCCCGCGACGGCGTCCAAGTCCAGCGCCTCGTGCACCCCATCGTCGCCGTCACGCGGGACATCACCGGCGAACTCGTCAAGGTCCACCCGGCCGCCGACGTCGCCAACCCGCCCGAGGGCGCGATGGTCGAATCGTGGATGTACGTCGAGATCGACCTGATCACCGACCCCAACCGCGGCCGCGAGCTGAGCACCCACCTCGCCTCCGTCCTCGGCGACGTCCGTGAGGTCGTCGAGGACACCGACAAGATGATCCAGGCCGCGGAAAGCCTCGCCGCCGAACTCGACGCCACCCCGCCGCCGCTGCCCGACGACGAGGTCACCGAGGGCGCGAACCTCCTCCGCTGGCTCGCCGACGGCCACTTCATGTTCCTCGGCTACCGCCGCTACGAACTGGTCGAGGACCCCGACCCGGGCGCCGACGGACCCGCCCTGCGCGCCGCCCTCGCGTCCGGGCTCGGCGTGCTGCGCCAGGACAGCCTCGCCGCCCGCAGCCTCACCGCCGGCCCCGACACGGCCGCCACCGCGCTCGCCCCGCACCTGCTCGTCCTCACCCAGGCCAGCGCACCGTCCACAGTGAACCGTCCGGTCTACCCGTACTACGTGGGCGTCAAGACGTTCGACGAGCGCGGCAACGTCACCGGCGAGCACCGGTTCCTCGGCATGTTCACCACCTCCGCGCTGCACGAGGACGTCCTCGACGTGCCGGTCATCTCCCGCAAGGTGTGCGAGGTCATCCACCGCGCCGGCTTCCCGATGGAGTCCTACTCCGGCCAGCGCATGCTGGAGGTCCTGCAGAACTGGCCGCGCGCCGACCTGTTCTCCGCCGACCTCGACTCGCTCTACTCGACCGCCATCGGCGCCATCACCCTGTCCGACCGGCGCCGCCTGCGGCTGTTCCTGCGCCGCGACACCTTCGGCCGCTTCTACTCGTGCCTGGTGTTCCTGCCGCGCGACCGCTACACCACCCGCTCGCGCCTGGCGATGCAGGAAGTCCTGCTCGCCGAACTCGAAGGCACCCACCTCGAGTACGGCACGCGCGTCGGCGAGACCGCGCTCGCCCAGGTGCACTTCACCGTCCACACCGACCCGGCCACGCGCGTCGAGCCGGACGTGCTGCGCATCCAGGAACGCCTCAACGCCGCGGTGCGCAACTGGGACGATCTGATGGTCGAGGCGATCCTGGCGGAACGGCGCGAGCGCGCCGGCGAGGCCGCCCGCACCACGGCCACCCTCGGCGAGGAGTCGGCCGGTGAGCTCGGCCAGCGCTACTCGGGCATCTTCCCCGAGGCGTACAAGGAGGACTTCACCGCCACCGAGGCGCTCGCCGACCTGCGCAAGCTGGAGAGCCTGACCGGCCCGGACGACCTGGCCATGTCGTTCTACACGCCGGACGGCGCCGAGCCGGGGGAGCGGCGGTTCAAGCTCTACCTGCTCGGCGAGGGCGTCACGCTGTCGGCCGTGCTGCCCGTCCTGCAGCGGATGGGCCTGGAGGTCGTCGACGAGCGGCCCTACGAGCTGCGCCGCTGGGACGGCACCCGGTCCTGGGTCTACGACTTCGGGCTGCGCATCGGCCTGACCGACCTCGGCGAGGCCGAGCGCGACCTGCGCGAGCGCTTCCAGGACGCCTTCGCCGCCGCGTGGCGGGGCGACTGCGAGGTCGACGACTTCAACGCCCTCGTGCTGCGCGCCGGGCTGTCCTGGCGCCAGGCCGCGGTGCTGCGCGCCTACTCGCGCTACCTGCGCCAGGCCGGCACGCCGTACTCGCAGGAGTACATCCAGCGCGCCGTCCTCGCGCACACCGACATCGCCAAGATGCTGGTGAAGCTGTTCGAGCACCGCTTCGACCTGACCACGGACCCGGACGCGGACGAGCAGACCGAGGCGCTGGTCGGTGAGATCTCCGCGATGATCGACGCGGTCACCAGCCTGGACGAGGACCGCATCCTCCGCCGCCTGCTGTCGGTCATCTGCGCCACGCTGCGCACCAACTACCGGGTCACCGACGCCGACGGCCGCCCGCGCCCGTACCTGGCGCTCAAGCTGGACCCGAAGAGCGTGCCGGACCTGCCGGAGCCGCGGCCGCGGTTCGAGATCTTCGTGTACTCGCCGCGCGTCGAGGGTGTGCACCTGCGCTTCGGCTCGGTCGCCCGCGGTGGCCTGCGCTGGTCGGACCGCCGGGAGGACTTCCGCACCGAGATCCTGGGCCTGGTCAAGGCGCAGGCGGTGAAGAACGCCGTGATCGTGCCCGTGGGCGCGAAGGGCGGGTTCGTCGTCAAGCGCCCGCCGGTCCCGACCGGCGACCCGGGCGTGGACCGCGACGCGCACCTGGCCGAGGGCATCGCCTGCTACCGCATGTTCATCTCCGGCCTGCTCGACCTCACCGACAACCTCGTCGAGGGCCGCACGATCCCGGCCAGGGACGTCGTGCGCTACGACGGCGACGACAACTACCTCGTGGTGGCGGCCGACAAGGGCACCGCGACCTTCTCCGACATCGCCAACGAGGTGTCCGCGGCCTACGGCTTCTGGCTGGGCGACGCGTTCGCCTCCGGCGGGTCGGTCGGCTACGACCACAAGGCCATGGGCATCACCGCCCGCGGCGCGTGGGAGAGCGTCAAGCGGCACTTCCGCGAGCTGGGCGTGGACACCCAGACCCAGGACTTCACGGTCGTCGGCATCGGGGACATGGCCGGTGACGTGTTCGGCAACGGCATGCTGCTGTCCGAGCACATCCGGCTGGTGGCCGCGTTCAACCACCTGCACGTCTTCCTCGACCCGAACCCGGACGCGGCGGCGTCGTTCCGCGAGCGCAAGCGCCTGTTCGAGCTGCCGCGCTCGTCGTGGGAGGACTACGACCGCTCGCTGATCAGCGAGGGCGGCGGCGTGTTCTCCCGCAGCGCCAAGACGATCCCGGTGTCGCCGCAGGTGCGTCAGGCGCTCGGCCTGGCCGACGACGTCACCCAGCTCGCCCCCGCCGACCTGATCCGCGCGATCCTGCTGGCGCCGGTGGACCTGCTGTGGAACGGCGGCATCGGCACCTACGTCAAGGCCGAGACCGAGACCCACGCCGACGCCGGGGACAAGGCCAACGACGCGGTGCGCGTCGACGGCAACCAGCTGCGGGTGAAGGTGGTCGGCGAGGGCGGCAACCTGGGCCTGACCCAGCGCGGCCGCATCGAGTTCGCCCGCGCCGGTGGCAAGATCAACACCGACGCGCTGGACAACTCCGCCGGGGTGGACTGCTCCGACCACGAGGTCAACATCAAGATCCTGCTCGACCACCTGGTCGGCAGCGGCGCACTGGACCGCGAGCAGCGCAACGAGCTGCTGCACGAGATGACCGACGAGGTCGGTCGCCTGGTGCTCGCGGACAACTACCACCAGAACGCGGTGCTCGGCGTGAGCCGGGCGCACGCGCCGCAGATGCTGCCCGTGCACGCGCGGCTGGTCGCGAGCCTGGAGAAGGCCGGGGCGCTGGACCGCAAGCTGGAGGCGCTGCCGAGCAAGCAGCAGTTCCAGGCGCTGGAGAAGGCCAGTGAGGGCCTCACCTCGCCGGAGCTGGCGACCCTGCTCGCGCACGTGAAGCTGGAGCTGAAGGACGAGCTGCTGGCCAGCGACCTGCCGGATGCGGAGGTGTTCGCCCGGCGGCTGCCCGAGTACTTCCCGAAGCCGCTGCGCGAGCGGTTCGCCGACCGCATCGGCGAGCACCCGCTGCGCCGCCAGATCATCACGACGCTGCTGGTGAACGAGGTCGTCGACGGGGCGGGCGTGTCCTACGCCTACCGCCTGGCCGAGGAGATGAACGCGACCGCCACCGACGCGGTGCGCGCGTACACGATCGTCACGCGCGTGTTCAACCTCAACGCCCTGTGGGACGACATCCACGCGCTCGACAACTCGGTGCCCACCGAGGTGCAGGACGCGATGATGCTGGAGTCGCGGCGCCTGCTGGACCGGGCCGCGCGCTGGTTCCTCGCCAACCGGCCGCAGCCGCTGGCCGTCGGCGCGGAGATCTCGCGCTTCGGTCCGGTCGTCGCCGAGCTGGCGCCGAAGGTCGACACGCTCCTGCGTGGCCGGGAAGCCGAGGCCGTGCGCGAGCAGGCCGACCGCTACGCCGAGGCCGGGGTGCCGCGTGAGCTGGCGCTGCGGGTCGCGGTCCTGCTGGACGCCTACGGGCTGCTCGACGTCGTCGAGGTGGCCGAGCTGGCGGTGCGCGCGACCGGGGTGGACGCGGAGAGCAGCCCGGAGGAGGCGTCGCAGCTGTACTACGCGCTGTCCGCCCACCTCGACGTCGACCGGCTGCTCACCTCGATCAGCGCGCTGGAGCGCGGGAACCGGTGGCACGCGCTGGCCCGGCTGGCCCTGCGCGACGACGTGTACTCGTCGCTGCGGGCGATCACGCTGGACGCGCTGCGGCACAGCGATCCCGAGGACGACACGGACGCCAAGATCGCGCAGTGGGAGAAGGCGAACGCCTCCCGGCTGGCCCGGGCCAGGGTGTCGCTCGACGAGATCAACCAGTCCGGCCGCCTCGATCTCGCGACGCTGTCGGTCGCCGCGCGCCAGCTGCGGAGCACGGTGAGGTAGGAATATCGGGGTGTACGTAGCGAAGGTGCGGCCCCGCTGGTCGGACATGGACGTGTTCGGGCACGTCAACCACGCCAACATGGTGACGTTGCTCGAAGAGGCACGCGTGCCGTTGTTGTTCGACGAAGCGGGCCGCGCCGGGCTCGCGGAGTTCGCGAAGGGCATGGTCGTGGTCAAGCTGGCCGTGCACTACCGCGCCCCGATCGTGGTGGACGGGCAGGAGATCCGGGTGGAGATCTCGCTGAAGGACCTCAAGTTCGCGTCGCTGACCCTGGACTACCGGGTGCACGACGGCCCGGACGCCGGATCGCCGGTCGCGGTCACCGCCGAGACCGTCCTCGCGCCCTACGACGTCACCACCAGCCGTCCGCGCCGCCTGACCGCGGAGGAGCGGGCGTTCCTGCAGACCCGGCTGACGGAGGCGGGCGCGTGACCGAGCTGCGCGTCCCCGACCGGGGCGACCGGGAGACGCTCGGGGCCTTCGTGGCCCGGGCTGTGCGGCTGGACGGCCAGGCCGCCGTGCGGCTGCGCAACCGCGGTGGCGGCATCGTCGAGGCGTGGGTGTCCACGCCGTTCGACTGCCTGGCCACCCGCGCGGTCCACGGCGAGGTCGAGCCTGGTGACGTGACGGTGTCCGGCAACGAGCTGCTGGCCGCCCTCACGGTCGCCGGCGGCGAGCGGATGGACCCGGGGCCGCCGCGGGACCTGCTGTGGCACAGCGAACTGCCGGCCACCGGGCCGTGGCAGCTGGTCGACGAGCTGCCCACGAAGGTGATCAGCGACCTCACCGACCGCGGTGTCGCGCTGGCCCGGGAGAACGCCGGCCCGCACGGCAACCCGCCGGCGTCGCTGATGGACCAGGCGGTCCTGACGGTCAGCGAGGGCGATATCGAGGTCAAGGTCCAGATGCGGTGCCTGTTCGCCCTGTCCGGAATGGGGTTCTTCGATTCGTCCATTCCGGATGACGTCATCCGGGTGACGGCGACGAACTCGTGGATGCGCCTGGACGCCCGCTACGGTGCCGTGGTCCGGCGGCGGCACGCGTTGCTTCCGCTGCTGTTCTGACTTGCGCTGGAGCAGCTCCAGGTCGCTAGGGTCGCGACCATGCGCTTCGCGTTCAAGACCTCACCCCAGAACACCGAGTGGTCCGACATGCTCGCCGTGTGGCAGGCGGCCGACGACATCGAGATCTTCGAGTCCGGCTGGACCTTCGACCACTTCTACCCGATCTTCTCCGACCCGACCGGCCCGTGCCTGGAGGGCTGGGTCACGCTGACCGCGCTGGCGCAGGCGACCAAGCGGCTGCGCCTGGGCACGCTCGTCAGCGGCATCCACTACCGGCACCCGGCGCTGCTGGCGAACATGGCCGCGACGCTCGACATCGTGTCGAACGGGCGGCTGGAGATCGGCACCGGCGCCGGCTGGAACGAGGAGGAGTCCGGCGCCTACGGCATGGAACTCGGCACGGTCAAGCAGCGCAGCGACCGGTTCGAGGAGGCCTGCGAGGTGCTGGTCGGCCTGCTCACGCAGGAGACGACCACCTTCCAGGGCGAGTACTACCAGCTCACCGACGCCCGCAACGAGCCGAAGCCGATCCAGCGCCCGCACCCGCCGATCGTGATCGGCGGCAGCGGTGAGAAGCGCACCCTGCGCACCGCGGCGCGCTTCGCCCAGCACTGGAACTTCGTCGGCGGCACGCCGGAGGAGTTCGCCCGCAAGCGGGACGTGCTGCACCAGCACTGCGCCGACATCGGCCGCGATCCGAAGGAGATCATGCTGTCCAGCCACGTGCGGCTGGACACGGACCTCGACTACGCCAAGGTCGCCGACGAGGCCGCCGCGCTCGGCGAGCAGGGCCTGGACCTGGCGATCGTCTACCTGCCGCCGCCGCACACGCCGGACGTGCTGGAGCCGCTCGCCAACGAGCTGGCCAAGCTCTGACGCCGGGAGCCCCGTGCCCGCTCAGGCGGGCGCGGGGCTCAGACCCAGCTGTTCATCATGCTGTGGGCGGCCATCTCGAGGTAGTTCCACAGCTGGGTCTCCAGCGGCTCCGGCAGCCCGGCTTCGTCGACCGCGACGCGCATCGCGCGCAGCCACGCGTCGCGCTCGATGGGGCCGATCTTGAACGGCGCGTGCCGCATCCGCAGGCGCGGGTGGCCGCGCTGGTCGGAGTAGGTGTGCGGGCCACCCCAGTACTGCATCAAGAACAGGCGCAGCCGGTCCTCGGCCGGCCCGAGGTCCTCCTCGGGGTACATCGGCCGCAGCACCTCGTCCTTCGCCACCTCGGCGTAGAACCGCGCGACGATCTTGCGGAACGTCGGTTCCCCGCCGACGGCCTCGAAGAAGGACTGGGGGTCGCTCATACCGGTCACCCTCTCATTGTGCCGTGGTCGCGGCGGACAGGAAGCCGGCTTCCTCCAGCGCCGTGAGGCACGCCGCACGCAGCTGCCGCTGCACGGCCCACTGCCGGCCCGGCCGCACCTTGACCGTCAGCCGCAGCTCGATGCTCTCCGGCGTGACCTTCTCCACGCCGAGCACCTCGGGCTCCTCCAGCAGGTCGACCGACAGCGGCTCGGTGGTCGCGGCGCTGTGGGCGGCCTCGGTGAGGACGGCGGTGGCGCGCTCGACGTCGGCGTTGTAGCTCAGCGGCACGTCGACCAGGGCGATCGCGTAGCCCTGGCTGGAGTTGCCGACGCGGGTCACCTCGCCGTTGCGGACGTACCAGACGGTGCCCTTGACGTCGCGGATCGTGGTGATGCGCAGGCCGACCGACTCGACCGTGCCGGTGGCCGGCCCGATGTCGACGACGTCACCGACGCCGTACTGGTCCTCCAGCATCATGAACATCCCGGACAGGAAGTCCTTGACCAGGTTCTGGGCGCCGAACGCGAGCGCGATGCCGACCACACCGGCCGAGGCGAGCAGCGGCCCGAGGTTGATGCCCAGCTCGCCCAGGATGTAGATGGCGGCGAGCCCGAGCACGACGAACGAGGTCAGCGACTTGAGCACCGAGCCGATCGTCTTGGCCCGCTGGCGGCGCCGCTCGGCCACGACCGGGCCGAGGATGTCGGGGGCGCGCTCGCGCAGGGGACGCAGGATCGTGGGCAGCTTCCCGCCGTTGCCACGCGGCATGGTGGTGACCTGGTCGATCAGCTTGTGCAGCAGGAACCGGATGATCATCGCGACGAGCAGGATCAGGATGATCCGCAGCGGCTTGGCGATCAGCCAGTTGGCGGAGGCCGCCAGCCACTCGTTGTGCGTGATCTGGAACACTTGATAGCACCAGGTGCCGGGTTCGTTGATGCACTCGGGTGCTTCGTTGAGCAGCGGCGTCACGGGGCTCCGGGATCCCTTTCTGGCCGTTTCCGCCCGTCGTCACGCAGACGTCGAACGAATTTCACAGGACACGTCTTCTAACACAGGTGCGCATCGGGTGTGATCTGTGGTCGACTATGGCTGCACCGGTGGAGGTGGTCGAGTGCCAGACCGACAACCGATCCCCCTCGGCGCCCCCGACCAAGCGGTGGGCGGGCAGGCGCCGGAGGTAGCCCTGTGTTCTACGCATGATCAGGGCGCTCACCAGGGTCAGGGGCCGCCCGGAGGCGGACCTCAGCCCAGTGGGCCACCCCCGCGAGGCGGCCGCGTGAGCCGACCCTCGGGTCAGCGTAGAGGGCGGGATCCGGCCGGTTCCGGCGGCCCCGGCACGTTCTCCATGGGCAGGCGGCGGGTGCTGCTGCTCAACGCCACGTTCGAACCGCTGACCGCGCTCCCGCTGCGGCGGGCCGTGGTGCTGGTCATGTGCGGGAAGGCGGAGGTCGTGCACGGCGACCCGGCCGGTCTGACGTTGCACGCGGCGACGCTGTCGCTGCCGGTGCCGTCGGTGATCCGGTTGTCGACGTACGTGCGGGTGCCCTACCGGGCGCAGGTGCCGTTGACGCGGGCCGGGCTGATGCACCGGGACCGCTACAAGTGCGCGTACTGCGGCGGGCGGGCCGAGACGATCGACCACGTGCTGCCGCGCAGCAAGGGTGGTCCGCACAGCTGGCAGAACTGCGTGGCGTGTTGTGCGAAGTGCAACCACCGCAAGGCCGACCGGCTCCTGGAGGAGCTGGGCTGGCAGCTGCGGGTGGTGCCGACGGCGCCGCGGGGCCCGCACTGGCGGTTGCTGGTGCACTCCGGGGACGCGGACCCGCTGTGGAAGCCCTACCTCGGCGTGGCGGCCTGATCGGACGCACACCGGCGCCCCGGCTGTGGTGGTGAGCCGGGGCGTTCCGACGTCTTCGACTTGGTGGTGGTTCGGGTCAGTTTCCGGGACGGGACGGGTCTCAGGCGGCGGTGACGCGCGTGCCGCGGGTGACTCGGGTGCCACGCGTGACGCGGGTGCCCATCGTGACGCGGGTGCCACGGGTGACTCGCGTGCCACGGGTCACGCGGGTACCGGCGGTGACCCGGGTCCCCCTGGTGACGCGGGTGCCGCGGGTGACTCGAGTACCGGCGGTAACCCTTGTGCCGCGCGTCACACGCGTGCCCCGCGTGGAGCAGCCGTCCGCTGTGTCGATCAGTGACGGAGCGTGGTCGTCGTTGCTCTGGGCGAGGGTACGGAGCAGGTACATGATCTGTCCTCCAGGGACCTGTGCGTTACTCATTGGGAAGGGGAGCGGGGCGCAAGGCCCGTACAGGTGAAAAAGCTACGAGGAACTGGGCCACCGGACAAGGCAATCGCGCCGGGTGCGGCCGGCTGTACGTTGAGTTGCAACCTTTCGTCCGACCGCTCTTCAGCCCATCGCCCCAATGACGTCGCGACGCTCGGCGGACGGTGGCCCGGATGCGACGAGCGGTCGTGACCGGCTTCGGCGGGCCGGGGCTGCTCGGGCTACTCTTCACGCGTGAACATCGGAGAGACGATCCTGATCTTCGCGCTGATCCCGGCCGCGATCTACGGGGTGATCAGCGTGCTCACCCTGCGGTCGAAGCTGACCGGCACGCCGCGCTACCGGCCCGGCCAGGCCTGGGAGTACCCGCCGATGTGGTGGAGCGGCAACCCGGAAGGTATCGGGACCGTGCACGACACGCACTCCGGCGAACCGGTGGAGAACAGGGACGCGAGCGGGAACGCGCGCGTGACGGCGGCAGGAGGAGCCCGTGGCAGCTGGTGAGCTGACCCGACAGCCAGGATCGGACGAGGAGCTGGAGATCGGGGTCGCGATTACCGCGACCGGTCGCCGCTCGGTGGCCCGGATGTACGAGCCCGCTGCTCCATCCAGCCCATTCAGCACCGTCCAGTTGGCCCGTCTGGACGAAGCGCTGACCCTCGCGAGCCGGGAGACCGGGCTCGACTTCAGCGTGTACCTGGGCGAGCTGGGCTCCGAGAGCCGCGCCCGGGCGGAGGAGCTGCACGCGCGGATCGAGCCGGACTCCGCGAACGCCGTGCTGATCGCCGTCTCCCCGGGCGAGCGGGTCGTGGAGATCGTGACGGGCTCCGACGCGATCCGCCGTCTCCCCGACCGCGGCGCGAAGCTGGCCGTGATGAGCATGGTGGCGTCCTTCAAAGAGGGCGACCTCATCGGCGGCTTGGTCTCGGGCCTGCGCATGCTGGCCGACCAGGCCGGCTCCGCACCCAAGCACTAGGCAGAAAAGAGGGGCGGTCGCGCAGCGGCCGCCCCTTTTTTGCACCCAAGGTAGCTGGGTGGTCATCCCGTCGCCTGACACCGAAACGATCACCTTGAGCCAGGGCCGCAACCCAGGCCGCCAACCGGCGGCCGACGGTGCCAACCTTGCGGGCCTGGCTCAAGGTGATATGCACAAACCGGAAGGCGACGGGATGACCACCCAGCGACCACCTCGCCAAGGCGAGGTTCCTGCATTCCCCGTCATCCCGGAGCCTGCCCGTCCGGCGAGGACATCTCTTGATCTTTAGAGGTGACGTTAGGCAGGCGAAGAGCCCGCCCTGCGGGCGGCCCGCCCTGCGGGCGGGAGCGCCTCACGGCGCCGAACGGTCACCTTCCGACCACCCCCGCCCCCGATGCCTGATTGTGTTTCAGTCGCCGAGCAGTCGTGTCAAGGCGGGAAAGTGATGTGCTCCGAGGTCTCCGGACACGTCTTCCAAGTAGACTGGCGGAGGAGCCCGGAGGAGTGTTTCATGGCAAGGAGACCGAGAAAGTACTCGCCGGAATTGAAGGCTGAGGTCGTCAACGCGGTACTCGAGGGCGGGCTGAGCTATACCGAAGCGGCGCGCGATTTTGATTTGGTCGCGCAGACGGTGCATAACTGGGTGACGGCCGAGAAAAAGAAGAGAGCTGAAGAGTCGCCG
>NZ_PQHW01000026.1 GCF_003385215.1 Amycolatopsis thermalba | reverse complement strand
CCCCCACCAGAACCCACCACCCTGGGCGGCCCCGCACCTCCCGCACCGAAACCCGCCACGCCAGGCGGCCCCGCACCCGCCGCATCCAGGCTTCCCGTCACCGGCTCCAGCAGCAGCACGTCGCCCGAATCCACCATCGTCGCGTTGGCGGTGTGCCGGTGTGTCCGCCAGGCGGGATGCCGCTCGTAGAACGCCGCCAGTGCCTCGGCTCTCCGGGCGGCGTCCGGGAAGCCCCGGATCCACACGAAGCGGTCCGGGTCGTCCAGGTCGCGGAACTGGCCGTACACCCGCATCCCCGCCTCGGCCTGCGACTCCACGAAATGCCGGTCGAACAACGCCACCAGCTCCTCGCGCCGCCCCGGGTGCAGCGTGTACTGCCGGAGCTCGAACAGCTCGCACATCTCGGTCATCGGGTCCCCCCTCGTCGTGGTCCATCAACGCGCCCGAGGCTAGCGGCCACCACCGACAATTCCGGAGCCACCGGTTGCCGCGATCCGGTTTACTTCACCTGTCCGAAAAACTCCGACATCCCGCCGACATCGTCGGCTGCCATCCTGACCCGGCACGATCAAGGAGGCAGCGGTTGAGCACCACCCCAGCACAGGCGAAACAGTCCCCCGCCGAGCGGGTCCTCGGCTTCGTCGAACGGGTCGGCAACCGCCTGCCGGACCCGTTCTTCCTGTTCGTGTACCTGTTCGCGGCACTCGCGGTGATCACCACCGCGGTCGCCGCCTGCCACGTCACCGTCACGGTGCCCGGCACGACGCAACCGGTGGCCGTCAAGGGCCTGTTCACCGGCGAGGGCGTGCGGTTCCTGCTGAGCAAGCTGGTCGACAACTTCGTCACCTTCCCGCCGCTGGGCAACGTCCTGGTGATGCTGCTGGCCGTCGGCCTGGCCGAACGCGCCGGGCTGCTCGAGGCGGCCGTGCGCGCGGTCTTCTCGCGCGCCCCGCGCTGGCTGCTGCCGTTCGCGGTGTCGCTGGTGTCGTTCCAGGCGCACGTCATGGCCGACGCGGGCATCATCGTCATCCCGCCGCTGGCCGCGCTGGTGTTCCGCGCCGCCGGGCGGCACCCGGTGGCCGGCGCGGTGGGCAGTTTCGCCTGCGTCACCGGCGGTTACGGCGCCGGCACGCTGCTCGGCAGCTACGACGCCCTGCTGTCGGGGCTCACGCAGAAGGCGGTGACCGTCGTCCCGGTCGCGGTGCAGCCGCAGGTCACCATGGCGATGAACTGGTTCTTCACCACGGCGGCCGGGCTGCTCCTGCCGTTCCTCGGCGCGTGGCTGACCGCGCGCGTGCTGGAGCCGCGGCTGGGCCCCTACACCCCGCCCGAAGGCACCGCGGCGGACGAGAGCGCGGCGCTGACCCCGGTGCAGCGCAAGGGTTTGCGCCGCGCCGCGATCGTGCTCGTGGCCTACGTGGTGGTAGTCGCCGGGGCGTGGCTGCTGCCGGGCAGCCCGCTGCGCGGCGACAACGGCTCGCTGATCAGCTCACCGCTGCTGACCGGGCTGGTGCTGGTGCTGTTCCTGGCGTTCGTGCTCGCCGGGATCACCTACGGCGTCACGACCGGCACCATCACCGGACCGGGCGACGTGCCGTCCATGATGGCCGAGGCCGTCAAGGACATGGCCGGCTACATCGTGCTGATCCTGGCGATCTCGCAGTTCATCGCCGTGTTCACGTGGAGCAACCTGGGCACGCTGCTGGCCGTGCGCGGCGCCGAGTTCCTGCAGTCGGTGCACCTGACCGGGTTCGCCGGCATCCTCGCGTTCGTCGTGCTGGTGTCGGTGCTGAACCTGTTCATCACGTCCGGCTCGGCGCTGTGGTCGCTGGTGGCGCCGGTGTTCGTGCCCGCGTTCATGCTGCTGGGCTACGACCCCGGGTTCGTGCAGGCCGCCTACCGCATCGGTGACTCGGCCACGCAGATCATCACCCCGCTCAGCCCCTACCTGTTCGTGCTGCTGACCGTGCTGCGCCGCTACGAACCGGACGTCCGCCTGGGCACGCTGATCGCCCGCATGTCGATCTTCGTGATCCCGTTCTGGGTGGTGTGGGTGGGGTTGCTCGCCGTGTTCTACTTCGGGGACATCCCGTTCGGCCCGGGGGTGCACGTGCACCTGCCGCGATGAGAGGAGCCCGATGGATCTGGTCGCCCTGCGCCGGGACGTGCACGCGCACCCCGAGCCCGCCTTCTGCGAGGTGCGGACGGCGGCGACGGTGCTGGCGCACCTGCGGGAACTCCCGGTCGAGGTGCGCACCGGCGTCGCGGCCATGCGGCGCGAGGGCGTGCCCGCCTATCCGGACGAGGCCACGCTGCGGCGCTTCGCGGACCGGGCCGTCGAGACCGGCGCGGACGCCGGGGACGTGCGGCGGTTCGCCACCGAGGGCACGGCGATCATCGCCGACCTTGCCGGCCGCCGGCCCGGTCCGGCGTGGGCGTTGCGGTTCGACATGGACGCGCTGCCGGTGACCGAGGCCGACGACCCGGCGCACGCGCCCGCGGCGAACGGGTTCCGCTCCCGCTACGAGGGGTTCATGCACGCGTGCGGGCACGACGGGCACGTGGCCATCGGGCTGGCGCTGGCGCGGCGCCTGGCCGACCGCGACTTCCCCGGGACCGTGCGGTTCCTGTTCCAGCCCGCCGAGGAGGGCGGCCGGGGTGCCCGCGCGATGCTCGCCGCGGACGCCGTCGCCGGGGTCGACCGGTTCCTGGCCGTGCACCTGGGCCTGGACCTGCCGGCGACGGCCGTCGCGGCGGGGATCACCGGCATCTTCGCCACGACCAAGATGCGCGCCCGCTTCACCGGGGTGGCTTCGCACGCGGCGGCGGCGCCCGAGGACGGCCGCAACGCGCTGCTCGCGGCCGCGACGGCCGTGCTCGGCATCCACGGCCTGCCGCGGTTCTCCGCGGCCGACACGCGGGTCAACGTCGGCACCCTGCACGCCGGGGGCAACGTCAACATCGTGCCCGCGGTGGCCGAGCTGACCTGCGAGGCGCGGTCGAAGGACGGGGCGGTGAACGCCGACCTCACCGAGCGGGTCAAGCAGGTGCTGTGCGGGGCCGCGCAGGCACAGGGCGTGGCGGTGGAGATCGAGGAGACCGGCGGTTCGACGTCGCTCACCTGCGACGACGAGCTGCTGGACGCGGTGCCCGCGGCCGCCGACGCGAGCGGTCACGGTGAGCGGGCCGTGCGGCTGCACGAGATGGGCGGCAGCGACGACGCCAGCCTCTTCGCCGAAGCCGTGCAGCGCGCGGGCGGCCTGGCCACGTACACGGTCGTCGGGGGCGGCAACCCGGCGCCGCACCACAACCCGTACTTCGACGTCGACGAGGCGGCGCTGCCCGTCGCGGTCGACGTGCTGGAGGCACTGGTGCGCCAGGTCACACGTACGGATGACAATACGTAGCCGACTCGGTGGTTCGGCGGATGTGTGCTCGTCTTCCCCGCGGGCACCCTTTGTGGTATGACCGCGCAAGAACTGCAGGCCCTGGCCGACACGGCCGCCGGGCTCATCCTGTTCCACAACGGCCTGTGGGGCGCGCCCACCTGCTACATGTGGGCCGGCCCCGACGGCGCCGCGGCCGGGCGCGTCCCGCCCTGGGAGTGCGAGGCGCTCGACCGGCTCAGCTGGCGCAAGCTGATCTCCGCCGCGCCCGGCCCGGGAACCGAGGACGTGCCCGTCGTGCCCACCGAGGCCGGGCTCGCCGAGCTCCGGGCGCAGCGGGCGCACGCAGCCTGAGGATCGCCGCCACCGCACCAGCGCGGTGAACTCCGGCGAACGCCTAGACCTCCAGCTCCGCGTGCACCTCACGCAGCAGGGCCGCCGCCGCGGGGGACAGTGGTCGCGCCGCCGAGTGGATCACCGAGACCGACCAGCGCAGCGGTTCGGCCAGCGGCACCTCGACCACGCCCGTCATCTCCCCCGCCGCGCCCGCGGGCAGGAAACCCACCCCGAGCCCCTGGCAGATGAGTGCCCGCGCCGTGACGTAGTCCGGCACCTCCAGCGGCACCTGCCGGCTCAGTCCCGCCCCGGCGAAGGCGCGGTCCACCAGCGTCCGGTTCCCCCATCCGGCCGGGAAGTCCACGAAGGACTCCTCCGCCAGCTCGGCGAGCGTCACCGCGCTCCGGCGCGCCATCGGGTGGTCCGGCGCGGCCAGCAGGCTCAGGTCCTCTTCCGCGACGATCTCGTGCGCCAGCCCCGCCGGTGCCCGCCCCGGCAGGGACGCCAGCGCCAGGTCCATCCGCCCGTCCAGCACCGCCCGCACGTGTCCCGCCGAGCCGGAGGGCGAGTACTGCAACCGCACGGCGGCGCGCGGGTGCCGCCGCGAGAACCGCCCCAGCAGCCGCGGCACGTTCACCCGCCCGGTTGACAGGAGCGTGCCCATGGTGACCACGCCGCGCACCTCACCGCTCGCGCCCGCCGCGGCCTGCGCCGCCGCGCGCGCCGCGGCCAGTGCGGTGCGCGCCTCGGGCAGCATGGCCGCGCCGGCGGCGGTCAGGGCGACCCGGCGGCTGTCCCGGTCGAACAGCTCGGCGCCGACCTCCCGCTCCAGCGCGCGGATCGCCGTCGACACCGCCGACTGCACGACCCGGAGCCGCTGGGACGCGCGCGTGAAGCTCAGCTCCTCGGCGACCGCGACGAAGTACGACAGCTGGCGCAGTTCCACACCGGCTATCTAACACCGCGATAGCTGCGAGCGAAAACATTCGTTGGACGAGATGGCCGGTCGGGCGCACCCTGGGCTCGTGATCACTGAGACCACCGCCCCGCGCACCGCGTCCCGCCGTCACGGCGCGGGCTTCTGGCTCGTCGCCTACACCTTCGCGGTGACCATGGGCTTTTCCGCGGCCCCGGCGCCGCTGTACGTGCTGTACCAGGCCAAGGACGGGTTCGGCCCGTTCACGGTCACCCTCGTCTTCGCCGCCTACGCGCTCGGTGTGATCGCCAGCCTGTTCGTGGCCGGCCACGTGTCCGACTGGGTGGGCCGCCGCCGCGTGCTAATGCCCGCGGTGCTGGTGAACGTGCTCGCCGGGGTCGTGTTCCTGGCCTGGTCGTCGGTGCCCGCGCTGCTCGCGGCGCGGTTCCTGTCCGGTATCAGCATCGGCATGCTCACCGCGACCGCCACCGCGCACCTGACCGAGCTGCACCTGGCCGCCCGGCCGGGCGCGGCGCGGACCCGGGCCGACGTCGTCGCGACGGCGGCCAACCTCGGCGGCATCGGGCTGGGCCCGCTCGTGACCGGGCTGCTGGCCGAGTACGCAGGCGACCCGCTGCACGTGCCCTACCTGGTGTTCCAGGCGCTGATGCTGCTCGGCGCGCTCGCGGTGACGCTGACGCCGGAAACCGTGACCGCCACGCGCGTGCGCTACCGCCCGCAGCGGGTTTCGGTGCCGCCGCACGCCCGCTCGCGCTACCTCGCCGCGGGGGCGGCCGCGCTCGCCGAGTTCGCCGTGTTCGGCCTGTTCACCTCGCTCGCGCCGGGGTTCCTGGCGAACACCCTGCACCAGCACTCGCACGCGCTGGCCGGGGTGAGCGTGTTCGCCGTGTTCGGGGCCGCCGCGGTCGCGCAGATCGTGCTGGCGCGCACGGGGTTGCGGCGGTTGCTCGCCACCGGGCTCGGGCTGCTGACCGTGGGGCTCGTGCTGGTGACGGTCGCGGTGTGGCTGCCCAGCCTCGCGCTGTTCCTGCTCGGCGCGGTGCTCGCCGGTGCCGGGGCGGGCGCCGGGTTCAAGGGCAGCATCGGGATCGTGCTCGGCCTGGCCCCGGCGGAAAGCCGGGGTGAGGCGCTGGCCGGGCTGTTCCTCGCCGCCTACACCGGGCTCGCGGTGCCGGTGCTCGCGCTCGGGGTGGCCACGCAGGCGGTGGACATCCGGGTCGCGCTGCTCGGGTTCACCGTGGCGCTGCTGGCGATCCTGGCGGCGGTGGTGCGGCGGCTGTTCCGGGCGAGCTGAGCGCCTGCACGTCCGCGTAGGCCGGGACGGGCGGGATCTCGCCGCCGGTGGCGACCGCGCCGGCCGTGCGGGCCACGGCCTCCAGCGCCGCCCGGAACAGCAGCGATCCGCAACTGATCCGCCGCACGCCGAGTTCGCCGAGCCGGTCCAGTGGCGGACCGGACGGCGAGAACAGGACGTTCACCGGGACGTCGGCCGCCGCGACCACCGCGGCGATCGACGTCTCGTCCGGCAGTCCCGGCACGAACACCCCGTCGGCCCCGGCCTCCTGGTAGGCGCGGACGCGGGCGACGGGGTCCTCCCCGGTCGCGAGCCAGTGCGTGTCGGTGCGGGCGTTGACGAACAGGCCGGGCGCGGCGGCCTTGAGCGCGGCGATCAGCTCCTGCTGGTGGGCGGGGTCGGCGAGGCGCCCGTTGTCGCGGCCGTCCTCGATGTTCACCCCGGCCACGCCCACGGCGGCCAGTTCCGCGCCGAGGGCGGCGACCTCGGCGGGGTCGTCGGCGAAGCCGCCTTCGATGTCGACGGTGAGGTAGCAGGGCAGGCGGGTCAAGCGCCGGGCGAGCGCGACGGTCTCGTCGCGGGTCGCGCCGGTCCCGTCGGGCAGGCCGGCCGCGGCGGCGACACCCAGGCTGGTGGTGCCGATCGCCGGGAAGCCCTCCGCCACCAGGACCGCGGCGGAGGCGTGGTCCCAGGCGTTGGGCAGCAGCAGGGGTTTGCCGGTGTGGTGCAGCTCGGCGAAGCTCATGCCGGCACGCTAGCGCCCGGAATCGTCGGTGCCGGCCGATACGATCGCGTCCGTGAGCAACCCGCACCTGGAACCGGCCCCGGTCTTCACGGGCGCGCCCCTGGCCCGGGCCCGGCGCGCCGCGCTCGTCGTGCACGGGCGGGGTCAGACGCCGGACTACATGCTCGCGATCCTCGACCGGGTCGCGGTGCCGGAGGTCGCGTACGTGCTGCCGCGGGCGGCGGGGCAGACCTGGTACCCGGCCGGGTTCATGCAGCCGCTCGCGGTGAACCAGCCGTGGGCGGACTACGCGCTGGAGGCGATGGCGGCGCACCTGGCGCGCATCGCGGAGGCCGGGATCGCGGCGGAGGAGGTGGTCCTGATCGGGTTCTCGCAGGGGGCGTGCCTGGTGTCGGAACTGCTGGTCCGCTCACCGCGGCGGTATGCCGGGGCCGCCCTGCTGACCGGCGGTTACCTGGGGCCGGACGAGCGCGCGCCGTCGGGCTCGCTGGCCGGCACGCCGGTTTTCGCCGGCACGAGCCGCTACGACGAGTGGGTGCCGCTGGAGCGAGCGGAGGCGACGGCGAGGCTGCTGGAGCGGATGGACGCGGCGGTGACGCTGCGCGTGTACGAGGACCGGGAGCACCTGGTGAACGACGACGAGGTGGGGGAGGTGCGGAAGCTGCTGACTGCCTGACGGGGTGCGCGGACCGGCTGAGGAGGCGGGCACGGGCGAGCCTGCCGGGCTCCCCGGGAGCGCGAGCTTCAGAACCGCCGGGTACAACCCGCAGGCAGCCCAGTTGCGTCCCGCAAGCGCGAGGCGCCGTGCCCGCTCGGCCGCGCGCTTGCCCGGCACGGATCACCGCGCGATCGGCTCCCGGGGGAAGACCCTGGCCCCGCCGGGGGAGCCGCACGCCCGGCCGATTCCGCGCGCCGCCGCTTGGACCAGTGGGGCCAGCGTCGCCGGGTGGGCGCCGCTCGCGTGGACCACCAGGGAGACTGCCGCGATCACCGTGCCCTCGCCGTCCCGCACGGGGGCCGCCACCGAGACCGCGTCGGTCGTCACCTGGCCGTCGCTCACCGCGTAGCCGGTCCGGCGCACCGCCGCGAGCATCTCCCGCAGCCGGGCCGGGTTCGTCACCGTCTTCTCCGTGTACGCCTGCAACGGCGAGCCCAGCACCTCCTCCTGCACCTCCACCGGCGCGTGCGCCAGCAACGCCAGCCCGACACCCGTGGCGTGCAGGGCGAACCGGCCGCCCACCCGCGTCCACACCGGAACCGCCTTGCGGCCCGCGATCCGTTCCACGAACACCAGCTCCAGGCCCTCGCGCACGGCGAGCTGCACGTTCTCGTGCGTGACCTCGTACAGGTCCTCCAGGAACGGCATCGCCGCCTCGCGCAGCCCGAGCCCGCGCGGCGCCAGCGAAGCGACCTCCCACAACCGCAACCCGACCCGGTACCGGCCGTCGGCCCCGCGCTCCAGCGCGCCCCACGCCACCAGCTCCGCCACCCGCCGGTGCGCGGTCGCCAGCGACAGCCCGGCCCGCCGCGCCAGCTCCGACAGCGTCAGCTCCGGGCAAGCCGGCGTGAACGCGCCCAGCAACGCCAGAACCTTGCCGGTGACACTCCGGACTTCGCCGTCCATCCGATCATCCTGCCCCGCCGCGGTCTACAGATCCAGCACCAGCCGCGGCCCGCACGAACGCGACACGCAGATCATCATCGTGTCGTTCGCCGCCCGCTCCGCGTCGGTCAGCAGCGAGTCCCGGTGGTCCGGCACCCCGTCCAGCACCGGTGTCTCGCACGTACCGCACGTGCCCTCCTGGCACGACGACAGCACGCTCACCCCGGCCTCCTCGACCGCCTGGAGGATCGACTTGCCCGCGGGCACGGTCACCGTCCGGCCGGAGGCCGCCAGCTCCACCTCGAACGCCGTCCGCTCCCCCGCGTCCGCGCCCGCCTTCGGGGAGAACCGTTCGACGTGCAGCGAACCCGGCGGCCACGCCGCACAGCGCTGCTCGACCGCCGCCAGCAACGGCTCCGGGCCGCAGCAGTACACCGCCACCCCCGGACGCGGCTCGCCGAGCAGCGCGTCCAGGTCGAGCAGCCCGGTCTCGTCCTGCGGCCGGATCTCGACCCGGTCGCCGTAACGCTCGACCAGCTCCGCGCGGAACGCCATCGACGCCCGCGACCGCCCGCCGTACACCAGCCGCCAGTCCGCGCCGGCGGCGTCGGCCCGCGCGATCATCGGCACGATCGGCGTGATCCCGATCCCGCCGGCGACGAACAGGTACCGCGGCGCGTCGACGAGCCGGAAGTGGTTGCGCGGACCACGGATCCGGACGGTGTCCCCAGTGGACAGACGATCGTGCACGTGGGCCGAACCGCCGCGCCCGTCCGGCTCGCGCAGCACCGCGACCTGCAGCGCCGAGGAGTCCGCCGGGTCGCCGCACAGCGAGTACTGGCGCACCAGCCCCTCGCCGAGCACGAGGTCCAGGTGCGCCCCCGGCTCCCACTTCGGCAGCGGCTCGCCGGCGGGGTGCCGCAGGGTCAGCCGCACCACGCCGTCGGCGAGTTCTTCCTTGCGCTCCAGAAGAACGTCGAGTTCCACTTCGGTCAGCACCGCCGTCATCGCGCGCTCCCCGCTCCGGCGAGCACCGGGTCACCGGTGGGCGCCGGGTCGTCGTGGCCGCCGGGATGGGCCAGCAGCCACTCCCACAGCTCGACCGGATCCTCCGACTCGTGCTCGGCGCCGCAGTAGCAGACCCCGACGAGCAGATCGGTGCCGAGCTTCCAGTGGATGCGGTACACGGTGTCGCCGTGCAGCATCGCGGTCCGTTCCGTCATCGCGTGGCGGCCTTCTGCTGTTCCCCGGCCATCTTCTTCAGGATGCGCCGCGCGGCGAGCCCGCCGGTGTCGATGTTCACCGACAGCTCTTGGTACCCCTCGGGCTCGGACTGGATGACCTTCTCCAGGATGTCGAGCGCGACGACGTCCTGGAGCACGACCGTGCGGTTGTTCTCCGCGAGGAAGTCCGAGACCTCCTGGTCATCGAGCGCGAAGTCCCGTGCCACGGCCCAGAAGTCGTGCGTCGAGTGCTCGGTCTCCGGCGTGATCGCGTAGACGACCTCGACGTGGAACCCGTCCGGGTCGGTGCCGTCGGCGTTGGGCAGCACGCCGACCGGCGCGATGCGGCTGTGCAGCAGGTACAGGCACGGCGGGTGGTATTCGATGTCCTGCCAGCGGGTGATGCGGCCGTCGATGCCGGTGGACTCGGCGTAGAACGGCGGGCAGGCCGCGTCGTCCATGTGGCGGCTGACGTAGATGATCCGGCGGTCCTCGTCGACCTCGGTGGTGATCGGGGTGTTCGCGACCTCCGGCGTGCCGATGTAGCCGCCGTGCAGGTAGGTCTCGTGGGACAGGTCCATCAGGTTGTCCACGAGCAGGTCGTAGCGCGCGGCCAGCGGCTCCATGCCGCACACGGTGGTGTAGGCGGGGTCGGCGAGCCACGGCGCGCGCGGGATCAGGGCGGTGTCGGCGCGGGCGGGGTCGCCGATCCACACCCACACGAAGGAATCCTGCTCGGCGACCGGGTAGGACGGCACGCGCGCGGTGCGCGGGATGCGCGCCTGACCGGGGACGAACACGCAGGTGCCGGACGGTTCGTAGGTGAAGCCGTGGTAGCCGCAGACGATCCGGTCGCCGTCCAGGCGGCTTTCGGACAGCGGGTAGCGGCGGTGCACGCAGCGGTCGGCGAGGGCGACGACGTCGCCGGACTCGGTGCGGTAGAAGACGATGGGCTCGCCCAGGATCGTCCTGGCCAGCAGTTCCCGCCCGACCTCGCTCCCGTAGGCGGCGACGTACCACTGGTCGCGCACGAACGCAGTCATCTGCAGCTCCTCTGGTGTAGATGCGACGACCACACTGTGGCCGGGGGCACGGCGCCGGGACCAGCCGTGTTTTCAGCAGGTGAAAGATCACCGGCGCGACTCCCTCCTTGCGCTTCGATTATCGAAGCGCCACACTGGTTCGGAAATCGAAGCAGTCCCGGAGGAGGCCCCATGACCCGGATCGCGCCGCTGACCCCGCCCTATCCGCCCGGCATCGAGGACGCCCTGCGCCGCTGGATGGCGCCGCAGGTGTCGCACGATCCGCTGGTGCTCTTCCGCGTGCTGCACCGGCACCCGGAGCTCGCGTCGCGGATGCGGGTGCTCGGCGCCGGCCTGCTCGCCCACGGGGAGCTGCCCGCCGGCGACCGGGAGCTGGTCATCGCGCGGGCGTGCGCGCGCTCGGGATGCGAGTACGAGTGGGGCGTGCACGCGGTGGTGTTCCCCGAGCTCACGGCGGATGAGCTGGCCGCGACGGTGCACGGCGGCGCCGACGCGCCGGTCTGGTCGCGGCGGCAGCGGGCACTCGTGGGAGCGGTGGACGAGCTGCACGAAACCGCGACGGTTTCGCCCGGCCGGTGGACCGAGCTGGCCGCGCACCTGACCGACACCCAGCTGCTGGAGTTCCTGGTGCTGGCCGGCTGGTACCGGACGATCAGCGGGCTCGCCAACGCCCTCGCCCTGCCACCCGAACCGTGGCGGCGCGCTTCGGGGAAGATGGTGATCATGCTGGATGAAGAGAGCTTCCTGTTCTTCACCGACCGCGCGCTCGACGGGATGGCGGCGATCCTCACCGCCCTGGGCGACGATCTGGCGAACACGCGGCCGGACCTGCCGGGCGCGAACACGCCCTACGCGATCGTGAACCACTGCGTCGGGGTGATCGCGGCCTGGGGCGGCCAGGTGGTGGCGGGCCGCACCGTGGACCGCGACCGCGAGGCCGAGTTCACGGCCTCCGGCCCGGTCGCCCCGCTCCTCGACCGGCTCGCCCGGGCGCGCGAGCAGCTGCGCGCGGACGCCGCGGCCGCCGACTTCGACGCCCCGCCGCGCGGCGAGGTCCCGGACAAGTACGCGGGCACCCCGGTCGGGCGGCGGCAGGGCACCGCCCTCGTGCACGTCTACGAGGAGCTGGCCCAGCACCACGGACAGCTCGAACTGACCCGCGACATCCTGCTCGCCGCCAGGTCCTAGGAGTCAGGTCCGGAGCAGCCGCCGGAGGATCTTGCCCGTCGGGGACTTGGGGATCCGCTCGACGAACTCGACCTCGCGCACCTTCTTGTACGGCGCGACCCGCCCGGCCACGAACGCCATCAGCTCGTCACCGCCGACGGGCTCCGCGGTGACCACGAACGCCTTCGGTGCCTCGCCGCCCTCGGGGTGCGGCACGCCGACCACCGCGGCGTCCAGCACGGCCGGGTGGGTCAGCAGCACCGCTTCCAGCTCGGCGGGCGCGACCTGGTAGCCCTTGTACTTGATCAGCTCCTTGAGCCGGTCCACGATCCAGAACACGCCGTCTTCGTCGACGCGCACCAGGTCACCGGTGTGCAGCCAGCCGCCGGTGATCGTCGCCGCCGTGGCGTCCGGGTCGTCCAGGTAGCCGTCCATCACCTGCGGGCCGCGGATCAGCAGCTCGCCGGTCTCGCCCGGGGCGACGTCGTCATCCGTCCCGGGCACCACGATCCGCGCCTGCGTGTTCGGCGACAGCCGCCCCACGCTGCCCGGCGGCGTCCGCTCGAAATCGTCGTCGAACACCTGGTGCGTGCCGGGACTGGCCTCGGTCATGCCGTAGCCCTGCCGGATCAGGCAGCCCAGCCGCCGCTGCGCGCGCTCGGTCACCGCCACGTCCGGCGGCGCCGCCCCGCACAGCGCGAACCGCAGGCTGGACAGGTCGTGGTCCTCGACGTGCGGCGCGGTCGCCAGCGCCAGCACCATCGGCGGCGCGAAGTAGGCGCGCGTGACCCGGTGCCGCGCCAGCGTCCGCAGGTACTCGTCCAGCTCGAACCGCGGCAGCGTCACCACCTTCGCCCCGCCGAGCAGGCCCGAGTTGAGGATGATCGTGAAGCCGTAGATGTGGAAGAACGGCAGCACCGCGGCCTGCACGTCGTCCGGCCCGATCCGCCACCCGGCGCGCGTCTGCGCCAGGTTCGCGACCAGGTTGCGGTGCGTCAGCCGCACCCCCTTGGGGATCCCGGTGGTGCCGCTGGAGAACGGCAGCACCGCGACCGTCGTGGCCGGGTCCAGGCCGAGCCGCGGCGCGGGCCCGTCGGTGAACAGCGACGTGAACGACCGGGCACGCGGGCGCTCGCCCAGCACGAACACCTCGCCGGCCACCTCGAGTGCCTTGTCCGCCACCGGTTCCGCCGCGATCACCACCCGCGCCCCGGACAGCCGCAGCTGCTTGGCGATCTCCCCGGGGGTCAGCGCCGGGTTGACCGGGGTGACCGCCGCCCCGGCCGCGATCGCCGCGTGCAGGGCGACCACGAACGACGGCTGGTTGTGGCTCATCAGCGCGACGACGTCACCGGGCCCGACGCCGTGCGCGGCGAGGCCCGCCGCCCCGGCCGTCACCGCCGCACGCAATCCGGCGTACGTCAGGGTTTCGCCGGTGCGGCCGTCGACGAGCGCGGTCGCGTCGCCGAAGGCGGCCGCGCCGCCGATCACGTACTCGGTGAGCGTGACGTCCGGGATCTCGACGTCCGGGAGCGGGCTGCGGTGGATCATCTCCGGCTCCTAACCCAGGCCGAGCACGCGGACGGCGTTGTCCTTGAGGATCTTCGGGCGCACGTGGTCCTTGATGTCCAGGCGCGCGAAGTCGGCCATCCACCGGTCCGGCGTGATGAGCGGGTAGTCCGAGCCGAACAGCACCTTGTCCTGCAGCAGGCTGTTGGCGTAGCGGACCAGCTGCGGCGGGAAGTACTTGGGCGACCAGCCGGACAGGTCGATGTGGACGTTCGGTTTGTGCGTGGCCACCGCGAGCGCCTCGTCCTGCCACGGGAACGACGGGTGGGCCATGATGATCGTCAGGTCCGGGAAGTCGATCGCCACGTCGTCGAGCAGCATCGGGTCGGACAGGCCCAGGCGCACTCCCCCGCCGCCGCGCATGTTCGCGCCGATGCCGGTCTGCCCGGTGTGGAACAGCGCGGGCAGGCCGTGCTCCTGCGCGATCTCCAGCAGCGGGTAGGCGCTGCGGTCGTTGGGCGCGAAGTTCTGCAGGCTCGGGTGGAACTTCAGGCCGCGCACCCGGTGATCGGCGATCAGCCGCTCCAGCTGCCGCGCACCGGCCCGGCCCTTGGCGGGATCGATGCTGGCGAACGGGATGAGCACGTCCGGGTGCCTGGCCGCCGCCTCGGCGATCTCCTCGTTGGACAGCGCGGGGTGCCCGGTGAACGCCTCGATGTCGACGGTGAACAGCACCGCGCCGATGCGGCGTTCGCGGTAGTAGGCGGCGATCTCGTCGATGGTCGGCCGCCGGGCGCCGGCGCCGAAGTAGGCCGAGGACGCCTCGACGAAGTCGTCGGGCAGGGACAGGTGCCCGTGGTCGTCGGTCTCGACGTGGACGTGCACGTCGATCGCCTCGAGCTGACTGAGATCCATGGTTATCAGGTCTACTGATACTCGTGCGGCGCTGTCAACGCCGCTTCTGCTCGCCGGAAGTGTCCGCTTGGATGCACATTCTCCGGAAATGCGCCAGATTCCTGCGAGCCGGATCACGCGCGAGCCGCATCACCCGCACGGCGAAACCAGTTAGCATAGGTCAACTAATTTTCGCTGGTGGGAGTGATGGAAGTGCAGCCTGCGCTCGGTCCCCGCTACAAGTGGATCGCGCTGTCCAACACCACGCTGGGCATGCTGATGGCCACGATCAACTCCTCGATCGTGCTCATCGCGCTGCCGGACATCTTCCGCGGCATCGGCATCAACCCGCTGGAGCCGTCGAACACCAGCTACCTGCTGTGGATGATGATGGGCTTCCTCGTCGTCACCGCGGTGCTGGTGGTCGGGTTCGGGCGGCTGGGCGACATGTACGGCCGCGTCCGGATGTACAACCTGGGGTTCGCCGTCTTCGCCGTGTCGTCCGTCTTCCTGGCGATCACCTGGACGACCGGGGACGCGGCGGCGATCTGGATGATCGCCTGGCGCATCGTCCAGGGCATCGGCGGCGCGTTCCTGATGGCGAACTCCAGCGCGATCCTCACCGACGCCTTCCCCCAGCGCCAGCGCGGCCTGGCGCTGGGCATCAACGGCGTCGCCGCGATCGCGGGTTCCTTCCTCGGCCTGGTGATCGGCGGCCTGCTCGGCCCGGTCGAGTGGCGGCTGGTCTTCCTCGTGTCCGTCCCGTTCGGCGTGTTCGGCACGATCTGGGCCTACCTCAAGCTCAAGGACACCAGCGAGCGCCACCGCGCGAAGATGGACTGGTGGGGCAACCTGACCTTCGCGGCCGGCCTCATCGCCGTGCTGGTCGGTATCACCTACGGTATCCAGCCCTACGGCGGCCACACGATGGGCTGGACGAGCCCGTTCGTGTTGTCCTGCCTCATCGGCGGCGCCGCCGTGCTCGTCGTCTTCTGCGTGATCGAGACCAAGGTCGCGAACCCGCTGTTCAACCTCGGGCTGTTCACGATCCGCGCGTTCACCTTCGGCAACCTGGCGAACCTGCTCGCCTCGCTCGGCCGCGGCGGCCTGCAGTTCGTGCTGATCATCTGGCTGCAGGGCATCTGGCTGCCGCAGCACGGTTACAGCTTCGAGCAGACCCCGCTGTGGGCCGGCATCTACATGCTGCCGCTGACCATCGGATTCCTGGTCTCCGCACCGGTTTCCGGCGTCATCTCCGACCGGATCGGCGGCCGGTTCCTGTCCACCGGCGGCATGCTGATCACCGCGGTCAGCTTCGTCCTGCTGGAAGTCCTGCCCGTCGATTTCGGCTACTGGGCCTTCGCCGCCATCCTGCTCCTCAACGGACTCGGCATGGGCCTGTTCACCTCGCCCAACCGGGCCGAGGTGATGAACAGCCTGCCGAACAACGCCCGCGGCGCCGGCGCGGGCATGACCGCGACCTTCCAGAACTCGGCGATGGTGCTGTCCATCGGCTTCTTCTTCAGCCTGATGATCGCCGGACTGGCCGACCACCTGCCGACCGCGATGGCGCAGGGCCTGACCGCTCACGGCGTGCCGGCCGCGGACGCGAACCAGATCGCGTCGCTGCCGCCGGTCGGGGTGCTGTTCGCCGCGTTCCTCGGCTACAACCCGATCGAACAGCTCCTCGGCGGCGTGCTGCACACCCTGCCGCCGGACCAGGCCGCCTACCTGACCGGGCGCAGCTTCTTCCCGCAGCTGATCTCCGGCCCGTTCGCCGACGGTCTCACCGCCGCGTTCTGGTTCGCGATCATCGCCTCGGTGATCGCCGCGCTCGCGTCCTGGTTCACCGGGCCCTCGCGCCGGGCCGCGCCCGGGCAGCCGCACGAGACCGCGGGCTCCGAACTGGCCGCCGCCGCGGGCGAGATCGTCGACGTGAGCGAGCACGACGCCGTGACCGCGGGCCCGGGACGGATCGCCGGTCGGCTCCGCACGGCCGGGGGCACCGCGCTCGCCGGCGGGGTGGTGACCGTGACCGGCGCCGACGGCAGGCAGGCCGCCCGCACCCGGGCCGGCGCGGACGGCGGCTACGCGGTGCCCGGCCTGCGCCCGGGCACCTACACGCTCATCGTCACCGCACCCGGTTTCCAGCCGGAGGCCGCCGCGGTCACGCTCAACGGCTCGGGCGCGGTGCGGGACTTCGTGGTGTCCGGCGGCGGGACCGTGACCGGCATCGTGCGCCGCTCCCCCGGCGGCTCCGGCGCCGGGGACACCGCGGTGGTCGCCACGGACGGCGACGGCCAGGTGCTCGCGCGGACCCGCACCCGCGCCGACGGCACCTTCCAGCTCGCCGGCCTGCCCGCCGGGGAGATCACGGTGACCGCCCACCTGGACGGCCACCGCCCGGCCGCCGCCACCGTCGCGGTGTCCGGCACCGAACCCGCCGTGGCGGACCTGCTGGTCCAGGCCGCCGGCACGCTGCGCGGCACGGTCACCGGGCCGGACGAGCGCCCGGTGCCCGGCGCCCGCGTCACCGTCAGCACCGCCGCCGGGGAACTCGCCGCGACCGCGGTGACCGACGAGCACGGCGACTACCTGGTGGCCGGCCTGGCGCCCGGCGACTACACCGTGGTGACCAGCCTGTTCGAACCCGTGGTGCGGCAGGTCGACCTGGGCGGCGGCGAAACCGCGACCGTCGACGCCGACCTGCGCGCCGGCCGTCCCGAGCAGGCGCGCTCATGACCGAGGTGACCGGGCGGGTGCGCGACGTGGCGGGGATCCCGGTGCCGGGTGCCGTGGTCACGCTCGTCGACTCCAGCGGGCAGCAGATCGCGCGCGGCACCACCGGCGGCGACGGCGGCTACCGGCTGCCCGCGCCCGGCCGGGGCGTTCACGTCCTGATCGCGTCGGCGCCGGCGTACCGGCCGGAGGCGGCCACCGTGACCGTCGGCGGCACCGCGGCCGGTCCGGACCTCGTGCTGGAGAGCGCGACCGGACTCGGCGGCGTGGTGCGCTCGGCCACCACCGGCGTGCCGGTCGCGGACGCGACGGTGACGCTGGCCGACGCGCGCGGCGAGGTCGTCGGCTCCTACCTGTCCGGGCAGGGTGGCGAATACTCCTTCGGCGCGCTGCCCGCCGGGGCGTACACGCTCGCCGTGAACGCCCCGGGGTACCGGCCGGTGGCGGTCGCGGTGCCCATGACCGACGCGTCCGTGCGGCAGGACGTCGAACTGGCCGAGGCGGCGGTGATCCGCGGCTCGGTCACCGTGGGCGACCTGCCGCGCCCGTGGCCGCGGATCACGGTGAGCCTGCTCGACGAAGCGGGCAACGTCACGCGGAGCACGTACGCGGGCGAGGACGGGCGCTACGCCTTCCACGACCTCGAACCCGGGACCTACACCGTCGTCGCTACCAGTTACGCGCCGGTCCGGCAGGCGACGCACGTGGGCGGCGGGCCCGCGCGGCTGGACGTCCGGCTCACCTGAGCGTTTCCGTGCCGCGCAAGGCAAAACACCATCCGTTGATCACCCGGGCACGGTGCGTCAAGATCGCGGAGAGTGGTGGACACGGCCGGGGTCGCAATGGTTGCATAGCGTGCACCGGCGCGGGTTCGGCCACACGCGGGGAAAGGTGTCCCCGCGACGGTTGGGGCCCCGGCACGTGACGAACCCAGGCAGTTAGGACGACATGGCGACGCGGGCTCGAGAACTGCTCAACCGCTCACGCGCGCTGCTGGACCGCTCGAAGGAAGCGGCCTCGCAGCTCTTCGGTCCGCCACCCGCGCAACCGCCGCCGCCGGTGATCGTGCGGTCCCCGGCCCGGGCGGAGGGCGAACGGGTCAACGAGGAAGCACTGGCCGCGCTCTGCGCGAACGTCGCGCTGCGCGACCTCAACCTGGTCGACTCCCTGCTCTCGCAGCTGGAGGAGATGGAGGCCAAGGAGGAGGACACCGACCGGCTCGGCGAGCTGTACCGGCTCGACCACCTGGCCACCCGGCTGCGCCGCAACGCCGAGAACCTGCGCGTGCTGGCCGGCCGTGACGCCAGCGACACCGCGGCCGAGACCACCTCGCTGGTCGACGTGGTGCGCGGCGCGATGTCGTCGATCGACCAGTACGCCCGGGTCACCCTCGGCCGGATCGTGTCGCTGGGCGTGGTCGGGTTCGCGAGCGAGGACCTCAGCCGGCTGCTCGCCGAGCTGCTGGACAACGCGACGAAGTCCTCGCCGCCCAACACCCCGGTGCGGGTCAGCGCGCACCTGACCGAGCAGGGCAGCGTGCTGCTGCGCATCGAGGACGAGGGCATCGGCCTGCCGCCGGACCGGCTGCGGGAGCTCAACGACCGCCTCTCCGGCGAGCCGGTGCTGGACGACTCCGCGGTGCGGCACATGGGCCTGGCGGTGGTGCGGCGGCTGTCCGCCCGCCACGACCTGCGCACCCGGCTCGACCGCCGCGTCCCGCACGGCACCACGGCCACGGTGCTGCTGCCCGCCGGACTCGTCGCCGACCTGCCCGAGGCCAGCTGGTCGGGCACCCAGACGGTGGTGTTCCCGCAGGCCGCGCGTGGCGCCGCGGTGGCGGAAGCGCCGGCCCGCCCGCGCTCCGGGCTGCCGAAGCGGGAACCGGCGCCGCCGAAGCCCGCGCCCGCGCGCCGTCCCCAGCCCGGCTCGATGGTCGGCGGCACCACCGCCAGCGGCCTGCCCCGCCGGGTCTCGCACAGCCTCAAGAACCCCCAGGGCCAGGCACCCGCGGCGGCCGAACCCGCCCCCGCCGAGGACCAGGCGGCCGGGCACGAGAAACTGCTCGCCGACCTCGGCGCCTTCACCGACGGCGAGCGCGAGGCGCGGGAGAAGCAGGGCACCGACGGATCCGGGGAGCAGCAGCAGTGACCGCCGACACCGGCCAGGACTTCACCTGGCTGATCAACGACTTCGTCCGCAAGGTCCACGGCGTGTCGCACGCGCTGATCATGTCCTCGGACGGCTTCTCGCTCACCGCCTCCGACGACATGTCGACCGAGGAGCGCGAGCAGCTCGCCGCGATCTCCAGCGGCCTGCTCAGCCTGGCGCGCAACAGCGCGGCGCTGTTCGACAAGGGCACCTGCGAGCAGATCATCATCCGGCTCACCCACGGGTACTTCCTGTTCATGGGCATCGACGCCCACGCCGGACTGGCCGTGCTGACCACCTCCGACTGCGACATGAAGGTTGTCGCGTACGAGATGACGCAGTTCGTCTCCAGCGCCGGCCACGCGCTGACCCCCGAGACGCGCGCGGACCTGCGCCGCGTGCTCACCGGCCGCCGGCCCCAGGCCTGAGCGCTCCCGACAGGATGTGATTCGCGATGTCCCAGGACACCGGGCCGGACGAGCGGGCGGTCAAGCCGCGCAGCAAGCGGATCCGCCCGTACACGCTGACCGGCGGCCGCACCCGGGCCCGCCACCAGCTGCTGGTCGAGACGCTGATCTCGGTGCCGCAGTACGACCCGGCGCTGGCGGAGAAGCTCATGCCGGAGTCGCGGGCCCTCTACGAGCGAGCCCGCTCCCAGGTCTCGATCGCCGAGCTGTCCTCGCTGCTGACCATCCCGCTGGGGGTGGTGCGGGTGCTGGTCAGCGACCTGGCCGCGCAGGGGGCGGTGTTCATCCACCCGACCGCCCACGCCTACTCCCACGACCGGAACATGCTCGAGAGGATCCTCAATGGACTCAAGCAGCTCCCCGTCTGATCCGGGCGCGCTGACGATCTCGGCGAAGATCGTCGTCGCGGGCGGGTTCGGCGTGGGCAAGACGACGCTGGTCGGGTCCGTGTCCGAGGTGCCCCCGCTGAACACCGAGGCGTGGATGACCGAGGCGAGCGAGGGCGTGGACGACCTGCCGCCGGACGGCGGCAAGACCACCACCACGGTCGCGATGGACTTCGGCCGGATCTCGCTGTACGACGACCTGATGCTGTACCTGTTCGGCACGCCGGGACAGGCCCGGTTCTGGTTCCTGTGGGACGACCTCTCGCGTGGCGCGCTCGGCGCCATCGTGCTGGTCGACACCCGGCGGCTGGACCAGTCGTTCGCCGCGATCAACTACTTCGAGAACGACTCGGACCTGCCGTTCATCGTCGCCATCAACCGGTTCGACGGGCAGCTCGCGCACGACGTGGGCGAGGTCCGGGAAGCGCTGGCGCTGAGCCCGGACGTCCCGCTGGTCACCTGCGACGCGCGGGACAAGGCGTCGGTGCTGGAAACCCTGCAGGAACTGGTGTCCTACACGCTGTCACTGGCCGAAGTCTCGGAGGGGGGCCGGATCCGCGCCCATGCGTAAGATCCTGATCGTCGGTTCTGGGCAGTCGGGCCTGCAGCTCGCGCTGAGCCTGCAGGAGCACGGCTACGACGTCACCGTGATGTCGGCGCGCACGCCGGACGAGATCCGCGGCGGCTGGGTCACCTCGACCCAGTGCATGTTCGCCGACGCGCTCGCGATCGAGCGCAAGCACGGGCTGAACCTGTGGGACGACGTCGCGCCCCGCGTTGCGGGACAAGGGTTTTCCATGGCCGGCCCGGACGGGCAGCGGGCGCTGAACTGGATCGCGTCGTGGGACGGCGGCCCGGCGCAGTCGATCGACCAGCGGGTCAAGATGTCGGCGTGGCTGGAGCTGTTCGAGGAGCGCGGCGGCAACGTCGTCATCCACGGCGTCACCACGGCCGACCTCAACGGCCTGGCCCACCTCTACGATCTGGTGATCGTCGCGGCCGGCAAGGGCGAGCTGGTGCAGCTGTTCGACCGCGACCCGTCGCGATCGCCCTACACCAAGCCGCAGCGGAGGCTGTCGGTGTCCTATGTGCACGGTCAGCGGTCGCGGCCGGAACGCCCGGGCACCACCGACGTGTGGATGAACATCATCCCCGGCGTCGGCGAGCTGATCAACATCCCGGGCTACACGCTGTCCGGGCCGTGCGACATCTTCTACGTGTCCGGTGTCCCGGGCGGGCCGTTCGACGCGTTCGCCGACCGGCCGCCTGCCCAGGAGCAGCTGCGGCGGCACCTGGAGCTGTTCCGGCAGTACATCCCGTGGGAGTACGAGCGGGCCAAGGACGCGGAGCTGACCGACGGCAAGGCCGTGCTGGTCGGCGGGTACGCGCCGGTGGTGCGGCACCCGGTGGGCGAGCTGCCCTCCGGCGCGTTCGTGCTCGGCATGGCCGACGTGGTGGTGGCCAACGACCCGATCACCGGTCAGGGCGCGAACAACGCGGCCAAGTGCGCCGAGTCGTACCTGGGCAGCATCCTGGAGAACGAGGACCGGCCGTTCGACCGGGACTGGATGCAGCGGGCGTTCGACCGGTACTGGGAGCACGCCCAGTGGGTCACCACGTTCACCAACGCGATGCTGCAGCCGCCACCGCCGCACGTGCAGCAGATCCTCGGCGCGGCGCAGACGAACCCGGCGGTGGCGAAGCGGTTCGTGAACGGCTTCAACAACCCGGCCGACTTCCAGCACTGGCTGCTGGACCCGGCCAAGACCGAGGAGTACCTGGCTTCGGTGTGAGCCCGGGCGGCGCGCGGTGCGGCCGCCCGGCCCGGTTCTCAGTGACCGACGTCGATGACGACGCGGGTCGGTGCGGTCAGCGTGAACACCCGCACCCAGGACTGGTTCCGGGTGCCCAGGCCGATCGACACGTACCCCTCGTAGTCCCCGGTCACGGCCACGGCCATGACGTTGCGGAGGTTGCGGGTGCGGAACTTGTCCGGCCCGGGGTAGGTGCGGTTGCCGTTGTCGTCGTGCGCGCGGGCCGGGGTGGTGGTGACGGCGAGGAAGTGCTCGCCGGTGAGCCACACGATCTCCCCGGAACCGTCGGCACGCAGCTCGTCGGTCCACCGGTGGGTGACCTGGGGCGGCGGGCCGGTCATGTCCAGCACGATCCGGTCGAAACCGGTGTTGAGGCCGGTGCGGATGCTCGTCATGGTGGCGACACCCGGTTGGGCGCCGGCCGGCGCCGCGGCGACGACGGCGCCCGAAATCGCGAACAGAGTGGCGGCGCAGGCTGCGAGCAGGCGCCGTGGGGTGAGGGTCATCGGTGACCTCCTGCCGGGAGAGAGAGGGAATCCCAGCGCTGGTCCTCTCCAGACGCGCCGGCGGGCCGGAGGTTGCGTCGCTTTCGTCCCGTTCGTCAGCGGGTCCAGCGGACCTGCGACCACGGGATCTCCCGCGTTCCCCGGTGCAGGACCTTCGCCAGCCCCGCCAGCAGCACCGGGCCGCGCTGGCTGGTCCGCTCGTACCCGAGCAACCGGCCCCGCCGCCGGGGGGTCACCAGCACCGCCACCGTCCGCTCCCGGCCGAGCGGGTCGAGCCGGGTGATCAGGTCGGTCACCTTCCCCAGCGGACGGCCCCGGACGTCGTAGACCCGCCGCCCCAGCAGCTGACTCGCCCGCACCACCTCATCCGCCATGACCGGCCCCCGGGATCCGCGCGATCAGCTTGTCCCGCAACCACTTCTCCAGCGGCGGCACCTCCAGCACCTCGGCCCGCAGCGACAGGGTCACGTCGCTGCTGACCTGTTTGACGTGGTCGTAGGTGATCCGCAGCGGCTCGGCCCGCCCGCCCCCGAGCCGGGCGGCCAGCGTGCACAGCACCTTCCCGAGGAGGCCGCCGATCCGCTCCCCCAGCACGTGCTGCCCGACCAGCAGCGCGGTGATCCGGTAGGTGCCGTCGGGGTTGCGGGCCAGCTCGACGTCGTCGACCTTGCCGACGGGGTGGCCGTCGACGTCGACGATCTGGCGGTCCAGCAGGTGGAACTCGACGCGCAGCGGGTCCGGCCGTCCGAGGATCACGACTGCCCCATCCCGGTGATGATCATGAGCGGGATCGCGGCGGCCGCGGCGATCACGATGATGATCAGGAAGGTCACGCCGAGGAAGTTCTGCACCCGCCCGTTGGCGTGGTCGCCGAGGTAGTCCCGGTCGTTGGCGACGACCAGGATCGGCAGGTAGGTCAGCGGCAGCACCACCGCGCTGAACAGCAGCGACAGCTCGGTGATCTGCACCGGGTCGATCGTGGTCAGCAGCGCGGCGGTGCCCAGCAGGACGCTGATCAGCATCACGGTGTGGAAGCGGGCCGCCTCACGCGGTTTCACCAGCTTGCCCCACTGCCAGCCGAAGTACTGCGCGATCGAGTACCCGGTGGACAGCCCGGTCTCCAGCGCTGCGCCGAAGGTGGCCGCGAAGAACCCGATCATCACCACGACCAGGCCCAGCTTGCCCAGCGCCAGCGCGACCGGCAGCGCGGTCTGGCTGAGCTGGTCGACCTGGACGCCGGCGGGGAAGAACACCGTCGCGGCGCAACCCATGATCGCCAGGCCGAGCAGCCCGCCGAGCGGGAAGCCGACGAAGGTGTTGCTGCGCTCGGTGGACAGGTCCTTCGTCGTCCACTTCTCCTCCACGCCACCGGAGGAGAAGAAGAACACCTCGTAGGGGGTGAGCGCCGAGGCGAACAGCGACACCGCGAGATAGCCCCAGGTGCCCCAGTTCTCCCCCTGCGGCGGGCCGGCGTGGGTGAGCTGCTGGGCGAAGGTGCCCCACGGCGGGTCGAGCGCGATCAACGCGACCACGAACACCACCAGCGCCAGCCCGAGCACACCGAAGACCTGTTCCATCACCGAGAACTTCACGCGCCACAGCACGATCCACACGGCGAACGCGGCCAGCGGCACCCACAGCACGTGCGGCAGGCCGCTGGCGAGCTGGATGGTGAGCGCGATGCCGCCGATCTCCGCGGTCAGGGTCAGCAGCGTGACCAGGTAGGACCCGGCGAGGTTGGTCATCGCGGCGCGCGGGCCGAGGCGCTCGCGGACCAGGTCGAACACCGCGCGGCCGCTGACCGCGGCGACCCGGCCGGCCATCTCGGCGAACACGCAGATGCCGAGGACGCCGACGACCACGATCCACGCCTGCCGCATGCCGAAGCGGGCGCCGGACTGGGCGTTGGCGACCAGGTCGCCGATGTCGACGAACCCGCCGATGGCGGTGAGGACGCCCAGGGTGACGGCGATGACCTTCTTCATCCGTGGCTCTCCACGAACGCGGTCAGCTCGTCGCTGACGCGCACCAGCTCGGCGTCGGCGTCGGCGATCCGTCCGGTGTCGCCCGCCTCCAGCGCTTCCTGGGCCTCGGTGGCGCGGGCGGCGGCGTCCTGCAGGCGCGGGTGCAGCTCGTCGTAGAGCCGCTGGGTCTCGGGGCTGGTGGGCGGCTGGCTGTCGAGCTCGTCGAGCGCCTTGGTGGCGGTGGCGAGCGTGTCGTCCACGGCGGCGGTGGCGAACGTGGGGAACAGGCGGCCTTCGGTGTGGGCCACGATGATCTGGTGCAGGGTGCCGACGGCGGAGAGGCCCTCCTGCGCGCGGACCACCGCGCTGTCCGCGTAGCTCGCTGCTGAGCCGGAACAGGCGGTGAGCGTGACCGCGAGCGCGAGGCCCGCGAAGACCGTCCTCCGCATCGGGCCCGGTGTACCCCAAGGTCAACTGGGCAAACGGGAGGGCCTCTCAGGTGTTTCACGGTCCGGCCGCAGGCGAATCTCAGGGATGAGGGGTTCACTGGACGGCGGAGGAGGGGCAGTCATGACCTACTACCCACCGCACTACGACCCCTGGGCGCCGCCGCCACCACCGCCGCGCCGGAAGCGGGGGCTGGGCACGCTGCTGAGCGTGCTGGGCCTGGTGGTGCTGCTCGCGCTGGGTTTCGTGGCGTGGGACCTGGGCCGCGGGTCCCTGTCGCCGGGCAGCACCTCGTCGCCGCTGGAGCGCGGCCTGCGCGGGGAGCAGACCAGCAGCTCCACCCTGGACGTGGCCGGGGTCGCGGAGAAGGTCGAGCCCGGGCTGGTCGACGTCTACGCCACGCTGGGCTACTCCGGGCAGCAGGCGGCAGGCACCGGGATGGTGCTCACCGGGGACGGCCAGGTCCTGACGAACAACCACGTGGTCGCGGGCGCCACCAGCATCAAGGTGACCGACGTGGACACCGGACGCACCTACCGCGCCGAGGTCATGGGGTACAGCCGGTCACGGGACGTGGCGCTGCTGCGCCTGCGGAACGCCTCCGGGCTGGGCACCGTCACCACGGGCGACTCCTCGGCGGTGTCCGTGGGTGATCCGGTGGTCGGGCTCGGCAACGCGGGCGGCGACGGCGGCGAACCGAGCGTCTCACCCGGGAAGGTGACCGCGCTGAACCAGTCGATCACCGCGACGGACGAGTCGACGGGCAGCAGCGAGCAGCTGACCGGCCTCATCCAGGTGGACGCGAACATCCAGTCGGGCGATTCCGGCGGCGCGCTGGCCGACGCCGACGGCAAGGTGATCGGGATGAACACGGCGGCCTCGACCGGTTACCAGTTCGGGCAGAGCGGGCGCACCGCCGGGGTGAGCGGGTTCGCCATCCCGATCGACGACGCGCTGACGCTGGCCCGGCAGATCGCGGCCGGGCAGGGTTCCGACACCATCCACATCGGACCGTCGGCGTTCCTCGGGGTGTCGGTGAGCGACGCGGGCGGCTCGGGCGCGCTGGTGCGGCAGGTGGTCTCCGGCGGCCCGGCGGACAACGTGGGCCTGCGGGCCGGGGACGTCATCACCGGCCTGGACGGCCGCGCGGTGGGCTCGGCGACCGAGCTGACCGCGGTGATGGACACGCTGCACCCGGGCGACCACGTCACGGTCACCTGGCTGGACCAGGCCGGGCAGCAGCACGGCGCGACCGCCGCGCTGGTCGAGGGGCCGGTGGGTTAAGCACCGGGGCGGCGGGTAGCTGGTCGGGTATGACGCACACAGCTCCCCTTCCCGCAGAGCAGGCCGGACGGCCGCGGACCGCGATCGTGACCGGGTCCGACTCCGGCATCGGGCGCGCGATCGCCGTCGCGCTCGGTGGTGGCGGCGTGGACGTCGGCATCACCTGGCACCGTGACGAGGACGGCGCCAACGCGACCGCCGAGCAGGTGCGCGAAGCCGGGGCCCACGCCGAGGTGCGGCGGCTCGACCTGGCCGACCTGCCCACCGCGGCCGCCGCGATCGACGAGCTGGCCGACGCGCTCGGCGGTGTCGACGTGCTGGTCAACTGCGCCGGCACGGGCACCGGTCAGCGGGTCATGGACATGGACTTCGACACCTGGCGGCACGTGCTCAGCGTCGACCTGGACGGCGCGTTCCTGTGCGCGCAGCGCGCGGCGCGGCGGATGATCGACGCCGGCACCGGCGGGCGGATCGTCAACATCACCAGCGTGCACGAGCACGCCCCGAAGGTCGGCGCGGCGCCCTACTGCGCGGCGAAGGCCGGGATGGGCATGCTGACCAAGGTGCTGGCGCTGGAGCTGGCCGAGCACGGGATCACGGTGAACTCGGTGGCGCCGGGCGAGATCTCCACGCCGATGACCGGCCAGACCGACGTGAACCCGCACGACCAGGAGCGCCCCGGGGTGCCGCTGGGGCGGACCGGGCACGCGGAGGAGGTCGCCGCCGTGGTGGCGTTCCTGACCACCCCCGCGGCCGGCTACGTGACCGGCTCGTCGTACGTGGTGGACGGCGGGATGCTGCTGATGGGCCCGCAGGGCGCCTCCGGCCTCGGCGACAACAGCTGGCGCAAGATCTGACGCCCGCGAGTCCCACACTCAAGCCCGCGAGTCCCACACTCAGGCCCGCGAGTCCCACACTCAAGCCCGCGAGTTCCGCATTCGGTGGCCCCGCCCGGGCCGCCGCGCTCAGGGCCCCGGCCACGAACGTGGATCTCGCGCGCGGGAATGCGGGACTCGCGCGCGCGAACGTGGGACTCGCGCGCGGGAGCGTGGGACTCGCGCGTCAGGTCAGTTCGGTCAGCAGCGCTTCGATGCGGCGTGCCAGCCACAGGTCCGGCTCGGTCACCCGTCCGGGGAAACCCGTGGTGACCGTGAAAGTCAGCTCGCCGCGGCGGCGCTCGAACTGGGCGTGGTCGGCCAGCTCCGCGGCGTCCCGCTGCACGCGGCCGATCAGCGTGCCGTGCGCCTGCTCCGGCAGCCGCACGGTGCGCGACAGGCGGCCGGCGTTGCCGCGCCAGTTCGCGAGCCCGCCCAGGGCACGGGCGATTTCGGTGTCCGACAGCGCCTGCGGCATGGCCTGCTCCTTCCGATGCGCTTCCCGGGCGGGTACCCGGGGCCCCGCCCGCAAACCGCAAGATTGGAGAAGACGCGGCGCCCCGCCGCTCCCTACGGTCTAACCACACACACGGGAAGGAGCGGCGATGAGCGGGGTTCGCGTGCTGGTCGGCACACGCAAGGGTGCGTTCGTCCTGACATCCGACGAACGGCGCGCCGACTGGGAGGTCAGCGGACCGCACTTCCCGGGCTGGGAGATCTACCACGTCAAGGGCTCCCCCGCCGACCCGGACCGGATCTTCGCCGCGCAGTCCACCAGCTGGTTCGGCCAGCTGATCCAGCGCTCCGACGACGGCGGGAAGACGTGGCGGCCGGTGGGCAACGAGTTCGCCTACGAGGGCGTCCCGGGCACCCACCAGTGGTACGACGGCACCCCGCACCCGTGGGAGTTCGCGCGCGTGTGGCACCTCGAACCGTCGCTGACCGACCCGGACCTGATCTACGCCGGGGTCGAGGACGCGGCGCTGTTCCGCTCGAACGACGCGGGCGCGACCTGGCAGGAGCTGCCGGGCCTGCGCGGGCACGGCTCCGGCCCGAACTGGCAGCCGGGCGCGGGCGGGCTGTGCCTGCACACGATCATCCAGGACCCGCGTGACGCCAACCGCCTGGTCATCGCCATCTCCGCGGCCGGGGCGTTCCGCACCGAGGACGGCGGCAAGACCTGGCAGGCGATCAACCACGGCCTGCAGTCGGGTCAGATCCCCGATCCGGACGCCGAGGTCGGGCACTGCGTGCACCACATCGCGCGCCACCCGCAGCGGCCCGACGTGCTGTTCATGCAGAAGCACTGGGACGTGATGCGCAGCGACGACGGCGGCGACAACTGGTACGAGATCAGCGGGGACCTGCCCACGGACTTCGGGTTCGTCATCGACGTGCACGCCCACGAGCCGGACACGGTGTACGTGGTGCCGATCAAGAGCGACGAGCACCACTTCCCGCCGGACGGGCGGCTGCGCGTGTACCGCAGCCGCGGCGGCGGCAACGAGTGGGAGCCGCTGACCGCGGGGCTGCCGCAGGAGAACTGCTACGTGAACGTGCTGCGCGACGCGATGGCCGTGGATTCGCTGGAGTCGTGCGGGATCTACTTCGGCACGACCGGCGGCCAGGTCTACGCGTCGGCCGACTCCGGGGACACCTGGGCGCCGATCGTGCGTGACCTGCCCGCGGTCCTCTCGGTGGAGGTCCAGACGCTGCCATGATCCGCGTTCACCTGCCCGCGCACCTGCGCACGATCGCCCACATCGACGGCGAGGTCGAGCTCGACCTGGACGGCACCGTCACCCAGCGCGCGGTGCTGGACGCGCTCGAGGAGCGGTACCCGATGCTGCGCGGCACGATCCGCGAGCACGGCACCGGCAAGCGGCGGGCGTTCGTCCGGTTCTTCGCCTGCGAGCAGGACCTGTCGCACGAGGAGCCGGACGCCCCGCTGCCCGCACCGGTGGTCGCGGGAACCGAACCGTTCCTGGTGATGGGCGCGATGGCCGGGGGTTGATCTTTCCCCGGCCCGGCCCCTTGGCGAACCGGTGGAAAGCCCTGCCCCGGCTGGAGCATCTCGTTCCTGCGGAGGAGCCGCCCGGCGTCGCGGCCGGATAGTGTCGTCGTGTGGTGCTGGCGTGGGTGGGGCGGGCGGTGGGTGACCGGTTCGGGCCCGCGCGCCTGGTGCCGCTGGTGGTCGGCCCGGGGTATCTGCTGCTGGTGCAGGGGCCCGAGCCGACGGCCGCGGACTGGGCGGTCGTGTTCGCCGCGGCGGGGGTGTTCCTCGCGGGCGGGGTGTGGCCGCTGGCGGTCACCGTCGCGGAGGCGCTGCTCATCCTGGCCGCGCACCAGTGGGCGGACGCGACCCCGGTCGCGGTCAAGGTCCTGGCCGGCGTGGCGCTGTTCGAGCTGGCCATCCGCCGCCCGATGCGCACCGCCCTGCTCGGCGCGGGCGCGGTCACCGCCGTGTACTTCGTGCTCGGCACCTACGACCACGTGCTCACCGGCGTGCTCGCCGTCGGCTACCGCGTGCTCACCGTCGTCGGCGGGCCGCTGCTGCTCGGCGCCTACCTGCGGGCCGGGGTGCGCGCGGTGGCGCGGGACATCGCGCGGGCCACCGAGGCCGAAGCGCGCCGCGAACTGGCCGCGCGCGGCGCCCGGCTGACCGAGCGCACCGAGATCGCTCGCGAACTGCACGACCTGGTCGCCCACCACGTCGCGTCGATGGCGCTGCGGGTGGGGGTGGCGCGGGCCGTGGTGCCGGACCTGGACCCGCGGGTCGGCGAGGTGCTCGACGACGTGCACGCCTCGGCCACCCGGACGCTGTCCGACCTGCGGGAGCTGGTGTCCGCGCTGCGCGATCCGGCGAGCGTGCGCGACCACGGGGTGCTCATCGAGACGGCGTCGCTGCCGGCCGCGGTCGAGTCGGTGATCGAGCGCAGCAGGCGGGCCGGGCTGGCGATCGACTGCCGCGTCGACCCGGGCATCGCGGCGCTGGACTCGCTGCGCGGCCTGGCGGTGCTGCGGCTGGTGCAGGAGAGCCTGACGAACGTGGCCAAGCACGCCGGGCCGGGCGCGCGGGCGTGCGTGCGGGTGGACTCGGGCGGCGGGCAGGTGCTGGTCGAGGTCACCGACACCGGCGGCGCGCGGGACGGCGGTGGTGAGCCCGGCTTCGGCCTGGTCGGCCTGCGGGAGCGCGTCGACCTGGTCGGCGGTTCCCTGGAGGCCGGCCCGCACGGCGACGGCTGGCGGGTGCGGGCGTCGATCCCGGCGGAGACGTCCGCCCAGGCATCCCCGGAGGGCCCGTGATCCGCACCCTGCTCGTCGACGACCAGCAGCTCGTCCGCGCCGGTCTGCGCATGCTGTGCGAGTCCACTCCCGACATCGAGGTCGTCGGGGAGGCGCCGCACGGCGGTGAGGCGGTGCGGCTGGCCGGCCGGGTGAAGCCCGACGTGGTGCTGATGGACCTGCGGATGCCGGGCGTGGACGGGATCGCCGCGACGAAGACGATCCTCGGCGAGCGGCCGGCGACGCGGATCGTGGTGCTGACGACCTTCGACGACGACGAGCACCTGTACCCGGCGCTGGCGGCGGGCGCGTGCGGGTTCCTCGCGAAGGACGCCACGCCCGCCGAGCTGCTCGACGGGATCCGCCGGGCGGCGGCGGGCGGCAGCCCGTTCAGCGACGACGTCCTGCGGCGGCTGGTCGGGCAGGCGGTGCGGTCCCGGGCGCCGCGCCCCGAGCTGCCGCTGACCCCGCGCGAACGGGAGGTCCTGGGGCTGGTCGGGATGGGACTGTCCAATGCGGACATCGCGGCGCGGATGCACGTCGGGGTCACGACGGTCAAGACGCACGTGGCGAACCTGATGGACAAGACCGGCAGCCCGAGCCGCGTGCACCTGGCGATCCTGGCGGTGCGCCACGACCTGACACCGGACACCGGGAAACGATGACCCCAGCCGACGGGGCACGCCGGAGCCCGGCCACAAAAAACGCCCCAGCCGGAAGACGCCACTGGCCGGGGTGCCCAACAGCCGCAACCCCGGCACCGGGAAACGGTGACCCCCGGCCGGAGCTGGGGGTCACCGTCAGGGAGAGAGGCGGCCGGCGTCAGTCGTCGTAGCCCTCGTCCTCGTCCTCTTCATCGTCCCAGTCGTGGCCGTGGTGGTCGTGCCCCGCGACCGCGTGGGTCTCACTCGCGTGCGCACCATTCGGGCCCGCCCAGAAGCAGCCATCGGCGTACCAGGCGTGGTGGCCGTTGGTGCCGGCGACGGTGTACTCGCCGCCCGCGCCGTCCGGGCCGGCCGACAGACTGGAGTCGTGGTAGGCGGCGTAGCCGTGGTGGCCGTGGCCCCAGCCGTCGTGGTCGTAGCCGTCATCGTGGCCCGCGACCGCGCCGGTGTTGCTGATCGCGGCGCCGTGCGCCCCGGCGGACGCGCTGGACTCACCGTAGGCCCCGTAGCTGTCAGCCGACGCGATGCCCGCGGCACCGAACGACAGCGGGATGGCCAGCAGGCTGGCGATCGCGAAGCGACGAACGTTCATTGTTCTGAATTCCCTTCGTATCAACGGATTCCGGACCGGAACCTGACCGGCTCCGCGGACCGGGTGCCCGGGACCGCCGGGGCAAATCCGGCAGGTAGATGTGACGCAGGACACGTTGCGATCACGGCGTGTCGGCGCGACAGCCGAACTCCCGCTGGTCGGCCCCGCGAAACCGATCCGTCACGGCGGGCGCGGTGAAATTCGTTGTGGCGCAGGGCATCCATCGTTGGTGCGTCACTCACGGGTGTGGACTGGACCAGGTTCCGGAGGTTGACAACACCTCCCCGGCCGCCGATGCTCATCGCAGTAACTGTTACTTCGGGTAATGGCTTCAGGGAGGAGGCGGCGTGGTCCGGCGAGTGGTGTCCCGGGACGGCACCCGGATCGCGGTCGCGGAGGCCGGCGATCCGGCGGCGCCGACCGTGGTGTGCGTGCACGGCTACCCCGACGACCGTTCCGTGTGGGACGGCGTGGTGGCCCGGCTCGAACCGCGGTTCCACGTGGTCACCTACGACGTCCGGGGCGCGGGCGAGTCGGATCGCCCGTCGCGGCGCGCGGCCTACGCGCTCGACCGGCTGGCCGAGGACCTGGCCGCCGTGCTCGACGAGGTCAGCCCGGACCGCCCGGCGCACCTCGTCGCGCACGACTGGGGGTCGATCCAAAGCTGGCACGCGGTGACCGGGGACCGGCTGCGCGGGCGGATCGCGTCGTTCACCTCGATCTCCGGGCCCTCGCTGGACCACGTCGGGCACTGGGTCCGCGCCCGGTTGCGGCGGCCGTCGGGGTGGGGGCCCGCGCTGCGGCAGCTGGTGCACTCGGCCTACATCGTGTTCTTCCAGATCCCGCTGGTTCCCGAGCTGAGCTGGCGGTCCGGGGTGGGCCGCTGGGTGCTGCGGCGGCTTTCGGGCAGTGCGGCGGGCCGTCCGGCGGTGGCGGACGCCGTGCACGGGCTGGAGCTGTACCGGGCCAACGTCGGCGTCCGGTTGTCGCGCCCGCGGCCGCGGCCCGCCGAGGTGCCGGTGCAGGTGCTCGCGCCGCTGGGTGATCCGTACGTGACGCCCGCGCTGCAGACCGACGTGGCGCGGTGGGCGCCGCGGCTGTGGGTGCGGCGGTTGCCCGGCGGGCACTGGATCCCGCGGGAGCGGCCGGACGTGATCGCGCGGTGCGCGGCCGAGCTGGTCGAGTTCGCCGAGGGCGCGCCGGAGAGCCGGTCGCTGCGGCGGGCGCGGTCCGCCGGATTCGAGGGGTATTCGGTGCTGGTCACCGGGGCGAGCCGCTTCGCCGGGGCCGTCTCGGCGGCGTTCGCGGCCGCCGGGGCGGAGGTGCGCCGCGACGGGACCGAGGTGCCCGACGTGGCCGTCGACAGCCAGGGGTCCGCCGCCGAGTACGCCCGGCGGATGGCCGACCGGGGCGAGGGCGGCTGCCTGGTGCTGCACGACCCCGCCGAGGCCGCCCGCCTGCGGAAGAAGTTCCCGGGGCTGGGAGTGGTCCTGGCCGGGGACGGCTCCCCGGACCGGGCCGCCCAGCGGGTCCTCCGCGCGGTGGCGCGGAACCGCCACGCGGGAGTCTGACGGGCGCCCGGGCCGGAACCCGGGCGCCCCTCGCGCCGGCCCCAACGGCCAGTAGTCCGGGGCACATCAGGGCCTGGCGAGCGGGCCGCTGCCCCGCGAGGCAGCGGCCCGTCGCCGTCAGCTCCGCGCCAGTCCGCGCTCCACGGCGGCGATGATCTGCGGCCGCAGCTCCTCCGGGCGGATGATGGCGTCCACCGAGCCCACCCGCTGCGCCCGCTGGATCGAGTGCACCCCGTCGAACTCGGCGGCCACCTCGCCCAGCTTCTCGGCCCGCACCGACGCCCGGACGTCCGCCAGCTGGGTCACCAGCGCGGCCCGCGAGGCGCTGTCCGCCGCCGCGATCCGCGCCTCCAGCTCCGTCACCCGCGGGTCGTTCGCCGTGCGGGCGTTGACCTCCTGCGCGAACACCACCGCCGCCGCGGGGGCGCCGCCCAGCACCGAGGCGTACGAACCGTCCACGGCCAGCACCGTCATGTTCGGGTTCAGCGTCTTCGAGAACACCACGAACGCCCCGCCGTGGTAGCGCGAGATGACGCAGAACACGATCGGCCCGCGGAAGTTCACGATCGCCCGCCCGATCTCCGCGCCGTACTCCAGCTGGAGCTTGCGCATCGACTCCGGGGAACCGTCGAACCCGGACAGGTTCGCCAGCACCACCAGCGGCCGGTTCCCGCTCGCCGCGTTGATCGCGCGCGCCGCCTTCTTCGACGAGCGCGGGAACAACGTGCCGGCGGTGTAGGTGTCCGGTCCGTCGGTGGGCGGGAACCCGCGCCGCGGCACCGACCGCGACTCGATGCCCAGCAGGCACACCGGATAGCCGCCGAGGTGCACGTCCTGCACCACCGCGGTCTCCGCGTCCGCCATGCCGGCCCAGCGTTCCAGGATCGCGTGGTCCTGGTCGGCCAGGGCGCGCATCACGGTGCGGATGTCGAACGGCTTCTTGCGGTCCGGGTTGGTCTCCCGCGAGAAGATCTGGCCCACCGTGGTGAAGTCGGACCCGACGATCGCGTGCGGGTAGTCGGAGATGTCCCGGTCCACCGGGTCGGTGGTGACCGCCCGGCGCGGGCCGGTCTCGCCCGGCAGCACGTACGTGTGGTCGTAGTGGGACATCAGCACGCCGTGTGCGGCGCCGAGGTTCGGCGCCCAGTACTGCGCCTGCCCGTTCGGGCCCATCACCCGGTCGTAGCCACCGATGCCGAAGTTGTCCTCGGCCGACACGCCCCCGGAGAAGTCCAGCGACTGCTTGCCGGTGAGCACCATCGCCGAGTCCGGCGTCATCACCAGGACGCCCTTGGTGTGCATGAGCATCGTGGCCTCGGCGTTCCAGTACGGCTGGGCGCCCACGTTGATGCCGGCCACCACGATGTTGATCTCGCCACCGTCCTGGGTGAACTGGACGATCCGGCGCAGGGCCGCGGCGATCCAGTCCATGTTCTCGGTGCCGGAGTCCATCGCGATCCGCGCCCCGGCCGACAGCGCGTACCACTCGACCGGAACGCCCAGCCGGTCCGCCAGGTCCAGCGCCGCGATGACCCGCGCGCACTCCGGTTCGGACAGCGCGCCGAGCGCCTTCGTCGGGTCGCCGAGCAGCACCACGCGGGTCACGCCCTCCGGGTACCGCTCGGTCGGCGTGGTCGCCACCCCGGCCACGATCCCGGCCTTGTTGAGCCCCTTCTCGCGCTCGACCGGCACCAGCGCGCCGGAGTCGTCGAGGTCGTACTCGGTGAACGAGCCGCCCTCGCCGGCCAGCATGCCGGTCAGCTCGTACGGGTAGACCGTGCCGCGGCGCCGCGCCCGCAGCACCTTCTGGCCGTAGTCGTCCAGCGGCTGGATCAGCTCGGTCGGCGGATCGGTGATGGTCAGCCGCACCCCGGTGGCGACGTCGTAGGTCACCCGCACCGCGATCGGCCGCAGCTCACCGGTCTCCTTGTCCCGCTGGCGGCCGAGGAACAGCACCTCCTCGACACCGGCGCCCGCGGTCGACGGCACCACCCGCTGCGCGACCGTGTTCAGGTCGTCGGCCGTGAGGTCGCTCGGCGGCCACACGTAGAGGAAGATCCGGTTGGTGTCGAGCCGCTTCTTGGCCGGGCGCTGGGCCTGCACCTTGCGGATCGCGTCCAGGCACGCGCCGAGCGCGCCCTCGACGGCGGGCAGGGCGAGGATGCGGCCCTCGTCGTCGCGCAGCGGGGTCAGGTCGCGGACCTGCGCCATCGCGACGAGCCGCTCGTCGGACGGGTTCTTCGGCGCGACGCAGCGCAGCAGGTAGACGTCCTCGTCGGCCGACGGCAGCCGGGTGAGGTCGAAGTTCTGCAGGCGCCGCAGCTGCAGCCGCTGCCCGATCAGCGGGTGCAGGCCGCGGATCAGCCGCTCCTCGGTCAGGCCCGCCGACGACGGCCGGAACGTGAAGTGGTGGTGCATCGCCGAGCCGCTGCGCCCGGCGACCGTGGTGGTGATGCGGCGCAGGTCGGCCGGCAGCGCGACCCGGGACAGCACCTCGCGCAGCTCGGCGGCCATGAGGTCGGCCTCGGCCGGCTGGCCGGTCCAGGTCAGGTAGACGTCGGCGACCAGCGCGCCCGGCTCGGCCTTCGCCGCGACCTCGGCGACCGTGCGCACCGCGTCGGCCAGGCCGGTGAAGTCGGCGACGGTGGCGATGAGCCGCTGCCGCTGGCCGTCCAGGTCGTACCCGGCGGTGACGAACGCGTGCCCGCCCGCGGTGCCGGTCTCCACGCCCTCCAGGCCGTGCTCGCGGTAGTAGCGGCGGCTCAGCACCTCCAGCAGCGGGCCCGGGTCCAGGCCGGGCCGCCCGATGCGCTGGCCGAGCAGCCGCACCAGCGGTTCGGGGCTGGCGACCATCTCGGCGATGCGCTGCTCGCGGTCGGGCGCCTCCGGGTTGGCGTCCAGGTAGCCGAGGTGCCGGCGCACCTTCGTGTAGACCTCGGCGCGGGTGCGGCGCAGCAGCGGCTGGGCGAACCAGCGGAACACCACGCTGCGGGCGAGGTCGCCGACCACCGGGAACCGCAGCTGCGTGGCGCGGATCAGGTGCTCCAGCGCCTGGCCGACGGTCTGCCGCGAGCCGTTGTCCGGCGGGGCCTCGGTGAGCCACTGCTGCAGCAGCGCGGTGATCACCGCGACGTCGGAGGCGGCGCGCTGCTGGGCGAGGAAGATGCGGAAGACCGCTTCCTCCAGCTCGGGCGTGCGGTCCAGCCCCTCGACCCCGTAGTGGCTCAGCACGCGGGTCAGCCGGCCCTGGAAGGTCTCCGACAGCCCGGCGCGCTCGGCGTCCAGGCTCTGCAGGTAGGTGTGGAAGTGCTCGCGCGGGCTGTGCACCCGCGTCTCGGCCTTGGTCTCCTCGCCGTCGGGCTTGTTGCGGGACAGCTCGGACAGGTCGGCGAAGATCTCCAGCAGCTCGGCCTCGGCGGCCAGGCCCCGGTACCGCAGCTCGGACCGCGCGGCGAGGTACCCGGCCAGGGTGCGGCCGCCGTCGCGCGGGTCGACGTCGAACCCGAGCAGCATGCTGCGCAGGTCGTTCATCCCGCGCTCGGCGCGCTGCACCGCGGTCAGACCGTCCGGCTCGGACGGCAGGTCCAGGTCCACCCCGGCGGTTTCCGGCGCGGCGTCGGCGTCCTCGGCCAGCGGTTCCAGGCGCAGCAGGGCGGCGCCGGTCTCGACCTGGCTGCCGACGGAGACCATCGACTCCTTGAGCAGCGCCTTGAACGGCGCGCGCAGGACGGTCTCCATCTTCATGGACTCCAGCACCAGCACCGGGGCGCCGGCCTCGACCTCGTCGCCGACGGCGAGCGGTGTGGCGACCACCAGGGCCGGGGCGGGCGAGCGGACCACGCCGCCCTCGTCGCGGCTGATCCGGTGCGTCACGCCGTCGACCTCGACCAGGTGGATCGGCCCGTGCGTGCCGGTCACCAGCCGGAAGCGGCGGCCGTTGACGTGGATCTGGCCGGTGTGCTCGTCGTACCGCTCCAGCTCGGCGTCGACGGTCTCCACGTCGTCGCCGGTGACGAACCCGATGCGGTAGCGGCCGGGACCGGTCTCGGCGACGGTCAGCCGGTAGGTCGCGCCACGCAGCTTGAGGTCGATCGGGCGGCCCACCTCGTGCTGCACCTGCGGGCGCCCGCCGTGCGCGGTGGACAGCAGGCGCTGCAGCTCCACCTGCTTCTCGTCCTGGTAGGCCTCGATCGCGGCGGCGGCCAGCGCGATGCCGGAGTGGGCGTGCGAGACCAGGCGGCCCTGGGCGCGGACCCGGTCGATCCAGCCGGTGTCGGCGCTGGCGTCGATCACCTCGGGCTGGTCGAGCAGGTCGAGGACGAAGCTCTTGTTGGTGGTGCCGCCCTCGATGAGCACGGTGGTCTCGCGCATCGCGCGGCGCAGCCGGGACAGCGCCTCATCGCGGTCGCGGCCGTAGGCGATGATCTTGGCGATCATCGAGTCGAAGTCGGCGGGGATGGTGTCGCCCTCGCTGACGCCGGTGTCGACCCGGATGCCGGGGCCGGCCGGGAGGTCGAGCAGCGCGATGCGGCCCGGGGCGGGCGCGAAGTCGCGGCGCAGGTTCTCGGCGTTGAGCCGGGCCTCGATGGCGTGGCCCAGCTCGGCGGGCGGGGTGCCCTCGAGCTTGCCGCCGGAGGCGACGTGCAGCTGGGCCTTGACCAGGTCCATGCCGGTGGTGGCCTCGGTGATCGGGTGCTCGACCTGCAGGCGGGTGTTGACCTCGAGGAAGGCGAACAGCTTCTCCACCGGGTGGTACAGGAACTCGACGGTGGCGGCGCCGCGGTAGCCGACCGCGACGGCCAGCCGCTCGGCGGAGGCCTTCAGCTCGGCCACCTGGTCCGGCGCGAGCAGCGGCGAGGAGGACTCCTCGATGATCTTCTGGTTGCGGCGCTGCACGGAGCAGTCGCGCACGCCCAGCGCCCACGCGGTGCCCTGGCCGTCGGCGATGACCTGGACCTCGACGTGCCGGGCGCCGGTGACCAGGCGCTCCAGGAACACCACGCCGCTGCCGAAGGCGCGCGCGGCCTCCTGGCTGGTGCGCTCGTAGGCATCGCGCAGCTCGTCGGCGTTGTTGATCACCCGGATGCCGCGGCCGCCGCCGCCCGCGGTGGCCTTGAGCATCAGCGGGTAGCCGATCCGCTCGGCCGAGCGCAGGGCGGCGTCCAGGTCCTCGACCGGGCCGCGGCTCCACGGCGCGACCGGTACGCCGACCTCTTCGGCGATCAGCTTGGCGCCGATCTTGTCCCCCAGTTTGCGCATGGCGTCCGGGTTCGGGCCGATGAAGGTGACGCCGATCTTCTCGCAGAGTTCGGCGAAGGCCGGGTCCTCGGCGACGAAGCCCCAGCCGACCCACGCGGCGTCGGCCTTCGTCTCGATCAGGGCGCGTTCGAGGACGGCGAGGTCGAGGTAGGGGCGGTTGGCCGCGGGCCCCAGGTTGTAGGCGATGTCGGCTTCCCGCACGAACGTGGCGTTGCGGTCCGCGTCGGTGTAGAGGGCCACCGTCTCGATGCGTGGCCCGCCCTCCGCGTTGAGCTCACCGACGGCGTGGATGAGCCGCATCGCGGCTTCTCCCCGGTTGACGATCGCGACACGACTGAACACCGAATCGAGCCTCACAGGTTGTGGTGGTTGGACGGCGCGGCCTCCCCTGGCCGCTGGTCCAGCATCGCGCGTACCCATCGGTAGTGTGATCGTCGCACCCGCACCGTGCCGTGGGCGGATTTTTGTCGGAACCCTCCAAAGCAGCGCGCTGACCCGGGACAATGCCGGCGGCTCGCGCGCACGCGGGACCGCGCGGATCGTGAGAGCCTGATCACTCGCCCTTGTAGAGGACGGCCAACAGCCGGTGGGGCCGTCAGCGACGGACCGGGAAGCGCATCGCCGACGGGACACCCCGCACCCGGCGGGGCGCCCCCGGCACCGCGTCACGGGCCGGTGGATCCAGGCCGCCGACGGGGCACCCCGCCCGGCGAGGTGCCCCGGCACCGGCTCACGGCCGGTAGAGCCAGTCCGTCCAGCGGTAGCCGTCCAGACGGCGTTCACTCACGTACTCGTTGCGCAACAGCCGCACAAAGCCATCACACGCAAGCCACCAACGGGACACCCCGCACCCGGCGGGGCGTCCCGGCACCGGCTCACGGCTGGTAGAGCCAGTCGGTCCAGCGGTAGTCGTCCAGGCGGCGTTCGCTCAGGTACTGGTTGCGCAGCAGCCGGGCGAGGCCGTCGCAGTGCCACAGCTCGCCCCACACCCGGGCGCTCGACTGCACCCGCGCCGTCCGCGCCGTGCGGGCCTGTTCGTAGGCCGCGAGCGCGGACGGCCAGTCCAGCGCCGCCGCGGCCTGCTGCTTCGCGACCTCCCCGGCGAGGCTGTGCGCGTCCTCCAGGGCCTGGCACGCCCCCTGCGCGAGGTACTGCAACATCGGGTGCGCCGCGTCGCCGGTCAGGGCCAGCCGCCCGTCGACCCAGCGGTCCACCGGCAGCCGGTCGTACATCGGCCACCGCCGGTCCCGCCACAGCCACGCCAGGCCACGCCGCACCGCGTCGCACGTGCCCTCGAACGCCGCGTCCAGCTCCTCCGGGCCGCCCCACTCCGCCTCGCCGCGCGCGTACGCGGGCGAGGCGAACACCGCGACCGTGTTGAGCAGTTCCCCGCCCCGCAGCGGGTACTGCACCAGGTGACACCGTGGTCCGAAGTGGACGACCACGTCGGTGAGCACGTCGGAGTCCAGCCCGGTCACCTCGGCCACCGGGCGGGTGCCGCGGTAGGCGACGTAACCCGAGCACACCGGCTGGTCGCCGGACAGCCGCGGCCGCAGCGACGACCACAACCCGTCGGCCGCCAGCGCCGCGCCCGCCGCGAACTCCCGCTCCCCCGCCCGCACGCGCACGCCCTCGGACAGCACCTCGACGTCGTCCACCTTGTGGTCGGCCAGCAGCTCGACCCCGGCGCGGGCGCACGCGTCGTGCAGGATCGTCAGCAGGTCGCTGCGGTGGATCACCACGTACGGCGCGCCGTAGCGCTCGACGAACCCCGGACCGAGGTCCATCGAGGTCAGCTCGGCGCCGTCGAGCGCGTCCTTGAGCACGAGCCGCCGCGGCAGCACCCCGCGCGCGACGACCTCGTCGAGCAGGCCCCACTCGCGCAGGATCCGGGTGGCGTTGGGCGCCAGCTGCAGCCCGGCGCCCACCTCGGCGAACGCGGGCGCGCGCTCCAGCACGCGGACGCGCTGCCCGGCCGCGGCGAGGGCGAGGGCGTTGGCCAGCCCGCCGATCCCGCCCCCGACCACCACGACATCGGTGTCGGTCATGTCCTCTCCTCCTACAACCACGGGCCGAGTTCGGGGGCCTGGCCGGTGCGTCCGGTGAGCCAGCGCGCGAGCGCGGGCCCGTGCCCCTGCGTGATCCGGCGCTTGAGCGCGTCGCCGATCAGGGCCTCGACCAGGTCGGCGGGCAGATCGCCGAACCCCACGCCGCGGTCGAGATCGGCCGCGTGCACGGCGACCTCGCGGGTGCGCATCCAGACGATCTCGGTGGCCGGCACGGTCCGGCCCTGCGCCGTGACCACCTGGCTGGCCCACGCCGCGTCCGGGAGTCCGTCCAGGTCCGCGGCCAGCGCGTCCGCCGATTCCCGCACCAGGCGGCGCAGTTCGGTCACGGGCAGCCGCGCGCCCGCCTCGATCTCGGCGTTGCGCTGCTCGGTGCTCGCGTACATGCGTGATTCGACCCCGGTGCGGGCCCAGCTGACCAGGCGCCGCAGCGCTTCGGCGTTGTAGTGCAGGTGCGCGACGAGGTGGCGGCGGGTCCAGCCGGGCAGCAGCGTCGGCGCGTCGAACTCCGCGTCGGACAGCTCGCCGATCACCCCGAGGACCAGCCGGGTGCCCTCGTCCATCCAGTCACGCGTGCTCATCACGCGCCACGTTCTCCAGCCGGCCCAGGCCGCTGATCTCGGTGACCAGCCGGGCGCCGCCGGACAGGTAGCGCGGCGGCTTGCGGGCGTGGCCCACTCCGCCGGGCGTGCCGGTGGCGATCACGTCGCCGGGCCGCAGCGTCAGGATCGTGGACGCGTACCGGACCAGGTCGACCGGGCCGAACACCAGGTCGCCGGTGTTCGCCTTCTGCACCTGCTCGCCGTCGACCGAGCAGCTCAGGTCCAGGGCGGGTGTGGTGCCGCCGGGCAGCTCGTCCGGGGTCACCAGGTACGGGCCGAACGGGGTGGTTCCCTCGAACGTCTTGCCCTGCAACCACATCGGCGACCGGTACTGCCAGTCGCGGGTGGTGACGTCGTTGAGGACGCTGAACCCGGCGATCGCGGCGGCCGCCTCGGTCTCGCTCGCGCGGCGCACGGTCGCGCCGATGACCAGCGCCAGCTCGGCCTCCCAGTCCACGGCGTCCGATTCGGGCGGCAGCGCGATCGGGTCGGCCGGGCCGACGAGCGCCTCCGGGTACTTGGCGAACAGCGTCGGGTACCGCGGCAGCTCGCGGCCCATCTCCAGGATGTGGTTGCGGTAGTTCAGGCCGACGCACAGGATCTTGCCCGGCCGCGGCACGACCGGGGCGAGGCCGGCACCCGCCAGCGGCCGCTCCGGCGTGACCGCTCCGGCCTGGGCGCGCCAGTCCTCCTGGGCGAGGAAGGCGCCGACATCCGGCGCGCCGAGTTCGGCGTACCGCTCGCCCTCGACGCGGATCGCGCGGGTGCCCTCGGCGGTGCGCAGGGTCGCGAGTTTCACTGCTGTCCTCCCACCCGCACGCGGTCGGCGTGCAGTCGCTCGAAGATCGGGGTGTCGCTGAACCGGAACAGGTCCAGCTGCGTGTCGGCGGCCAGGGTCACCTCGGCCCAGGACGGCACGACGAACAGGTCACCGTGGTCGACGGTCCACTCCTGATCGGCGACGCGGACCGTGCCGGAGCCGTCGAACACCTGCCACACGGCGGAGCCGACCTCCTGCCGCGGCGCGGTTTCCGCGCCGGGACGCAGCCGGTGGAACTCGGCGCGGATGGTCGGCATGACGTCGCCGCCGGTGGTCGGGTTGGTGAAGCGGATCGCGGCGTGACCCGGCTCGACCACGCCCGGGTAGCCCTCGTCCTCCAGGGCGAGCTGGTCGGTCAGCGCGGCGTCGGTGTGCTCCCACCGGTAGGCGGCGATCGGCGAGTGCACCGCGGGCGCGGTCTGCGACACCGGGCGCAGGCCGGGGTGGGCCCACAGCCGCTCGGCGCGGGAGCGCTCCGGGGTGTCGGTGCTGGACACCCGCTCCGGGCCGAACTCGAAGAACGCCGAGCCGGTGTAGTGCACGAACGGGATGTCCAGGCCGTCGATCCAGGCCATCGGCTCGCTGGAGGTGTTGTGGTGGCCGTGGAAGTGCCAGCCGGGGGTGAGCAGGAAGTCGCCGCGGCGCATGGCGACCGGGTCGCCGTCGACGACCGTCCACACGCCTTCGCCCTCGACGACGAACCGGAACGCGTTCTGCGTGTGCCGGTGCTCGGGCGCGTTCTCGCCCGGGCCGAGGTACTGGATCGCCGCCCACAGGGTCGGCGTCGCGTACGGCGCGCCGCCGAGCCCCGGGTTGGCGAGCGCGATGGCGCGCCGCTCGCCGCCGCGGCCGACCGGCACCAGCTCGCCGGCCTTTTCCGCGAGCGGCAGCAGGGTCTTCCAGCGCCAGGCGTGCGGGCGCATCGCCGGGGACGGGCTCATCGGCATCAGGTCGCCGATCTCGGTCCACAGTGGAACGAGGAGTTCCTCGGCGAACCCCCGGTACAGCTCGTCGAGTTCGGGGGACGGCTCGGGCTGGTTGCTGGTCATCGGGTGACCACTCCTTCCTTACGGATGACGGGACGGGGGCAGGCCCAGACGAAGCCGCTGGCGACGGCCGCGCCGATGGCGAACACGAGGAAGTTGGCGGTGACGCCGAACCCGGCGGCCAGCAGCCAGCCGCCGGCCTGCGGGGCGAGCACGGCGCCGATGCGGCCGATGCCCAGCGCCGAGCCGAGCGCGGAGCCGCGCAGCGGGGCCGGGTAGTGGTCGGCGACCGCGGCGATGATCAGGCACTGCGTGCCGTGGGTGCCGACGCCGGCCAGGACCAGCGCGAGGTAGGCGCCCGCCTGCGACGGGCGCAGCACCAGCACGAGCAGGCCGGCGGCGGCGACGGCCGCGGCGAGCACGGCGGCCCGGCGCGGGCCGAGGCGGGCGCCGGCCCACGCGGTGACCAGCGAGCCGCCGACGGCGCCGAGGTTGAGCGCGAGCAGGAACGTCAGCGCGGAGCCGAGGTCGAACCCGCTCTGCCGCATCAGCTGCGGCAGCCAGGTGCCCAGCCCGTACCAGGCGAACAGCGTCGCCAGCGTGGCGAGGGCGAACAGCACGGTGGCGCGGGTGCAGGGCGGCTTCAGCAGGGCGCGGAAACCCCGGTGCGGCACGGTTTCCGTCTCCGGTACGAGGGAGTACTTGCGTTCCAGTGCCTCGGCTTGCGCGATGCGGCCCTTGGCGCGCAGCCAGGCCGGGGATTCGGGCAGCAGCCACGCGCACAGCGGCAGCACGAGGACGAGCGCGAGCAGGGCGATCGCGAACATCGCCGGCCAGCCGTAGCGGGGCAGGACCGCGATGCCGATCAGCGCGGCGAGGCTGCCGCCGATCGGGACACCGGACATCATCAGCGTGGCGACCAGCGAGCGGCTGCGGGCGGGGACGAACTCGCTGCCCAGGGCGTTGGCCGAGGGCACGAGGCCGCCCAGGCCGAGCCCGGCGAGCAGGCGGAAGGCGCCGAAGACGACCGGGTCCGGGGCGATCGCGCAGAGCGCGGTGAACACCGAGAACCAGGCGGTGCAGGCCAGGATGGTCCGGCGGCGGCCGAGCGCGTCGGCCAGGCGGCCGGCGAGCAGGGCGCCGAGCAGCATGCCGAGGAAGGCGAGGCTGCCGAGCAGGCCGGCGGTGCTGCTGGTCAGGTTCCAGCCGGGTTCGGTGAGCAGCTGCGGCAGGACCGTGCCGTAGACGATGAGGTCGTATCCGTCGAACACGACGACCACCCAGCACAGGGCGGTCACCAGGGGCGCGACGTTGCGCGGTGGGGCGGGCATGCGAGGAACGTAAGCGAGGTTCTGTCAGCAGGGATCTACAATTCTGCTGTGAAGAACAAACCGCCGTACGCGATCGACTCGGTCGACCACGCGCTGCACCTCGCGACGATGCTGCAGGAGGGGCCGCTGGGGGTGTCGGAGGCGGCGGCGCGGCTGGGGGTGTCGCGGTCGACGGCGCACCGGCTGCTGGCGATGCTGGTGTACCGGGATTTCGCCGAGCAGGGGCCGGACCGCCGCTACCGGGCGGGGCCGGTGCTGCGGCCGGCCGATCCGGTCGGCGCGCCGGTGGCGTTGCTGCGCGAGGTGGCGATGCCCCACCTGCGGGCGCTGGTGGCGCGGGTGCGGGAGACGGTGAACCTGCAGGTGCTGGCCGGGACGGAGGCGCGGTTCCTGGCTTCGGTGGAGTGCGACCAGATCCTGCGCGTGGGCGACCGGGCCGGGCGGGTGCTGCCCGCGCACCTCGCGTCGGGCGGCAAGGCGCTGCTGGCCGCGCTGCCGGCGGCCGAGCTGACGCGCCGGTACGCCGGGACGGACGTGAACCTGACCCGGCTGCGGCGCGAGCTGGGCCTGATCCGGCGGCGCGGCTTCGCGATCAACGACCAGCTCACCGAGACCGGGCTGACGGCCGTCGGGGTGGCGATCCCGTGGCCCGGCGCCGACGAGCCCGCGGCGGCGGTCTCGGTGGCGCTCCCGTCGGCCCGCTTCGACCACGACGTGCTGCCCACCTGGGTGGGCGCCCTGTCCGCCACCGCGACGGCGATCGCCCGCGACCTGGGAGACGGCTGATCGGGGTGGCGGCCCCGCGCGGACGGGCGCGGGACCACCCGCGGGTCAGCCGATCTGCAGGTCGACGCAGGCGTAGAAGGCGTTGGCGGTGTCGGCGACGTTCCAGACCGCGAGCAGCTTCTGCCGTCCGGTGAAGCCGGTGAGGTCGACCGGGTGGGAGACGGTCGCCGGCGGCTGGGCACCGTGGTCGTCGACGAAGCCGACGCGCCGGTCGCCGATGTAGTACTCCCACGTGCTGGTGCGGTGCTGGGCGGTCAGCCTCCAGGTGAAGGTCACGGTGCCGCCGACCGGGGTGGCGCGCCAGCCCTTGCCGTCGTCGTCCAGCTCGGCGAAACGGGTGTTGCCCCCGCTGCAGCTGCGCAGGCCCTTGGGACCCTCCACGCTCTGCGGTTCGTACTTGATGTCGCCGCAGGGCACGATCCCCTGGGCGCACTGGGCCTGCCTGCTGGGCGGCGAGTTGACGTAGCCGTGGGCGCTGGCGGTGCCCGGGAGGGCCACGAGGGCGAGGGGAGCGAGAGCCGCCCCGGCGGCGATGGTCGCGATGCGTCGTCTCATGGTCATGTCGGCTCCTTGGGGCGAACCTGGACTTCTTTGGTCTAGACCATGTGGTATGGACCATAACGTGAAGTTCGTTCGCGGTCAACGGGCCGGCGGGACGAGCACCGCGTGCAGCAGCCGCGGCGAGGCCGCGAACCCGTGCCGCCGGTAGGCCGCCACCGCCCGGGACGACGAATGCACCGTCACCCGCTCCAGTCCCAGCCCGGCGGCCAGCCCGAGGAGCGCTTGGATGAGCTGCCCGCGGTCCGGCACGGACCACGTCAGGAACAACCAGACCACGGCCAGCAGGATCACGCCGGCGAGGAGGAGTTTCAGCCGGGCGCGTAGCCCGCGCGCCTATCCATGGGCACTGCCCGTGGGCGATCCGGTAGCCGGCACCGGGCACGGTGGCGATGCTCCACGGTTCGCCGAGCTACTTGCGGGTGATCGGGACGTACCGCCCGTCCCGGCACACCTCCCACACGGCCTCCGCGATCCGCCCTACGGGTAGTAGCGCGTCAGGGATTCCGCCACGCAGGCCGGTTTCTCCGAACCCTCGATCTCGAACGTGAACTTCCGCGTCACCTGCACCCCGCCGCGGCCGACCTCCTCCACCGCGGCGATCTCGGCGTGCAGGCGCACCCGGCTGCCCACCGGGACGGGCGCCGGGAAGCGGACCTTGTTCACGCCGTAGTTCAGCGCCATCCCGACGCCGGTGACCTGCAGCAGCTCGGCGACCATCGGGATGCCCCAGCTCAGCGTCATGTACCCGTGGGCGATCGTGCGGCCGAACGGGCCCCGCGCGGCGCGCTCGGGGTCGGTGTGGATCCACTGGTGGTCCCCGGACACCTCGGCGTAGGCGTCGATCAGCTCCTGCGTCACCTCCCGCCACGCCGAGTACCCCAGGTCGCGCCCCTGCAAGGCCAGGATCTCCGGGATCCCGTTCGCCACCACCGGCATCGCAGCCACTCCCCTCAGGCCGCGACGGCCTGCGCGCCCGACGCCTCGCCGGCGCGCTCGTCGTAGTTGGGCTTGCGCAGCAACGCGAGCATGCAGCCCAGCGTCAGCAGCACCTGGAACACCGCGTACACGATCACGGCGACGATCGATCCGGTCTGGCTCAGCAGGAACTGGCCCACGATCGGCGTGGTGCCGCCGAGCAGCGTGCCGCACAGCTGGTAGCACAGGGAAATTCCGGTGTAGCGCACGTTCGCCGGGAAGCGGCTGGCGAGCATCCCGGCCAGCGCCGCGTAGTACAGGCAGTGCGGGACGGTCGCGATCACCGTGCCGACCATCGCCAGCGCGTAGTTCTCCGTGCTGATGAACAGGAACATCAGCGGCATCAGCAGGATCTCCGGCACCAGCATCACGATCACCGCGCGGGACCAGCTGCGCATCTTCGTCGCGATCAGCGCGCCCCACGGCTGCACCAGGATCTGGGTGATGTTGGCGACCAGGATGATCGTCAGGAAGGAGCTCTTGTCGAAGCTGAGGTCCGAGGTGGCCCAGGACAGCGCGAACGTCGACTTGAAGTACGTGGCGGACAGCCCGATGGTGCACGCCCCGATGCCGAGGACGATCAGCAGCGGCTGGGTCCGCAGCACCTCGGTGAACGGCAGCTTGGCGACCGCCTTCTTCTCGATGAGGTTCGCCATCGCGGGCGATTCGGCCACCCGCAGCCGGATGAACAGGCCGACGATCACCAGCAGCGCGGAGAACAGGAACGGCACCCGCCAGCCCCACGAGGTGAACGCGTCGTCCGGCAGCTGGCTGATCGCCAGGAAGCTGACCGTGCTCAGGGTGTTGCCGACGGGCGAGCCCTGCTGGGCGAACGCGCCGTAGAGGATCGACTTGCCCTTGGGCGCGTGCTCGGAGGCGATGAGGACGGAACCGCCCCACTCCCCGCCGAGGCCGATGCCCTGCACCATGCGGATCACGATGAGCAGAATCGGCGCGGCGACGCCGATCTGGGCGTAGGAGGGCAGGACGCCGATCAGCGTGGTCGAGATGCCCATCATGAGCAGCGTGATGACCAGCGTCTTCTTGCGGCCGAGCCGGTCACCGTAGTGGCCGAAGACGATCCCGCCCAGCGGCCGGGCGAGGAAACCCACCCAGAACGTGGCGAACGCGACGAGCGTGCCCAGCGCGCCGTCCAGCTCGGGGAAGAAGACCTTGTCGAAGACCAGCGCCGACGCGGTGCCGTAGATGTAGAAGTCGAACCATTCGATGGTCGAGCCGATGAACGACCCGATGCCCGCTCGCCTGGCCGCCGTGGCCGTGCTCATGCGTGTTTTTCTCTCTCCCTTGAGATCCCGTGTTGCTGGACACCGTGCCAAACAGGACCTAGAAGAGTCCAATACCGAATGAGCACCTCGGCAAGACGGTGATCGTCTCAATCGCGGACGGGCGTCGGCAGGGCTTGTTCCGCGATGGCCAGCACCGTCCGCAACGCCGCCGAGGGGTTGTCCGGCCGCCAGGCCAGCGCGGCCTGCAACCGCACCGGCTCCCCGGCCAGCCGCCGGTACGCCAGCCCCGTCTGCTGGATGTGCTGGCAGGACGACAGTGTCAGGGTCACCCCGACCCCGGCGGCCACCAGAGCCAGGATCGTGTACGAGTCCGGCGCCTCCTGCACCACCCGCGGGTTGAACCCGGCGGACACGCACACCCGCACCGTCGCGTCCCGCACGCTCGACCCCGCGTTGGCCGGGAAACTCACGAACGGCTCCTCCGCCAGCGCCTCCACCGGCACCTCGTCCAGGCGGGCCAGCGGATGATCCGACGGCAGCGCGCAGATCATCTCCTCCTCGTCGATCACCCGCGCCGCCACGCCGGGCTGGGTGATCGGCAACCGCACGAACCCCAGGTCCAGCGAACCGTCCGCGACCCGCGCCAGCGCGACGTTGGCGTAGGTCTGCCCGCGCATCACCAGCTCCAGCCCGGGGTGCGCGGCCCGCACCGCCCGGGTCAGCAGCGGCAGGCTCTCGTGGCTCGACGCCCCCGCGAACCCCACCGTCACGCGCCCGTACTCGCCCCGCCCGGCCGCCGGCGCCGCCTTCGTCGCGATGTCCAGGTCCTCCATCACCCGCCGCACCGGGCCCAGGAACGACTCGCCCGCGCTGGTCAGCCGCACCGACCGGGTGTTGCGTTCGAACAGCTGGACCCCGAGCTCCTTCTCCAGCTGCCGGATCTGCTGGGACAGCGGCGGCTGCGCCATCTGCAACCGCTTGGCGGCGCGCCCGAAGTGCAGCTCCTCCGCCACCGCCAGGAACGACGTCAGATAACGCAACTCCATTATTACCGTCTCCGTCTTGATCTGACCCGAATTCGGTATTGGACTCTAATCAATGTTCCTGGCACGGTGAAGACCGCCCCAACCCACGAACCTTCGAGGAGCGCGACGATGCCCCGCCCGGGTCCGGACAAGACGATGAGCCTGCGCGACGCGGTCGCGGCCTTCGTGCACGACGGGGACACCGTCTCGCTGGAAGGGTTCACGCACCTCATCCCCACCGCGGCCGGGCACGAGATCATCCGGCAGGGCCGCCGCGACCTCACGGTGGTCCGGATGACCGCGGACATCGTCGTCGACCAGATGCTCGCCGGCGGCTGCGTGCGCAAGCTGGTGTCGTCGTTCGTCGGCAACTCCTCGGCCGGGTCGCTGGGCAGGCTGCGCCGCCGCGTCGAGCACGCCGACCCCGAACCGCTGGAGTTCGAGGAGTACAGCCACTACGGCATGATCTGCCGCTACCTCGCCGGGGCGCAGCGCCTGCCGTTCTACCCGCTGCGCTCCTACGCCGGCTCCGACCTGCCGCGGGTCAACCCGGACATCCGCAAGGTCGCCTCGCCCTACGGCGACGAGCAGATCTACGTCGTCCCGCCGGTCAACCCGGACGTCACGATCATCCACGCCCAGCGCGCCGACCGGGCCGGCAACACCCAGATCTGGGGCCTGACCGGCATCCAGGCCGAGGCGGTGTACGCCGCGGAGAAGGCGATCGTGGTGGTCGAGGAGATCGTCGCCGACGAGGTGATCCGCAGCGACCCCAACCGCACGGTCGTGCCCGCGCACGCCGTGGACGCGGTGGTCGAGGTCCCGCGCGGCGCGCACCCGTCGTTCGCGCAGGGCTACTACGACCGCGACAACGCCTTCTACCGCGCGTGGTCGGGCATCAGCAGGGACAAGGAAAAGCTGGCCGCGTGGATGGCGGAGTGGGTGCACGGCACCGCCGACCACGCCGAGTACGTCGCCAAGCTGGGCGCGGAGTCCTGGGCGGGCCTGGCCGTCGGCGAAGCCTGGAGCGAACCGGTGAACTACGGACGGAGGCTGCAGAAGTGACCACGTCGAGCGAAGTCCTGTCCGTCGTCGCCTCCCGCGAGCTGGCGGGCAAGCGCACGGTGTTCGCCGGGATCGGCCTGCCCACGCTGGCCGCGTCGCTGGCGCACCTGACCGTGGCACCCGATCTGGAGATCGTCTACGAATCCGGCGTGTGCGGGGCGCACCCCTCGCACCTGCCCGAGACGATCGCCGACGCGGTGCTGATCACCGGCGCCGAGGCCGTGCTGTCGATGCCCGCGTTGTTCGGGTACGTGCTGCAGGGCGGGCACATCGACGTCGGGTTCCTCGGCGCCGCGCAGATCGACCGCTGGGGCAACCTGAACTCGTCGGTGATCGGCGACTGGCACTCGCCGAAGGTGCGGCTGCCCGGCCCCGGGGGCGCGATGGAGGTCATGGCGAACTCCCGCGAGGTGTTCGTGGTGATGCGCCGCCACGACCCGCGGTCCTTTGTGGACGAGCTGGACTTCTGCACCTCCCCCGGCCCGGACCGCGCGCTCGCCGACGGCGTGCGGCCGTCCGGGCTCGGCGTCACGAAGGTGATCACCGAGCTGGGCATCCTCGCGCGCGGCGGCCCCGGCGAGGAGCTGGAACTGGTCGCGCTGCACCCCGGCGCCACCGTCGAGCAGGCGCGTGAAGCCACCGGCTGGCCGCTGAAGGTCGCCGGCGACGTGACGGTGATCGCACCGCCGAGCGAGGCCGAACTACGGTTGCTGCGCGAGGATGTCGACCCGGAGCGGGTGTATCTGCGATGAAGGAGAGAACCGTGCGCATCAGGATCGTCGGGACCGGGGTGATGGGCCGCGGGATCGCCCAGTGGGCGGCGACCGCCGGGCACACCGTGGAGCTGGCCGACGCCCGGCCGGAATCGGTCGGCGAGGCCGTGGAGTTCGTCCGCGGCATGCTCGACCGGGCGGTGCGGAAGGGCCGCAGCACCGCCGAGGAGGCCGCCGCGATCGGCGCACGGCTGGTGCCACTGGACTCCCCCGCCCAGCCGGGCGAGCCGGACCTGGTGATCGAGGCGATCCGGGAGGACCTGGACACCAAGGCCGCGTTGTTCACCGACCTGGAGAAGGCGCTGCCTGCCACGACGGTGTTCGCCACCAACACCTCGTCGCTGCCGGTCACGCAGATCGCCGCCCGGCTGTCCGATCCGTCCCGCCTGGTCGGCCTGCACTTCTTCAACCCGGCGCCGCTGATGAAGATCGTCGAGGTGATCCCCGGCGCCCGCACCCGGCCCGATGTCGTGGACAGCGTCTCCGCGCTCGTCCGCGAGACCGGGCACAGCGCGGTGGTCGTGTCGGACACGCCGGGCTTCCTGATCAACCACGCCGGGCGCGGCCTGGTCACCGAGGCGCTCGCGCTGCTGGAGCGCCAGGTCGCCGGACCGGCCGAGCTGGACCGCATCGCGCGGGACGTGCTGGGCTTGAAGATGGGCCCGTTCGAGCTGATGGACCTCACCGGGCTGGACGTCACCGCGACGGTGATCGAGTCGATCTGGGCCGGGTTCCGCTTCTCCGACCGGCTGCGCGCGTCGTTCCTCACGCCGAACCGCGTCGCGGCGGGCCTGCACGGCCGCAAGACGAAGCAGGGCTGGTTCGACTACACCGAGGGGGCGGAAAAGCCCGCGGAGAAGCCGATCACCGGCGATGCCGACCGTCCGGTGTGGACGGACGACGACGAGCTGCGCGCCGCCCTGACCGAGGCCGGGGCGAAGGTCACCGGCACGCTCACCGGCGACGCGGTCGCGCTCGTCACGACGTGGGGCACCACGGTCGCGACCGCGATCGCCGCGCAGGGCCTGCCGCCGGAGCGGACGTTCGGCGTCGACCCGCTGTCGATCCGGACCGGCCGCCGGGTGCTGGCGATCACCCCGGCCGCCGACCCGGCCGCGGCCCGCGACGCGCGCGCGGTGCTGGCTCGTGGCGAGAAGGCGGTCTCGGTGGTGCGGGACGTCGAGGGCGGGGTCGCGCAGCGGCTGGTGTCCTCGATCGTGTCGGTCGCCGCCTCGATCGCCGAACAGGGCATCGCCGCGCCGGACGACATCGACCTGGGCGTGCGGCTCGGGCTCGGCTACCCGCGCGGGCCGCTGGCCTGGGGCGACGTGGTGGGCCCGGCCCGGCTGCTCACGCTGCAGCGCGCGCTGCAGCAGGCCACCGGCGACCCGCGTTACCGGCCGACGCGGTGGCTGACCGAGCGCGCCCAGCTCGGCCTGCCGCTGACCGCCGCCGGCATCGCGCCCGAAGACGTCTGAGAAGGAGAAGAGCCATGCTGGCACGGGATTTCGGGCTCACCGAGACCCAGCGCGACTTTCGCCGGATGGCGGCGGAGTTCGTCGACGCCGAGATCGCGCCCAACGCGCGCGAGTGGGACCGCGCCGAGCACGTCGACCAGTCCGTGGTGCGGCGGCTCGGGGAACTGGGGTTCCTCGGGCTGACGCTGGACGAGCGCTACGGCGGGGTGGACGCCGACATGCTGTCCTACGTGCTGGTCACCGAGGAGCTGGGCCGCGGCGATTCGGCGGTGCGCGGGATCGTGTCGGTGTCGCTCGGCCTGGTGTCGAAGACGATCGCCGCGCACGGCACCGAGGAGCAGAAGCAGGAGTGGCTGCCGCGGCTGATCAGCGGTGAGGCGCTCGGCTGCTTCGGCCTCACCGAACCGGGCACCGGCTCCGACGCCGGGTCACTGAGCACCCGCGCCGAGCGCGACGGCGGCGACTGGGTGATCAACGGCAGCAAGATGTTCATCACCAACGGCACCTGGGCCAAGGTCGCGCTCACGTTCGCCCGCACCAGCGAGACCGGCATCACCGCGTTCCTGGTGCCCACCGGCTCCCCCGGGTTCACCGCCAGGGAGATCAAGGGCAAGCTCGGCCTGCGTGGCCAGGCGACCGCCGAGCTGACCTACGACAACGTGCGCGTGCCCGATTCGGCGCGGCTCGGGGAGGTCGGCAAGGGCCTGGGCATCGCGCTCGGCACGCTGTCCCGCGGCCGGATCTCGGTGGCCGCGGGCGCGGTCGGCGTGGCGCTCGACGACGTGGACGCGGCCACCCGCTACGCCACCGAGCGGGACCAGTTCGGCAAGCCGATCGCCTCGTTCCAGCTGGTGCAGGAGCTGCTCGCGGACGCCGCGGTGGACGTGCAGGCCTCCCGCCTGCTCACCCACCAGGTCGCGCGCATGGCCGACGCCGGGATGAAGCCGAAGGAGTACGCCACGGACGCTTCGGCCGCGAAGTACCACGCGAGCGAGACCGCGGTGCGCGTGACGAACAACTGCCTGCAGGTGTTCGGCGGCTACGGGTTCATCGACGAGTACCCGGTCGGCAAGTACGTGCGCGACGCCCGCGTGCTCACCCTCTACGAGGGCACCAGCCAGGTGCAGAAGCTGATCATCGGCCGGGACCTGACCGGCGTCAACGCGATGACGTGATGCCCAGCCGGGCCAGTTGCTGGTCGAAGGGGACGAACTCGTCCTCACCGGTGGGCGCGGCGGCGGGCCGCCCGCCCATCGCCGTGGCCAGCTCACCGGCGGCGCGCTCGATGCGGGCGGTGAGGTCGCCGTCCGGGCCGTCGGAGCTGCCCCAGTCCTCGGCGGCGGCGAAGACGGCGGTCGGCATCACGTCGGCGCGCAGGTAGGCGAACAGCGGCCGCAGGGCGAACTCCAGCGCGAGCGAGTGCCGGGCGGTGCCGGCGGTCGCGGCGATCAGGACCGGCTTGCCCCGCAGCGAACCGGCCTCGATGACGTCGAAGAACGACTTGAACAGGCCGCTGTAGGAGGCGTTGAAGATCGGCGTGACGACGATCAGGCCGTCGGCGCGGGTCACCGTCTCGATCGCGCCGGCCAGCTTGGGGCTGGGGAAGCCGGTGACCAGGTTGTTCGCGATGTCGCCGGCGAGGTCGCGCAGCTCCACGACCTCGACACCGGCGCCGGTCTCGCGGGCCGCGGCCTGGGCCAGGCGGTCGCCCAGCAGCCGCGTCGAGGAGGGGCTGCTCAGACCGGCCGAGACGACCACGAGTGTGCGGGACATGGACCTCACCCCGCACGCGAGTCCCGCGTTCGCGCACGCGAGTCCTGCGTTCATGCGCGCGAGTCCCACGCTCACGCACGCGAGTCCTGCGTTGGCGTGACCTACTGCCGGTAGGACTCGACCTCGCCGACCGGGCGGGCCTGCGCCTTGTCGGGGTCCTCACCGAACTCGCGCGCGGCCCGGCGCTGCCGGAGCAGGTCCCAGCACTGGTCCAGCTGCTCCTCGACCCGGCGCATCCGGGCCCGGTCCTCCTCGCTCAGGCCCCCGCCGACCGACCGCGACCGCAGCTCGTGCTCCTCGGCGATCAGCTTGTCGATGTTGGCGATGATGTCCTGGTCGGCCATGGTTCCCTCCTCGTTCCGGTCACCGCTTCAGACCGTACCCGCGATCACCCGTAGCTGCGCCCCTTCCAGGTCGCGCCGAGCCCGCGCCAGTGGCGCACCGCCGAGCCGACGGTCATCAGCAGGTACAGCGTGGCGATGACGGGCAGCAGGGGCGCGGCGAGCCACGGCTGCCGGTAGTAGCGCAGCATCGGGACGAAGGTCGCCGTCATGAGCACCCACGCGGCGAGGGCCAGCACGCGGACAGCGCCGGTGGCCGCGAAGGTCAGCACCGGGGGCGCGAGGAAGACCACGGCCAGGCCCAGCACGGTGCCGGCGAGGAGCAGCGGGGAGTGCCGCAGCTGGGCGTAGGCGCTGCGCGCGATCATGTCCCACAGGGAGCGCAGCGTGGGGTAGGGACGGACGCTGCGCACGTCCCCGGCCAGTCCGAGCCAGATGCGGCCTCCGGCGCGCTTGATGGCGCGGCCGAGGGCGACGTCGTCGATCAGCGCGTCCCGGATCGCGGCCGGGCAGCGGGCCCGCTCGAGCGCGGTGCGCCGCACGAGGCAGCAGCCTCCGGCGGCCGCGGCGGTGCGGCCGGGGCCGTTGACCCACCGGAACGGGTAGAGCATCGCGAAGAAGTACACGAAAGCGGGAACGATCAGCCGTTCCCAGCGGGTGCGGGTGCGCAGGCGGGCCATCTGGGACACCAGATCGCGGCCGTCGGCGGAGGCGACCAGCGCGGCGACCGAGTACGGGCCGTGGGCGATGTCGGCGTCGGTGAACAGCAGGAAGTCGGGCTCGCCGGCCTGGGCGACGCCGTGCGCGAGCGCCCACGGCTTGCCGGTCCAGCCGGGCGGGCGTTCACCCGGTGCGGTGACGGTGAGCCGCTCGCCGCCGAGGGCGCGGGCGACGTCCGCGGTGCCGTCGCCGCTGCCGTCGTCGACGAGGATCATCCGGAGTGGTCCCGGGTAGCGCTGGGCGAGCAGTGCCGGAAGTGTTTCCGGCAGGATCGCGGTCTCGTCGCGCGCGGGTACCACGACCGCCACCGACGGCCACGCGGCGGGCTCCCGGCGGGGCGGTAACCGCTGGTCAGTGCGCCAGAAGCCGGTCGCGGCCAGCCACAGCCAGGCCAGCAGCGCGACCGCCGCGACGATGATCATGAACGGCAGTTTCCCACGCGGTGACCGTGACGGACCGGATCCGATGGGGTAGAGTCGGTCTTGTCGGGAGATTCTCGCAGGCTGGCACAGGGCCGGTTTCGTTCCCTTCGGTTGGCCCATCGTGGTTGATCCTCCACGAGAGAAGTTCCTTCTTGACCTCTTCGGCTCCCGTTGTCCCGGACCGGAAGACCAAGCCCCTGCTGTCGGAACAAGCGTCGATGACCGAGATGGTGGTCATCCGGGCGTTCCTGATCATCCCCTTCGCCGCGCTGATCGCCGCCGTTCCCCTGCTCTGGGGCTGGGGACTGAGCTGGCTCGACCTCGCCGTCGCCGCCGCGTTCTACACGGTGTCCACTTTGGGCATCACCATCGGCTACCACCGCTACTTCACCCACGGCGCGTTCCGCGCGAACCGTCCACTTCGGATCGCGCTGGCGATCGCGGGGAGCATGGCGGCGCAGGGACCGGTGATCGGGTGGGTGGCCGACCACCGTCGTCACCACGCGTTCTCCGACCGCGCGGGCGATCCGCACTCGCCGTGGCTGTTCGGCACCTCGCCGGCCGCGCTGGCCAAGGGTTTCTGGCACGCCCACATGGGCTGGCTGTTCGGCCGCGACCGGACCAATGTGGACCGGTTCGCCCCGGATCTCGCCGCCGACCCGGACATCCGCGCGGTGGACCGGCTGTTCCCGCTGTGGGTCTCGTTGTCGGTGCTGCTGCCGGCGCTGATCGGCGGGCTGGCGACGATGTCCTGGTGGGGCGCGCTCACCGGGTTCCTGTGGGCCGGGCTGGCGCGGGTGGCGTTCCAGCACCACGTGACCTGGTCGGTGAACTCGATCTGCCACATGATCGGTGACCGCCCGTTCGCCAGCCGGGACCGCTCGGCCAACTTCTGGCCGCTGGCGATCCTGTCCATGGGCGAGTCGTGGCACAACTCCCACCACGCCGATCCGACCTGCGCCCGCCACGGCGTGCGACGCGGGCAGATCGACGTGTCCGCCCGGGTGATCTGGGCGTTCGAACGTCTCGGCTGGGCCTGGCAGGTGCGCTGGCCCACCGAGCAGCGGCTGGCGCGGCTGGCCGTGAAATCCGCACCACCGAAGGGATCGTCATGACCTGGGCTCGCCACGCTTCCCCGCCGCGACCCGAAAGCGGCCCGATCGCCGAGGCACGCGCCCGGATGGCCCAGGACGAGGCGATCGCCAACCACCGTGCGGCGCGCACGGTCGCCGACCACGCGCTGGACGTCCACGACTGCCGCGAGCTGCTCGCCATGCTCGGGCTGACCACGAAGGGCGCGGCTTCCGCGCTCTGATTGTTAGAGAAAATATCAAGGAGAAACGCATGACACAGGGCACCGTCAAATGGTTCAACGCCGAAAAGGGCTTCGGCTTCATCGCGCAGGAGAGCGGACCGGACGTCTTCGTCCACTACTCGGAGATCGACGGCAACGGCTTCCGCAGCCTTGAAGAGAACCAGCAGGTGACCTTCGAGATCACGCAGGGCGCCAAGGGCCCCCAGGCGAGCCGCGTCAGCATCGTCTGACACGCACGACTGCTCAACGGGCCGGTTCCCCATCCGGGGGACCGGCCCGTTGCCGTTGCAGCACACCGCTCGCCGGGCAAGTGCCGATCGCCACGGCCCCCGGCATTCTCGTCCGGCTCGGACCGGCCGGACGCAAAATCGCCGTCGCGATCACGCCGCCGTCAGGTCCGGCAACCCCGCCGGGGTGCCCGCGTCGATCCACCTCGCCAGGCGGTCGCGCGTGAACAGCTCGTCCAGCACCATGAACGCGGCGCCCACCACGCCCGCCTGGTCGCCCAGCGACGAGCGCGCGATGCGCAGGTCCCGCGTCGCCAGGGGCAGGGACCTGCCGTAGATCACCTCGCGGATCGTGGCGAGCAGGTGGTCGCCCGCGCCGGCCACGCCGCCGCCGATCAGCAGCAGCGACGGGTTGAAGAAGCTCACCAGCATCGCCAGCTGGTCGCCGATCAGCCGCCCGGCGCGCTGGATCAGTTCGAGCGCCGCCCGGTCGCCGTTCTGCGCCGCCCACGCCACGTCCTCCGCGGTGACCACACCGTTCCCGGCGAGCCGCTCGGCCAGGATCGGGCTGGTGCCGTCCTTCGCCACCGTCTCGCCGTCCCGGGCCAGTGCCGCGCCGCCGGCAAGCGCTTCCAGGCAGCCGATGTTGCCGCACCGGCACACGACCGTCGTGTCGGTGCGGGCCGCCGTGTGCCCGATGTCGCCGGCGCACCCCTGGCTGCCGCGGTGCAGGTGACCGCCGGAGATGAGCCCGGCGCCGATCCCGGTGCCGATCTTGACGTAGAGGTAGTCCCGCACCCCGGCCGCCGCGCCCGCCCGGAACTCGCCGAGCGTCATCGCGTTGACCTCGTTGTCCACCCACACCGGCGCGCTGTGCCGCCGGGCGAAGTGGTCGCGCACCGGGTAGCCGTCCCAGCCCGGCATGATCGGCGGGGCGCTGGGCCGCCCGGTGGCGAACTCGACCGGGCCCGGCAGCCCGATGCCCACCCCCCACACCTCGGCGCCCGGCCGGGCGGCCAGCAGGTCGTCGAAGAGCGCGCCGACCTGGGCGAGCACGGGTTCCGGCCCGCGGGCGACGTCGGAGGCCTCGGTGCGCTGGGCGAGCAGGGTCCCGGCGAGGTCCGTGAGCCCGGCGCTGATGCTGGTGGCGCCCAGCTCGGCGGTGAGGATCACCCCGGCGCCGGAGCGGAACCGCAGCTCCCGCGGCGCGCGTCCGCCGCTGGAGGGCCCCAGCTCGCCGTCCTCCAGCAGCCCGGCGCGCATCAGGTGACCGACGCGCTGGCTGATGACGGTCCGCCCCAGCCCCGACCGCCTGCCCAGCTCCGGCCGGGTCCGCGCGGCGCCGGAGCGCACCAGATCGAGCACCAGGACCAGATCGTCGAGCTGGTCGGACGGGATGGTTGCGGTCACGCGCGTTCCCTTCGCTCGCACTAACCCGGAAATTCGTACCAGGCCCGGGGTCAGCCGGGCGTGACCTCCACCCAGTCGCGGCGCGTGGCGGAGCTCAGGACCGCCTCGGTGATCGCCGTGGCGCGGGCGCCGTCGGCCAGCGTCGGCAGGCCCTCGGGCTTCTCGCCGCGGATCGTGGCGTAGGTGTCGGCGATGAAGCCGGTGAAGGAGTCCAGGTAGCCCTGCGGGTGGCCGGCCGGGACGAGGTTGCGGGACGTCGCGTCGGGGCCGAGGGCGGGGTCGCCGCGGTGCAGAACCCGCGTCTCGTCGCGCCGGCCCATCCACAGGATCTCCGGCTCCTGCTGGTCGAACGCGTACTCGACCTCGGGGGTGTCGATCCGCAGCTGCAGCTGGTTGCGCCGCCCCGGCGAGATCTGGCTGATCACCGCCGACCCGAACACGCCCTGCTCGGTCTCGAACTGCAGCAGCGCCGCGTCCTCGGTGTCCACCTCGGCGCCCGCCCGCACCGGCACGACCCGCGGCAGCACCGCGTGCACCCGCGCGATCCGCTGTCCGGTGACGAACTCCGCCAGATCGCACCAGTGCACCCCGATGTCGCCGAACGCGCGCGACGGCCCGCCCAGCTCGGACCGCACCCGCCAGTTCGTGTCGCTGTCGCGGGAGAGCCAGTCCTGCAGGTAGACGCCGTGGATCAGCCGGATCCGCTCGCCGCGCACCCGCTCCCGCACCTCGCGCACCACCGGGTAGAAGCGGTAGGCGAACGGCACGGCGACCACGCGGTCGGTGTCGCGCCACCGCCGGACGAGGCCGGCGACCTCGGCGCCGCTCATGCCGACGGGCTTTTCCAGGACGACGTGCTTGCCCGCGTCCAGCGCGATGCGGGTCAGCGGCGCGTGCAGGGCGTTCGGGGTGCAGATGTGCACGACGTCGATGCCGGGGGCGGCGGCCAGCTCCTCCGCGCTGTCCACGGCCGACCGGGCGCCCAGCTCGGCCGCCGCCGCGCGGGAGCGGGCGGGCGTGGACGCGGCCACCGCGGCCAGGTCCTGGCCCAGCGTGCGCACCGCACGGGCGTGTACGGCTCCGATGAACCCGGCGCCGATGATCCCGGCCCGCAACGGCTCGCTCACTTCTCCCCCTGTCAGCAGGTCTTCTGCACTACTGAAATCATCTAATGCATACCGTGAACATAAGTCAAGTCGCAAAAAAGGGGCGTCGTCCTCGACCAGCCTGGGGGTCACTGGGAGAACGACGCCTCCACCATCATAGCCGCTTCGGGGCGGGGTGTGCAGGCTGAACGGATCTCGACACGAAAAAGGCCGGCGAGCCCCCAGGCCCCGCCGGCCGCGCATCCGCTGTAGCGGATGACCTGGGCCAGAATAGGTGCAGGACACCTCGGTTTGTCAACGGCCTGCGGCTGATTGACAATGACTGCCGTCCGCCGAAGCGGACGACCACCTTCGAGCACGAGGAACCGCATGGACCAGGGCGGGCAGGAGGGCGGCTCGCTCGCCGCCAAGATCACGCACCTGATCACCACCCTCTACCCCGAGGGCAGGCCCGGATACGCGAAGCTGGCGGCGCAGATCCGCGAGCGCACGGGGGCGACCCTGTCGAGCACGTACCTGTGGGAACTGGCCAGCGGCCGCAAGCGCAACCTGACGCAGGAGACGCTGGGCACGCTCGCCGCGTTCTTCGGCGTGCCGCCCGACTACTTCCTCGACGACGCGGTGACCTCCCGCGTGGACGCCCAGCTCGAGCTGGCGCAGGCGCTGCGCAACCACAAGGTCCGGTCGATCGCGCTGCGCGCGGACGGGCTGTCCGACGATACCCTGGACGCGCTGCTGGCCATGGTCACCGAGGCCCGCAAGATCGAGCGGCTCGGGCCGCCGGCCGAGCAGCCGGACGACGAGCCGGGCGCGTAGACCGGGGCAGGTGCCGCGCCCGCTCGCAGACCCGCCCGAGCGGAGGTGACGGCAGCGATGGTGACGCGACGCGACCTGCGGCGGTGCCAGGCCCTGGTGGCCGGCCTGCCGCTGCCCCGGCCGTTCTCGGTGCCGGCGCTGGTCGACGCCCTCGCCGCGCGGCGCGGCCGCCCGATCCACGTGCGCACGCTCCCGCCGGGGTCCGGCGGCGCCGCGTGCGGGGCGTGGATCCGGCTGGCGTCGGCGGACGTGATCTACGTCGAGGAGCAGACGAGCCGGGTGCACCGCGACCACATCGTGCTGCACGAGATCGGCCACCTGCTGTGCGACCACACCGGCGACGGCACGGGGCATCCGCTGTCGCGGGTGCTGCCGGACCTGTCGCCGGAGCTGATCGAGCGCCTGCTGACCCGCACCGGGTACACCACGGAGGAGGAGCAGGAGGCCGAGCTGGTCGCCAGCCTCATCCGGACCGCCGCGCAGGCCCGCGCGACCTGGACGACGACCGGGGCGCTCGGCGAGTTCGAAACCGCGCTCGGCCTGCGGGGAACGTGGGAGTGAGCGGCCAGCTGCGCCGGGGTGCGCGGTGAGCCCCGCGGCGCTGGGGAGCGCCGGCACGCACCTCCTGGCCGCCGGGACGCTCGTGCTGTGGGTGACGCTGGTGATCCGCGCGCCCGCCGCCCGGCGGGCACCCCCGCGGCGGCGCATGCTGATCGCGATCGCGAGCCTCGCCACCTCGATCACCCTCGTCCTCGAACCGGTCGCCGGCCTGGTCGACCGCGCCTTCGGGCCGGGCGGCGGCTGCGGCATCGTGGTGAGCGTCTGGGGCGTCGTCGGCTCCGCGCTCATCCTCGACTTCGTCCTGGCCGCCACCGCCAGCCGCCGCCCGCTGCTGGTCTACGGCAGTGCCGCCCTGGTCAGCGCCGCGCTGCTGCTGATCAACTCCGGCGCTCCCGAGCCGGCCTGCCTCACCTCCGCCGACGTCCCGTGGTTCGGCCTGTTCTGGTCGCTGCTGTGCCTCGCGCACGTGCTGGGCACCGGTCCCGCGGCGATCCTGTGCGCCCGCTACGGGCGGCGGGCCACCACCCGCCCGCTCCGGGCCGGCCTGTACGTGCTCGCCACCGGGTTCGCCTCCTCGACCGTCTTCTGGGGCCTGGTGGTGCCCGCCTACCTGGTCACCCGGTCGTCGTGGCTGGGGGCGGCGGCCCCGCTCAACGTCGCGATCACGGCGTGGGTCATGGCGCTGGGCACGGCACTGCCGCAGCTGCTGCGGCTGCACCGGGCCGCGGGCGACCGCCGGACGCTGCGCCACCTGGAACCGTTGTGGCGCCGCCTGGTGACGGCGGTGCCGCAGGTCCACCTGCCGGAGAGCGGCCGGTGGGCCAGCGACCTGCGGCTGTACCGCCGGGTGATCGAGATCCGTGACGCGGTCCTGGTCCTGCGCGACTACGTGGACCCGGGCACGATCGAGGCGGCCCGGGCCCACGCGGGCAGCGAAGCCCTCGCCACGGCCTGCTGGCTTCCCCTGGCGGAGGCGGCGAAGGAGCGCGGCGAACCCCCGCGCGCGGCGCCCCCGCCGGGCGCGGACTGCTCGGGCGAGGAGTGGGCCGACGAGGTCGGATTCGCCCTCACGCTCGCCGAGCACCGGGATTCCGCGCTGGTGCGCTCCTTCCAGCCCGCCAGCGGCTCCATTCCGGACGGTCAGCGGTAGTAGCCGTCCACCGGCACGCGCGCCTCGTCGAACAGGAACGGGCCCTCCTGCGGCACCGGCCGCACCACGACCGGCGCGGTCGGCTCCCTCAGGCTCTCCAGCTGCTCCCCCGACAGGGCGAAGACCACCCGCCCGAGACCGGACCGCGCCAGCGCGCCCGTGCACATCCCGCACGGCTGGCAGCTGGTGTACATCGTGGTGCCCGCCGCCGTCTCCGGGTCCAGCTCACGCGCCGCCCAGCGGGCCAGTTTCTGCTCGGGGTGCGCGGAGATGTCCCGGTCGGTGATCGCGGTGTTGCGGTCCTCGGCCAGGATCCGCCCGTCGGGGCCGACCAGCAGCGAGCCGAAGGGCGGGTTGCCCGCGGCCCGGGCTTCGGCGGCCAGCTCGATCGCGCGCCGCAGGTACTTCTCGTCGGACATCAATCCTCCAGTTGGGCGCGGACCGTCGCCAGCGCCTGCCAGGCGGCCTGGGGCCGCAACGTTTCCGCCGGGTCGCCCCCGAACGGGTCGAGCACCACGGTTTCGGCGCCCAGTGCGCGCAGTTCCGCGAGGTCGGCGACGATCTGCTCGATCGTGCCCTCGCCCGCGAGCCGCTCGCCGGTGACCGGTTCCCGGGTCAGGCGCAACGCGATCCGCGGCGCCAGGGCGGGCACCGGCCGTCCGGCGTCGTCGGCGATCGCCTTGAGCCGTCCCAGCGCCTCGCGGAACCAGCCGAGGCCGAACCGCAGCGGGTGCCACGGCTCGCCCAGCCGCACGGCCCGGCGCAGGGCGGCCGCGCTGTTCCCGCCGATCCACAACGGGATCCGCCCCGCCCGGTAGCCCGGATCGGCCCACGCCTCGCGCAGCACGTCCAGGTACTCGTCGGTCAGCGCGCCGCGCCGTTCGAACGGCACCCCCAGCGCCTCGAACTCCTGACGCGCCCAGCCGACCCCGACGCCGAGCACCAGCCGGCCGCCGCTGAGGGCGTTCAGGTTGGCGGCCATGCGCGCGGTCAGCAGCGGGTGGCGGTACGGCAGCACGAGGATCGTCGTGCCGAGCCGGATCCGCTCGGTCACCCCCGCCAGCCAGGACAACGTCGTGAACGGCTCGTAGAACGGCGCCGGGTACTGGCCGGCCACGTCCGGCGTGATCGCCACGTGGTCGGACATCATCAGCAGGTCGAAACCAAGTCCCTCCACGGTCCGGCCCCAGTCGCGGAGCACGCCGGGATCCGTGCCGGGGCCGAAGTTCGGGATGTTCACACCGATTTTCACGACGTCCAGGTTAGGCAGAGATCACCGGGCGGCACAGGGATTCCTTGCGGACTTGTGCCCCGTCCGCCGTGGATCTGCCGGTATTTTCGGGTCATGACCGAGACTCTCGACGCGACCGACTGGGCGATCCTCACCGAACTGCAGGCGGACGGGCGGGTGCCGCTGACCGAGCTGGCCCGCCGCGTCAGCCTGAGCGCGTCCGCGACGACCGAACGGGTCAAGCGGCTGGAGGCGGCGGGGGTGATCACCGGGTACCGGGCGGAGGTCGATCTCGGCAAGGTCGGCTACCCGGTGCTCGCCGTGGTGCGGCTGAAGTACCCGGGCAGCAGGCACGAGCCGCTGCACCGGCTGCTCGGCGAGCGCCACGAGATCCTGGAGTGCCTGCGCACCACCGGCGACGACTGCTACACGCTGAAGGTCGCGGCCGCCTCGATGGACCACCTGGAGGAGGTCGCGGACCAGCTGGCGCAATTCGGCAGCACGACGACGAACGTGGTGTACCGGCGGACGCTCCCGGCACGCGGCCCGTCCGGACCACCGCGCCGCGGCTAGGACGGTGAAGCCACTTGGGGAACCCACGCGGCCTGCGCCGCCGCGGCTAGACCAGCGGCCGGCCCGTGCGCAGGCGGCGTCGCAGGTCCCACAGGTAGGCGTTGAACGGGAACTCACGCACCGGGCGCGGGGAGAGCCGCACCGCGAGGCCGATCGCCTTGAGCAGCCGGTCGAACCGGCGCTCGTCGCGCGGCGTCCAGCCGAGCTTCATCTGCTCCCGGAACACGCCGGGCAGGAAGCCGGTGGTGACGAACCGGTTGACCGGCCCCAGCGCGCGGCTGACGAACCCGGGCAGGAACTTCAGGTCGGCGACCCCCATCAGGTACTCGCGCACCGTGTCGTCGATCGAGATCTCCGCCAGCGCCCCGGTCCAGTACTCCTCGAACGCCTGCCGGTCGGCCGGCCACATGTCCTCCGTGACCTGCAGCGTGGTGCCGAGCACGGATGAGTGCCGGTAGATCTCCTCGGCCCGCTCCGGGGCGAGCGGCCCGACGAACGCCTCGTAGACGTCCTCGAACCCGCGGTACAGGCAGGCCGCGACCCACAGCTGCAGCTTCGGATCGAAGGCGTTGTAGGACACCGGGCTGGACCCGGTGGAGCGGACCTGCGCGTGCGCGACGTTGACGGCCTTCCGGTACGCCGCGCGCTCCTCGTCGGTGCCCAGCGCCACGACGGCCAGGTAGGTCACCGTCGTCCGGCTCCGCTTGACCGGGTGCTTGAACAGGTTCCCGCTGTCCACCCGGCTTTCGTACACGCCGTAGCCCACGGACGGGTGCGCGAGCTGCATGATCACGTTCGCGCTGCCGGCCAGGAGACCGGCCCCGATCACCGCGTCGCCGAGGCGGGTGGGGGCGGCTGTGGCGGCCATCGCCGGTCTCCGATCTGCTCACGTCCGTTCGCAGATATTCCAGCGCGGCCCCACCGCACCTGTCAAGATGGGGGCATGGAGACGTCAGCGCTGCGCACCTACGGCGGCGTCGCCGGCGAGGACCGGCAGGCCGAGCGCCGCGCCCAGCTCATCGAGGCCGGCCTGGAACTGCTCGGCGCGCGCGATGGCGACCGCAACCTGACCGTGCGCGGCGTGTGCCGGCAGGCCGGGCTGGCCGCGCGCTACTTCTACGAGAACTTCGCCGACCGGGACGCGCTGGCCGTCGCGGTGTACGACTCGGTGGTCGAGGGCATCGCGGCGACGACCCTGGAGGCCGTCGAGTCCGCACCCGGCGACGCCCGCGCGAAGACGCACGCCGGGCTGAGCCGCCTGGTCCGCGCGATCGCCGAAGACCCGCGCAAGGGCTTCCTGCTCTTCTCCCCCACCCTCGACAACACCGTCCTGGCACAGCGGCGCGCCGCGTCCGCGCGGTGGTTCGCCGGGCTGCTCGGCCTGCAGGCCCGCGAGTTCTACGGCATGCCCTCCACCCCGCGGCTGGACCTGCTCGCCGAGATGCTGGTCGGCGGGCTCTCCCAGGCGCTGACGTCGTGGCTGGACGGCTCGCTCGAACTGTCCGAAGAGGACCTGGTGGAGCACTGCACGGAGGTCTTCCTCGCCGTGTCGAAGATCGCCTGACGACCGTTACCTAACGATCGCTAATGAGCTATGGTCGGGGGAACCACGGGAGGTGCCGCCGATGACCGCTGTCCGGATCGCGAACTTCTCCGGCTATCTGGGGGATCGCTACACGGCGATCGACGAGGCGATGAGCGGCGATCCGGTGGACGTGCTGATCGGCGACTACCTCGCCGAGGTCACGCTGGCCGCACTGGCCACCGGCTACCGGCGGGACCCCGAACGCGGCTACGTCGAATACTTCGTCGGCCAGATCCGCCCGCACCTGGCCGCGATCGCGCAGCGAGGCGTGAAGGTCGTGACCAACGCGGGCGGCTTCCACCCCGCCGCGCTCGCGGAGAAGCTGCGCAAGGTCGCCGCCGACGAGGGCGTCCCGCTGCGGATCGCGCACGTCGAGGGCGACAACGTGCTGTCCCGGCTGGGCGAGTACGCCGAGGCCGGGCACCGGCTGGAGAACCTGGACACCGGCGCGCCGCTGGCGTCCTGGGGGCACGAGCCGCTGGCCGCGAACGCCTACCTGGGCGGCTGGGGCATCGCGGCCGCGCTCGCCGAGGGCGCCGACATCGTGGTGTGCGGCCGGGTCGCCGACGCGTCACTGGTCACCGGACCGGCCGCGTGGTGGCACGGCTGGGCCACCGACGACTGGAACGCGCTCGCGGGGGCGGTCACCGCGGGCCACGTCATCGAATGCGGTCCGCAGGCCGTGGGCGGCAACTTCGCCGGCTTCACGCGCATCCCGGACATGCTGGTGCCGGGCTTCCCGATCGCCGAGGTCGCCGCGGACGGCAGCAGCGTGATCACCAAGCACACCGGGCACGGCGGCGCGGTCACCGTCGACACCGTGACCGCGCAACTGGTCTACGAGATCCAGGGCCCGCGCTACCTCAACCCGGACGTCACGGTGCACCTGGACACCGTGCGGCTGGCCGCGGCGGGACCGGACCGGGTCGAGGTCACCGGCGCGACCGGGTCCCCTCCCCCGCCGACCACGAAGGTCGCGGTGTTCGCCGCGATCGGTCACACGCTGGTCAACACCGTCTACGTCACCGCGCCGGACGTGGACGCGAAGGTCGCCCTGCTGCGCGCGCAGATCACCCGCGAGGTGCCCGAGGGTGTCGAGCTGGACATCACCAGACTGGGCACCGCGGCCACCGACCCCGAGACGCAGTGGGACGCCACCGTCGCGGTGCGCGTGATGGCCGTGGCCGCGACCCCGGAGCCGCTGGCGAAGCTGAACCTGGCCGGCCGGCTGGGATCGCTGTACCTGCAGAGCATCCCGGGCTTCTACCACGACGGCGGCGCCGGGCTGACCTCGCGCAGCAAACCGCGCATCGACTACTGGCCGGCGCTGCTGCCGATGTCGGAGGTGCCGCACCGGGTCGTCCTCGACGACGGCCGCACGCTGCCGATCGCCCCGCCGCCCACCGCGCCGGTCCAGCCGCAGCCGGTGCACCCCGAACCGGCCGGGCAGCCGCTGCCGGAGCGGGCGCGCAAGGCGCCGCTGGGCACCGTCGCCTACGCCCGCAGCGGTGACAAGGGAGGCAACAGCAACGTCGGGGTCTGGGTGCCGGACGAGCGGGCCTGGTCGTGGCTGCGGCAGGCACTGTCCACAGCGGAGCTTCGCAAGCTGTTGCCCGAGACCGGGGATCTCGGCATCGTCCGGCACGAGTTCCCGCACCTGCGGGCCGTCCACTTCGTCCTGCGCGGCCTGCTGGGCACCGGAGGGTCCGCGAACCTGCGCGCCGATCAGGTCGGCAAGGCCGTCGGCGAGTACCTGCGCGCCAAGCACGTCCTGATCCCCGAGGAGCTGCTCGACCATGTCGCTGACTGAGCGCATCACCGCGGCCGTGGCGAACCCCACGACGAGCGACGAGTTCGACCCGCAGGCCGAGCTGGCCGAGGTGCTGGCCGGGATCGGGATGAGCCCGGCCGACACCGGCGGCGCGATCACGTTCCGCGGTGCGGACCCGGTGGTGCCGAGCACGCTGCGGCTGGGCGGGTCGGCGGCGATCGCGCTGGCCGCGAAGTCCGCCGCGATCGCGAAGCTGTGGCGGCTGCGCGGCGGTGACGGGCAGGACATCGGCGTCGACCTGCGCGTGGCACCGCACCGGCTGTGCCCGTTCTACGACCGGAAGTGGGAGCTGCTCAACGGGTATCCGGCGAGCACCCCGGCGAACCCGTCACAGGCGCTGGGGTTCCGCTTCTACCGCACGGCGGACGACGAGTGGGTGATGCCGCTCAACCCGTACCCGAAGATCAAGCTGGCGGCGCAGAAGCTGCTCGGCGTGCCCGACGACACCGAGGCGGTCGCCGCGGCGATCGCGAAGTGGCGGGGCCGGGACCTGGAGAACGCGGCGGTCACGGCGGGCGCGGTGCTGCCGATGCTGCGCACGCCCGCGGAGCTGATGGCCGAACCGCACTACCGCCAGGTGCTGGCGGACCTGCCGCTGGTGGAGATCACGAAGATCGGCGACAGCGCGCCGGAACCCCTTGGCGCGGCGGAGGATCCGCTGTCCGGGGTGCGGGCGCTGGGGATGGGGCACGTCATCGCCGGCGCGGGGGTGCGCCGGCGATGACGTGCCCCATCCCC
>NZ_PQHW01000025.1 GCF_003385215.1 Amycolatopsis thermalba | reverse complement strand
GGTGGGGTCGCGGTGCTGGGCGTGATCGAGCTCGGTGTCGTCGTGGATCTGCTGCTTGCGGCTTTGGTGCGGGGGCGGGGGTTCGCGGGGTCCGGGGCGGGCGCGGCGCGGCTCGGCGAGACGGTCGAGGTGACGCTGTCGGTGACCAACCCGGGATCCCGTCCGCTGCGGGGGATGCTGCGGGACGCGTGGCCGCCGAGCGCCGGTGTCGAGCAGGACCGGTTCCGGATCGCGGTGCCGGCGGGGGAGCGGCGGTCGGTCGTGGTGCGGCTGACGCCCGTGCGGCGGGGCGACCGGTCGTCGGCGCGGGTGACCGTGCGCGCGCTGGGACCGCTCGGGCTGGCCGGGCGGCAGGGGTCGCACCGGGTGCCGGGCGGTGTCCGGGTGCTCCCGCCGTTCACCAGCCGCAAGCACCTGCCGTCGCGGCTCGCACGGCTGCAGCAGCTCGACGGCAGGCAGGCGGCGCTGGTCCGGGGCGAGGGCACGGAGTTCGACTCGCTGCGGGAGTACGTCATCGGCGACGACGTGCGGTCGATCGACTGGCGGGCGTCGGCGCGGGCGGCGGACGTGATGGTGCGCACGTGGCGGCCGGAGCGGGACCGGCGGGTGCTGCTGGTGCTGGACACCGGGCGGACGTCGGCGGGCCGGGTCGGCGACGCGCCGCGCCTGGACGCGGCGATGGACGCGGCGTTGTTGCTGGCGGTGCTGGCGTCGCGGGCGGGGGACCGGGTCGACTTCCTGGCCTACGACCGGCAGGTGCGGGCGGACGTGCGCGGGCTCGCGGCCGCGGAGTTGTTGCCGGGACTGGTGAACGCGATGGCGCCGCTGGAGGCGAGCCTCGTGGAGACCGACGCGCGCGGCATGGTGGCGCAGGTGCTGCGCCGCGCCCGGCGGCGGTCGCTGGTGGTGCTGCTGACCGGGTTGGACGCGGCGCCGCTGGAGGAGGGTTTGCTGCCGGTGCTGCCGTCCGTGGTGGGGCGGCACCAGCTGCTGGTGGCCGGCGTGACGGACCCGGGGGTGGCCGCGATGGTCCGTGCCCGCGGCGACGCGGAGGCGGTCTACGAGGCGGCGGCGGCCGAGCGGACCCTGGCGGAGCGGCGGCACGTGACTGGTCTGCTGGCGCAGCGCGGGGTCGAGGTGGTGGACGCGGTGCCGGACGAGCTGGCACCCGCGCTGGCCGACCGGTACCTGGCGCTGAAGGCCGCCGGCCGGTTGTGACGGCGGTTCGCGCGGAGACACCCGCACAACCGCAGAACTCACCGCCCGGAGCGCAGAACTCGCCCGCGCGAACGTGGGACTCGCGCCCACCGCGAGTCCCACGTTCCGGCGCGTGAGTCCCACGCTCCGGCGCGTGAGTCCCACGTTCCGGCGCGCGAGTTCCACGTTCCGGCGCGTGAGTTCCGCGCTCAGTCGGTGGCGATCACCATGAACAGGCGGGTGCTGAGGCGTTGCATCAGCTCCTCCGGCACCTCGCCGACCTGGCGCGTCAGCGACTCCTTCGGCACGTGGTCCAGCCACGTGTACCGCACCCAGCCGCCCGCGCCGGTGGCCACGCTCAGCGGCACGGCGTGCTCGATGACCTCCATCGTCACCACGTGCTCGTCGTCGATGTCGTTCAGCATGTTGCCCGAGAAGACCAGCACCCGCCGCGAGCCGCCGGACACCGTCCAGATCTGGCCCCTACGCGGCCGAAGAGCCACGGGCACGCCATTCGTCCGCGGCGGCGCGCACCTGCTCGGGGTGCTCGGCGTTCCACCGCGCCTGCTGCTCGCACAGCTGCCGGTACGCCTCGCGCTCGACGGCAGCCCGGACCCACTCGCCCACGGACTGCCCCGCCGCCTCGGCGAGGGCCGTCACCTGCGCGTACGTGTCATCGGAAAGCTCCAGCCGCATGCCTGCCACCATAAGACCCGGTACCGACGATCCCGGGCAGCGGCGTGTCACCCGGCCTCGGGCAACAGGTCGCCGCGCTCCCGCACGCCGGTGTCCCCGGTGACCCCGGCCCGCACGGCCCGCCGCCCGAGGACGAACACGTACACCAGGAACAGGACCTCGGCGGCCACCCCGATCGCGATCCGCCCCCACGTCGGCAGCCCGGAGGGCGTCACGAACGCCTCGATCACGCCCGACACGAACAACACGCACGCCAGCCCGAGCGCCATCCCCGCGGCCGCCCGGCCCTCCTGCGCGAGCGCCGCCGCGCGGGACCGCCGTCCCGGGTTGACGACCGTCCACCCCAGACGGAGGCCGGTGCCCGCGGCGACGAACACCGCGGTCAGCTCCAGCAGCCCGTGCGGGGTGATCAGGCCGAAGAAGACGTCCAGCCGCCCGGCCGCGGCCATGAACCCGGCCGACAGCCCGACGTTGAGCACGTTCTGCCACAGCGCGACCAGCACCGGGATCCCCAGCAGCACCCCGAAGAACAGGCACACCGCCGCGACCCAGGCGTTGTTCGTCCACACCTGCGCGGCGAACGAGGCGGCCGGGTTGCTGGAGTAGTACGTCTCGAACTGGCCGCCCGGCTCGGTGAGCGCGCGGATCTCCTCCGGCGCGGCGATGCTCGCCTGCACCTGCGGGTCGGACGCGATCCACGCGCCGATCAGCCCGCCCACCAGGATCGACACCAGCGCGGTCGGCAGCCACCAGCGGACCGTCGTGTAGACGGCGGCGGGGAAGCGCTGCGCGAAGAACAGCCCGACCTCGCGCCAGGCCGGCGTGTGCGAGCCGGTGACGGCCGAGCGGGCGCGCGTGACCAGCGACGACAGCCAGGACAGCAGGGCCGGGTCCGGCGCCGAGGACCGCACCACGGACAGGTGCGTCGCGGCACGCTGGTACAGGGTGACCAGTTCGTCGGCCTCCGGGCCGGTCAGCCTGCGGGCGGCCAGCAGCTGGTCCAGCCGGGCCCATTCGGCGCGGTGGGCCGCGACGAACAGGTCCACGTCCATGGGGGCAGATTACAGTGAGCGCGTGACAGGCGAACCCGATCTGGTGACCGGCGAGGCCGTGGTGCTGGAGCTGCCGATCGCGCAGCTCGCCAGCCGGGCCGCGGCGTTCGCGATCGACGTGGCGGTCCAGGCCGCCGCGCTCGTGCTCTTCATGCTGGCCCTGTCCGTGTCCGGCGTGACCGACGAGGCGCTGTTCGCCGCGCTGGCGCTGAGTTTCTTCGTGCTCGTGCGGGTCGGGTACTCGGTGCTGTTCGAGACGCTCAGCCGCGGCCGCACGCTCGGCAAGATGGCGCTGGGACTGCGCGTGGTGCGCGACGACGGTGGCCCGATCCGCTTCCGGCAGGCCCTGACGCGGGCACTGGCCGGCGCGATCGTCGACTTCGGACCGGTGCTGGCGTGGAGCGCGGTGGCGTTGTTCGTGTCGCTGTTCTCGCCGCGGTCCAAGCGGGTCGGCGACTACCTGGCGGGCACGGTGGTGATCCGGGAACGCGCGGCGCGGACGGTGGCGCCGAACATCGCGATGCCGCCCGCGCTGGCCGGCTGGGCGGCGCAGCTCGACCTGACGGGGCTGAGCGACGAGCTGGCGCTGATGGCGCGGCAGTACCTGGCGAGGTACGCCGAGCTGAGCGACCGGGCGCGGGAGCCGTTGGGCCACCAGCTGGCCCAGGACGTCGCGGTGCGCATCGGGACGCCGCCGCCGTGGGGCGTGCCGCCGTGGGCGTACCTGCAGGCGGTACTCGCGGAGCGGCGGCGCCGGGCCGGTGGGTACGCCGGAACGCCCGGCTGGACGCCGGTGACGCAGCAGCCGTTGGCGCCGCCTGCCACGCCGTCGGCGGCGGCGCCGGGCGAGCTGCCCGCCGCCACGCCGTCGGCCGCGCCGTTGCCGGCGGCGCCGGGCGAGCCGACGCCGCCGCGCGGGTTCGCGCCGCCGAGTTGAACTTCCGGCGGGGCTGGGCGTGGTGGGGGCCGCGCGTTGGTGGTGGGGCCGGGGAGTCGATGCCGCCGCGCGGGTTTGCGCCGCTGAGTTGATCTTTCGGCGGGGGGCTGGATCCCGGTGACGCAGCAGCCATTGGCGCTGCCTGCCACGCCGGCGGCCGCCGGGCCGGGGGAGCCGACGAGTTGATCTTCCGGCCGGACCCGCCCCCGCCGTCTGGATCAGGCCGCCGAGGCCAGTCGTCCGCCGCCGTCGACTCGGAGGACCACTCCGGTCGTGTAGGTGTTCTCCGTCAGGAACGCAATTGCCGAGGCGATGTCGTCCGGCGTGCCCACCCGGCGGGCCGGCAGCCCGGCCGCGATGGCCTCGAACGTCGCCGCCTTGGTACCGGCGTCCAGAAAGTCCCACCACGCCGTGTCGACCACCCCGGGCGACACCGCGTTGACCCGCACCGGCGCCAGCTCCACCGCCAGCACCGGCACCATCGCCTCGATCCCGGCGTTCACCGCCGCCAGCGCGGCCGTCCCCGGCATCGCCGCCCCGGCCGACGCCGCCGTCACGAACGTCAGCGAACCCCGCAGCACCGGCAGCGCCGCGCGCGCCGCGGCGGTGTGCGGCACCAGCTTCCCGTCCACGCCCTCGCGCAGGCCGTCCATCGTCAGCTCGGCGAACGCCGTCGTCCCGGGCGCCCCGGTGACGGTGACGACCAGGTGGTCCACCGGCCCGGTCGACCCGAAGAACGCCTGCAGCGCCGCGTGATCCCGCGCGTCCACGACCTCGCCCCGCGCGTCGCCCAGCTTCGCCAGCGCGGCGTCGAGCTTCCCGGCGTCGCGCCCGGTCACGATCACCTCCCGGCCGCTGTCGAGCATCCGGTGCGCGGTCGCCAGCCCGATGCCGGAGGTGCCACCCAGGATCACGACTCGTTCGGTCACGATCTCTCTCCTCAATTTCGAGACACTATGCGCCGAAAACATATCCGAGGCACGGTGTCTTGTAAAGTGCCGCGCATGAGAGGACGCCCCCGCAGCGAAGAGGCCCGGCGCGCGATCCTGGACACCGCCCTGCGCATCTGCCACCGGGACGGCTACCAGCAGGTCACGATCAAGGCGATCGCCGACGAGGCCGGCGTCGGACGGCAGACCGTCTACCGCTGGTGGCCCGACCGCGCCCAGGTCCTCCTCGACGCCCTCATCGACCTGCGCACCCGCGAGCCCGGCCTCGACCGGAACACCGGCGACACGCTGCGCGACGTCGAGCGGGTGCTGGTGCGCACCTTCGAACTCACCCACGAGATCACCGGCCCGGCCCTGATCGGCCTGATGGCCGACGCCCAGACCGACGACGACCTGTCCGCCCGCCTGCAGGGCACCGTCATCGGCCCCCGGCGCGACGCCCTGCGCGAGATCCTCCGGCGCGGCGTGGAGTCGGGCGAACTCGCCGAGAACGTCCCGCTCCCGCTCGTCGTCGACTTCGCGTTCGGCACGATGTGGTACCGCCTGCTCAGCCGCCACGCCCCGGTGGACGACCGGCTCGCCGCCGACATCACCGCCGCGATCGCGCGCCTGCTCGCCCGCTAACCTGCGCGGGTGCGATGGCTGTGCGCCGCCCTCCTGCTGATGACACCGCCGCTGCCGGCCCTGCCGAACAGCGCCGAGGTCGAGATGCGGCTCCAGCCCGACGGCTCGCTGTCGGTCGTCGAGGCGATCGACACCGGCGCCCGCACCACCCGCACCATCCCGCTGCGCACGCCGGCCGGAGGCGACCGCGACCGGGTCTACACGCTGCGTGACCTGAGCATCGAGGGCTCCGGCTCGGCCGAGCGGCGCGACGAGGCCGTCACCCTCCGCCTGAACCCCGGCACCTCGATCATCCGGTACACAGTGGACGGTGCCGTCCGGGACGCGGGTGACCGGCTCGAGGTGACCTGGACCCTGGACGGCTGGGACACCGCCCGCACCCTCGTCCGCGCGAGCTTCGCCGCGCCGCGCATCGCGATCGGCGTCCGCTGCACCGGGTGCGCCGCCGCCCAGAACGACCAGACCGGCCTGACCCGCTTCTCCGGTCAGCGCCTGGAGCCGGGCCAGACGCTGGACATCGCGGTCGATCTCCCGCCGGGCACGGTCCCGGCCAACGCCCGCCTGCTGCCCGCGAAGACCCTGGCCGGCGCGTTCGTCCTCACCGCACCCGTCGCCTGGGCGTGGGTCGCCTTCGGGCTCCTGCTCCTCGCCGGGGCGGTGTCGCTCGCGCTCGCCCGCCGTGCCCGCGCGCCGCTGCCCGCCGGGTTCACCGCCGAGCCGTTCTCGACCCCGGACGGCGTCCTGCCCGGGCACATCGCCTTGCTCCGCAACGAGAACCCGGCCGACGTCACCGCCGTCGACCTCGCGGTCCGCGGCTACCTCGGGCCGGACGCCGCACCGGTCCACCCGCCCGACGACCGGCTCACCGCGTTCGAGCGCCGCGTCCTGGCCGGCGAGGATCCCGGGCCAGCCCTGACCGCCGACGCGATCCGCCGCGGCTGGCTCCGCCCGCCCGGCCGCGCGCGCCGGGCCGGCATCCGGATCGCCTGCTACGGGCTGTTCCTGACGATCGTGCTCGCCCTGACCACCGGGTACGCGCAACTCGGCGTGATCCTCACCCTCGCCGGGCTCGCCCTGGCGCTCGGCGCGCGGTTCCTCCCCGCGCTCACCCGGCGCGGCCGCACGCTGGACCGCCGCCTGCGCGACCCGGCCGAACTGCCCGCCGGTGAGCGGTTCGTCCCCTACACGCTCGCCCTCGGACGGCCGGTGCCGGACACCGCGTTCGCTCTCGGTGAATTCCTCGCCGCTCTGCAGGACCGTCGGCGGACCCCGGCCCCGTGATGGCCGTATGGTGGGGCCCATGGCCGAGACCTCCCGCTTCACCCTGCACAACGGCCTGCGCGTAGTGCTCGCGCCGGACCCGACCGCCCCGGTGGTCGGCGTCGCCGTGCACTACGACGTGGGCTTCCGCTCCGAGCCGGAAGGGCGCACCGGGTTCGCCCACCTGTTCGAGCACCTGATGTTCCAGGGCAGCGAAAGCCTGGAGAAGCTCGCGCACTTCAAGCTCGTGCAGTCCAGCGGCGGCACCTTCAACGGGTCGACCCACCCGGACTACACCGACTACTACGAGGTCCTGCCCTCGGCGGCGCTGGAGCGCGCGCTGTTCCTCGAGGCCGACCGCATGCGCGCGCCGAAGCTGACGCGGGAGAACCTCGCCAACCAGATCGACGTGGTCAAGGAGGAGATCCGCCTCAACGTGCTGAACCGGCCCTACGGCGGGTTCCCGTGGATCCTCCTGCCGCCGGTGCTGTACTCGACGTTCCCCAACGCGCACAACGGCTACGGCGACTTCACCGACCTGGAGCAGGCCGGCCTGGACGACTGCGCGGCCTTCTTCGACACCTACTACTCGCCGGCCAACGCGGTGCTCACCGTCGCCGGTGACGTCGAGCCGGACCGGGCCCGCGAGCTGATCGAGAAGCACTTCGGCGACGTGCCGCACCGCCCGGCGCCGCCGAAGCGCTCGTTCGCCGAGCCGCCGCCGTCCGGTGAGGTCCGCGGCCACCACACCGACCCGCACGCGCCGCTGCCCGCGCTCGCCGTCGGGTACCGGTTGCCGGACCCCGTCGGCGAGCTGGACGCCTACCTCGCCAACCTGGTGCTGGCCGGGGTGCTGACCGACGGCGACGGCTCCCGGCTGCAGCAGCGGCTGGTGCACCGCGAACCGCTGGTCACCGACATCGGCGCGGGCGCCGGCCTGTTCGGCCCGTTCGAGGCGCGCGACCCGGACACCTTCTCGATCACCGCCATCCACTCGCCGGACGTCTCCGCGGAGCGGGTGCTGACCGCGATCGACGAGGAGCTGGAGAAGCTGGCGGCCACGCCGCCGGACGCCCAGGAACTGGCCAAGGTGACCGCGCGCTGGAGCGCGAGCCTGCACGCCGAGCACGACCGGCTGATGTCCCGGACGCTGTCGCTCGGCGCGTTCGAACTGCTCTACGGGGACCCGACGCTGGTGTCCCGGCTGCCGGACCGGATGGCGGCCGTCACCAGCGAGGACGTGGCCGCCGCCGCCAAGGCGCTGCGGCCCGACTCGCGCGCGGTCCTGCTCGTCGAGCCCGAAGGGGGAGCGAAGTGACAACCGCCGGACACCGCAGCGCCGAGGAGATCGGCCGCACCGCCACCGGGCCGCGCCCGGTCCCGGAGCTGGGTGCGCAGAAGGCCGCCGCGGACCTGTCCCATGTGGACACCGTGCTGCCCAGCGGCCTGCGCCTGCTCGCGGTCCGCAAGCCGACCGTGCCGCTGGTGGAGCTGCGCCTGCGGATCCCGTTCGGCGGCACCGCGCCGCTGCACGCGGCCACCGCGGAGGTGCTCGCCGAGACGATGCTCACCGGCACCGCCCGGCGCGACCGCATCGAGATCGACACCGAGCTGGCGCTGATCGGCGGCGAGCTGGACACCGTGGTCGACCCGGAGCGGCTGACCATCTCCGGCAACGGCCTGGCCGCCGGCCTGCCGACGCTGCTGGACGTGCTCGCCGACGCGCTCACCGCGGCGTCCTATGTGGACGACGAGGTGGCGCGCGAGTCGGCGCGGCTGGTCGAGCGGCTGGCCGTGTCCCGCACGCAGCCGCGGGTGATCGCCCGCGAGGCGCTGCTCAGGCACGTCTACGGCGACCACCCGGCGACCCGGGAGGTCCCGCAGGCCGCCGATGTCGAGCAGGTCACGCCCGAGGCCGTCCGCGCGCTGCACACCGCCGCGGTGCTGCCGCGTGGTTCGGTGCTGGTGATCGTCGGCGACATCGACCCGGAGAAGATCGCCGGGGACGTCGAGCGCGTGCTGGGCGGCTGGTCGTCGGAGGCGTCCGCGGTGGCGATGCCCGGCCTGCCCGAGGTGACCGGCGGTGACCTGCTGCTGGTGCCGCGGGCCGGGGCGGTGCAGTCGCAGATCCGGCTCATCGCGGAGTCCCTGCCGCGCACCGACCCGCGCTACGCCGCGCTGCAGCTGGCGAACCTGACCTACGGTGGCTACTTCTCCTCGCGGCTGGTGGAGAACATCCGCGAGGACAAGGGTTACACCTACAGCGCGCACTCCGGGTTCGAGTTCACCGGCACCACCGCGACGGTCGGGGTCGACGCGGACACCGCGAACGAGGTCACCGCGGCCGCGCTGCTGGAGACCCGCTACGAGCTGGGCAGGCTCACGGTCGTGCCGCCGACGGCCGAGGAGGTCGAGTCGGTGCGCCAGTACGCCGTCGGCTCGCTGCTCACCGCGACGTCCTCGCAGGCCGGGCTGGCCAGCCAGCTCGCCGCGCTGACCGCGGCCGGCCTGGGCACGGAGTGGCTGGCCGAGCACCCCGAGCGGGTCGCCGCGGTCACCGTCGACGAGGTCGCGCAGGCCGCGCTGGACTTCTTCGCCCCGACCCGGTTCACCGGCGTCGTGGTGGGTGACGCCGAGACGCTCGCGCCGCAGCTGACCGCGCTCGGCGGCGTCGTCGTGGGGGAGCCCGGGAAGTGACCGTCGCACCGTTCACCCTGGGCCGCCTGCCGACCCTGTCCCGGTCCACTGTGGACCGTCAGGAGATGTTGCGGACCAACCCCGAGCGCCTGCGCACCCGCTGGCCGGACGCGCAGGTGATGCTGCTGGACCAGCAGTTGCGGACGCCGGTGCGCGAGGGGGAGGCGGTGCTGGCGACTCGCAAGGCCCTGGCCTTCGGCGAGGAGCCGCCCGCCGACGCGGTGTTCCTGGGCGAGTGGCAGGGCGTCGACTACTGGGCGCTGCCGGGTGAGCCGGAGGGCGAACCGGAGATCGTCGGGATGCCGGGCAGCTGGGGCGTGCCCGAAGACGTGCCCCGCGCCGGCGGCGAGCTGTGGGTGACGCTGCGGGCGTACGGCGACCAGCTGGACGACACGGCGGCGGGGCTGTTCACCACGGCGCAGGCGCTGCGGGTGTGGCACCGGCAGGCGCGGTTCTGCGTGCGCGACGGCAGCCCGACGCGGCTGGTGCAGTTCGGGTGGGCGTCGCAGTGCGAGGCGTGCAGCCGCGAGGAGTACCCGCGCACCGACCCGGCGGTGATCTGCCTGGTGCACGACGAGGAGGGCGTCAACGGCGAGCACGTGCTGCTGGCGCGGCAGCCGGTGTGGCCGCCCGGGCGGTACTCGGTGCTGGCCGGGTTCGTCGAGGCCGGTGAGTCGCTCGAAGGCTGTTGCGTGCGGGAGATCCGCGAGGAGGTCGGCGCCGAGGTCCACGATGTGCGCTACCTGGGCAGCCAGCCGTGGCCGTTCCCGCGCTCGATCATGCTCGGCTTCACCGCGAAGGCCGACCCGTCCCGCCCGCTGGTCCCCGCCGACGGTGAGATCGAGGCCGCGCTGTGGGTGCCGCGCGCCGAGGTGCGCGCGGCGTTCGAGGCGAAGGGCGAGCCGGTCCCGATCCTGGACGGGGCGAGCGAGCTGATCCTGCCGGGGAACTCGTCGATCGCGCGCGTGATGCTGGAGGCCTGGGCGTACGCGGACCGCGGCTGAGCCTCAGCCGCGCACCAGACGTTCGGCGTGGCCGGCCTCGGCCGGTGACACGTCGCTCGCCCGGCTCGCGCGGACCTGCCACCGCTCGGACAGGGCCCGGTCGATCCGGTGCCGGACCTCGCGTTCGGCACCGGGCTCGGCGGCGAACAGCACCCGGACGTGCAGCTCGTCGCCGCGCCGGTCGGCCCGCACGTGGTGCGGGGCCAGCGGACAGGGCGGCTCGTGCTCCCAGTGGCCGCACAACGCCACGGTCACTGCTGCGCCGGGAGCCCGCTCGTCGGCCCCGGGGGCCATCCCGAGCACCGCGTCGTGCGCGAAGACCTGCCGCATGAGACCAGTATGGCCCGGCATCCCGGTCGCGGCTCCGGTTGCCATCTCAGGCGAGCAGCGCCCCCAGCGGCAGGATGATCACGATCGCCACCACGGAGATCACCGTCTCCATGATCGACCAGCTCCGGATCGTCTGGCCGACCGACAGCCCGAAGTACTCCTTGACCAGCCAGAACCCGGCGTCGTTGACGTGCGAGAAGAACAGCGAACCCGCGCCGATCGCGAGCACCAGCAGCGCGGCCTCGGTGGGCGGCATGGTGGCCGCCAGCCCGGACACCAGCCCGGCCGCGGACACCGTCGCCACCGTCGCCGAGCCCGTCGCGAGCCGGATCAGCACCGCGACCAGCCAGCCGAGCAGCAGTGCCGGGATGTTGGCCCCCTCGGCGATCTGCGTGACGACGTTGCCCACGCCCGCGTCGACCAGGATCTGCTTGAACCCGCCGCCCGCGGCGACGATCAGGATGATCCCGGCGATCGGGCCGAGCGAGTCGCCGACCGTCGACGCCAGCCGGTCGCGCGTGAACCCGGCGGCGCGGCCCAGCGTGACCATGCCCAGCAGCACGGCGGCGAGCAGCGCGATCAGCGGGTCGCCGACGAAGTCCAGCACGCGGCGCACCGGGTTGCCGCTGCCGACGAGGATGTCCGCGATCGCCTTGCCCAGCATCAGGACCACCGGCAGCAGGACCGTCACCAGCGTCGCCCCGAAGCTCGGCCGCAGGCGCACGTCCTCGCTGCCGCCGCTGGCCGGGATCAGGTGCTCCGGCGCCTTCGCCTCGGGCACCCACCGCGCGGCGAGCTTGCCGAACACCGGACCCGCGATGATCACGGTCGGGATGGCGACCAGCAGGCCGAGACCGAGCACGATGCCGACGCTCGCGTTCAGCGCACCGGCCGCGGCCAGCGGACCGGGGTGCGGCGGCACCAGGCCGTGCAGCACGGACAGCCCGGCGAGCGCGGGGATGCCGACCAGCATCAGCGGTTTGCCGCTGCGCTTGGCGACCAGCAGCACGACCGGGATCAGCATGACCAGGCCGATCTCGAAGAACATCGGCAGCCCGATCAGGGCGGCGACCAGGGCCATCGCCCACGGCAGCGCCTTCGACGAGGTGCGGGACAGGATCGTGTCGACGATCTGCTCCGCCCCGCCGGAGTCGGCCAGCAGCTTGCCGAGCATCGCACCCAGCGCGATCAGCAGGCCGACCGACGCGACGGTCGAGCCGACCCCGCTGGAAAAGCTCTTGATCACTTTGTCGACCGGCAGCCCGCCCAGCAGGCCGACCACCAGCGATCCGAAGATCAGGGACAGGAAGGCGTGCATGCGGGCCTTGCTGATCAGCACCACGATCAGGGCGATGCCGACCAGCGTCGCGACGACCAGCCGGGTGTCGGTCCCGGTCCAGGCGGCGGCGAGAGTACTCACGGCTGCTCCTTCGCCAGCTCGGTGAGCGCGCGGTCCACGATCGCCGCGGGGGATTCGAGGATGTCGGCGACCATGCCGCGCTCATCGGTTTCGAGGGGTTCGAGGTCGGCGAGCTGGGAGTCCAGCAGCGACACCGGCATGAAGTGCCCGGTCCGCCCGCGCATCCGCTCCGCCAGGACGTCCCGCGGGCCGTCGAGGTGCAGGAACCACACGTTCCCGCCGGTCCGCAGCACGTCGCGGTAGCGCCGCTTGAGCGCGGACGACGACACCACGCCGCCGGTGCGCTGGTGCTCGGCGATCCACGCCGCGATGGCGTGCAACCAGGGCCACCGGTCGTCGTCGTTCAGGGGATGGCCGGACGACATCTTCTCGATGTTGGCCGGCGGGTGGAAGGCGTCGGCCTCGGCGTATTCGACGCCCAGTCGCTCGGCCAACGCCGAACCCACCGTCGTCTTGCCCGACCCGGCGACACCCATCACGACGATGACCGTCATTGGCTTCGCTCCTCCGACCTCGCTGTCACTCGATCAGTGCAACGCAAAAGTACTACTTATTCAACCCACAAGTACTACTTAATCGAATCAGTGGTCTAGCGTCACCGGCGTGGCCGAGGGAATGCACGAGCGCATGCTCGACGCGGTGGGGACCGCGATCGCCTGTGGGGAACTGCCGCCGGGATCGGTGCTGCGGCTGGAGGAGCTGCAGCAGAGCTACGGCGCCTCGCGGACGGTGGCGCGCGAGGTGGTGCGCGCGCTCGAAGCGATGCGGCTGACCACGAGCAAGCGCCGCGTCGGCGTCACCGTGCGGGACTGCGCCGACTGGAACCACTACGACCCCCGGTTGATCCGCTGGCAGCTGGACAGCGAGCAGCGGCCCATCGCCCTGCGCAACCTGATGGAGCTGCGGTGGGCGGTCGAACCGAGCGCCGCGCGCTTCGCCGCGATCCGCGCGACCCCCGAGGAGCGCGGACGGCTGCGTGCACTGGGTGCCCGGCTGGAGGTCACCGCACACGCCCGGGACCTGCACACGTTCCTCGGGCACGACATCGACTTCCACCACCTGGTGCTCGCGGCGTCGGGTAATCCGATGTTCACGCAGCTGTCCGAGGTGGTGGCGGAGGTGCTGACCGGCCGCACCGAGCACGGCCTGATGCCGCCGGAACCACAGCCCGAGGCCGTCGCGCTGCACCTGGAGGTCGCCCACGCGATCGATTCCGCCGACGCCGACCGGGCCGAACGCGCGATGCGGGACATCATGGTCCAGGCACGCGACGAGGTGGCTTCCCAGTTCCAGTAGTCTCACGCCGGGATTCGACTTCGGGGGGCCACGAGTGAGTGCCGCACGGGCGATCGGACTGCTGCTGGGGGCGGCGGCGGACGGGGTGATCGGCGAGCCGAAGCGCGGCCGGCCGGTCACCGTGTTCACCCGCGCCGTCCGGACCGCCGATGCGAACCTGCCCCAGCACCGCCTCGCCGGCGTCGCCTTCGCCGGTGGCCTGGCCGGTTCGGCCGTGGTGGCCGGGCTGCTGGCCGAGCGGTCGGTGCGGCGCAGCCCGGTCCTGCAGGCCCTCGGCACGGCCGTCGCGACCTGGGCGGTCCTCGGGGACGCCGGTCTCGCCGCCGACGGCACCGAGCTGGCCCGCGACCTCGAAGAGGGCGAGCTGGACGCGGCCCGCGCGACGCTGTCCGAACTGGACAGCCGGCAGACCGGCGGGCTGAACGTGGTGGGTCTGTCCCGGGCGTCGGTGGAGTCGGTCGCCCAGCACACCGCCGATGCCGTCGTCGGGCCGCTGTTCTGGGGCGCGGTCGCCGGGATGCCCGGCCTGCTCGCCGCGCGGACGGTGTCGGTGCTGCGGACCCTGGGTGATCCGACGCGGCCGGCCGGCTGGTTCGCGCGGCGCCTGGACGACCTGGTCAACCTGCTGCCGACGCGGTTCGCGGCCGCGTTGACGGTGTCGAGCGCGCCGGTGGTCGGCGGTTCGGCGGCCGGGGCGTGGCGTGCGTGGCGGCGGGACACCGCGGCCCACCCGAGCCCCAACGCGGGCCGCATGGAGGCGGCGTTCGCGGGCGCGTTGGAGATCCGCCTCGGCGGCCGCACGGTCTACCCGCACGGCGTCGAGGAGCTGCCGGTGCTGGGCGACGGGCGGAACCCGGACGCCGGGCACGTGACCCGTGCGGTCGAGTTGTCCCGGGTGGTGGGGTGGCTGGCCGGGGTCAGTTCCGCCGTGCTGGCTGCTCTGTTCGGTCTGCGTCGCCGGAGTCGTCAGCCCCAGCCCCAGCCCTAGCCTCGTCTTCGGCGAGGATTTCCGCGACCGACTTCCGCTTGCGCTTGTTCTTCTCGGCCATCTCGTTGAGCACGCCGCCGGGTTTCATCTCGCGGACGGTGAAGTACACCAGGCCGGCGATGGCCATGATCCCGAACGCGATCCACTGCAGGGCGTAGGAGAAGAAGGGGCCGGCGTCGGTCTGCGGCAGGGGGAGCGCGTTGAGCACGCCCGGCTGGTCGGAGTCGAGCTGGAAGTAGCCGCCGCGGATGTCCAGGCCGCTCGACCGCGCCACGACGCGCGAGTCGACGCTGTAGCTCTGGAGCTTGCCGTGGGTGGAGGCGTCGGCGAAGGCGTCGCGGGTCTTCGGGTCGTTCTCGTCCGCCCGGATCCGCGCGACGATCGTCACGGTGCCCGCCGGCGGGGCGGCGTAGGGCGGGACCTCGGTGCGGGAGTCCGGCTGGAGGTACCCGCGGTCGACGAGGACGACCTGGCCGTCGGTGGTGCGGAACGGAGTGAGCACCTCGAAGGCGGGCTGCCCCTGAACGGTCCGCAACCGGGCGACGACCTCGTGCTCGGGGAGGTAGGCGCCGGTGATCTCGACGCGGGTCCACTCGGTGTTCGCGTCCGGCGCGGTGCCGAGCGGGAGAACGTCGTTCAACGGGCGGGGGTCGGCGGTGAGAGAGGCCTCGATGGCCCGGTTCTGGGCTTCGCGCTCGTCGTTGCGGGAGAACTGCCACGGAGACAGCAGCGTGAAGCAGGCGAACGCGAACGCGAGCACACCCACCACGAGGGCGAGCCAGCTCGGCCGGAGGAGGAACTTCAGCCGCACAGGTACACGGTAGGCCGTGCCCGGTGGGGGTGGTGTGGGGAGGTCAGCGCAGGGTGTGGCAGGTGACACCGGCTCCGGCCGCTGAGGGCTTCGGGCTCTGCCCCGCATGGGGCGTGCTCCCGCCTGGCGACCCCGGCGAGCCCAGGCGCCCTGCGGGCGCTTCGCGCCGCGCGCCCTGCGGGCGCTTCGCGCCGCGCGCCCTGCGGGCGCTTCGCGCCGCGCGCCCTGCGGGCGCTTCGCGCCGCGCGCCCTGCGGGCGCTTCGCGCCGCGCGCCCTGCGGGCGCTTCGCGCCGCGCGCCCTGCGGGCGCCCCGCGCCGCGCGCCCTGCGGGCGCCCCGCGCCGCGCGCCCTGCGGGCGCCCCGCGCCGCTCAGCCCGCCAGCGTCTCCGCCACCCGGAGCGCCTGCCGCGCGTACCCGGCCCCGAACACAGCGGCGTGCATGAGCAGCGGGAACAGCTGGTGCAGCTCCACGCGCTCCCGCCAGCCGTCGGCCAGCGGGGCGTCCAGATCCTTCGCCTCCTCCTCGTACGCGCCGAGGATGTGCTCCAGCAGCGGCGTCCCGAACAGGCGCAGCATCGCCAGGTCCGTTTCGCGGTGGCCGCCGTGCGCGGCGGGGTCGATCAGCCACACCGCGCCCCGCGCCCAGTGCACGTTGCCGCTCCACGCGTCGCCGTGGAGGCGGGCCGGGGGTTCGGCCGGGCCGCCCAGCTCGGGCAGCCGCGCGCACACCCGCTCGAACACCGCCGCCTGCCCGGCGTCGTACAGGCCCTGGTCCACGCACATCCGCACGTACGGCAGCACGCGGTACGAACCGTAGAACGTCGCCCAGTCGGCGCACGGCTCGTTGCGCATCGGCGCCAGGCCCATCCACGCGTCGGCCGGTCCGCCGGGCGGTGGCGATCCGTACGCGGGCGCGCCCCGCAGGTGCAGGCGCGCCAAGCCGCGTCCGAACGCCTCCGCCGCGGCGGCCTCGGGATACGTCGGCGGGACGTACTCCATGACGATCCACTCGTCGTCGTGCGCGTGGACCCGCGGGACCGGCACGTCGCCGTGCTCCCCGAGCCAGCGCAGCCCGGCGGCCTCGGCGTCGGTCGCGCCCGGGCCGCTGCCCTGCTTGGCGACCAGCACGCCGCGCCCCTCGGTCGTCACCAGGCACACCGCGCCACCGCTGCGGCGCACCCCGGTGACCGGGACTCCCAGCAGCCGTTCGACGGCTTCGCGAACGCTCATGTCCAGCACCTTTTCGTCTGCCCGCCGCCACGGTATCCGCGCGCGGCGGCAACCGCATGGGCGCAGCTCAGAGCCGCGCCTTCGCCCAGTCCAGCAGCGCGGGGACGGTCCGTTCGACCATCGCGAGGACCTCGGGGAAGCCGTCGTCGCCGCCGTAGTACGGGTCCGGGACCTCGGCACCGTCGGGCGCCTCGGGGTCGAAGGACCGCAGCAGCCGCACCCGTGCGGGGTCGTCCACCATGCGCCGCAGCTCCCGCAGGTGGCCCCGGTCGGCGGCGAGGAGCAGGTCGGCGGTCAGGTGATCGCTGTCGACCTGCGCGGCCACGTGCTTGCCGCGGTAGCCGGCCTCGCGCAGCGTGTCGCGGGCGCGCGGGTCGGCCGGTTCGCCGACGTGCCAGGGTCCGGTGCCGGCGCTGGTGACGCGGACCCGGTCGGCGAGCCCGGCTCGCTCCAGGTGCGCGCGGAAGACGATGGCCGCCATCGGGGAGCGGCAGATGTTGCCGGAACAGACGAAGCAGATGTGCAGGCTCGGCTCGGTCACACCCCGCAGTCTGCCCCACGGCACGTGCGAAGATCGCCCCATGCCCGCGCTCGCCGAAGTGATCGCCGCCCTGGAGGACGCCTATCCGCCCGCGCTGGCGGAGAGCTGGGACGCGGTCGGCCTGGTCTGCGGCGACCCCGCTGAGCCGGTCACCGACGTCCTGATCTGCGTCGACCCGGTCGCCGCGACCATCGACGAGGCGATCGAGACCGGTGTGCAGCTGGTCGTCGCGCACCACCACCTCCGGCTGCGCGGCGTGCACGGCGTGCCGGCCGACACCCCGAAGGGCGCGCTGGTGCACCGGCTCATCCGCGCCGGCGTCGCCCTGTACTGCGCGCACACGAACGCCGACTCGGCGAATCCGGGCGTGTCCGACGCGCTCGCCGAAGCGATCGGCCTGCGCGTGCTCCGCCCGCTCGACCCGCACCCGGACGGCGGCACCGGCCTGGGCCGCATCGGCGAGCTGCCCGAGCCCGAACCGTTCGCCGCGTTCGTGCGCCGGGTCGCCGACGCCCTGCCGCGCACCGAGCCGGGCGTGCTCGGGGCAGGCGACCCGGATCGTCTGATTAGGACGGTCGCGGTGTCCGGCGGGGCCGGCGACGGCTTCCTGGGCGCCGCGACCGCGGCCGGGGTGGACGCCTACGTCACCGCCGACCTGCGCCACCACCCCGCCGGCGAGCACCTGGAGACCGGCGCGGACGCGCCCGCCCTGGTCGGCCTGACCCACTGGGCCAGCGAGTGGCCGTGGTGCGGGCAAGCCTCGGCGGTCCTGCGTGCCGCCTTTGCGGGTAACGTCAACGTGCACGTGTCCGCGCGCCGGACCGATCCGTGGACCATCCGCGCGTAATCCGAGGGAGTACCAGTGAAGGCAGAGCCAGCCGTCCAGCGTCAGCTGCTCGAGCTCGCGAAAGTGGATGCCGAGCTGTCCCGGGTCGAGCACCGCCGCCGCACCATGCCCGAGCTCGCCGAGATCGAGGGCATCCAGAAGACCCTGCGCGAGCTGCGCGACACCGCGATCCGGCACGAGACCGCGGCCTCCGACCTGGACCGCGAGATCGCCCGCCAGGAGAAGGAGATCGAGTCCGTCCGCGCCCGCGAGGACCGCGACCGCAAGCTGATCGACGGCGGCACGCTGCCGTCCAAGCAGGTCGCGGACCTGCAGCACGAGCTGGAGACCCTGGCCCGGCGGCAGAGCGCGCTGGAGGACGACCTGCTGGAGCTGATGGAGCGCCGCGAGGCGCTGGGCCTGGACGTGCAGCGCACCGGCGCCGAGGTGGACAAGACCGAGCAGGCGCTGGCCGACGTGGAGAGCCGCCGCGACGAGACGCTCAAGGACCTGGACACCACGAAGACGCGCCGCGAGGAGGACCGCGCCAAGCTGGTGCCGCGGTTCCCGGAGGGCCTGCTCAAGCTGTACGAGCGGGTCCGCGCGCACAAGGGCATCGGCGCCGCGCTGGTGCGGGCACGCAAGTGCCTGGCCTGCAACATGGAGTTCGACCGCAACACGGTGTCCGAGCTCAAGGCGGCCGCGGAGGACGAGGTCGTGCAGTGCGAGAACTGCGGCGCGATCCTGGTGCGCACCGTGGAGTCGGGCCTGTGAGAGCGGTCGTCGAGGCCGACGGTGGCTCGCGGGGCAACCCCGGGCCGGCCGGCTACGGCGCCGTCGTCCGCGACGCCGCGACCGGTGAGATCCTGGCCGAGCGCCAGGAGGGGCTGGGCGTGGCGACGAACAACGTCGCCGAGTACTCGGGCCTGATCGCCGGGCTGCGCGCGGCCGCCGAGGCGGGGGCCACCGAGGTCGACGTGCGGATGGACTCCAAACTGGTGGTCGAGCAGATGTCCGGCCGCTGGAAGATCAAGCACGAGGCCCTGAAGCCGCTCGCCGAGCGGGCGCGCGAGCTGGCCGCCGGGTTCGCGCGGGTGAGCTACCAGTGGATCCCGCGCGCGGAGAACGCGCACGCCGACCGGCTCGCCAACGAGGCGATGGACACCCAGGCCGGCAAGGACCCGGCGCCGGAGCGCACGACGCCGCAGAAGTGGACCGGCGCGCAGGGCACGCCGGTCCGGATGATGCTGCTGCGGCACGGTCAGACCGCGATGTCGGTGGACCGCCGGTATTCCGGCCGCGGTGACGTGCCGCTGACCGAGCACGGCGGGCAGCAGGCCGCGGCGGCCGCGAAGCGCCTGGCCGCGGTGTCCGAGCTGGGCACGGACACCGCGATCGTGGCCTCCCCGCTGACCCGGACGAAGCAGACCGCGCAGGCGGTGGCGGACGCGCTCGGCGCCCGCGTGGAGACCCACCCCGGCCTGCTGGAGACCGATTTCGGCGAGTGGGAGGGGCTCACGTTCGCCGAGGCCGCCCAGCGCGATCCGGAGCTGCACGGCCGCTGGCTGCGCGACCCGTCGGTGCCCGCGCCGGGCGGGGAGAGCTTCGACGCGGTGCACCAGCGGGTCCGCCGGACCCGCGACGAGCTGGTCGAGACCCACGCCGGGAAGACGATCGTCGTGGTCAGCCACGTCACCCCGATCAAGTCCCTGCTGCGGCTGGGTCTGGACGCGGGCCCGTCGCTGCTGTTCCGGCTGCACCTGGACCTGGCGTCGCTGTCGATCGTCGAGTTCTACCCGGACGGCAACGCCTCGGTGCGGCTGGTGAACGACATCTCGCACCTGGCCTGAGCACGCGTCACGGGAGCACCAGCCACAGCGCGACGGTCGCCGCGGCCAGGCTCGCCGGGACCGTCGCCAGGCCGAGCCGGGTGAACTCGCCCAGGCCGGGGGCGTCCCGGCCGAGCACGCGCCGCCACAGCAGCGTCGCCAGCGAGCCGACGTAGGTGGCGTTCGGGCCGATGTTCACGCCCAGCAGCACGGCGAGCAGCACTCCGGGAGCCGGGTGCGGGCCGAGCGCCGCCAGCAGGATCAGCGTCGCCGGGAGGTTGTTCACCAGGTTGGCCAGCGCGGCCGCCACGAACGCCGTGAGCAGCAGCGCGGGCAGCCCGTTCGTCTCCGGCAGCACCGCCCGCAGCGGGCCGCCGAGCAGGTGGTCCGACACCGCCTGGACGACGATCGCGAGACCCAGCACGAACAGGCTGAGCAGCGGGTTCGCCGCGACGACCAGCCGCACCGGGCTCGTCGTCCGCAGCGTCAGCGCCCGGACGGCGAGGACGGCGGCGGCGATCGCGGCCACCCACCCCGGCGCGAGCCCGATCAGCGGACCGGCCCCGAACCCGGCGAGCGTCAGCCCGAGGACGACCAGCGCGAAGACCGGCGCCTCCCGGCCGGCGTCCGCGGGCGGCGCGAACCCGGTCAGGTCGCGCCGGAAGAACCACCGGAAGACCGCCAGCTCGACCGCGATGGTGACCAGCCACGGCACCGCCATCAGCACGGCGAACCCGGTGAAGGTCAGCCCGGACGCGGCGAAGGCCAGCAGGTTCGTCAGGTTCGAGACGGGCAGCAGCGTCGACGCCGAGTTGGCCAGGTGCGCGCACGCGTACACGTGCGGCTTCGGCGGCAGGCCGAGGGTTCTCGTGGTGGCCAGGACGACTGGTGTCAGCAGGACGACCGTCGCGTCGAGGCTCAGCACCGCGGTCGTGCCCGCGGCGGCCGCGAAGGTCAGCGCGAGCAGCCACCGCGGCCTGCCGCGGCAGGCGGTGGCCAGCCGCGCGCCGAGCCACCGGAAGACGCCCTCGCGGTCGGCCAGGTCGGCGAGGACGAGGATCGCCGCGAGGAACCCGAGCGTCGGGGCCATCGCGGTGACCTGTTCCCACGCCTCGCCCGGCGGCACCAGCCCGGCGGCGAGCACGACGAGCGCCGCGGGCACCGCGACCAGCGCCTCCGGCAGACCCCGCGGACGCGCCATGGCGAACCCGAGAACGGCGGCGAGCGCCCCGAGGCTCCCGACCGCCGCGACCATGCCCGCACGCTAGCCCGCCGGCCGATGTTCTCCGGCGGGAGGGCAACCGCCGTCCGCGGCGCGGGAACGGTTACCCTGAGTGGGCGGACGAGTTGGCCGGGCGGTCGCGAGGGTCACTCCCTCGAGGAAAGTCCGGACTCCGCAGGGCAGGGTGGTTGCTAACCGCAACCCGGGGCGACCCGCGGGACAGTGCCACAGAAAACAGACCGCTCCGGCCGTCACCGGCCGGGGCAAGGGTGAAACGGTGGTGTAAGAGACCACCAGCACCCCGGGTGACCGGGGTGGCTCGGTAAACCCCACCCGGAGCAAGGCCAAGAGGGCGCCGCGAGGCGCCTGCGCAGGCGATCGAGGGCGGCCCGTCCGATGCCTGCGGGTAGGCCGCTCGAGCCTGCCGGCGACGGCAGGCCTAGATGGATGGCCGCCACCGCGGCTTCGCGCCGCGGGACAGGATCCGGCTTACAGGCCAACTCGTCCGCCCCTTTCCCGCCGGCCCGCCGGTGGCCTAGGGTCGGGCGGTGGATCACGCAGAAGCCCGCGGCGTCGCGTTCCGGTGTCACCGGGTGCTCGAACCGCTGCACTCGTTCGTCTACTTCGCGCCCGAGGCGGAGCAAGCGCTCACCGAGGCCGGGTTGCGGCCGGGCCGGATGGGCTACTTCGCCAGCCGCGCCGCGCCGATGGGCACGGTGAGCGCGGGTGTGGTCGCGGCCACCTTCTACAACTTCAACCCGGAGCTGGTCGCCCGGCACATCCCGCGGGCGTGGACGCTGGCCACGCCGGAGCGGATCCCGCCGGCCCGGATGGCGGCGGCGGACGCCGGGCTGCGCCGCGTGCTGGGGGAGGAGCTGATCACCTCGCCGCGGCTGGCCGAGGCGGCGGAGCTGGCCCGCTCGGCGGCGTCGGCCTGCACGGCGGAGGGGCGCCCGTTGTACGCGGGGCACGCGGAGCTGGAGTGGCCGTCCGAGCCGCACCTGGTCCTCTGGCACGCGGCGACGCTGTTGCGTGAGTACCGGGGCGACGGGCACATCGCGGCGCTGGTCGGTCACGGGCTGGGCGGGCTGGCCGCGCTGATCACCTACACGGCGACGGGGAAGGGCTTCCTGGAGCCGGTCGCCAAGACGAGCCGCGGCTGGTCGGACGAGCAGTGGGACGCCGGCGTCGAGGACCTGCGCGCCCAGGGCCTGCTCGACGAGGACGGCCGGCTCACCCCGGAGGGCACTGCGCTGCGCGAGAGCCTCGAGGAGCAGACGAACGCCTCCGCGGTGGCCCCGTGGCGCCACCTGGGCGCCGAGAAGGCCGCGCGACTGCACGAGCTGGGCCGGGAACTGGCTCGCCACGCGGTCGCACACGGCGCCTTCCCGGACGGCATCTTCGCGGCGACGCGGGCCTGAGCTTCGCGCCTGTGGGCACGGAGGTCGCGCCAGCGATGGCACGTGCGACGCCCCGCGGTCGCGCGGAACCGCGCGCCGCCCGGCTATCGAACGCCCGGCCCCTACCGTGCGGAGCCCGAGTTCTCACGGCGCCGGGCCCGCCGAACGCCCTCAGCCCCAGCCGCACGGAGCCGGACTTCTCACGTTCGGTGAGGAGGAAAGCGTTCGCCCTTGCCCTGTGTCACCGCCGCTCGCCGCGGAAAGCGCTCGCCGCCTCCGCGCGACCCGGTGGGCCCGCACTGTTCACCTCGCCGCGGTACACCGCGGCACTCCGCACAGCGAGCGCTTACACCCGAGTCCACCCGAAAGTGCGTATCGATCACACATCGTGAGGACGAAACGGCTCCACTTGGGCGCTGGGTGACGGTGTTCGCTGGATCGGATGATCGACTCGCCCGGAGAAGTCGTCACGCCCGGGTACATGGCATGCGGCCGATCGGGTCATGCCACACTGTTGTCCGCGCCATCGAGGAGCGATACCGCGCACCCAGAGTGAAACGGGAATGCGCCTGTGGGTGAGTCCCTACCCACACTAGGAAATCCGGGTGCAGGGGGTTAACCCTGAGCGGTCTTGCCACGATGATGGAGGGCGACGAGTTCAGGAGAAGTGGCCGTACTGTGCCTGGTGTGGATGGACTGCCGTTCGACAGAGAGCGCTTTGACCGTCACAGCTTGTGACGCCATGATGGGCTAGACAGACCGGACGAACTTTCCGACCTCGTGGGCCCGCCCCGCGCTGACCCACCCGACACCCACACTCCTCGCACCTGGGAGTACGCGATGACCATGATGACACTTGTGCAGCACCTGGCGCAGGGCGAGATCAGGACCCGTGGAGTCCAGCAGTGGCTCCTCGACAACATCATTCCCCTGGTCCTGCTCGCCGTCGCGCTGCTGCTGCTCTGGCTCGGTGGCGGCAAGGGCGACAACGCCGGCGTCATGCGCCGCCTGGCCGGTGTGGTGATCGCGCTCGCGATCGTCGGCCTCGCCGTGAGCGGGCTCGGCGTCAACGTCGGCGAATGGATCGCCGGCTTGTTCACCAGCTGACGGCGCGGGGTAGCGCGCGTGCGGATTCGAACCGATGACGAGGTCTACCGGGTCGACGCGGTCTGGCTCGGCCCGCCGAAGGCGACGTTCCCGTGGCGGGCGCGGTACGTGGCCTGGGGTGTCGGCATTCCGGTGTTCCTCGTCGTCCTGGCCGTGGAGCGGCAGCTCGGCTTCGGGTTCGGCTTCTTCTCCACCGCGTGGGCGTTCGTCATCACGATCTTGATCACCCGGATGATCACGGCCAAGATCAGTCACGAGCGTCCGCTCGGTGCCGTCATGACGATGTGGCTGCGCGAGCTGCAGACGCCCCGCGAGAAGACCTCCGGAGAGGGCGGTGCGGTCACGGCCACGAAGATCCGCGTGCGGAACGAGCGGCCGCTGCCCAAGCACAAACGGCACCTCGCCGCGGCGGGGTCGCATCCTCACCACCAGCCAGCACGACCGCGTGGCGCGCGCACTTCGGCGCCACGGTAGGAGGTAGAGGTTGTTCGGAAGCGGCGGACGCCGGAAGGCCGGGAAGTCCGACCCCAGCGGGGCTGCGCAGTGGCCGCCGCAGCCGGGTCGCGCCCCCGGCAAGCAGGGCCGCCGGCTCCCCGGTGAGCAGGCGATACCCAGCTACACCCCGTCGATCTCCCTGCGCACCATCGACGGGCACCTGGTGCGCACCGAGAACGAGGTCTACGCCTGGTACCGGCTGGCGCCGCAGCGGTGGTCGTTCCGGTCGGACTCCCAGCGTCGCGACCTGATCGCCGCGATCGCCGGCCAGTACGCCGAGCTGCAGGGCCGCTGGCTGCACCTGCGCGTCACCACCCGGCCGTACCCGATCCGCATGTGGGCCGAGGCCCACGTGCACAACGCCATCCGCCGCCCGCCGGACGTGCCCGGCGCGCTGTCGTTCGACGACTACCTGATCGGTGAGCAGCAGCAGCTGCTCGGCCGGTCGATGGCGGAGAAAGAGGTCTACATCGGCGTCCAGGTGCAGACCCGGCGCGTCGTCGACCGCGCGGTGGAGCGCGCCGCCCCGCTGCTGCGCCGCATCCTGCCCGAGGCGGTCGACGCCGAGCTGGCCGCGCTGGACTCCGAGGTCGAGCACCTGGACCAGGTGATCGGCTCGTCCGGGCTGGAGGGCCGCCCGGTGCACGCCGAGGAGATGTCCTGGCTGATGCACCGCTCGTGCTCGCTCGGCCTGCCCGCGCCCCGGAATCTGCCCGCCGTGCCCGGCGCGGTGTGGGAGCCGGAGGACCTGGCCAGCTTCACCGACGCGGCGGACTTCCACGCCGAGCCGTACGCGCCGACGCTGACCGTGCGCGGCCGCACCGGGTCCAACGCCGGGGTGCAGCGGCACCTCGCGGTGCTGACCGTGGGCCAGATGCACGGCCTGCAGATCCCCGAGGTCGACGACCCGTGGGTGCAGCACGCGGACCGGCTGCCGGCTTCGGTGGAGTGGTCGGCCCGCATCTACGTGCGCCGCCCCGAGGAGGTGGCCGGCGAGCTGCAGCGCCAGATGAACAAGGTGCGCTCGCAGGTCAAGCACTACACCGACGAGCACGAGCTGGAGCCGCCGCAGTCGCTGGCGCGGCAGGCGACGCGCGTGCTCGAGATCGACGACGAGATGACCTCCGGCTTCACCGCGCTGGCGACCCGCGTGCGGTCGTGGTGGCGGCTGGCGGTGTCCGGCGACACCGAGCGCGAGGCGCTGCGGCTGGCGCAGCAGCTGCTCGACCTGTACAAGCCGAAGATCGCGATCGAGCACCCGGAGGCGCAGTACGCGCTGGCGCGGGAGTTCATCCCGGGTGAGCCGCTGTCGTCCTCGGCGTACATGCGCCGGGGTTCGGTGGTCTGGGCCGCGGCGGCGGTGCCGACGGCGACGGCCGAGGTCGGTGACCGGCGCGGCATCCTGCTCGGCGAGACGGTCACCGCGACCCGGCGCCCGGTCGCCTGGGACCCGTGGATGGCGCAGGAGATCCGCGACGGGTCCGGCCTGACCGCGATGGTCGCCGGTCTCGGTGGCGGCAAGTCGTTCCTCGGCGGCGGCATCGTCTACAAGACCCTGCGCGCCGGGGCGCACTGGACGCTGCTGGACCCGTCCGGCCCGCTGTCCCGGTTGTGCGATCTGCCGGAGATCCGGCCGTACGCGCGGCCCATCAACTTGCTGAATGCACAACCCGGCATCCTCAACCCCTACCGCGTGGTGGCCGAGCCGCTGCTCGAGCACTTCATGGACGAGGAGGACCCGGAGCGGGCGTGGCGGCGCGAGCGGGCGCTGGCCGGCGCGACCCGGCGGCGGCTCGTGCTGGACGTGCTCACCGGGGTGCTGCCGTACGAGGTCGCGCGGATGCCGCAGAGCCGGATCGTGCTGCTGCGGGCGGTGCGCGCGGTCGGCGGCCGGTACGACGCGGACCCGGGCCAGGTGATCGACGCGCTGCGCCGGGACTCCAGCGAGCACCACGAGCACGCGGTGGTGGTGGCGGACTTCCTGGACGAGATGCGTGAGCGCATGTCGCTGCTGATCCCGGAGAACGACGCCGACCCGTACTCGGAGACGCGCGACGACCGGCTGACGGTGCTGACGATGGCCGGGCTGACGCTGCCCAAGGACGGCGTGGGCCGCGAGCACTGGACCGACGCCGAGGCGCTCGGTGTCGAGATGCTGAACCTGGCCGCGTGGCTGACGCAGCGGTCGGTGTACGAAAAGCCCAAGGACCTGCGCAAGGGCGTGTGGATCGACGAGGCGTTCTTCCTGTCCGAGGTGCCGACCGGGCGGGTGCTGATGAACCGGTTCGCGCGTGACTCGCGGAAGTGGAACGTCCGGGTGCTGCTGTCCTCGCAGATCCCGGCGGACTTCCTGAAGATCCAGGGTTTCGTCGCGCTGCTGGACTCGGTGTTCGTCGGGCGCCTCGACGACGACGAGGCGCAGGCCGACGCGCTGCGGCTGCTGAAGGTGCCGGTGGGCGTCGGGTACGAGCAGGTGGTCGCGTCGCTGGGCCGGCGGCCCGGTGCGCAGCGCGGCCTGGAGCGCGACCGCGAGCCGAGGCAGTTCATCTTCGGCGACGGTGCCGGTGGCGTGGAGCGGATCCGGGTGGACTTCTCCGGGCCGCACCTGGCCCACCTGCGCGCGTCCCTGGACACGACGCCGGGTTCGAAGGACGCGCTGCCGGCGGACACGCACGCCCGGGACACCGAACCCCCGCGCGAGGAGCAGCACGTGGCGTCCCCGCCACCGGACGACGAGCTGGAGCCGGACCTGGAGCTGGCCGCGGAACGCGACCTGGGGCTGACGGAGGAGCAAATCCTCGCCGAGGACGTCCCGGGTTCCGGCGACGGCGAGCGGGCGGGCGCGGGCAAGCGCGGCGGCTGGGACGCGGCATGACGCTCGTGACGGTCTTGAGCGTGCTGGCCGTGGCCGGGAGCTGGCACGCCCTGCGAAGGGGCCTGAAGAACCGCGGGAGCCGCCGGAAGAGACCACCCCGCTGGGCGGCCGTGGTGGCGGTCGCCCTGCTGATGGGTTTCCAGACCACGGTCATGGCCCCATCAGCCTCCGCGGCGTCCTGTGGTGAGGCGCCGAACCCCGAGCGGCCTGGTGCCGGTTTGGTGGGCGCTCTCGACCCACCTGCCCGGCACGGCGAGAACGGCAGCGCCTATCTGGACTACAGCTACGCCGGGACGGTCTGGTACGTGTACCAGACCGACTGCGGTCCGCTGTCCGGGATCACCAGCCCGAACACGACCATCGACACCTGGGCCGGCAACCAGCTCTTCAACATCGGCAAGAACATCGTGGGAGCCACCAACTCACTGCACTACACGGTGATGGAGGGCGGGCTCCTCAACCCGATCTACAACGCCGTGAAATCGGGCGCGGAGAAGGTCTACAACAACGTCTACGCGCAGCTCTTCGGTCTGTTCGCGCTGGTGCTCGCCATCATGATGTTCCGCAACATCTGGCGCGGGGACCTGTCCGCGGTGAGCAAACGCGGGCTCTACGCCCTCGGCGCCGTGTGGCTGGCGGCGTCGTCGATGGCGATGTTGCAGTACTTCGATCCCATCGACCGGGCGATCGTACAGACCAGCACCAACATCCAGGCCGGGTTCGTCGACAACTCGGGCGACCGGATCGTGCGCGAAGTCCTGCCCACGGACCTCTACAACCAGGTGATCTACAACAACTGGCTGCGCGGGGAGTTCGGCGCGCCGGACGCGCCGCAGGCGCAGCAGTTCGGGCGTCCGCTGCTCGACGCGCAGGCGTTCACGTGGACCCAGATCCGCAACGGCGACGACGCGAACCAGGGTGTGGTGGACGCGAAGAAGGCCGCGTACAAGAACATCTCCACCCAGCTCGGTCCGGCGACCCAGTACTTCACCGGAGAGGGTGGCAGCCGGACGGGATCCGGGTTCCTCGCACTCGGCCAGAGCCTGGTCTACGCCTTGTTCCAGTTGCTGGCCAAGGCTTCCGTGCTGCTGGCCCAGGTGCTGATCCGGTTGTTCGTCCTGACGGCACCGTTGATCGGCCTGGTGGCCCTGGTCCACCACGACATCCTGCGCCGCGTGGCGCGGTTGCTCGGGGCGGTCGGCTTCAACCTGCTCGTCCTCTCGGTGCTCGCCGGTGTGCACGCCCTGCTGCTGCAGGCCATCTTCGCCGCGGGGAACTCGCTCTCGATCCTCACCCAGATGGTCATGGCGGGGCTGGTGACCGTTCTGCTGTTCCTCGTCGGGCGGCCGGTGCGTCGGCTCTGGCAGATGGTCGAGATGTCCGTCGGCGTGGTCGGGTCCTCCATTCCGGCCCCGAGCGGCGGCCTGTTCAGCCGCTTCCGCAGGAAGCAGGGGCCCACGCCGCAGGACGAGTTCTGGGAGAGCGTCCGCGAGAGCGAGGAGAGCGAGGTCGCCAGCCCGACCGGGTCCGCCGGCCGCGGGCGTCCCGAGGCGACCGTCTTCGCCACCGCCCAGCGGCTCGACGGCGCCGGCGCCATGGCCGCCCGCCCGGCGGCCGCCTGGTCCGGTGCGCCCTGGCCCGGCGGTGGACCGGCGCTGCCCGGACACGCCAGGCCCGGCCTGCCCGCCGGCGGCGGCAACCAGCCCGCCTTCGCCGGTTACGCACCCGACGGCGCGGACCCGGACGCGTTCGTCTACTCGGCCCCGCCGGGCACCACGCGCCGCGCGGACGGCTGGATGCCGCCGGTCGCGCAACGGCCCAGCCGCCGCGTGGACACCTCGCCCGTCTACGACCGCGGCTGGGACGAACCCGACCCCGTCGTCGTCCCGTCGCGCATCTCGCGGCCCGGCATGAGCGCCACCCCCGCCCAGCGGCCGGAACCCCGCCGCGCCGGGCAGGAGCTCGTCGGCGGCAAGCCGGTCCACGTGCTGTACCGGCCCTCCCGCGGGCTCGAGGTGCGCGACGACTCCCGTGACACCGACCGGATCGTGCGGTGATGTAGATGCCGATCCGGACCAACCGCGGCCGCGCCGCCGTCTACCGCCGCATCTGGGGTTTCCCGCTGCGCTCGCCGGCCCACCTCGTCGGCACCGCCGTCGCGGTGATCGTGCTGATCGTCGCCATCGGCATCGTCGTGCCGCAGTTGCTGGGCAACCCCAACCGTTCCGGGCCGACGCCGGTGCGCATCCAGGACCCCGGCGCCGGCAGCAGCCCGACCAGCGCGGGCTCCTCGCCGGCCCCGATGTCCACCCGCCTCACCGCGCCGCTGCTCCAGCCGACCTCCGCCGCGCCGGACCCGGCGGCCCTGCGGATCGCCAAGCAGTGGGCCACCGCGTGGGCCACCCACCCGGACGGCATCACCAACGCCCAGTGGCTGGACGGCCTGCGTCCACTCACGACGGAGGAGTACCTGCCGGAGATGTCCACTGTGGACCCGGCGAACATCCCGGCGACCAGGGTGACCGGCGAACCCACCGTCACCAAGTCCTACACCAGTTCCGTGGAGGTGCTCGTCCCGACCGACGGCCCGAAACTGTCGATCACCGTGGCGAAGACGCCGTCCGGCTGGCTCGTCACCGGCTACGACCAGGCGAGCTGACCCATGCGGATCGGTGTCCTCGTCGGCGTTCTCGTCGCCGTGCTCTTCGCGGGGGTCGCGACCGTCGGGGTCGTCACCAAGGTCGTGACCGACCAGCAGCAGGCCCAGATGCAGGCCGCGTACACCAACGTCAGCTGCGACGCGGCGATCGGCCCGAGCGTGCCCGGCACCGACCAGGGCGCCGCCCAGGCCGCGAAGCTCAACGACGAGCAGCGGTACATCATCAGCCAGATCATCGAAATCGGCAAACAACGCGGGTTGTCGCCGCGTGCGTGGCAGATCGCGATCCAGGCCGGCATGACCGAGTCCGGCATGCGCAACCTGAACTACGGCGACCGGGACTCGCTGGGCATCTTCCAGATGCGGCCGTCGATGGGCTGGGGCACGCCCGCGCAGCTGCAGGACATCCCGTACCAGATCAACAAGTTCTACAACGTCCTGCTCACCGTGCCGGACTGGGACAAGCAGCGCCCCGGTGCGTCGGCGCAGGACGTCGAGCGGTCGGCGTTCCCCGAGCGCTACCACAAGTGGGAGCAGATGGCAGCCCACCTGGTGGAGAACCTGGGCCAGGTCGCGGACATGGTCGGCTGCGGGCAGAGCGCGGGGCTCGTGCTGCCGCCCAACAACGCCGCGGCCGCCGCGATCCAGTTCGCGCTGGGGGAGCAGGGCAAGCCGTACGTGTGGGGCGCGACCGGGCCGAACTCCTACGACTGCTCCGGCCTGATGCTGCGGGCGTACGAGGCGGCGGGCATCACACTCAGCCGGGTGTCGCGCGACCAGTACAAGAACGGCGCGATGCTTCCGGTGCGTGACGCCCAGCCCGGTGACCTGCTCTTCTGGGCGTATGACCCGTCGAACCCGGCGACCATCCACCACGTCGCGATGTACCTTGGCGACGGGAAGATCGTGGAGGCCCAGCAGACCGGCGTGCCGGTGCACACCCGGAAGGTCTCCTGGAACGAAGACGAGCTTGTGCCGCAGGCAGTCCGGCCCGGCGTGTAGAAGGTGATGCCCCGTGGCGAAGAAGTTCGGTAAGCGCAACAAGAAGCCGGCGCAGCTGGGCGACCTGTTCGGCGCCCCGCCGCCCCCGCCGCGGTCGGGGCCGCCCGCGTCGAGCACGCCCCTGTCCGATTACCTGTCGCAGGGACTGCCGGGTGTGGACGACGGTTACGTCGTGCTGCCGCGTTCGCTGGCGGAGGGGATGTCGCTGCCGTGGCAGCAGCAGATGGCCGCGTTGCTGTCGCAGTTCCACCAGACGCACCGGTCGCTGTCGTGGCCGATCTACCGCACGGTGCCCTCGCGCTACGAGAAGCTCGTCGACCTGGACGAGGAGCAGCTCGCCGAGGTCGGCTACCTGGTCGAGATCGACGCCGACGGGGACATGGTCTACCGGGAGCGCAGCGGGCGGAAGGTCGAGGAGCCGGAGAACACGACCGTCCTGGTGCCCTGCCTGGACCCGATCCCGCCGCGCGGACGGACCAGCCGCGAGGCCGAGGCGCCCGCCCCGGCCGCGGACGCCCCCCGCGCCGCGCCGATGATCATCCCGCCCGCACCGGTGTGGCGGACCACGCCGACGACGCCGTCGCCGGAGGTGCCGCCGCTGCCGGAGCCGCCGAAGAAGCTCGCCGCCCCGCGCACACCCCCCGAGAGCGGCCCAGCGCTGCCCAGCGCACCCGAGGCGGGTGCCGTGGCCGGTCCGGCCGCGGTGCCTGGTGCTGCTGAGAGTGGCTCGGGAGTGGCCAGGGTGCCCGGTGCGCCCGAGGTGGGTCCGGTGGCCGGTGCGCCTGGGGCCGGTCCGGCCACGGTGCCCGGTGCTGCTCCCGCCGGTCCGGTGACGCCGGGCCCCTCCGGGAGTGGTTCGTCCGCGGCGCCCGGCGCCTCTCCGGCCGGCCCGGTGGCGCCCGCCGCGCCCCAGGCCGGCTCGGCAACCGGGGCTTCCCAGGCGGGGCCCGGAATGCCCGCGACTGGCTCGGGGCCGGCCGTGGCGCCGGCCGGCCCCGCCGCGCCCGGTCCGTCCGGGGCAGCCCCCAACGCGCCGTCGCCCGAGGGTGCCCAGCGGGTCACCAACCCGCAGGCCTGGCGCACGATGGAGCCGCCGGAGGAGCCCCCGCGCTTCACCGAACCGCTGCCCCCGCAACCGCAGCCCACCCCGGCGGCCGGTATTCCGCTGGGCGGCCTCACCAAGCACGATCCGGAGCCGACGCCGCCGCAAGGCACGCCAAGGGTGAACCGCGACTGGTTCGAGCCGGACCAGCCGGAGCACGAGTTCGGCCCGACCGGCCAGCCGACGGAGCTGCCCTACCGCTACCGCCCCTGACCGGGACGTCCCGGCCACAGCCGACCTTCTGGGGGCCGCCGTATCTCCGTCGGCGGTGCGCTGCCCGTTCACGGCACCGGGGCCCGCCCCCGTCCGGAGGGATCGTCGTATCTCCGTCGTCGGTGCGCTGGCCGCTCACAGCACCCCTACTCCGCCCGGAGTAGCCGCCGTACGCCACCAGCCGTGGCTTCGGCGTTCACCGCACCGCCCCAGGGAGCAAACCACCGCACCCCGGCCACCCTTTCCTCCACCCACCCGTTGCACGCCGTACTACTTTGGAGTGAGTAGGCGAGCGTGACTGGGGGTTGACGGTGAGTGAGCACGCCAACTCGGTTTCGGGCGGGGTCGAGGGTGCCGTCGTCCAGGCGGGCTCCGTGCACGGCAACGTGTACATCTCGCAACCGGCGCCGATTCCGGTCGTGCCCCGCCAGCTTTCGCCGCCGCCGGCCGGGTTCGTCGGCCGCGACGCCGAAGTGGCGCGGCTCGACGAACTCCTGGCCGACGGCGGCGTCGTCGTGCTCAAGGGACCGGGCGGCGTCGGCAAGACCGCCCTCGCGTTGTCCTGGCTCGCCCGCGCCTGCAAGCGCTTTCCCGACGGTCAGCTCCACGCCGAACTCGCCCTCCCGACCGGCGAACCGGTGGCGCCGGAGGACGTGCTCGGCCAGTTCCTCCGCGCGCTCGGCGTGCCGGCTCCGCAGGTGCCGGCCGGGCTGGCCGAGCGAACCGCCCTCTACCGGTCGGTGACCACCGGCAAGTCACTGGCCGTCCTGCTCGACGACGCGGTCTCGGCCGCACAGGCCCGCGTGCTGCTCCCGGTTTCGGGTGTCACGGTGGTGACCACGCGCCGGGCACTGCTCGGTCTCCTCGCCACCGGGGCGCACGTCGTTCCGGTCGGCCCGCTGCCCGCGGAGCCCGCGCTGACACTGCTGGAAGCGCGGATCGGCACCGAGCGGCTGGCGGCCGAGGAAGAGGCCGCGCGCGATCTGGTCGGCTTCTGCGGAGGACTGCCCATCGCGCTGTGCGTCGTGGCCGCCCGGGCCGCCACCAGGCCACGGCGTCCGTTGATCCGGTTGGTGGCCGAACTGGCGGACGAGCGCGCCCGGCTCGACCGCCTGTCGGCGGAGGGAGACCTTTCGGTGCGTTCTACTTTGGACGGTGCGTACGACGACCTTCCCGCTGACCTCAGGCGCCTCTACCGCGCCCTGAGCCTGCACCCCGGCGACGGGTTCGGCCCCGAGGTGGTCGCCGCGATGCTCGCCGTCGGCGTGGACACCGCCCAGGACGGGCTGGACGCCCTGGTGGACGCCAGCCTGGCCGAGGAACTGGAGGAGGGCTCCTACCGGCTGCACGATCTCGTCCGCGTGCACGCGCACGGCCTGGCACTGGCCCAGGACAGTGAGGACGAGCGTGCCGGCCTGGTGCACCGGATCGCCCGCTGGTACGTGTACGCGACCCACCGCGCGAACCGCGTGGTGATGCCCGCGCGAGCGATCATCAGTTCCGAACCCGAGCCGGCCGAGTTCGCCTGGCCACGGTGCCTCACCCAACACAGCTCGGCACTGGACTGGCTGGAAGCGCACCGCACCACGCTGCTCGCACTGGCCAAGGAAGCCCTGGGACGTTCGTGGCCGCGGCTGGCCCTCGAACTGGCCGACGCGTTGCAGCCGCTGCTCAAACTGCACAAGCACCGCGCGGACGCCTTCGCCAGCAACGAAATCGCCCTGCGCGCCGCCGAAACCGCGGGAGAACCAGCACTGCGCGACCGCATGCGCAAGCGGTTGGCCCGGGCGCACCTCGCGCAGGGGCGGTGGCAGGTCGCGGAGGAGCAGGCCGAGGAACTGTTGCGCAGTGCGCGGATCAGGCGGGACCGGCGCGGGGAGGCGGGTGCCCTCAAGACGCTGGGGCTGGTCGCGGTCCACCGCGGGGATCTGCCGGGAGCGGTCGACGCGCTGCGGGCCACGGCCGACATCCTGCGTTCGCTGGGACGCCGGCGCGGCGAGGGCCTGGCCCTGATCGAACTCGGTGAGGTGCTTCTGGCGCTCCAGCGGTTCGAGGACGCCCGGGACGCCGCGAACCGCGCGCGTCGTCTGCTGGCCGCCCTGCCCGATCCCTACAACGAGGCGCGGGCCAACGTCGTGCTCGGGCGAGCCGCGTCCGGCAGTGGTGACGATTCGGCAGCCCGGCCGTTGCTGGAGAAGGCCCTCACCGCGTTCGCCGCGCAGGACTCCGATCATGAGCGCGGCCGCACCCACCGGCTCTTGGCCGAGCTCGCTCGTCGTGACGGCGACCTGGAACAGGCCCGGCGCCACGACGAGCTGGCCGACGCCCTGCTGGCTACTCCACCGGGATGACGCCGGGGAGGCCACCTTCGGCGATCAGGCGCTCCAGCACGACCGCCGGCACCCCGGCCTCCTCGTCCGGTGTGCCGCCCACCTTCCACCCTGCGGCCAGCACGGCCCGCCGGATGGCCGCCACCGGATCGCCGGACCGGAAGTAGCCGTGAACGAACGTCGCGAGCAGGGTGTCTCCCGCGCCGGCCTGGAACCGCACCCCGCGTGGTGCCACGGCCGGCACGTGCCAGATCCGGCGCTGAGCGCGGAGCCCGAGCAGCGCGCCACGAGAGCCGCAGCCGACGATCACGACCTCCGTTCCGTACCGTGACCACAACCGGCGGACCCACTGTTCCGGCGACATCGGCAACTTCTCGTGCGACGACGCCAGCACGTGCGCGCACCGCATCCAATCCTGGTTGTGCGCCGATTCGACGTCGCGGACGAGGTGCAGGTCCGTCGCGAACGGGATGCCGCGCTCGGCCACGACCGGGATCAGGGACCGGGTGAAGCCGATGTTGGTGAGCACGGCGGCCGTGCAGTCACCGGGGACGGTCTGGGCGAACAGCGTGGCCGGGTAGGTCAGGCGAGGGGTTCGTCGCAGATCCGACGCCCCGCACCGGCGCCCCTCCCGGTCGTAGAGCACCATCGACCGGGGCTGGCTGTCGGTGCTCAGGACGGTGGGTCCCGCGAGGCCGTGCTCATGCAGTTCCAGCTTGGCCAGCCGGCCGGCGAGGTCGGTGCCGACGTAGGTCGCCAACCGGACCGCGTCGCCCAGCTGCTGGAGCGTTCTGGCCACCGTCCAGCCCACACCGGCGAGCCGGATGCTGATGTCACCGGGGTGCGTGGTGCTGGAGACGAACGGGATGGGGAAGGACTCGAACTGCCGGGCCACCCGGACGGTGACCACTCCGGCCACGACGATCACGGCGTCACCGCCTCGGCCGCACGTACGGCGAGCGCTGCCCAGCCGATGCGGGTGCCGAATCCGGGACGCAGCAGCCACGACTCCCGGTCCCGTGGGCCGATCACACACCATCGCCCTCCGGCGTGTCGCACAGCCACGACGACGCACCCCGGAAACCGGGTGAGCAGGCAGGTGACCTGCCAGGTCGCGCTGGTCAGATCCGGTGCTTCGCCGAGGATGATGTCGGCGCACTGCAGGACCGCCCGGCTCGACGCGGTCGCGCGCGCGATGACGTGGTCACACATCGCCGTACCGTCCGATCAGCGGAAGCGGAGCCGGCTCGACGGCCCGATGCCGACCGGGCACCGGCAACCCGAGCAACCGGTACATCTCTTCCCGCAACAGCCGGTGCGCCAGTCCCGGCCGGGACGTGAGTCTCCGGGCCACCTGTGTCTGCCAGCCGGGCGGCGGTGCCTGTTTCAGCTGCGGCTCGATGGGCTGGAAGCGGGCCAGCCGGGGCGCGTGCCTGCCGACGTAGGCCTGGGCGGACGACTCGTCGAGTTCGCCGAGCGGGATGTCGGTGTGCAGCACCGGTTTGCCGAGCGCGGCCGCGTACACGGTGCTCGAACCGTGATCGCCGATGACCCGGTCGGCTGCCACCACCACGCCTCGCCAATCCGTGTCAGGCTCCACCAGGACGAGTCCCGCTCGCCGTTCGTCGCGCAGCCACGCACGCAGCTGCCGCCGGCCGTGCCCGGACCAGGTGGCCGGGTGAATCATCAGGGCGACCTGGTAGCGCCGGGCATCCAGCTGATCGAGGACCGCACCGATCAATCCCGGATCGCGCCCGAACAGGGAGTGCCGGCCCCAGGTGGATGTGATCAGCACGATCTCACGCTCGTCGGTGACGCCCAGCGCGCGCCGGTACTCGTCCCGGTGCGCAACGCTGGCCAGCAACTGGTCGTAACACGGATCGCCCGCCACGACCGCGACGTCCGCCGCTTCCGGGCACTGCCGGACGAGCACGTCGCGCTCGGATTCGTGGGACAGGACGATCGAGGCGGGTACGACTCGCCCGGCTTGCACGAGGTGCTCGGCGCCGAGCCCGTACACCGTACGGGCCGCGGGCCGTCCAGCACGAGCCGGCGTCTTCTTCGCGTGCCCGGCTCCGTGCGGCAGGACCATGACCGGTGCGTGGATCCGCGAAATCCCGCCGTACGACGCGGCCAGCCCGAGATCGAACTGCTCGCGCACGGCTTGCCGCCACGGGATCTCCAGGGCGCCGGTGCCGCGCAACATCTCGCTCACCCCTTCGCTGAACACGTCGGGGGCTCGCGTGAAGACCGCCTGGATCGCGCGGTCGGATTCGATCAGCCCCAGGACGTCCAGCAGGCGCTGCCCGGACACCGTCGTGTGCACGATGACCAGCACCGTCCGGCAGCGGGGCCTGGTGACCCACGTCTGCGCGTCCGGTCCGACCGGAACCACCGCCCACTCTTCCTCCGTCATGGCGACTCCCCTCGCTAGGTGGTGGAACCGACGATGACGGCGCGACCGGCCGGATCACTTGCAGTTCGCTTGCAATGCCGTTGACCGCCGCGTAACGATGGGATATCGGACGCGGAATACCGGAACGGCCGCCCCGGCGCCGCGTCGAAAATCCTGACCGAGGATCTTTGTCCCGCAGCAAAGATGGATACCCATGGAATTTCAAATTCTGGGACCGGTGCGCCTCCGTGTCGGTGATTCTTTGATCAATCCGGGCGCAGCGAAGACGAGAGCCATGCTGGGCGTGTTGCTGCTGCGCGCGAACACGCACGTGCATGTGCACGAGCTGGTTGAGGCGTTGTGGGACAACGACGTCGACCCGTCCCACGCCGCGCGGAAGTTGCAGATCTACGTGTCCCGGGTGCGTTCCTTCTTGGACAAGCACTCCGTTCCGGCATGCGTGCACACCGCGCAGCGCGGTTATCGGCTGGAGATCGATCGAGATCTCGTCGATTACCACCGGTTTCGCAAACTCGTTACGGACAGCCGTGCCTTGCGCAAGGTCGACCGCAAGCGGAGTGTGGAGAAATTGCGAGCGGCGGTCGGCTGCTGGCGCGGGGATATGTTCGACGACCTCCGGGGAGACTGGCTCGACGAGCTCCGCGACGATCACACCCGCAACGATTTGCTGCCGGCCTACTACGCCTTGTTCGATGCCGAGCTCGACGATGACGGCCACGAAACCGTGGCCGCCCGGACCCGGGATCTGCTGCAGACCTACGACCTGGACGAAACGCTCGCCAGGCAGCACCTGACCGCGCTCGCGGTCGTCGACGGAGCCGGCAGCGCGGCCAACTTCCACAGCCAGTTCACGGATCGGTTGCGGCGAAAACACGACCGGAAGCCGGGGCCGGAATTCCAGGAAGCGTGGCGCCGGATCGTGGCGGCGCAGGCGTCGACGGCACGCATGGGGCGGCCCGAACCACCCTGCACGCTGCCGCGGCGCGTGCCGGGATTCCACGGCCGTGCCGACCTGCTCGACCGCCTCGACGAGTGGTTGTTGCACGGGGAGATGTCCGCGGTGATCGCGCTGGACGGGGCGGGCGGAATCGGGAAGACCACGCTCGCGACGCACTGGGCCCACACGCGGAAGGACTACTTCCCGGACGGGGTGCTGTACTTCGACCTGAACGGCTACGGCAACGACGAACCGGTCGCGCCGGCCACCGTGATGCGGACCTTCCTGGAGGCCCTGAACGTCCGTCCCGCCGACCGCAGCCCCGACCTGGGGGCACTACTGCGCAGCGCGCTGGCCGGCCGCCGGATCCTCGTGGTGCTCGACAACGTCCGCGACCGCCGGCACCTCGGCGATCTCCTGACGGTGACCGCGCCGAGCCCGGTCCTCATCACCAGCAGGCAGAAGATCACGCTCCCCGAGGGCAGGTCGTTCACCGTGCCGCTGATGAGCGAGTCCGACTCCTCCTTGTTGCTGCAGCGGCGGCTCGCCGATCTCGTCCCCGAGGCCGATCTCGCCACCGTCCCCCAGCTGGCGAAGCTGTGTGACGGACTGCCGATGGCTCTGCGGATCGCCGCCGAGCACGTTGCCCGGCGCCCCGGTGTGCCACTGGCTGTCCTCACCGCTCAGCTCGAGCGTGAACGCGCGCGTCTGCTGGACGCCGGTGCCGACGACGGTTCGACGACGTTGCGCGCGATCTTCACCTGGTCCTGCGATGCGCTGAGCCCGGAACTGGATCACTTCTTCCAGGTGCTGGGGCTCCACCCGAGCGCGCGGATCAGCCTGCCCGCGGCGGCGGCGATGGCGGGTTCGACGGTCGCGACAGCCGAGCGGCTGCTGGAGAGGCTGATCACGGCCCACCTCGTGCAGCAGGACAGTGGTGACACCTACCGCTTGCACGACCTGCTGCACCTCTACGCCGCCCAGCGCGCGGGCGAGCGGTGTGACCGGGAGGAACGTGTCCTCGCCCTGCGGCGGATGCTCGACTGGTACCTGGGTTCCGTGCTCGCCGCCATGGAGCACGTCGCCCCGTTCCTGCGGGACATCCCGCCGCAGCCGCTCCTCGCCGGCGTGCGCCCCCTTCAGTTCGACGACGCCGCGGTGGCACTCGAGTGGTGTGTGCGGGAGCGGCCCCAGGTGATCGCCGTCAGCCGGTTCGCCGCTGCCGACGGTCATCCGGGCCACGCCTGGCGGCTCATCGGAGCCTTCAGCGAGGTGCTCAACCGGTTCGGCGATCCGCGACGGCTGAGCGGCCTCTACACCCTGGCCGTCGACGCGGCGATCAGAGCCGGTGAGCGGGACGGCGAAGCGGGCGGGCTGAACAACCTCGGCGTCAACCACTTCCACCTCGGCGAGTACGACGCCGCCGCGGCGTACTTCGGCCGGGCGATGAAGCTGGTCCGGGAGGGCGACGTCATGGCGGAAGCCATGGCCTTGTACAACCTCGCGAACTGCCACCTGGAACGGGGCAACCACGAGAAGGCGATCGAGCTCCACGAGCGCAGCCTCGCGTTGTCCGAGGCCATCGACGATCTCGACGGCCAGGCCCGGGTGTACCACCGGCTGGGCGATCTCTACCAGCGCGGCGGGCGGTTCGAGACCGCGGACCGGCACTACCGCCACGCGCTCGCGCTGCGGAGCGGTTCGGGCGAGGCCCGCGAGCAAGGGGACACCTACGCGAAGCTGGCGGGCCTGGCCTTGGTGCGGGGTGATTTCGCGGGTGCCATCGCCGATGCGGAAGCGGCGCTGGCGATCTACCGGCGCACCCGGACCGACCGGAGGCTGGCGGAGCCGTGGTCGGTGCTGAGCGAAGCGCACCGCCGGCTGGGCAACCTCGGGAGCGCGGTGACGGCCGCGGAGGAAGCGGTGGCCGCGTGCCGTGCGGCGAACGACATCCCGGCCGAGATGCGGGCGACCCGGCTGCTCGCCGAGGCCCGGGAAGCGAACGGGAACTGGGCGGAGGCGATCACCGACTGGTCCACAGTGGCAGCGCTGGCGGACACGCTTGGTGAGCACGACCAGGCAGGTGCAGCGCGGAGCGCGATCGAGCGGCTGGAGTCGGCGGTTCCGGGCCCCAGGCGTGGCTCGCCGCGCCCCGCGCCGTCACGCGACGGCTACCGCGACGTGGTCCGTGGGCTGCCACCACAAGGAGGAGACCCCTGGGAGGGTCACCACGTACAGTGACAGAGCCCCGACCACCGCCGTGAGGAGCGCTAAGGCGCGTCCCTTGATCATCATGCGGGCAGGGTAGTCCACGCGATCCAGTGGACTGTGACCGGTGTCGCATCCGAGGGACCGTCGAATGGAGTAGCGACTCTACGGAGGGTTTGTCGCTGGCGTGGTCCGTGCGGTGGTGCGAAGCTCGGAGCATGGCGAAGAGCAAGGATCCCAACCCTGACCAGGGGTGGTATTATAATACCAGGACCGGCGAGGTCGAGCACCTCGAGCGGTCGCGGTCCATCGATCTCCTCGGGCCGTACCCGGACGAGGCCACCGCCCGCCGGGCGCTCGAGATCGCCCGGGAGCGCACCAAGAAGGCCGACGAGGAAGACGCCAAGTGGCGCTGACCGACGAGCAGGAGCCCCGGACCGCGGGGGTCCGGGGCTCCTAGAACACACCGTCAGCAGTCGCGCAGCGCGGGGCTCTGGTTGCGCAGCTGGCCGGCCGCCGAGATGAACTCCCGGTACGCGTCACTGTCCACGGCGGCCGGGCGGAAGGCCGCGACCCGGTGGCAGTTCTGGAACGCCAGCTTCATGCCGAAGTGCCGCTCCAGCCCGCCGCGGATGGCGTCCGACGCCAGCGCCCGCAGCAGCTGGCCCCGCTCCTTCTCGCTCGGCGGCGGGGTCGCGTGGTCGGCGAAGTCGGCGGCGCCGCCCTCGAGGTCCGCGGCCACTTCGCTGATCACCTGCCATGCGTAGGGCAGCGAGTCGCGCACGCAGGCGACGAACTCGGCGTCGCTCACCTCACCGGATTCGGCGCGGGCGAGCAGGTCGGCGGGTACATCGAGGGACATCGTGCTCCTTTCGATTTCTTCCTACGCCCCGGCCAGCGCGGGCGGGCCGGGCACGAACTCGGGGTCCACCTGCGCGGCCAGGTCCAGCCCGGTGCGCTCGTTGCCCCACGACCGGGCGTTGCGCAGGTGGAACTCGACCGCCTGGCGGTGGAACTTCGCCCAATCCCGCGGTGTGGCATCCACAGTGGACTGGATGGTGGCCAGCGCGTCCAGGTTGTGCGGCTCCAGCGCGGTGATCGGCCGGGTCCGGCCGCGCTCGGCGGCCCGCACGTGCGACGACCCGGTCAGCCAGCACAGCAGGTCCGGGCCCAGCTGGTCGCGCAGGAACTCGACGTCCTCGTCGTCGGTGACCTTGTTCCCGACCACCGCGAGCCGCACGCCGAAGTCGCGCGCGTACTCGGCGTACTGCCGGTACACGCCGACGCTGCGCAGCGTCGGCTCGCACACCAGGAACGTCACGTCGAACCGCGTGAACAGGCCGGAGGCGAACGCGTCGGCGCCCGCGGTCATGTCCATCACCACGTACTCGCCTGCGTCGTCGACCAGGTGGTTGAGCAGCAGCTCCGCCGCGCCGACCTTCGAGTGGTAGCAGGCCACGCCGAGGTCGTCCTCGGTGAACTGCCCGGTCACGCCCAGCCGGACCCCGGCGACCTCGCGGAAGCACGCCGCGAAGACCGGGTTGTCCTCGAACGGCCGCACCAGTCGCGATCCGCGCCCGGGCGGGGTCGTCTTGATCATCGCGTCGGCGCCGGTGATCCGCGGGTTGTCGCCACGCAGCCAGTCCTTGATCAGCGGGAGGTGCTCGCCGAGCGTCGGCAGCGCCGCCGCCTCCTCGGCGGTCGCGCCCAGCGCGACGGCCAGGTGCTGGTTGATGTCGGCGTCGATGGCCAGGACGGGGTGGCCGGAACCGGTGAGATAAGCGGCGAACAGCGAGGTCAGCGTCGTCTTCCCGCTTCCGCCCTTGCCGACAAAGGCGACTTTCACAGTGGGGGCACCCTTCATCCAGTTGAAAACGATATCGCTTTTCGGTGGTGTGCGGGCAAGATACACCCGTCCGGCTCAACCCCGAACGGGCGACCGAACCGGCGATACCGGGTTAGGGTCTAGGTGTGCACCACGTCGTGACCAGCACGAACTCGGCGGACGGCGGGTTCGCCCGGCTGCGCGCCGAGTTCGAGCTGCCGGAGGACTTCGACCCGGCTGTCCTGGCCGAGGCCGAGAGCGTCGTGATGGACCCGTCCGAGTTCGCCGCCGACCGCGCCGACGCGACCGACCTGCCCCTGGTCACGCTCGATCCGCCGGGCGCGAAGGACCTCGACCAGGCCATCCTGATCGAACGGCGCGCACGCGGCTTCCGGGTGCACTACGCGATCGCCGACCTCGCCGCGTTCGTCACGCCGGACGGCCCGATCGACCGCGAGGCGCGCCGCCGCGGCCAGACCCTCTACCTGCCCGACGGCACCGTGCCGCTGCACCCGCCGGTGCTGTCCGAGGGCGCCGCGAGCCTGTTGCCCCGCGAGGTCCGGCCCGCCGTGCTGTGGACCCTGGACCTCGGCCGCGACGGTGAACTCACGCACGCCACCGTGCGCCGCGCGCTCGTCCGCTCCACCGAGCAACTCGACTACGCGACCGAGGACCCGGCCGCGCCGCACCCGTCGATCGCCGCCCTGCCCGAGCTGGGCACGCTCCGCCGCGAACTGGCCGTCCGCCGCGGCGCGGTCGAACCGCAGCTGCCGGACCGGATCATCGGCGCGAACGGCGGCGACTGGGTGCTCGGCATGCGGCCGCGCACCAGACTGGAGGCCTGGAACGCCGAGATCTCCCTGCTCACCGGCATGGCCGCGGCGGAGATGATGATCGGCGCGAAGATCGGCCTGCTGCGCACCCTGCCCGAGCCGGACGCCGAAACGCTCGACTGGCTGCGTGGCGCGGCCGGCGCGCTGGGCATCGACTGGCCGGCGGGGACCAGCGTCGCCGAGCTGCTCGCTGGGCTCGACCCGGCGCAACCGGAGTCGATGGCCTTCTACACCGACACCACCCGCCTGCTGCGCGGCGCCGGCTACACCACCTTCGACGGCGAGCTGCCCGAGGTCGTCACCCACGCCGGCATCGGCGCCCCGTACGCGCACGTCACCGCGCCCATCCGGCGGCTGGCGGACCGGTTCGCCGCCGAGGTCTGCCTCGCCGTCAGCGCGGGCGAGCCGGTCCCGGCGTGGGCCCGCACGGCGCTGACCGAGCTGCCCGGCCTGATGAACGCCTCCGACCTGCTCGCCGCGCGCGTCGAGAAGGCGTGCCTGGACCAGGTCGAGGCGTGGATGCTGGCCGACCGCGTCGGCGACACGTTCGAGGCGGTCGTGCTGCGGGCGGAGGAGAACCGGGCGGAGATCCTGCTGGCCGACCCGCCGGTGATGGCGCGGTGCGCGGGGGAGAACCTGCCGGAAGGCCGCCGCATCACGGTCCGGCTCACCGCGGTGGACGTCGACAAGCGGAAGGTGTCGTTCGAGCGGGCATGAGCGACTGGACCGACGAGGAGCGCGACCTGGCGCGGCGCGTGCGGGACGGCCACGCGGTGGTCGTCAACGTGCGGAAGTCCGGGCCGCACCAGCACCTCGTGCCGTGGCTCGTGGAGCACGACCTGATCACCTACATCGGCCACCGGGGCAACCGGCACGCCTGGCCCGGGTCCCCGTTCGCGAACCCGTTCGTCAAGGAGGCCAAGCAGGACCGCGCCGCCATGGTGCGGCACTACCGCGAGTACCTGAACGGGCGGCCGGACCTGCTGGCCCGGCTGGACGAACTGGCGGGGCGGGCGCTGGGATGCTGGTGCGCGCCGGAACCCTGCCACGGCGACGTCCTGCTGGAACACCTCGAAGGAGACCGATGACGCTGTTCGACGACCTCGGCGCGGACGTGCCGCTGCGCGGTGTGCCCCAGCGCGTGGTCTCGCTGGTCCCGGCTCTGACGGAAGCGGTCGAGGAGAGCGCGCCCGGCCGCATCGTCGGCGCCACCGACTACTGCACGCACCCGGACCGCCTGGAGGTGTCGCGGGTGGGCGGGTCGAAGTACCCGAAGGTCGACGACGTCCTGGCGCTGCGCCCGGACCTCGTGCTGGCCAACTCCGAGGAGAACCGGCCGGAGGACGTGGAACGCCTGCGCGCCAACGGGGTTCCGGTGTGGGTGATGGAGGCGCCGGCGACCGTCCCGCACGCGCTGGCGTCGTTGCGCCGCCTGCTGGCCCAGGCGCTGGAAGTGTCCGAACCGGACTGGCTGGTCACCGCCGAGGAGCTGTGGCGGGAGGCGAAACCCGAGCGCGCCCGGGCGGTCGTCCCGGTCTGGCGCAAGCCGTGGATCGTGCTCGGCCGGGACACCTTCGGCGGCGACGTGCTGCACCGGCTGGGCATCGTGAACGTCTACGCCGACCACGAAGATCGTTATCCCCGGCCGAAGATCGACGAGCTGCGGGCGCGGTTCACCGAGGGCGGGGCCGATCTGCTGGTGCTGCCCGACGAGCCGTACCTGTTCACCGACACCGACGGCCCGGAGGCGTTCCCGGACGTGCCGTTCGTGCTGATCTCCGGCCGTTACCTCACCTGGTACGGACCGTCCCTGGTGGACGCCCACCGCGAGCTGTCCGCGGCGTTCAGCGCTTGGTGACCAGCAGGGCGATCGGCGCGTCACCGCAGCGGAGCAGCACCGTGTCCGCGTCGTGCACCGGCGGCGCGCCGGAGTTCCACCAGGACGCGATGTCCGGATCCCGCACCAGCGAACCGGTCGCCTGGCGGGCGGTGTTCGCGGCGATCACCCGGCCCTGCGCGTTGATCACGGCGGCCCGGCCGTCGACGCGGCGCAGCTTGGGCAGCAGCAGCCGCTCGAACTGGTGCACGAACACGTCCGCCCCGACGACCCCGGCGAACGCGCCGTCCCGCAGCACCGGGACGGTGAAGGTCAGCGTGTACTCGTCGGTGCACAGGTAGTCGACGTAGGGGCCGGTGATGTGGCGGCGGCCGGAGTCGCGCGGCACGGTGAACCACGACTGCCGCGTGTAGTCCAGGAAGTGGTCGCTGGCCGGGTCGAGGCTGATGAACAGCTGCGCGGGCGGCCCGCCGGGCGTGCACGTCCACCATTCGAAGCCGAAGCGCTGGTCGGCCAGTGCGTCCGGGGCGGCGATGAACCCGGCCCCCACGATCCGCTCGCCCAGCGCCGCGATCACGTCCGGGCGCAGCGCGTCCAGGTCGGCGGCGCGGACCGGGCCGGGTCTGCCGAGGATCGCGGTGGCCGCGGCGACGGCGGGCGCCAGCCGCTCGAAGACGCCCTCGACGATGCCGGACACCTCTTCGGCGATGTCCTCGCCGGCCAGCGTGTCGTTCACGATGCCGCCCCTGGTGTAGTCGAGGTGTCGAAGCTTAGGACCCGAGTAGGTCAAGATGCACCTCACCCAATCGGTCGATGGTGTCCAGGATGTGCTGCTCGGTCAGCTTGCGGGCCAATTCGCCGTCGGCCTGGGCGATCGCCGCGGCGATCGCCCGGTGCTCGGTGCACGCCGTCACCGGATCGTGGTGCCCGAGCGGCAGCCACAGCAACGCGCCCTGTTCGCTCTGCAACCGGATCTCCTGGTGGGTGAGCCGCGGGGACTGGGACGCGGCGGCGACCTCCAGGTGGAACTGCCGCTCGGCGCGGGCGGCCGCGGTGCCGACCGCACCGTCCAGGTCCTCGGCGGCGAGCTGGACGCGGGCGATGTCCTCGGTGGAACTGCGTTCGGCGGCCAGCCGGGCGGCGGCGCCCGCGATCGCGACGTAGTCGTCGCCGATGTCCCGCAGTTCGCTCAGCGAGACCTCGCGCAGCCGCGCCCGCCAGGTCTCGTCGTTCTCCTCCGGCGGCGCGCAGACGAAGCTGCCGCCGCCGCGACCCCGCTTCGTCTGCACCAGACCCTGCTGCCGCAGGGCCACCAGCGCCTCCCGCACGGTCACGGTGGACACCCCGAACTGCTCGGCGAGCTCGGCCTCGCTCGGCAGTTGCTCCTGGTCGGCGAGGACACCCAGCGTGATCGCGTCCACCAGCCGCCGGGCGACGAGCTCGGCCCGCCCGGTCTGGTCCAGGGGCGCGAACAGTACTGATCGCGCGCTGGGGGACGTCAACGGCCTTCGCATCGGGCTCCTTCTTTCGGGTACCGCCGCGAACAATCCTGCCTCAAAGCCTTGTCCTATGAAATATGGTCTTATATGTTTTCCGGCCATCGGGGTACCGACCCGCACCGTCCCCGCCGAGCCAGGAGCCTGCCCGTGCACCAGCTGAAGCACTTCATCGACGGCGAACTCGCGGATTCCGCTGACGGAGCCGTCGCCGAGATCATCGATCCGGTCACCGGCCGGCCGTACTGCACCGCGCCCGTCGGCGGCCCGCAGGACGTGGACCGTGCCCTGCGCGCCGCGGCCCGGGCCTTCGAGCAGTGGCGCGAAACCACGCCCGGCGACCGCCAGGTCGCGCTGCTGAAGATCGCCGACGCCGTCGAGCGGCGGGCCGAGGAGATCGTCCGCGCCGAGTCGGCCGACACCGGCAAACCGCTGGCCGTCACCACGGCCGAGGAGATCCCGGTGATCATCGACCAGTTGCGGTTCTTCGCCGGGGTCGCCCGCGCCCTGGAGGGCCGCGCCGCGGGCGAGTACCTCACCGGGCACACGTCCTACGTCAGGCGTGAGCCGATCGGGGTGTGCGCCCAGGTGACGCCGTGGAACTACCCGCTGATGATGGCGATCTGGAAGATCGCGCCCGCGCTGGCGGCTGGGAACACCGTCGTGCTCAAACCCGCCGACACCACCCCGGCGTCCACCGTGCTCCTCGCCGAGATCGCCGCCGAGTTCCTGCCGCCGGGCGTGCTCAACGTCGTCTGCGGCGACCGGGCCACCGGCCGGACGCTGGTCGAGCACGACATCCCGGCGATGGTGTCGATCACCGGCTCGGTCCGCGCCGGCATCGAGGTCGCCGGCTCCGCGGCCGCCGACCTCAAGCGCGTCCACCTGGAACTCGGTGGCAAGGCGCCGGTGATCGTCTTCCCCGACGCCGACCTGGAGAACGCGGCCGAGACCATCGCGGGCGCCGGGTTCTTCAACGCCGGCCAGGACTGCACCGCCGCCACCCGGGTCCTGGTCCACGAGGACGTGCACGACGAGTTCGTGGCCGCGCTGACCCGGCACGCGGAGGCGACCAAGACCGGGCTGCCCGACGACCCGGACGTGCTCTACGGGCCGCTGAACAGCGCCGGTCACCTCGCGAAGGTCACCGGGTTCATCGAGCGGCTGCCCGCGCACGCGACCGTCCACACCGGAGGCAAGCGCGCCCGCGACGAGGGCTACTTCTTCGAGCCGACCGTGGTTTCCGGCGTCCGGCAGGACGACGAGATCTCGCAGAACGAGGTGTTCGGCCCGGTCATCACCGTGCAGCGGTTCGCCGGCGACGACGAGGCGCTGGCCGCGGCCAACGGCGTCGAGTACGGGCTCGCGTCGTCGATCTGGACCGCCGACCACAGCCGCGCGATGCGCCTGTCCGCCAAGCTCGACTTCGGCTGCGTGTGGATCAACACGCACATCCCGCTGGTGGCGGAGATGCCGCACGGCGGGTTCAAGAAGTCCGGCTACGGCAAGGACCTCTCGCTGTACGGCCTGGAGGACTACACCCGCGTGAAGCACGTCATGACGGCCTGGGGAGCGCAGTGATCGACATGTCGCCCAACCAAGCACCCGCACTGGCCGAGAAGACCGCCCCGGCCGGGACCACGAGCGCGATCCGCCTGCGCGGCCTGCGCAAGGAGTTCGGGTCCGTCGTCGCCGTCGAGGGCGTCGACCTGGACATCGCGCAGGGCGAGTTCTTCTCGATGCTCGGACCGTCCGGCTCGGGCAAGACCACCGTGCTGCGCATGATCGCCGGGTTCGAGCTGCCCACGTCCGGGACGGTCGAACTGGCCGGCCGCGACGTCACCCGGCTGGCGCCGTTCGAACGGGACGTCAACACGGTGTTCCAGGACTACGCGCTGTTCCCGCACATGACCGTGCAGCAGAACGTCGAGTACGGGCTGCGGGTCAAGAAGGTGCCCCGCGCGCAGCGCCGCGACCGGCGCCGCGAGGCGCTGCGGACCGTCCACTTGGAAGGGTTCGAGGGCCGCAAACCCACGCAGCTGTCCGGCGGGCAGCGGCAACGCGTCGCGCTCGCCCGCGCGCTGGTCAACCGCCCCAAGGTGCTGCTGCTCGACGAACCGCTGGGCGCGCTGGACCTGAAACTGCGGCACGCCATGCAGACCGAGCTGAAGCAGATCCAGCGCGACGTCGGCATCACATTCATCTTCGTCACGCACGACCAGGACGAGGCGCTGACGATGAGCGACCGGATCGCCGTGTTCAACACCGGCGGGATCGAGCAGGTCGGCACGCCGAGCGAGGTGTACGAGAAGCCGGCCACGGCGTTCGTCGCCGGGTTCGTCGGCACGTCGAACCTGCTGTCCGGCGACAGCGCCGAAGCCGTGCTCGGCACGCGCGGCGTGTTCAGCATCCGGCCGGAGAAGATCCGCATCGACCCCGACCTGTCGCAACCGGCCGCCGCGGGCGAGGTCTCCGCGACCGGCACCGTCACCAGCACGTCCTACGCCGGCGCCACGGTTCGCTACGTGGTGGCGCTCGACGTCGGCGGGCAGCTCTCGGTGGTCCGGCAGAACGCCGGCGCACCCCTCGAACTTGCCGACAACCGCGTCCGTCTCGCCTGGCGGCAAGAGCACAACTTCCGCATCACCGAGTAAGGAGCCAACCAGATGCGCAACAGCCGGACCCTGCGCTTGATCGCGGGGCTGATGTGTGCGGGGACCGCCGTGGCGGCCTGCGGCACGTCGAGCACTTCGTCCAGCCCGTCCAGCACGGGCGGGCAGGGGTTCACGCCGCCCAAGCTCGAAGCCCTCTCCCAGCTCGGTCAGCCCGAGGGCGCGCTGAACATCCTGGCCTGGCCCGGTTACGCGGAGAACGGGTCCAACGACCCGAACGTCGACTGGGTCACCCCGTTCGAGCAGGCCACCGGGTGCAAGGTCAACGTCAAGACCTTCGGCACCTCCGACGAGGCCGTCAGCCTCATGAAGACCGGCCAGTACGACGTCATTTCCGCCTCCGGTGACGCCTCGCTGCGGCTCATCGCCGCCGGCGACACCGAACCGGTCAACACCAGCCTCATCCCGAACTACGCCGACGTCTACGACTTCCTCAAGAACAAGCCGTGGAACAGCGTGAACAACGTGTCCTACGGCGTGCCGCACGGCTGGGGCGCCAACGTCCTGACCTACCGCACCGACCACGTCAACCCGGCACCGACGTCGTGGTCGGTGGTGTTCGACGCGAACTCGCCGTACAAGGGCAAGGTCACCGCGTACGACTCGCCGATCTACATCGCCGACGCCGCGCTCTACCTGATGAAGACCAAGCCGGAACTGGGCATCAAGAACCCCTACGCCCTGGACGACAAGCAGTTCCAGGCCGCGGTCGACCTGCTCAAGCAGCAGCGCCCGCTGGTGTCGGAGTACTGGTCGGACTACCTCAAGGAAAGCCAGGCGCTGAAGAACGGCGACGCCGTCATCGGCACCGCGTGGCAGGTGACGGTCAACCTGACCAAGTCCGAGGGCGCGCCGGTGGAGTCCACGCTGCCGGTCGAGGGTGCCACCGGCTGGTCGGACACCTGGATGGTCTCCACGAAGTCGCCGCACAAGACCTGCGCCTACAAGTGGCTCGACCACATCGTTTCCCCGCAGGCCAACGCGAAGGTCGCCGAGTACTTCGGCGAGGCCCCGGCCAACCCGAAGGCGTGCGCGCTGACCGCGGACGCGAAGCACTGCGAGACCTACCACGCCGGTGACGCCGCCTACGCCAGCCAGATCTGGTACTGGACCACGCCGATCGCGCAGTGCGTCGACGGCCGCACCGACGTCAAGTGCAAGGACTACGGCGAGTGGACTCGCGCGTGGACGGAGATCAAGGGCTGACATGAGCATCGCCGCCAGTGTGTCGGGATTCCTCTACCGCAAACCCAGGCTGCGGCTGGGCATGCTGCTCAGCGCGCCGCTGCTCTGGCTCGGCCTGGCCTACCTCGGCGCACTGGCGGCGTTGTTCGTCACCGCCTTCTGGCACACCGACACGTTCACCGGCCAGGTCGTCACCGAGTGGTCGCTGGACAACTTCGCGACCCTGTTCACCGACGAGGTCTACCGCACGATCACCTTCCGCACGCTCGGGATCGCGGTGGCGGTGACGGTGATCGACGCCGTCATCGCGTTCCCGATGGCCTTCTACATGGCCAAGTTCGCCTCGCCGCGGGCGCAGCGGATCCTGGTGATCGCGGTGATGACGCCGCTGTGGGCCAGCTACCTGGTCAAGGCGTACTCGTGGCGGGTCATGCTGTCGGGCAACGGGCTGGCCGGGTGGCTCTTCGGCACCACCCCCGGCTACGGCCTGACCGCCACCATCCTCACGCTGTCCTACCTGTGGCTGCCGTACATGATCCTGCCGATCTACGCGGGACTGGACCGGTTGCCGAACTCGCTGGTGGAGGCGTCGAGCGACCTGGGTGGACGGTCGTGGCGGACGTTCCGCACGGTGGTGCTGCCGCTGACCTTCCCCGCGATCGTGGCCGGGTCGATCTTCACCTTCTCGCTGACCCTCGGCGACTACATCACGGTCAAGATCGTCGGCGGCGCCAACCAGATGCTCGGCAACGTCGTCTACGACAACATCGGCGCGGCGAACAACCTCCCGTTCGCGGCGACGGTCGCGACGGTGCCGGTCGTGATCATGCTCGTCTACCTCGCCGCGGTGCGCCGGACCGGCGCGCTGGACAACCTCTAGGCGGTTCCCGATGATGCTGTCCAAGAAGACCAAGTACGTCCTGCTCGCCGCGCTGGTGCTCGGGCTCGCCGTGATCTACGTGCCGCTGCTGGTGGTGCTGCTGAACTCGGTCAACAGCGACACCACGTTCGGCTGGCCGCCATCCGGGTTCACGCTGGAGTGGTGGGGCCGCGCGGCGCAGAACGAGGGCGTGTTGCGGGCGCTGCTGACCAGCCTGCAGGCGGGACTGGCGGCCACCGCGATCGCGCTGGTGCTCGGCATGATGGCGGCGTTCGCGCTGCAGCGGTACCGGTTCTTCGGCAAGGACACGGTGTCGCTGCTGATCATCCTGCCGATCGCGCTGCCCGGCATCGTCACCGGCATCGCGCTGAACAACGCGTTCCGCACGATCCTGGGCATCGACCTCGGGCTGTTCACCGCGATCGTCGCGCACGCCACGTTCTGCATCGTGGTGGTGTTCAACAACGTCGTCGCCCGGCTGCGGCGGATGGGCGGCAACCTCGAAGAGGCGTCGATGGACCTCGGCGCCGACGGGATCACCACGTTCCGGCTGGTCACGTTCCCGATGCTGCGATCGGCGCTGCTGGCAGGCGGGCTGCTGGCGTTCGCGTTGTCGTTCGACGAGATCATCGTGACCACGTTCACCCTCGGTGCCGGGCTGCAGACGCTGCCGATCTGGATCCTGGACAACCTGTTCCGGCCCAACCAGGCGCCGGTGGTCAACGTGGTCGCCGCGGTGCTGATCGTCGTGTCGACCGTGCCGGTGTACCTCGCGCAGCGGCTGTCCGGAGACACGGCCAGCGGCGGCCGGCTCTAGCGCCTCGGGTATTTTCGGCGGACGGTTTCCGGCGGTCGGAAAAGAGGTCCGCGATGTCCGCTGTCACGTATTTCGAGGCGATTGTCGTCGGCGCTGTGCAGGGTGTGTCGGAATTGTTTCCGGTGTCCAGCCTCGGGCACAGCATCCTGATTCCGGCCTGGCTGGGCGGTTCGTGGGCGCGCGACCTGAGCATGGGCGGGGAGTCGCCGTACCTGGCCGTGCTGGTCGCGATGCACGTCGCGACCGCTCTCGCGCTGGTGGTCTTCTACCGGCGGGACTGGGCGCGCATCGTGCGCGGGCTGTGGACGTCGGTGCGCGACCGGCGGGTGTCCGATCCGGATCAGCGGCTGGCGTGGCTGCTGGTGCTGGCGACGATCCCGGTCGGCGTGGCCGGGTTGCTACTGGAGCGTGCGCTGCGTGACGTGCTGGGCAAACCGGTGCCGACCGCGGTGTTCCTGGCGCTCAACGGGATCGTGCTGCTGGCGGTGGAGCGGTCGGCGCGTGCCGCGCGCCGTCCGGTCCCGGTCGCGCCGGTGCCCGAGCCGACCGAGGTGACGCGGGACTTTTCGGCGGAGATCACGATGCCGGTCCGGATCGTCTGCGCCGAGGAGGCGGCCGACCGCCGCCTGGCCCGGCTCGGGGTGGGTGAGGCGGTGCTGATCGGGGCGGCGCAGATCCTGGCGCTGTTCCCGGGCATCAGCCGGTCGGGCATCACGATGGTGGCGGGCCTCCGGCGGGGCCTGTCCCACGAGGACGCCGCGCGGTTCGCGTTCCTGCTGGCCACGCCGGTGATCCTGGCCGCTGGCGTGCTGAAGCTGCCGTCCCTGTTCACCCCGGCGAACTCCGCGTCACTGGGCCCCGCGCTGGTGGGCAGTCTGGTGGCGGGCGTGGCCGCGTATCTGGCGCTGCGATTCCTGACCCGTTATTTCGAAACCCGGACATTGACCCCGTTCGCGATTTATTGCGTGGTCGCCGGATTGGGCAGTCTGGCGTATTTCCTGGCGTGAATGCGGCCCGGTCTGCCGCCCTTCGCGGGAGGACGGCAGACCGGGCCAGGGTTGCGCCGCGCCGCGGCCGCGCGTTGCTGCTGCCCGCCGCGCGTTGCCGTCACCCGCGCACGTTGCCGTCACCCGCGCACGTTGCTGCTTCCCGCCTCGGGTTGTCGTCACCCGCGCGCGTTGCTGCTTCCCGCCTCGGGTTGTCGTCACCCGCGCGCGTTGCTGCTTCCCGCCGCGCGTTGCTGTTACCGCCACGCGTTGCTGCCACCCGCGCACGTTGCCGTCACCCGCGCACGTTGCCGCCACCCCGCATTGCCGCCACCCGCGCAGGGTCGCTCTGCCGCCACCCGGCGTGCCCGCGCTGCGCCGAGCCCGTCTTGCCGCGCCGTCTGGGCCTGCCGCGCCCGCCCGCGCCTGCGGCCCTCGCGCTCCGGGCCGTCAGTGATCAGTGGAAGGCGTGCTCGGCAGCCGGGAACTCGCCGCGGCGGACCTCGTCCGCGAAGGCGGTCGCCGCGCCGGACAGGGCGCCCGCGAGGTCGGCGTACCGCTTGACGAAGCGCGGCGCCTTGCCGCGGCGCAGACCGGCCATGTCCTGCCACACCAGCACCTGCGCGTCGCAGTCCGGGCCGGCGCCGATGCCGACCGTCGGGATCTTCAGCTCGTGCGTGACCTGCTTCGCGACCTCGGCCGGCACCATCTCCATGACCACGGCGAACGCCCCGGCCTCCTGGAGCGCGAGGGCGTCGGCGATCAGTTCCGCGCCCGCCGCGCCGCGGCCCTGGACCCGGTAGCCGCCGAGGTTGTGCTCGCTCTGCGGCGTGAAACCGATGTGGCCCATGACGGGTACGCCGGCGCCGGTGAGGGCCTCGACGTGCGGTGCGAAGCGGCGGCCGCCTTCGAGCTTGACGGCGTGGGCGCGCCCTTCCTTCATGAACCGGACGGCGGTGGCCAGCGCCTGCTCGGGCGAGAGCTGGTAGGAGCCGAACGGCAGGTCCGCGACGACGAGCGCACGTTTCGTGGCGCGCGTGACGGCGCGGACGAGCGGCAGCAGCTCGTCGACGGTCACCGGGAGTGAGGTCTCGTAGCCGAAGACGTTGTTGGCGGCCGAGTCGCCGACGAGGAGCACCGGGATGCCCGCCTCGTCGAACAGTTCGGCCGTGTACATGTCGTAGGTGGTGAGCATGGGCCACGGCTCGCCGCGGCGCTTGAGTTCCTGCAGGTGGGGGATGCGGACCTTCTTCACGGGGCCGCCGGAAGCCGGGCCGGAGCCGTACGGGGCCGCGGTCTCGCCGCTGTTGGTGGACATCTTCGTCGACCGTCCTTCCCTCGAGGCCCTCGTCGGGTCCCCGGGTCGTGGATCTGGGAAACCCAGCGTGACACCGGGGAACAACGGAGCCCAAGCCCCTGCGATGAGCTTCACACGACGGTGATCCAGGCCCCGGCAGGCGACGCGGAGCCGCGGACGCGTGGCCGAAGGGACACACCCGAACTCGCGGGTGACGGCCCGACCGGCCCGAAACGGCGAGACACCGAGCATCCCGGTGAGGGAGAGGAGGGCGCCAGCGGCCGCTTCCCGCGCAAGGATGGCCCTCCGCACCCAGGCAACGATGTCCCGGTCTGCGTGCTCGCTGCGGCGCCTCGGGTGCCGCGCGAGGGCGTCCCGGTCTGCGTGCCCGCTGCGGGGGTGGTGGGTTGGTGCGGTGGCGCCTCGGGTGCTGGGCGAAGGCGTCGCGGCCTGTGTCCCCCCGCGGGGCGGTAGGGCTTTCGTTCGGTGGTGGCCTGGCTGCTGGTGATGGCGTCCCGTTCGGCGTGCCCGGTGCGGGACCGGCTGGGGCTGGCGAGCTCGGCGCGAGCGTTGCCTCCGGCTGGCCGGTCGGGGCTTCCGGCGGCGGCTCCCGCGGAACCCATCAGCTCGTCAGCAGGTGCTGTCCCGGGCCGAGGGCGTTTGCGCCCACCTCGCGGAGCAGGGCCCACATCGTCGCCTGGTTGGCGGTCACCACGGGCTTGCCCAGCTCCTTCTCGAGCGGAGCGATGACCTCGTAGGTGGGCAACCCGGTGCAGCTCACGAACACCGCGTCGGCCGTGGGGGTGTCGCCCTCGCGGATCAGGTCGGTCACCTCGTCGGGCTGGACGTCGGGGACCTCGTCGGCCGTCAGGGCGAAACCGGTGATCCTGGTGATCTCGAAGCCGTGCGCCGTCAGATACGCGTGCAGGCGCCTGCCGACCGCGGGCGCGTACGGGTGCACGACCGCCAGACGTCGGGCACCGATGCTCCGCAGGGCATCGACGACCGCGCTGGACGTGGTCATCGCCCGGGGCGCGCCGAACGCCTCCATGGCCTCGCGCAGGGCGCGTTCGCCCGCGTCGCCGCCCACGAAACTGCACGCCGTGCAGGCGTAGGCGATCGCCGCCACGCCGGTGCCGCACAGGGCCCGGACCGGGGCGGTGAGGTACGCGGGGTCGGCCAGCGCGGACACCATCGTCAGGTTGTCGTCGGCCGGGGCCTCGGCGGTCCGGCGCACCTCCAGCCCGACCCCTTCGGGCAGCCAGCGGCGGATCTCGTCGTCCCGGGTGAAGTCGAACGACGCGACCACACCGACGCGCAAGGTGTCCATGACGCCGGATACCCGCGCGGCAACGCAAGAACCGTCAAGACCCTGGCTTCAACACATACGGAAACCCTGATCCACACTCCTCTCGACACGGCCTGGGCTGCCCTACGGGACCGGGGTGCGCTCCACGAACGCCTCGCCCCCCGGCTTCGTCATCGGCACACGCCTCGACGGCACCGCTCGGCTCGTCACCTCCTCCCCGGCACGCCGGCCGAGCTCACCGGTGCTTTGATGGAGCAAGGCACCGCCGTCATCAAGAACACGTTGGCGGCACCGGTCGGCCTGAGGGGACACCATGACAGCACTCGGTTACGCGCTCTTCGACACCGCGATCGGCCACTGCGGCATCGCCTGGGGCGAGCACGGTGTGACCGGCGTCCGCCTGCCCGACGGCGCCCCCGCGACCACGCGCGCCCACCTGCAGGCAGCCTTCCCCGAAGCCACCGAATCGACGCCCCCGGCGGAGATCCAGGCCGCGATCGACGAGATCACCGCCCTCCTGCGCGGCGAGCGCCGGGACCTCCTCGGGATCGTCCTCGACTACGAGGGCGTGCCGGAGTTCAACCGCCGCGTGTACGAGATCGCGCGGACCATCCTGCCCGGACGGACCCTCACCTACGGCGACATCGCCCACCGGCTCGGCATGCCGGGGTCGGCGCAGGCCGTCGGCCAGGCCCTGGGACACAACCCGTTCCCGATCGTCGTGCCGTGTCACCGGGTGCTGGCGGCCGGGCGCCGGATGGGTGGCTTCTCCGCACGCGGTGGCGTGGAGACCAAGCGGCAGATGCTCATCATCGAAGGCGCCGACGTCCAGCCGACTCTGTTCTGACGCGAGAGGGGGATCGCGCCCGACCGGGAGCCGGCGGCCGGCGTGGCGGCTGTTGTTCAGGAGGGCCTCCTCTGGGCAGGGTGCGGACGGACACGGGCTCTTCGCGTCGGAGGGAACAGGACGGGGCGACCCGAGCGGCGGCGCCCTCAACCGCTCGGTTGCCACGGGGCCAGCCACGGCCTGACCGGCCACCCCTCCACCGCGGCCATGAGTGGCACGGCCGTCGCGCCGTCGATGTGCTCCCGGAGGATGTCCGCGTGCCCGGCGTGCCGCGCTGTCTCCTGGATCAGGTGCAGCAGCACCCATCGCACCGGCCACGCGTCGGCGTCGTCCGGGAACCACGGCACGCCCCGCGGCGCCGGCACCGGTTGCCCGAGATCCTCGATCCCGCCGACGATCTCCTCGGTCTCCCTGGCCACCGAGTCGTAGGCGGCCAGCACGCCGGACAGGCTCTCCCGCTCACCGAGCCGGAAGCCCGCCAAGGCATCCCGGCCCGCGGACGCCGGAATTTCCCGTCGCCGCAACGGTTTCTCCCGGTGCAGCACCGCGGCCATCCATCTCTGCTCGGTGCTCGTCACGTGCTTGATCAACCCGCCGACGCTCAACGCGCTCCGCGTGGGCGTCAGCCGCGCCTGCTCGTCGCTCAGACCGTGCGCCGCCAGCCGCAGGACATGGCGCTGCTGCGCGAGAAAGGTGAGCAGGCCGTCGCGCTCGTCGGCCACCGGACGGACATTCCCAGCCATGACAACAGTTCCTTCCAGGAGGGTCATGGGGGAATGATGGCATCCGGGTCCGACAGTTTCCGGCCTCAGAACTCCCCTTCACGCCAGCAGTTCGTGATGGGCAGCCGTCGATCTCGCCCGAAAGCCTTAAAAGTTGTCTTCGTACCGATCGGGTACTGGCGGCGTTTGTACTCCGCACGGTCGACCATCCGGATCACCCGATCGATCGTTTCCGGCGAAAACCCGGCCTCCACCAACGAACCGTAACCCCGATCGCCTTCGACGTAGTCGTCGAGGATGGCGTCCAGCAACCCGTAGTCCGGCAGGGAATCCGTGTCCAGCTGACCCGGTCGCAGCTCGGCCGACGGCGGCTTCGCGATCGAGTTCTCCGGGATCGGCGGCACCTCACCCCGCTTCTCGGCCGAGGCGTTGCGCCACCGCGCCAGCGCCCACACGTGTGTCTTGAACACGTCCTTGAGCGGCGCGAAACCGCCCACCGCGTCCCCGTACATCGTCGAGTACCCGACCGCCAGCTCGGTCTTGTTCCCGGTCGCCAGCACCAGATGACCCTCCTGATTGGACAGTGACATCAGGAGCATGCCGCGCACCCGCGCCTGGATGTTCTCCTCCGCCAGGCCGGACAACCCCAGCCGGTCCACGTAGATCCGCACCATGTCCTCGACCGGTTCCACCCGGAAGTGGCACCCCAGCCGCCGTGCCAGCTCCGCCGCGTCGTCCCGCGAATGCCCCGACGAGTACCGCGACGGCATCGACACCCCGTGCACCGAATCCGCCCCCAGCGCATCCACCGCCAGCGCCGCCGTCGCCGCCGAGTCGATCCCGCCGGAGAGCCCCAGCACCACCGAGCGGAACCCGTTCTTGTGCACGTAGTCCCGCAGCCCGACGACCAGCGCCGACCACACCTCCGCCTCGTCGGACAACGGCTTGCTCACCGCCGCGGCCAAGGGTTCGTACGCCGGCACCGGATCCGCGGACAGCACCCGCCGCCGCACCTCGAGCCCCTCGTACGTCCCCGGCGCACACCCCACCGCGTCCACGAAGAGATCCACCACCAGCAGGTGCTCCACGAACTGCGGCGCCCGCGCGAGCACCGACCCGTCCGCGCCGACCACGAACGAGTCGCCGTCGAACACCAGGTCGTCCTGCCCGCCGACCTGGTTCGAGTAGACCAGGGGCGCACCGGCCTCCGTGGCCCGCCGCGCGACCAGCGGCAGCCGGATGTCGTCCTTCGATCGCTCGTACGGCGACGCGTTCGGCGACACCACCACGCCGACCCCGGCCGCTCCGAGCGCGGACACCGGCCCGCCCTCCTGCCAGAGGTCCTCGCAGATCACCATGCCGATGTCGACGCCGTGGAACCGCAGCACGTCCAGCGTCCGCCCCGCCTCGAACCACCGCTGCTCGTCGAACACGCCGTAGTTGGGCAGGTGGTGCTTGAACTGCCGCGCGACGACCTCGCCCCGCCACAGGGCCGCCGCCGCGTTGCGCGGGCCGACGGCGTCCACGTCGAGGTAGCCCACGTACACGAGCAGCTCGCCACAACCCGCGTCAGCCAGCGAAGCAGCCAACGCCCGCAACGCAGCGCGCGACGCCTCCGCGAACGTCCCCCGCAACGCGAGATCCTCGACCGGGTACCCGGTCAGCGACATCTCGGGGAACACCACGACGTGCGCCCCCGCCTCGGCGGCCTTGCGGGTCCACGTCACGGTCTGCGCCGCGTTGCCCGTGAGGTCGCCGACGGTCGGGTTCACTTGGGCCAGCGCGATCCGGAGCATGACCCCATTGTCGGTCACACCCCGGCGGACGGCTCAGTTCTTCTTGCGCCGCAACAGGCTGCGCACCTGCCGCAGCGTCTCCTCGAACCCCGCGTCGAACGGCGCGTCGTGCACCAGGTACGTCCACGTCGAGCTGGCCCGCCGCACGCCCGAGGCCGCCAGGTCGATGCCGTCCGCGCTGATCTCCGCCTCCGCGAGCGTCTCGGCGGACCGCTCCTGGATCCTCGGCACGATCTTGCGGAACTCCGGGATCGCGATGCGGTGGAACTCGTCCAGCGGCGTCTCCCGCGCCAGCGCGCGCAGGTGGATGCTCTCCCGCACGTCGGTCAGGAACGCGAGGTGGTCCGACCACAGCTGGTCCAGGTGGTACAGCATGATCTCGCGGCACACCTGCTTCGCCGTCTCCTCGCCGGCCTTCTCGACCAGCTCGTCGTACCGCTTCTCGCCCTCCAGCGCCTCCGCGGCCGCGTCGGTGCGCAGCAGCTTGTCGCGGTACTCCAGCAGTTCGCGCCGCTGGTGCTCGATCAGCCGCGTGTAGCGCCAGGTGTTGCGGTGGATCTCCAGGTCGACGCCCTCGGCGACGCGCTGCGCGTGGTCGATGTGGCGCTTGGCCGCCGGGTCGGTGATCTCGCCCGAGTCGTCCGCGTCGATGCCATCGGGCACGTCCGGCGCGTTCGAGGTGACCAGCTCGTCGTTCAGGCTCGCGAAGAACACCGCGCTGCCCGGGTCGCCCTGACGGCCCGACCGGCCACGCAGCTGACCGTCGAGGCGGCTCGACGGGTACCGCGCGGTGCCGATGACGTGCAGACCGCCCAGCTCGGCGACGCGTTCGCGGTCCTTGCCGTCCGCGCCGCCCAGCCGGATGTCGGTGCCGCGGCCGGCCATCTGGGTGGACACGGTGATCGCGCCGTACTTGCCGGCTTCGGCGATGATCGCGGCTTCCTCGGCGTCGTTGCGCGCGTTGAGCACCACGCACGGCAGGTCGGCCTTCGCCAGTTTCTCGGCCAGCTCCTCCGATTCGGCGACGTCCTGGGTGCCGACCAGGATCGGCCGCCCGGTCTCGTGCACCTCGCGGATCTCCGTCACGATCGCCCGCAGCTTGTGCGACGGCGAGGCGAAGATCCGGTCGTCGAGGTCCTCGCGGATGTTCGGCTTGTTCGGCGGGATGACCGCCACCTCGAGCCGGTAGAACTCACGCAGCTGCTCGGCGACCGCGACCGCGGTGCCGGTCATGCCGGCGACCTGCGGGTACCGGGCGATGAGGGCCTGCACGGTGATCGAGTCCAGGATCTCGCCGCGGTCGGTGGGCGCGACCTGCTCCTTCGCCTCGACCGCGGCCTGCAGGCCGTCCGGCCAGCGCTGCAGCTCGGCGACCCGGCCGCGGGAGGCGTTGATCAGCTCGACCTTGCCGTCGCGCACCAGGTAGTCGACGTCGCGGGTGAGCAGCGCGTGCGCGTGCAGGGCGACGTTGACCGCCGCGAGCCGCTCGGAGCCGGACTCGCTGTAGAGGTCGACGCCGCCGAGGGCCTTCTCCACGACCGACGCGCCGGCCGTGGTCAGCCACGCGTTGCGGCCGTCGGTGTCGGTCTCGTAGTGCAGGCCCAGCCGCAGCCGCCGGACCACGTTGGCGACTTCGGTGTCGGCGATCGCCTGGTCGACCGAACCGGCCATCACCAGCGGGACCCGCGCCTCGTCGACGAGCACCGAGTCGGCCTCGTCGACGATCGCGACCTCCGGGTCGGGCTGGACGACGTCCTCGGCGCGCGTGACGAGCCGGTCGCGCAGCATGTCGAACCCGATCTCGCTGACCGCGCCGTAGGTGACCTCGGCGTCGTACGCCGTGCGCCGCTCCTCGCGGGTGAGGCTGCCGTCGACCCAGCCGACGGTGACGCCGAGCAGGTCGTACACCGGTTTCATCCACTCGCCGTCGCGGCGCGCCAGGTAGTCGTTGACGGAGATGACGTGCACGCGCTTGCCCTGCAGCGCGTACCCCGCCGCGGCCAGCGCGCCGGCCAGCGTCTTGCCCTCACCGGTCTGCATCTGCACCACGTGCCCGGACAGCAGGCCCATCGTGCCGAGCAGCTGCACGTCGAACGCGCGCTCGTCCAGCGCCCGCCGCGCGGCTTCCCGGCCGAGGGCGCACAGCTCCACCAGCTGCGGGTCGCCGAGCTCGGCCTCCAGGCGGAGCTTGCCCGCGCGCTCGGTCAGCTCGGTGTCGCTCAACGCCTCCAGCTCGGGTTCGAGCGCCTCGATGTCCGGCAGCAGTGCCTCGTACTTGGTCAGCTCGACGCTGCCCGGCCGCTCGATGAGCTTGCGAAGCCGCTTGCCCATTCGGCTGATCAGTGCTGGCACCCGTGGTCTCCTGTCCTTCTCGCGCGCAACCCACCAGCCAACGAGGTGGCGGTGCACCTGTGTTCCCACTCAGGATGGCACGATCACGACGTGCGCCTCCTTCAGCGAGCCAGGTTGTCCTCCGTACGCGCCGCCGTCCTCGGCGCCTGCCTGCTGGTGCCGGTCGCGGCCTGCACCTCGCCGGAGCCGTCGCCTGCTCCGGCGCCGACGGTGACCACCGAGTCGGCGGGGCCGGCCGGCGTGGTGCCCGCGGGGCTGGACAGGTTCTACGCACAGCCGTTGACCTGGGGCGACTGCGAACCTTACGCGACTTCCGACGACATCCGATCCGCTTTCGGCAGGACTGGCCTCCAGTGCGCCCGGCTGACGGTGCCGCTGGACTACGGCAAACCGGACGGCGACACGATCACGATCGGCGTGCTCCGGCACAAGGCGACCGGAAACCGCATCGGCTCGCTCGTGATCAACCCGGGCGGCCCGGGCGCGTCCGGCATGTACGCGGCCGCGGGGCTCTCGTCCCAGGTCGCGAACACCGACATCGGCAAGCGCTTCGACCTCGTCGGCTTCGACCCGCGCGGGATCGGCGCCAGCGAGCCCGACGTCACCTGCCTGACCGACGCCGAGCGGGCCGAGCAGCGCGCCGAGGACCTGGAGGCCGACGGCTCGCCGGCCGGCGTGGCCCGCCAGGACGCCGAGTCGAAGGAGTTCGCCGACAAGTGCGCCGAGCGCACCCAGTTCGGCACCGCGATGCTGGCGAACCTGGGCACCCGCGACGTCGTCAAGGACATGGACGTCCTGCGGTCCGCGCTCGGCGAGGAGAAGCTGACCTACCTCGGCTACTCCTACGGCACCCGGATCGGCTACACCTACGCCGAGGCGTTCCCGCGGAACGTGCGGGCGATGGTGCTCGACGGCGCGCTGGACCCGAGCCAGGACGAGGTCGAGTCGCTGGTCGCGCAGGGCCAGGGCTTCGGCGTGGCGTTCAACGACTTCGCCAGGTGGTGCGCCGCCCGCCGCGACTGCGCGCTCGGGACGAACCCGGCGGCCGCCACGCAGGCGTTCCAGAACCTGGTGCGGCCGTTGATCGACAACCCGGTGCGCCTGCGCGACGGCCGGGTCCTCAGCTACGACGACGCCACCCTGGGCGCGATCCAGGCGCTGTACTCGCAGCAGCTGTGGACGGTGCTGAACGCCGGGCTCAACGAGCTGAAGAGCGGCCAGGGCACCACGCTGATGGCACTGGCCGACCAGTACAACGAGCGCGACAGCAGCGGCCGCTACGCCAACACGCAGGACGCCTTCACCGCGATCCGCTGCGTCGACGACCCGCCGGTGACCGATCGCCGCGAGATCCTCGAGGCGGAGAACCGCTACGACCAGGTGGCGCCCTTCCTCGACGACGGCAGGCCGAACGGCGCGGCGCTGGACCCGTGCGCGTACTGGCCGGTGCCCAACACCTCGCAGCCGCACGAGCCGAACGTCGCCGGCGTGCCGCCGGTCCTGGTGATCTCGACCACCAACGATCCGGCCACTCCCTACCAGGCGGGGGTGAACCTCGCGAAGGCGATGAAGGGCGCGCTGCTGACGTTCGAGGGCACCCAGCACACCGTCTTCCTGCAGGGAATCTCGTGCGTGGACGACATCGGCAGCGACTACCTGATCAACGGGACGCTCCCGGCGGAGGGCACGCGCTGTACCTCTCAGTGACCGGACTGGCACGATGTGGGAGATGCGTTTCTCCCGCTGCCGGACGCTGATCACCGCGGGCCTGCTGGCCGGCGCGCTGACCGCGTGCACCCCGCAGGCCACCGCACCGCCGCCGTCACCCTCCCCGGTGGCGGACACCCACGCGCTGGACCGCTTCTACGACCAGAAGCTCGCGTGGGGCGACTGTGCCGCGTACGCGACGGGGCAGCCGAGCCAGGACGCGTTCCGCACGCCGGGCGTCGAGTGCGCCCGGCTGACCGTGCCGCTGGACTACGCCAACCCCCGCGGCGAGACGATCACCATCGGCGTGCTGCGGCACAAGGCGCTCGACCCGGCCAACCGGATCGGCTCGCTCGTGATGAACCCGGGCGGGCCGGGCGGGTCCGGCATGGAGGCGGCCGCGCGGCTGGTGCCGACGGTGTCCAACAACGCCATCGGCCTGCGGTTCGACTTCGTCGGCTTCGACCCGCGCGGCGTGGGCGCCAGCCGTCCGCGCGTGCAATGCCTGACCGACGCCGAACGCGACGCCGAGCGGGCGAGCAACCCGGGCACGTCGGAGGCCGCGTGGAGCGGACAGGCACACGACTTCGCGGCGAAGTGCGCCCAGCGCACCGAGCACGGCACCGCGATGCTGGCCAACATGGGCACCCGGGACGTGGTCAAGGACCTCGACGTCCTGCGCGCCGCGCTGGGTGACGCGAAGCTGAGCTACCTCGGCTACTCCTACGGCACCCAGATCGGCTACAGCTACGCCGAGGCTTTCCCGGAGCGGGTCCGCGCGCTGCTGCTGGACGGCGCGATCGACCCGGCCGAGAACGACCCGGATTCGCTGGTCGCGCAGGGCGCCGGGTTCGCCCGCGCGTTCGGGCAGTTCGCGGTCGAGTGCGCCCGGCACGACGGCTGCGCGCTGGGCCGCGACCCGGCGAAGGCGGCGGCGGAGTTCCAGAACCTGGTGCAGCCGCTGGTCGCCGCCCCGGCGAAGGCCGGCGACGGCAGGCTGCTGTCGTACCGGGACGCGATCACCGGCGTGGTCGAGGCGATGTACTCGAGCCACTCGTGGCCGTTCCTCGACACCGGCCTCGGGCTGCTGCGGCGCGGTGACGGCTCGGTCCTGCTCCGGCTCGCCGACGGCTACTACGAGCGCGCCGCGGACGGGAAGTACTCGTCGCTGCAGGACGCCTACTACGCGGTGCGCTGCGTGGACAACCCGCGCGCGAGCGACCCTGCGGTGTCCCGGCAGCGGATGACCGACGCCGCGCCGTTCCTCGGCTGGGGCCGTCCCGACCAGGGCGAACTCGACGTGTGCGCGTCCTGGCCGGTGCCGAGCACGTCCCAGCCGCACCGGCCGACGGTCACCTCCGCCGCGCCACCACTGGTCATCTCGACGACCAACGACCCGGTCACCCCGTACCAGGCGGGCGTCAACCTCGCGAACGTCTTCCACGGCGGCCTGCTCACCGTCGACGACACCCAGCACACCGCGTTCCTGCACGGCAACATGTGCGTGGACGTGGCCGGCCTGGACTACCTCGTCGACAACAGCCAGCCGGCCCCGGGCACCCGCTGCCAGGCCTAACCGCCGGTCGTGGTCCCCACCGGGACGTTCTGGTCGGACAGCGCCAGCTCCAGCTGGATCGCGCCCTCGTTCGGCTGCCGCGGCGGCACCTGGATCCACACGCGCACCAGGTTGCGCGGCTCGGCCTTGGTGACCCAGAACTTGATGTCCACGTCCGCCTGGATGCCGGGGATGACGCCGGAGATGACGTCCCGTGCCAGCTCACCGGTGACCCGGTAGGCCTCCACGCCGAGGACGTCCTCCTTGGTCTCCGTCTTCAGCGCCGTCGCGTCGGACATCAGCCTGGGCAGCCCGCGCTCGGGATCCAGCAGCGTCATCGGGTTGTAGTCGGCCGGCACCGGGACCTGCCGCTGCTGCCCCTTGGTGTCGGTGAGGAACAGCGTCTCGCCGACGAGCACGTAGTCCAGCTCGAACCGGTCGGCCGAGGCCTGCACGTCCGCCTGCCCGATCGCGGTGCCGTGCGGCCCGCCGTCCTTGCTGGCCTGCCCCTTGACCTCGCGGATGTCCAGGCCGGGGATGGTCGAGCTGACGCTGAAGTCGAAGCGCACGCTGCGGATCCCGTTCAGGCTCGTCTCCGCGGCGTCCACGAGCGCGCGCCCGTCGGGGAGCGGTTCCTCGGGAGCGGCCGAGCAGGCGCTGGACAGTGCCAGGACCAGGGCCAGGGTGACACCGGCGGTGCGTCGGCGGAGCATGCGTCCAACGGTAGCGATCAGCGGCGGGCGAAGGTGCGGCGGTATGCCAGCGGTGCGACGCCGATCGCCGCGTTGAGGTGCTGCCGCAGCGAAGCCGCGGTGCCCAGCCCGGACTCGGCCGCGACCCGCTCGACGGGCAGGTCGGTGGTCTCGAGCAGGTGACGGGCGTGCAGCACGCGCTGCTGGTTCAGCCAGACCCGCGGCGACTGCCCGGTCTCGGCGCGGAAGCGGCGGCTGAAGGTGCGCACGCTCATGCCCGCGTGCTTCGCGAGCGCAGCCAGGTCGAGCGGTTCGCTGAGCCGTTCCAGCGCCCACGCGCGCGTCGCGGCGGTGCTGCCGTCGCCGCCGGGCAGCGGTTGCTCGATGAACTGCGACTGCCCGCCGTCCCGCCAGGGCGCCACCACGCAATACCGGGCGACGTGGTTGGCGACCGCGCTGCCGTGGTCGGACCGCACGAGGTGCAGGCACAGGTCCAGCCCGGCGGCGAGCCCGGCCGAGGTCAGGATGTCGCCGTCGTCCACGAACAACACGTTCTCGTCCAGGTCGACCCGCGGGTAGAGGTGCCGGAAGCGGGCCGCGTGCGCCCAGTGCGTGGTCGCGCGGCGCCCGTCGAGCAGGCCGGCGGCGCCCAGCACGAACGCGCCGGTGCAGATCGAGACCAGCCGCGCCGACGACGGGATCCGGGCCAGCGCCGCGGCCAGTTCGGGCGGCAGGACGCCCTCCTGACGCGGCCCGTGCACGCGCGTGCCGGGGATGATGACGGTGTCGGCGTCGTCGAGGGCCTCCGGACCGTGGCCGAGGTGCGCGTCGTAGCCGTGGCTGACCCGCACCGGCCGGTCGTCGACCCCGCAAACCCGCACGTCGTAGAGCTGTTCGCCGTCCTGGCGCGCGGTGCCGAAGACGAGCGGCGCGATGTTCAGGTCGTACCCGACCACCTCGGATACCGCGAGGACCACCACCCGGTGCATGGCCGGATTCTTGCACATATTGGCGCTCCGGCCACTCGACCGAGTGATCCAGATCGGCGAGGCTGTGCCGGTGACAAGAACGAAGTCGCGCATCCACCCGGCCTGGTTCGTCGCCTTCGCGGCCTTCGTCGCGCTGGTCGGCGCGGCCGGCTTCCGCGCCACCCCCGGTGTGCTGATCGACCCGCTGCACGAGGAGTTCGGCTGGTCGACGGCCACCATCTCGGCCGCCGTGTCGATCAACCTGATGCTCTACGGCCTGACCGCGCCGTTCGCCGCGGCGCTGATGGAGCGGCTCGGCATGCGCAAGGTGGTGACCGGCGCGCTGGTCCTGGTCGCCGCGGGCAGCGGGCTGACGGTGTTCATGACCGCGAGCTGGCAGCTGCTCCTGTGCTGGGGCGTGCTGGTCGGGCTGGGCACCGGGTCGATGGCGCTGGCGTTCGTCGCGACCGTGACCTCGCGCTGGTTCGTCCGCCACCGCGGGCTGGTCAGCGGCATCCTGACCGCGGCTGGCGCGGCCGGGCAGCTGGTGTTCCTGCCCCTGCTCGCCGCGATCGCCACGAACGACGGCTGGCGCACCGCGTCCCTGGTGGTCTCCTTCGCCGCGCTGGCGGTCGTCCCGATCATCCTGATCTTCCTGCGCGACCACCCGAGCGAGATCGGCCTGACCGCGTACGGCGCGACCGAGGCCGAGGAGCTGCCGCCGTCGACGGGAGCGGCCCGGCGCGCGCTGCAGGTGCTGGGACAGGCCGCGAAGACGCGCACCTTCTGGCTGCTCGCCGGCGGGTTCGCGATCTGCGGGGCGTCCACCAACGGCCTGATCCAGACCCACTTCGTGCCCGCGGCGCACGAGCACGGGATGCCGCCGACCACCGCGGCCTCGCTGCTCGCGCTGGTCGGCATCTTCGACGTGGTCGGCACGATCGCGTCCGGCTGGCTGACCGACCGGGTCAACCCGCGGATCCTGCTCGGCGTGTACTACTTCCTGCGCGGCGCGTCGCTCATCGTGCTGCCGCACCTGTTCGCCCCCACCACCGAGCCGCCGATGTGGGCGTTCATCATCTTCTACGGCCTGGACTGGGTGGCCACGGTGCCGCCGACGGTGGCGCTGGCGCGCGAGCAGTTCGGCCTGAGCGGTCCGATCGTGTTCGGCTGGGTGTTCGCCTCCCACCAGGTCGGCGCCGCGATCGCCGCGACGGGCGCCGGGCTCATCCACGACCGCGCCGGAAGCTACGACCTCGCGTGGTACATCTCGGGTGGGCTGTGCGCACTGGCCACGGTGATGTCGCTGCTCATTCCCTCCGTCAGGGCAACACGGGAACCACGAAACACGCCGTTAACACACCATGCGTAGGGTGCGGCCATGGATCGCCAGCAGGAGTTCGTGCTGCGCACGCTGGAAGAACGTGACATCCGATTCGTTCGTCTGTGGTTCACCGACGTCCTCGGTTTCCTGAAGTCGGTGGCGGTCGCCCCGGCCGAGCTCGAGGGCGCCTTCAGCGACGGGATCGGGTTCGACGGGTCGGCCATCGAAGGCTTCGCGCGCGTCTACGAATCGGACATGGTCGCGAAGCCCGACCCGTCGACGTTCCAGGTGCTGCCCTGGGAGACCCCGGAGGGCGGGCACTACTCGGCGCGGATGTTCTGCGACATCGCGATGCCCGACGGGTCGCCGTCCTGGGCCGACCCGCGGCACGTGCTGCGGCGTCAGCTGTCCAAGGCCGGCGAGGCCGGGTTCACCTGCTACGTGCACCCGGAGATCGAGTTCTTCCTGCTCTCGTCGCTGCCCTCGGACGGCAGCGAGCCCGAGCCGGCGGACAACGGCGGGTACTTCGACCAGGCCAGCCACGCCACCGCGACGCACTTCCGCCGCCACGCCATCGAGGCGCTGGAGGCGATGGGCATCTCGGTCGAGTTCAGCCACCACGAGGGCGCGCCCGGGCAGCAGGAGATCGACCTGCGCTACGCCGACGCGCTGACCATGGCCGACAACGTCATGACGTTCCGGTACGTGGTGAAGGAGGTCGCGCTGACCCAGGGGGTGCGCGCGACGTTCATGCCCAAGCCGTTCACCGAGCAGCCCGGTTCGGGCATGCACACGCACGTGTCGTTGTTCGAGGGTGACCGCAACGCGTTCCACAACCCCGAAGACCCGTACGAGTTGTCCGAGACGGGCAAGGCGTTCGTGGCCGGCCTGTTGCACCACGCGCGGGAGATCTCCGCGGTGACCAACCAGTGGGTGAACTCGTACAAGCGGCTGATCAGCGGGGGAGAGGCGCCGACCACGGTGTCGTGGGGCCGGGCGAACCGGTCCGCGCTGGTGCGGGTGCCGAACTACTCGCCGGGCAAGGCGTCGTCGCGGCGGGTCGAGATCCGCACGATCGACTCGGCCTGCAACCCCTACCTGGCGTACTCGGTCGTGATCGCCGCCGGGCTGAAGGGGATCGAGAAGGGGTACGAGCTGCCGCCGGCGGCCGAGGACAACATCTGGTCGATGAGCGACGCCGAGCGCCGCGCGGCCGGGTACGACCAGCTGCCGCAGAACCTCGGCGAGGCGCTGGCCGAGATGGAGAAGTCCGAGCTGCTGCCCGACGCGCTCGGCGAGCACGTCTACGACTTCTTCCTCCGGAACAAGCGCGCGGAGTGGGACGCCTACCGCCGGTCGGTGACCCCGTACGAGCTCAAGACCCTGCTACCTGTGCTCTGACCAGGGGAAATCGGCTTAAGGGACCCCCCTGTTTCAGGGGGGTTCCGGGGCATGTAATCTTCTCTTCGTCGCCAGGGAGACCGGGACGACGGGGCCGGAAAGCCCCGGCGGACGGGCCAGGGTCGGGCGGTGTTGACACCGCGAACCGAACCGGGTAAAGTTCTTGGTCGGCCCGCGGGTGGGTCGCCAACCACTACTACTAAACCAGTAGGGTTGCTGACGCCCTCCGCGACAACCAGAAAAGCTTTGCAGAAGCAGCAGCTTCGTGTTGTTTGAGAACTCAACAGTGTATTGGTGAGCTAAAGCCAGTTGATTAGCTAGAACCCTTTGTGGGTTCCTTTGAGGCTATGAATTATAGCCGGATCGATTTTCTAGCATTGTTGGAGAGTTTGATCCTGGCTCAGGACGAACGCTGGCGGCGTGCTTAACACATGCAAGTCGAACGCTGAAGCATCTTCGGGTGTGGATGAGTGGCGAACGG
>NZ_PQHW01000024.1 GCF_003385215.1 Amycolatopsis thermalba | reverse complement strand
GCCCCGGACACGCCCCGACCCCTAACTTGATTTGTTCCAGACTAGTGCTCTAGGGTCTGCCGCGTGACGTCGGACTTCGAGGCGCAGCTGCGGGCGGTCTCGTTGCGTGTGACCCGGCCCCGCCTGGCGGTGCTGGCCGCGCTGCACGACCACCCGCACGTCGACACCGAAACGGTGATCGAGCTGGTGCGCGCCGACCACCCGACGGTGTCCCATCAGGCCGTCTACGACGTGCTGCGGGCCCTCACCGAGGCCGGGCTGGTGCGCCGCATCCAGCCGGCCGGCGCGAACGCCCGCTACGAGTCCCGGGTGGGCGACAACCACCACCACGTCGTCTGCCGCTCCTGCGGTGCGATCGCCGACGTCGACTGCACCGTCGGCCACGCCCCGTGTCTCACCGCCTCGGTCGATCACGGCTTCGTGATCGACCAGGCGGAGGTCGTCTTTTGGGGCGTCTGCCCCGACTGCTCGGCCGCCGCAGTTCCCCACGAAACCGCCAGCTCGGAAGGCAAGTAGATGAGCGACACCCAGGACAACACCCCCTCCAGCGCGCAGGGGGTGGACAAGAAGGCGGCGGCCGGGTGCCCGGTCGCGCACGATTCGGTGACCTCGCACGGCAGCGAGAGCGAGAACCCGGCCATCGACTCGCCGACGCCGAAGTCGAGCGGCCGCCCGCGCACCAACCGCGACTGGTGGCCCAACCAGCTCGACCTGTCGGTGCTGCACGCGCACGACTCCAAGAGCAACCCGCTGGGCAAGGACTTCGACTACGCCAAGGAGTTCGCCAAGCTCGACGTCGAGGCGCTCAAGCGCGACATCGAGCAGGTGCTGACCACCTCGCAGGACTGGTGGCCCGCCGACTTCGGCCACTACGGCGGCCTGATGATCCGCATGAGCTGGCACTCCGCGGGCACCTACCGCATCCACGACGGCCGCGGCGGCGCCGGTGACGGCGCGCAGCGCTTCGCCCCGCTCAACAGCTGGCCGGACAACGCCAACCTGGACAAGGCGCGCCGCCTGCTGTGGCCGGTCAAGCAGAAGTACGGCCAGAAGATCTCGTGGGCCGACCTGCTCGTGTTCGCCGGCAACGTGGCCCTGGAGTCGATGGGCTTCAAGACCTTCGGCTTCGGCTTCGGCCGCGAGGACGTCTGGGAGCCCGAGGAGATCTTCTGGGGCCCGGAGGACGACTGGCTGGGTGACGAGCGCTACGCCGGCGACACCGAGATGGTGCCCGAGCTCGGCGCCACCGAGATGGGCCTGATCTACGTCAACCCGGAGGGTCCCCGCGGCAGCGCGGACTTCATGGCCGCGGCGCACTTCATCCGCGAGACCTTCGGCCGCATGGCGATGAACGACGAGGAGACCGTCGCGCTGATCGCCGGTGGCCACACCTTCGGCAAGACCCACGGCGCCGGCATCGCCGACGACCACGTGGGCCCCGAGCCGGAGGCCGCCCCGCTGGAGGCGCAGGGCCTGGGCTGGCTGAGCACCCACGGCAGCGGCAAGGGCCCGGACACGATCACCAGCGGCCTCGAGGTCACCTGGACCGACAAGCCGACCGAGTGGAGCAACCGCTTCTTCGAGATCCTGTTCGGCTACGAGTGGGAGCTGACCACCAGCCCCGGCGGCGCCAAGCAGTACGTCGCCAAGGACGCGCCGGAGATCATCCCGGACCCGTACGACCCGAACAAGAAGTACAAGCCGACCATGCTCACCACGGACCTGGCGCTGCGCTTCGACCCGGTCTACGGCAAGATCTCGCGCCGGTTCCTGGAGAACCCGGACGAGTTCGCGCTGGCGTTCGCCAAGGCCTGGTACAAGCTGCTGCACCGTGACATGGGCCCGGTCACCCGCTACCTGGGCCCGTGGGTCGCCGAGCCGCAGCTGTGGCAGGACCCGGTGCCGGCCGTGGACCACGAGCTGGTCAGCGAGGCCGACATCGCCGCCCTCAAGGCGAAGGTGGTGGAGTCCGGTCTCACCACCGCCCAGCTGGTCAGCACCGCGTGGGCGTCGGCGGCGAGCTTCCGGTCCACCGACAAGCGCGGTGGCGCCAACGGCGCCCGGATCCGGCTGGAGCCGCAGCGCAACTGGGAGGTCAACCAGCCCGAGCAGCTCGCGGCGGTGCTGGAGAAGCTGGAGGCCATCCAGCGCGAGTTCAACGAGGCCGGCGGCGCGAAGATCTCGCTGGCCGACCTGATCGTGCTGGCCGGTTCGGCCGCGGTGGAGAAGGCCGCGCGCGACGCGGGCGTCGAGGTGACCGTGCCGTTCCACCCGGGCCGCACCGACGCCAGCCAGGAGCAGACCGACGTCGAGTCGTTCAAGGTGCTCGAGCCGCGCGCCGACGGGTTCCGCAACTACCTGCGGGCCGGTGAGAAGCTCCAGCCGGAGGTGCTGCTGGTCGACCGCGCCTACATGCTGGACCTGACCGCGCCGGAGATGACCGTCCTGGTCGGCGGTCTGCGGTCGCTGGGCGCCAACCACGGCGGCGTCCAGCACGGTGTCCTCACCGACAAGCCGGGCGTGCTCACCAACGACTTCTTCGCCAACCTGCTCGCGCCGGGCACCCAGTGGAAGGCGTCGGAGTCGGAGGAGAACGTCTACGAGATCCGCGACGTGGCGACCGGCGAGCTGAAGTGGACGGCCACCCCGGTCGACCTCATCTTCGGCTCCAACTCGCAGCTGCGGGCCCTCGCGGAGGTCTACGCCAGCGACGACGCGCGGGAGAAGTTCGTCAACGACTTCGTCGCGGCCTGGACGAAGGTCATGGAACTGGACCGGTTCGACCTGTCCTGATCCCCAACCCCAGCGGCGAGCCCGGCCGGTCCACTGTGGACCGGCCGGGCTCGTCCCGTTGCTACCGGTGCCCGGGGGCCCTGACCTCACGGGCTTCCGGCACCTCCCGCACCGCGCCCTTGTCCGCTGACAGGGCCATCGCCGCGTAGGCGCGCAGCGCGGTGGACACCGTGCGCTCCCGGTTCCGGGGCCGGAAGGTCGCCTGGGCCCGGCGTTGCGCCAGCACCTCGTCGGGCACGTCGAGGTGCAGCGTGCGGCCGGGGATGTCGATGACGATCCGGTCGCCGTCCTCGACCAGGGCGATCGTCCCGCCCGCTGCGGCCTCCGGGGAGACGTGCCCGATCGACAGGCCCGAGCTGCCGCCCGAGAACCGGCCGTCGGTGACCAGCGCGCAGACCGTGCCGAGGCCGCGTCCCTTCAGGTACGAGGTGGGGTAGAGCATTTCCTGCATGCCGGGGCCGCCGCGCGGGCCCTCGTACCGCACCACCACGACATCGCCGGGCCGCACGCGCCCGGCCAGGATCGCCTCGGCGGCTTCCTCCTGCGATTCGGTCACCACGGCCGGCCCGGCGAAGGCCAGCACCGACGGGTCCACCCCCGCGGTCTTGACCACGCAGCCGTCCTCGGCGAGGTTGCCGCGCAACACGGCCAGCCCGCCGTCGTCGGAGTAGGCGTGGGCGGCGTCGCGGATGCAGCCGCCCGCGGCGTCCAGATCCAGGTCGTGCCACCGTTCGGATTGCGAGAACGCTTCGGTGGTGCGGCGGCAGCCGGGTGCGGCGTGGAACAGCTCGACCGCCTCCGGGGAGGGCGAGCCGCCGCGGATGTCCCAGGTCTTGAGCCATTCGGCGAGCGAGCCGGCGTGCACGCTGTGCACGTTCTCGTGCAGGTGCCCGGCGCGGTGCAGTTCCCCGAGGAGCGCCGGGATGCCGCCGGCCCGGTGCACGTCCTCCATCAGGTAGTTGCCGTTGGGGGCGACCTTGCACAGGCACGGCACCTCGCGGGACCGCTGCTCGATGTCGGCCAGCGTGTAGTCCAGACCGGCCTCGTGCGCGGCGGCGAGCAGGTGCAGGACGGTGTTGGTGGATCCGCCCATCGCCAGGTCGAGCGCCATCGCGTTGTCGAAGGCGGCCCGCGAGGCGATGGCCCGGGGCAGCACGCTCTCGTCGCCGGTGTCGTAGAAGCGGCGCGCCAGGTCCACGACGGTGCGCCCGGCCTGCTCGTAGAGGGCGCGGCGCGCGGTGTGGGTGGCCAGCACCGAGCCGTTGCCGGGCAGGGCGAGTCCGAGGGCCTCGGTGAGGCAGTTCATCGAGTTGGCGGTGAACATGCCCGAACAGGATCCGCAGGTCGGGCAGGCGGCTTCCTCGATGCGGGCGATGTCGGCGTCGGACACGGTGTCGGCGGCGGCGTCGGACATCGCCGAGACCAGGTGCAGCTTGGTGCGGACCGTGCCGTCGACGAGGACCGCGGTGCCGCCCTCCATCGGGCCGCCGGAGACGAACACGGTGGGGATGTTCAGGCGCAGCGCGGCCATCAGCATGCCGGGGGTGATCTTGTCGCAGTTGGAGATGCACACCAGGGCGTCGGCGCGGTGGGCCTGCACCATGTACTCGACGGAGTCGGCGATCAGGTCGCGGGAGGGCAGCGAGTACAGCATCCCCTCGTGGCCCATGGCGATGCCGTCGTCGACGGCGATCGTGTTGAACTCGCGCGGGATGCCGCCGGCCGCGCGGATCGCCTCGGACACGATCCGGCCGACCGGCTGGAGGTGGACGTGGCCGGGCACGAACTCGGTGAAGCTGTTGGCGACGGCCACGATCGGCTTGCCGAAGTCCTCGCGGGCCACACCCGCGGCGCGCAGCAGCGCGCGGGCACCGGCCATGTTGCGTCCGTGGGTGACAGTGCGTGATCGCAGTTCGGGCATGCGCTCACGATGCCCGCCGCGTGCGGGGAAGCGAAGACGCTGCGAACACCAGTAGCGGCACTACTAGTGTTGCGGGGTGACCATGCGTGCCCTCGGGGAGTTCCTGCGCAACCGGCGGACCCGGCTCGTGCGGGCCGAGCTCGACCTGCCCCCGGTGGGCCGCGGCCGGACCACCGGGCTGCGCCGCGAGGAGGTCGCGTTCGTGTCGGGTGTCAGCGTCACCTGGTACACCTGGCTGGAGCAGGGCCGCGACATCAACCCCTCGCGCGAGGTCCTCGACGCGATCGCGCGCACGCTGCGGCTGAGCGGCGCCGAGCACGCCTACGTGCTTTCCCTCGCCGGATACACGGCGCCACCGCCGCCCGCCGCGCCGGTGCCCGAAGCCGCGCCGCGGCACGTGCAGCGGCTGCTCGACGCGCTCGCGCAGTCGCCCGCCTACGCGGTGGCGCCGGACTGGCAGATCACCGGCTGGAACGCCGCCTACGCGGCGCTCTACCCGAACGTCGCGACCGTCCCGGCGCAGGACCGCAACCTGCTGTGGCTGGTGTTCACCGACCCGTACGTGCGGCAGCTGCTGCCGGACTGGGAGGTCACCAGCCGCCGGTTCCTGGCCGAGTTCCGGGCCGAGGCCGGTCCCCGGCTGGGGGAGTTCGGTTACCTGATCGACCGGCTGCTGGCGGCCAGCGATCACTTCCGGGCGGGCTGGGAGAGCCTGGGCGTCGAGCGGTTCGCCTCCCGCGAGCGCCTGTTCCGGCACCCGGTGGCGGGGGAGCTGCTGCTGGAACACCACCAGCTCACCCCGCAGGACCACCCCGGCCTGCACCTGGTCGTCTACACCCCGGTGCGCGAGGCCGACACCGCGACGCTGCGGCGGCTGCTCGCCGCACCACCCGTATCCATCGAACCGGCAGAGGAGAACGCATGATCCGGCGCTGGAACCCGGACACCGTCGCCGCCCCCATCGGGATGTACAGCCACCTGGCCCAGGTGCCGTCCGGTCACGAGCTCGTGGTGATCTCCGGCCAGGTCGGCGCGCTGCCCGATGGCTCGCTCGCCGGTGCCGACGCCGAGGCCCAGACCGAGGCGGTGTTCGCCAACCTGGAGCGGCTCCTCGCGGCGGCGGGCGCGCAGCCGGAGCACGTGGTGAAGCTGTTCAGCATGGTGGCCGGCGCCGAGCACCTGCCCGGCTTCCGCACGGTGGTGAAGCGGACCTTCACCCGCTGGTACCCGGACGGTGACTGGCCGGCGCAGTCGCTGATCGTGGCGGCCGCGCTGGCCCGGCCGGACCTCCTGGTGGAGGTCGAGGCCATGGCCGCGGTGCCGCGCTGACGCCCACTCCGAGCCCGCCGTGACGGCGATGCGCGAGGTGCTCGACCCGTGACCCAGCACCGCGGTGCTGGGCCACGGCACGACGGCCGTGGACGGCCCCGTCGACCGTCCACGGCCGGCGCCCGGCGGTCACTGGTACAGCGCCGCCTGGATCTTCGGGTCGTTGATGTTGCTCTTGTCGTACCAGTAGTACGCCGTGTCGATCCGCTTCGGCAGTTGTTCGCCGTTGATGGCCTTCAGCGCGGCGTCCACCAGCTGCCGTCCCATGTCCACCGGGTCCTGCGTCACGGCGCCGGCCATCAGGCCGCTGTTGATCGCGTCGATCTGGGCCTTGCCGGAGTCGAACCCGACGATCGTCAGGCCCTGCTTCCCGCTCTCCTGCACGCCCTTGATCACCCCGATCGCCGAGCCCTCGTTGGAGGCGTAGATCCCCTTCAGGTCCGGGTTCGCCGCGATGATCGACTTGGTGATGTTGGCCGACTCCAGCTGGTCACCCCCGCCGTACTGGGGCGCCAGCACCGTGATGCCGGGCGCGTTCTTCGCCATCCAGTCCAGGAACCCGTCCCGCCGGTCCTTGCCCGACAGGCTCGTCTGGTCGTGCACCACCAGCGCGACCTTGCCCTGCCCGCCGATCTGCTCGGCCAGGTGCTTGGCCGCCTCCGCCGCCGCGGCCTTGTTGTCCGTGGCCACGGTCGTCACCGGGATGTCACTGTCCACACCGGAGTCGAACGCCACGACCGGGACGTTCTGCGCCTTCGCCTGCTGCAGCAGGGGAGCGGCCGCGCGCGAGTCCAGCGCGGCGAACCCGAGCGCCCGTGGCGATTTCGCCAGCTCGTTGGTGAGCATGTTGACCTGCTGCTCGACGTCCTTCTCGGTCGCCGGGCCGACGAAGGTCGTACGGGCGCCCTTCGCGGCGGCCTGGTCCTCGGCGCCCTTCTTCACGGCCTGCCAGAACTGGTGCTGGAAGCCCTTCGACACGATGGCGATGAGCGGCCCGTTCCCGCCGCCCGCGGTGCCGCCGTCCTGGCCGCACGCGGTCATCGTCAGCGCCAGCACGGCGCCGGCGACCGCGGCGACGATCTTCTGCGTCCTCATCAAGAACTCCTTCGTTCTCTCAGGCTTCCCGTTTCCGGATCCGGTCGGTGTAGACGGCCACCAGGATCACGCACCCGAGGATGACGTTCTGCCACTCCTGCGGGATCGACATGATCTGCAGCCCGTTGTTCAGCACCGAGATGATCAGCGCGCCGATCAGGGTGCCGATGATGGAGCCCTTGCCGCCGGACAGCGACGTCCCGCCGATCACCACGGCGGCGATCGCCTGCAGCTCGTACCCCATGCCGGTGGCCGGCTGCGCCGACCCCAGCCGCGCCGAGATCATCACCCCGGCCAGGCCGGTGAACAGCCCGGCGAACGCGTAGATCCCGACCTTCCACCGGCGCACGTCGATGCCGGACAGCGCGGTCGCTTCCTCGTTGCTGCCGATCGAGTACGTGTAGCGGCCGAGCACCGTCTTGGTCAGCAGCACGCCCGCGATGATCGCGATCGCGGCCAGGATGAGCACCGCGTTGGGCACGTTCGGGATCAGGTTGCCCGCGGAGATGTCGATGTAGCCGGGCGAGTCGCTGAAGTAGATCGGGGTGCTGTTCGACAGCACCAGCGCCAGCCCCGCGGCGACCAGCATCATCGCCAGCGTCGCGATGAACGGCGGGATCTTCAGCAGCGCCACGTTGATGCCGTTGACCAGCCCCATCAGCCCGCCGAACAGGATCGCCAGCGGCACCCCGACCGCCGGCGGCAGGCCGGAGTTCACGATGAACACCCCGGACATCACCGCGCACAACGCCATGCCGGTGCCGATCGACAGGTCGATGCCGCCGGTGATGATCACGAACGTGGTGCCGATCGCGAGCGTCCCGATCACCACCGTGGAGAACAGGATGGCGATGAAGTTGCCGTAGGAGAAGAAGAACGGGCTGACGATCGAGAAGAACGCGTAGATCACGATGAGGCTGGCGAAGGCCAGCAGCTGCTGCAGCCTGCTCTTGATCGCGCCGGCCACCCCGCCGGTGCGCTGCGGCTCCGCCGGGGGAGCTTTCACCGTGGTCATGACTGACCTGCCTTCCCTTCGGGGGCGAGACCGAGTTCGGCGGCGTCGGCGGGATTCTCGTCCGGCCGCAGGGTCGCGTAGTGCATGATGTTCTCCTGGGTCGCCTCGGCGGCGTCGAGCACGCGGGTCACGCGGCCCTCGCTCATCACCACCACGCGGTGGGACATGCGCAGGATCTCCGGGAGTTCCGAGGAGATCATGATGATCGACTTGCCCTGCCCGGTCAGCTCGCGCAGCAGCTGGTAGATCTCCTCCTTCGCGCCGACGTCGATGCCGCGCGTCGGCTCGTCGAAGATGAGGACCTCGCAGTCCTTGGCCAGCCACTTGGCGATGACGACCTTCTGCTGGTTGCCGCCGGAGAGGTTCTTCGTCGTCTGGTCGAGCGAGGGCGTCTTGATGCGCAGCGCGCCGACGTAGCGTCCGGCCTTCGCCCGCAGCGCGCCGTCGCGCACGAACCCGGCCCTGGTGAACTGGTCCCGCAGCGCCGACAACGCGATGTTGGCCTTGACGTCCTGGTCCAGCAGCAGGCCGAACCGCTTCCGGTCCTCCGACAGGTAGCCGATGCCCAGTTTCGCGGCGTCGGCCGGGGTGCCGATGCGGACCGGCCTGCCGTGCAGGGTGACGGTGCCGGCCTCGGCCTTGTCCGCGCCGACCAGCGCCCGCGCGACCTCGGTCCGGCCGGCGCCCATCAGGCCGGCGAAGCCGAGGATCTCGCCGTGCCGCAGGTCGAACGACACGTCCTTGAGCAGGTCCCGGGTGCGCAGGCCCTCGACGCGCAGCACGACCTCCCGGTCGGAGCGCACCCCCTCCGGGCGGGCCTCGGTGTCGATGGCCCGGCCCACCATCAGGGCGATGATGTCCGGGGTGGCGGCCGTCGCCATGTCGAGCGTGTCGATGTACTCGCCGTCGCGGATCACGGTGACCCGGTCGGCGATGCGCTTGATCTCCTCCATCCGGTGGGAGATGTAGATGACGCCGGTGCCCGGCCGCACGAACCGGCGGATCAGCTCGTGCAGCGTCGCCACCTCGGCGTCGTTGAGCGCGGCGGTCGGCTCGTCCATGATCAGCACACGCGGGTCGTAGGACAGCGCCTTGGCGATCTCCACCATCTGCTGGTTGGCCACGGTCAGCTCGCCCACCACGGCCCGCGGGTCCAGGCGCAGGTGCAGCCGGTCGAGCAGGTCGGCGGTGTCGGCGTTGAGCTTGCGCTCGTCGAGCAGCAGCCGCCCGCGGCGGGGTTCCCGGCCGATGAAGACGTTCTGCGCGACCGTCAGGTGCGGCACCAGGTTGAACTCCTGGTGGATGATGCTGATGCCCAGCTCCAGGGCGTGCCGCGGGCCGGCGGGCCGGTAGGGCTCGCCGCCCAGCCGGAACTGGCCCGCGTCGGCGCTGTGGATGCCGGACAGCAGCTTCATCAGCGTGGACTTGCCCGCGCCGTTCTCGCCGACCAGCGCGAGCACCTCGCCGGACCGCAGCTCCAGCCGCATGTCGTGCAGCGCGCGCACGCCGGGGAAGCTCTTGTCCACGCCCTCGACTTCGAGCAACGGTTCCGTCATCGTCGCGACCCCGCTCATCGCACCCGCTCCGCCACACCGTAGATCGCGCTCGCGGTGCCGGACAACACGAGCGACCGTTCGCTGGCCGGCAGCTCACCGATCAGTGCCGACACCGCGTCCCAGGTCCGGCCGTACCCTCCACTGGGGACGGTCATCGGCCAGTCCCCGCCGTACATCAGCCGGCCCGCGCCGAACACCTCGAACGCCGCCTCCACCGCCGGCCGCCCGGCGGCGGCGGTCAGCGGCTCGCCGGGCCGCTGCAGTCCGGAGATCTTCGCGACCGTGCCGGGGTGCGCGGCCACCGCCCGCAGCGTGGACAGCCAGGCGCGGAACTCTTCCGGGTCCGCGGGCGGTTTGCCGAGGTGGTCGACCACGATCGTCAGCTCCGGCAGGGCCGCCGCCAGGTCGGCGACCTGGCCGAGGTGCCGGGGCCAGGCGTCGGGGACGTCGAACGGCAGTCCGCGCTCGGCGAGCACGGCCAGCGAGCGGCGGACCGCGGGCAGGTCGAGGAAGTCCGCGCGCGGGTCGTCGTGCACCAGGTGCCGCACCCCGCGGAAGGCCGGGTGCCGCTGCCACCGGTCGAGCTGGCGGCGCGCGGTGTCCGGGTCGTCGAGGCGGACCCAGCCGACCACCCCGGCGATCCAGTCGTGCCGGCCGGCCTGGGCGAGCATGAACTCGGTGTCGGTCTCGGAGTCCTCGGCCTGCACCAGCACGGCCGTGGCGATCCCGGCGGCGTCCAGTTCCCGCCGGGCCTGTTCCGCGGTGAAGGTGGTGTGCAGCGGGCTGCCGGGCGGCAGCCACGCGTACTCGCTCACCGTGAGGTCCCACAGGTGCAGGTGGGTGTCCACGACGTGCCCGGTCATGCCCGGATCAGCCCCTTGTCCCGCAGCGTCGTCCAGAGCTCGGCGGGCACGGTGGCCGCCAGCCGCCGGGCGTTCTGCCGCACCTCCTCCGGGGTGGCCGCGCCGGCCACCACCGCGCGCACCGCCGGGTCCCGCAGCGGGAAGTGCAGCGCGGCGGTGGGCAGGTCGACGCCGAATTCGGCGCACACGGCGGCGATCTCGCGCGCGGTGACCAGGACGTCCGGGGGAGCGGCGGCGTAGTCGTAGCGGCCGGCCGGCTCGGGTGTGGCGAGCAGTCCGGAGTTGAACACGCTCGCGGCCGCCACGCCGATCGAGCGGGCGCGGCACTCGGGCAGCACCTCGTCCAGCGCGGACTGGTCGAGCAGGGTGAACCGGCCGGCGACCATCAGCAGGTCGGCGATGCCGGAGCGCGCGGCGGCGGCGAGCGCGGCGACCGATTTGGAGCCGACGCCGACCGCCCGCACCACGCCCTCGTCGCGCAGCCCGGCGAGCGCGGCCAGCCCCGAGGCCAGGGCGGGGTCGAGGTCGTACTCCTCGGGGTCGTGCAGGTAGACGACGTCGACGGAATCCAGGCCGAGCCGGGTCAGCGAGTCGTCGAGGCTGCGCCGCACCCCGTCGGCGGAAAAGTCCCACACCCGGCGGTGGTCGGCGGGCACGGCGAACTGGTTCGCCTCGTCCAGGCGGCCCGCGCCGGCCGGGTCGGGCACCAGGAGCCGCCCGGCCTTGGTGGACACCACGAACTCTGCGCGCGGCTTGCCCGCCAGGAACGCGCCGAGGCGGCGCTCGGACAGGCCGAGGCCGTAGTGCGGGGCGGTGTCGAAGTAGCGGATGCCGGAGTCCCACGCGGCCTCCAGCACGGCGTGGGCCTGCTCGTCGCTCATCGGCGCGTACAGGTTGCCCAGGTTCGCGGCGCCGAGCGCGAACGGGCCGGGCAGGCTAGCCATGGGCGTACTCCTGGAGGGAGGCCGCGTGCATCTCGGTGCCCGCGCCCGGCGCCTTCGGCGCGAAGTAGCGTCCACTGTGGACGTCCACCGGGGTGACGAAGTGCTCGTGCAGGTGGTCGACGAACTCGATCATCCGGTCCTGCATGGTCCCGGACACCGCGACGTAGTCGAACATCGCCAGGTGCTGCACCGCCTCGCACAGGCCGACGCCGCCGGCGTGCGGGCACACCCGGACGCCGAACTTGGCGGCCAGCAGCAGGATCGCGATGTTCTCGTTGACCCCGGCCACCCGGGTGGCGTCCAGTTGCAGCACCGACAGCGCCTTGGCCTGCAGGAGCTGTTTGAACAGCACGCGGTTGGCGCCGTGCTCGCCGGTGGCGACCGGGATGGGCGCGACGGCCTCGGCGATCGCGGCGTGGCCGAGGATGTCGTCCGGGCTGGTGGGTTCCTCGATCCAGGCGAGGTCGAACGGGCGCAGCCGCTCCACCCAGGCGATCGCGTCGGCGACGTCCCAGCGCTGGTTGGCGTCCACCGCGATCCGCACGTCCGGGCCGCACACCTCACGCGCGATCCGCAGGCGGCGCACGTCGTCGTCGAGGTCGGCGCCCACCTTGAGCTTGATCTGGCCGAACCCGTCCGCGACCGCCTCCCGGCACAGCCGGGCGAGCTTGTCGTCGTCGTAGCCCAGCCAGCCGGGGGTGGTGGTGTAGGCGGGGTAGCCCTCGCTCAGCAGCCGCGCCTCCCGTTCGGCACGGCCGGGCTGGGCGGCGCGGAGGATGTCCAGCGCCTCCTCGCGGGTCAGCGCGTCGGTCAGGTACCGGAAGTCGACGAGGTCGACGATCTCCTCCGGGCTGAGCGAGGACAGCAGCTGCCACAACGGTTTGCCTTCGCGTTTGGCGCGCAGGTCCCACAGCGCGTTGACGGCCGCGCCGATGGCCATGTGCATGATCCCCTTCTCGGGGCCGAGCCAGCGCAGCTGCGAATCGTGCACCAGCTCGCGCCACAGCCCGCCGAGGCCGGCGAGCGTGGCGTCCACGTCGCGGCCCAGCAGGTGCGGTTCGAGCGCGCGGAGCGCGGCGACCTGGACGTCGTTGCCGCGGCCGATGGTGAAGACGAACCCGTGGCCCTCCAGCCCGTCCCCGGCGTCGGTGACCAGGCGCAGGTAGGCGGCCGAGTAGTCGGGGTCCGGGTTCATCGCGTCGGAACCGTCGAGCGTCTGCGACGTCGGGAACCGGACGTCGTGCGTGTGCAGGGCGACGATGCGTGCCACGGACCCACTCCCTTGTACGCCTCGGTGACGACGCCGACGATAGAGATCCGATGTCTGCGGCGTCAAGGCTCGCGGGCGAGGGGAAAGTTCGCCTAGGATTTCGACGAGATCACGCGAGAGACCCGACCAATATCGTGAGGAAGTGAACCGTGCACCTCGTCCGCCTCGGTCCCGTCAACCAGGAACGTCCCGCCGTCGTCGCCGGCGGCACGACCTACGACCTGACCGGGCTGACCCCCGATCTCGACGGCGGGTTCCTCGCCGGGGGAGGGATCACGGCGGTGCGGGCCGCGCTGGAGGCCGGTGAGCTGCCGGAGCTGCCGGACGCGGAGTCGCGGCGGGTCGGCTCGCCGGTCGCGCGGCCCGGCGCGATCATCTGCATCGGCATGAACTACGCCGAGCACGCCGCCGAGTCGGGCTCGGCCCCGCCGGACGTGCCGATCATGTTCCTCAAGACGCCCAACACGCTGGCCGGGCCGGACGACCCGGTGACGATCCCGCCCGGCAGTGAACGCACCGACTGGGAGGTCGAACTCGGTGTCGTGATCGGCAAGCGCGCCCTGTACCTCGACTCGCCGTCGCGGAGCCTGGAGCACGTCGCCGGGTTCGTGATCGGCAACGACGTCTCCGAGCGGCAGTACCAGCTCGCCGACTCCGGCGGGCAGTGGAGCAAGGGCAAGTGCGCGCCCGGGTTCAGCCCGCTGGGGCCGTGGCTGGTGCCCGCGGACGAGGTGGACCACACGGATCTGCGGCTGCGCAGCTGGGTCAACGGCGAACCGCGCCAGGACTCCACGACCGCGGACATGATCTTCGGTGTCGAGCACCTGGTGTGGCACCTGAGCCGTTATCTCGCGCTGGAGCCGGGCGACGTGATCATGACCGGCACGCCGCAGGGTGTCGCGTTGTCCGGGAAGTACCCGTACCTGCGGCCCGGGGACGTGGTGGAGCTGGAGATCGAGGGCCTGGGCAGGCAGCGTCAGGAGTTCGTCGCGGCGGAGGTGGCGTGATGGGCGAGTTCGACGGGCTGGTCGCCGCGGTCACCGGCGGGGCGTCCGGGATCGGCGCGGCGGTCGTGGCGGCGCTGCGGGAGCGGGGCGCGCGGGTGGCGGCGCTGGACCTGACCGAGGTCCCGGACGGTCTGCGGGTCGACGTGACCGATGACGAATCGGTGCGGCGGGCGATCTCGGCGGTGGTGGAGCGGTTCGGCGGGCTGGACATCGTGGTGAACAACGCCGGCGTCGGGGCGCAGGGCACGGTCGCCGACAACGACGACGCGGAATGGCTGCGGGTGCTGGACGTGAACCTGCTCGGCATGGTGCGGGTGAGCCGCGCGGCGCTGCCGCACCTGCGCCGGTCCCGCGCCGCGGCGATCGTGAACGTGGGCTCGATCGCGGCGACGGCCGGGCTGCCGCAGCGGGCCCTGTACAGCGCGTCGAAGGGCGCGGTGGCGGCGCTGACGCGGGCGATGGCCGCGGACCACCTGCGCGAGGGGATTCGGGTCAACTGCGTGCACCCGGGCACCGCCGACACGCCGTGGATCGGGCGGCTGCTGGAGCGAGCGGAGGACCCGGAGGCCGAGCGGGCGGCGCTGGAGGCGCGGCAGCCGCACGGCAGGCTGGTGTCGCCGGCGGAGGTCGCCCACGCGGTGGCGTACCTGGCCAGCCCGCTGGCGAGGTCCACGGCAGGCGTGGGAGTGGCGGTGGACGGCGGGATGCAGGACCTGCGCCTGCGGCCCCGGTGAGCGCGGGGGCGAGCCGAGGCCGGTCGCCGCGTGGCGGGCGGTTCGGTGCCCACGGTGAGTGGCGCCCCGGGCGGAGCGGGCGCCCGCCTTCGGTGGGCACCGCCGGGCGCGCACGTTGAGTGGCCGTGCCAGCCTGCGAGTTGCCCACCTTCGGCGGGGCATCCGGGGCGCGCACGGTGAGTGGCCGTGCTGACCCCGCGGGGCGCCCGCGTTCGGCGGGACGTCGTGGTGCGCACGGTGAGTGGGCATCGGCGCGTGGGCGCCTGCCTGGGGCAGGCAGCGCTGGGCGCCTTCGGTGGGTGGCGCCCGTGCTGGCTCGGCGAGTTGCCCGCCTTCGGCGGGGCATCGCCGGGCGCCCACGTTGAGCGGCCGTGCCGGTCCGCGAGGCCCCGCCTTCGGCGGGCGGTGGTTCGGTGCCCGCGGTGAGTGGGCGCCTGTGCTGGCCGCGCGAGTTGCCCGCCATCGGCGGGGCATCGCCGGGCGCCCACGTTGAGCGGCCGTGCCGGTCCGCGAGGCCCCGCCTTCGGCGGGCGGTGGTTCGGTACCCGCGGTGAGTGGGCGCCTGTGCTGGCCGCGCGAGTTGCCCGCCATCGGCGGGGCAGTGCCCGGCGCCACCTGGAGTAGCCGTCTAGCCTCGCGGGGTCGCCCGCCTTCCACCGACGGGCGCGGGAGTGCGGGCCGCCCGGCGCTGGGTTACTCCACCAGCGTCTGGCGCAGCCACTGCTCCACGCCGGCGATGTGCACCGTCGCGGCGGCGCGGGCCACGTCGGGCTGCCGTGCGGTCAGCGCGTGCAGTATCGCGCGGTGCTCGGCCAGCGTGCGCTCCGCCACGCCCTCCTGCGTGATGCCCCGCCACGTCCGGGCCCGCTGCGTGCGGCCGGACAGGCTCTCCAGCAACGAGGCCAGCACCGGATTCCCGCAACCGCCCGCGATGCGCCGGTGGAACTCCAGGTCGTTTTCCACCAGCTGGTCCACCGTCGGCCGGTCGCCCAGCGAGTCGAGCAGCTTCGCGAGGTCCTCGAGGTCGGCATCCGGCATGCACCGCGCCGCCATCTCGGTCACCGCGGGCTCGATCACGCGCCGCGCCTCCAGGAACTGCAGCACCGTGTCGTCGCGGTGGAAGTCCACCACGAACCCCATCGCGTCCATCAGCAGCGACGGCTCCAGGCTCGTCACGTAGGTGCCGTCGCCGCGGCGGACGTCCAGCACGTGGATGAGCGACAGCGCGCGCACCGCCTCGCGCAGCGAGTTGCGTGACAGGCCGAGGCGGTCGGCGAGGTCGGCTTCGCGGGGCAGGCGGTCGCCCGGGCGCAGCTCGCCGTCCACGATCATCTGCTTGATCGCCTCGATGGCGTCGTCGGTGACGGACATGCCGCTCAGCGTTCCACCACATCGGAGGGGATGGACCGGTGCACGGCCTCGTGGTCCGGCTCCGAACCCGGCGTCAACTCCGTGTGCAGCGCGATCTCCGGCATGCCCGCTCCCTGTCTGTCACGTAGGGGCAGGATACATCGGATCTTTCGCCGCACGATGCACCTGCAGCACGCCCGGCCGGGCGGCCACCAGGCCGCAGACGAGTTCGGGCACCACCAGCAGGAGCAGCAACCAGATCGAGGCGTGCCAGCCGCCGGTGAGGGTGTGCAGCAGCCCGAACGTCAGCGGCCCGGACGCGGCGAGGAGGTACCCGCCGGACTGGGCCATGCCGGACAGCCGCGCGGTGGTCGCGGCGTCGGGGGAGCGCAGGTTGAGCAGCGTCAGGGCGAGCGGGAACGCGCTGCCCGTGGCGATCCCGAAGATCGTGGTCCACACCCACCCGGCGCGCGGCGCCAGCAGCAGGCCGCCGAGCCCGATCACCATCAGCGCGGCGACCCCGAGCACGAGCGGCCGCTGGTCGCGCATCCGGGCGGCGACGACCGGCACGACGAACCCGAGGGGGATGCCGATGACGATGATGACCGAGTTCATCGTCCCGGCGGTGGCGGCCGGAACCCCGTGCTCGCGCATGATCTGGGGCAGCCACGAGGTCAGCGTGTAGAACATCAGCGACGCCATGCCCATGAAGACCATCACCGACCACGCCAGCGGCGAGCGCAGCAGCGACAGCTCCCCGTGCTCCGGGGCGGACGGGGGCCCGGCGGCGGGGCGCCGCGCGAGCGGGCCCCACGCCAGTGCCGCGACCAGCGCGGGCACCGCCCACACGACCAGCGCCAGCCGCCAGCCGCCGGCCTGCTCCAGCGGCACGGCCAGGCCCGCCGCGGCGGCGCCGCTGACGGACATGAGCATCATCGCCAGGCCGGTGAGTGTTCCCGCGCGGGTGGGGTAGACGCGTTTGATGACCGCCGGCACCAGCACGTTGCCCGTCGCGATCCCCGCCCCGGCCAGCACGGTGCCGGCGAACAACGCGCCCTTGCCGGGGATCGCGCGCAGCACGAGCCCGGTCGTGAGCACCAGCAGCGCCACGGTGATCGCCGCCTCCGTGCCGATCCGGCGGGCCAGCGCGGGGGCGAGCGCGGAGAACAGGCCCACGCACAGCTCCGGCAGGGTGGTGAGCACGCTGAGTTCGACGCCGCTCAGCCCGAACACGCCCTGCAGCTCGCCCAGGACCGGCGGGACGCCGGTGATGGCCGCACGCAGGTTGAGGGTCAGCAGCACCAGGCTGACCAGCGCCCAGGCCGCCTTCACGGCCGCGACCGGGAGGACCAGCGGGCGAGCGCGGCGGCGACGGCGGTCACCACCACGGTCTCGGCGAGCAACGACAGCCACACGGTGAACATCGGGACACCTCCTGGTTCCACCGTGCGGCGCCGGACCGGGTAGGTCCAGGTTGCGTTTCCGGACATGACCGTGAAGAATCAGCTACATGATCGATCTGCGGAGGCTTCACGTGCTGCGGGCCGTGGACCACTACGGCACGGTGCGGGCGGCCGCGGAGGCCCTGCACTTCACCCCGTCGGCGGCCTCCCAGCAGATCCGCCAGCTGGGCCGGGAGCTCGGGGTGACCCTGCTCGAACCGCAGGGCCGCCGGGTGCGGCTCACCCCGGCGGCGCGGCGGCTGCTGGCGCACGCGGACGACATCCAGGCCCGCTGGGAGCTGGCCGAGCGCGACCTGCGCGCCGACGACGACGAACCCGCCGGGCTGCTGCGGCTGGCGGGGTTCCCGGTCGCGGTCACCGCGCTGCTCGCCCCGGCCGCCGCGGCGCTGGTGACGCGGCATCCGCGGCTGACCCCGCGGATCAGCGAGGCCGAGGCCGGGGAGTGCTTCGACCTGCTGTTCACCGGCGACGCCGACCTGGCCCTGGTGGAGGCCAAGCCGGACGAGCCGCCACGCGACCGCGCCCGGTTCGACCAGCGGTCGCTGCTGGACGATCCGTTCGACCTGCTGGTCCCGGCGGGCCACCGGCTCGCCGCTCGGGAGCGGGTGGACCTCGCGGAGGCCGCCCGCGAGCCGTGGATCGTGCCGAGCACGCCGTGCACGTGCCGCACGCACGTGTTGTCCGCCTGCGGCGCGGCCGGCTTCACGCCGGACGTCGCCCACGACGCGGTGAACTGGGACGTCACGATCGCGCTGGTGGCGCACGGCCTGGGCGTGGCGCTGGTGCCCCGGCTGGCCCGGGTCCCGGCGAGCGCCGCCGTGGTGCGGCTGGCGTGCGAGGGCGAGCCCCGGCGCAAGATCCTGACGGTCACGCGTCCGGGCGGCCGTGCCCGTCCCGCGGTGGCCGCGGCGCTGGCAGAGCTGGAGCGGCTGGTGCCCACCATGCTCGCGGTCTGACGGCGGGCCGCCCGCTGGCGTGAACCGGCCGGCGGCCGGATTGCTCGGCGTGCCACGAGCTGCGGCGTGCGCCGCCGTGGCGTGGCCGGCGCCCCGCGATGGCCGCGTCGCCGTGCGGTGAGCGTGGATGGCCGGTGGTTTCGGCGGGCGGTCCGCCGTGGAACGGCGACCTGCGGCGGGGAGCCGGCCGGGCTGCTCGCCGCGGCCGCTGCCCCCGCGCTGCGGCGTGCGCCGCCGTGGTGCGGGTGGCGCCCCGCAGTGCCGCAGGGCGAGTGGGCCGCCGGTCGGGCGGTCAGCTGTCGAGCGCCGGGAGGTGCTGCGGCAGGCCGATGAGCGGGGCGAGCGGGTCGCCGACCTCGGCGACGCGGTCCAGCACCGTGCGGACCGTCCAGCGGTCCGGGCGCAGAGCAGGATCGTCGAGTTCGTCCCACGTGATGGGGACCGACACCGGCGCTCCCGGCGCCGGGCGCGGGCTGAACGGGGCGACCAGGGTCTTGTTGATCGCGTTCTGCGTGTAGTCCAGGCGCGCCAGCCCGCCGCGCTCGTTCTTGTACCACCGCCAGCTCACCAGGTCCGGCAGGACGCGTCCGACGACCCGGGACAGGGCCTCGACCCAGGCGCGGGTGCCGGCGAAGGTGTAGCCGGGCGCCACGGGCACCCAGATCTGGATGCCGCGCCGCCCGGTGACCTTGGGCGTGCCCCGCAGGTCCAGGTGCTCCAGCGCGGTGCGGTACAGCCGGGCGAGTTCGACGATGTCGTCGAAGCCGGTGGTGGTGCCCGGGTCGATGTCGATCAGCGCCCAGCTGGGCTGGTGCACGTCGGGCAGCCGCGAGGTCCACGGGTGCAGCTCGACGCCGCCGAAGTTCGCCATCCACACCAGCGCCGGCACGCTGTCGAGCACCGCGTAGCACTGGGTCTCGCCGGGATCGGCTTCGGTGTTGTGCCAGCGGGTGAGCCAGTCCGGGGCGTGGCCGGGCACCTCCTTGTGCCAGAACCCGGGCCGGTCGACGCCGTCGGGGTAGCGGTGCGCGTTCACCGGGCGCCCGGCGAGGTAGGGCAGCATGACCGGGGCGATCCGCGCGTAGTAGCGGATGAGGTCCCGTTTCGTCACCGGCGGTTCGGCTTCGGTGCCCGGGAACAGCACCTTGTCCAGGTTGGTGAGCTTGAGCCGCCGTCCGGCGATGCTCCAGGTGCCGGACTTGCCGATCCCGTCGAGCGCGGCCAGCTCGCCGGCCGTCGGCGGGTCCCAGCGCGGGGCCAGGGGCACCTCGGCTTCGGCGGCCGGAACGTCGCTGCGCCACATCGCTTCGGGCGCGGCGGCGACCTCGTCGTTCGTGCGGCCCGATTTGACCGACCGGGGCAGCTCCTCCGGGTCCCAGCCGGGCCGGGCGTGCTCGTCGTGCTTGTGGATCAGCAGCCACTGCTCCTTGCCCCGCCGCGCGGTGCGGACGAGCGCGAACCGCCCGGCCAGCTTCTCGCCACGCAGGTCGAAGTGCAGCTCGCCGTCCTCGATCGCCCGCGCCGGATCGGTGCCCTCGGCCGGCTGCCAGGTGCCCCGGTCCCACACGATCACGTCCCCGCCGCCGTACTGGCCCTTCGGGATGACGCCCTCGAAGCCCGCGTACTCCAGCGGGTGGTCCTCGACGTGCACCGCGAGCTGCCGCACCCCCGGGTCCAGCGTCGGGCCCTTGGGCACCGCCCAGCTGGCCAGCACGCCGTCGACCTCCAGCCGGAAGTCGTAGTGCAGCCGCCGGGCGCGGTGACGCTGCACGACGAAGCGGCGGCCCGGCTCACCGGCCGCGCCGCCGCTCGGCTCCGCGGTCACCGAAAAGTCCCGCTTGGCCCGGTAGGGCGCGAGCCGGTCCGTCGTCCGCCGTGGTGGGCTCACCCCATCCGGGTACCCAGCGCGAGGCAGGATGATCCCTGCCGCGCGGGGCGCCCGCCGTGGCCGGCGGCTCAGCGCGGCGGGTCCAGCATCGGCACGAGGAAGCGGCGCGCGACGTCCTTCAGCTGCTCCTCGTCGTCGAGGTCGATCAGACGGCTCGGGGTGACCAGGAACGACGTGGAGATCCGCACCATCAGCTCCGCGACCAGGTCCACGTCCACCCCGGCGGAGACGTGCCCCGCGGCCTGTTCGCGGCGCAGCTGGCCCGCCACGAAACCCCGCACCGTCGCCATCGTCCGGCCGCCGTCGCCGATCAGGGACGGGACGACCACCTCCGGCTCCACGTCCATCAGCCCGCCGATCAGCGGGTTGTGCCGGATCGCCCGCAACGCGCTCGCGAAACCGAGGACCACCCGGTCGGCCACGCTCTCCGCGCGCCGGATGTCCAGCAGGAACTGGTCGAAGTAGCGGCGGAACTCGCGCTGCACGACCTGCTCGACGAGCGCGTCCTTGGTGGCGAAGCGGCGGTAGACGGTGATCCGCGAAACCCCGGCCCGCTTCGCGACATCCTCCATTGTGGACCGCCGGATGCCCACGCGGCGGAACTGCTCGTAGGCGGCCTCGAGCACGCGCTCGGTGGTTTCGTCGGTGTCCCCGGCGCCGGCCATGGCGTCCACGAAGGCGCGCTCCAGCAGCGATTCCGAGCCCGGAGAGGTCATGAGGGCGGATCGTACAGGTTCCACGCGGGCCCTTCCCGGTTCGAAAACGGCCCCCTTGATACAAGGAACCAAGTGCTGTATCACAGTATCAGTCGATGTCAGCCGACTCGAGGAGGAGTCCGGGCATGGAGCAGCTCAACAGGCGCAACGCGTTGATGGTCGGCGGAGCACTGGGCGCGCTGGGGGCGCTCGGCGTGGTGTCCCCGGCCCAGGCCCGCGCCGCGTGGACGTGGTCCCCGCAGGGCTCGGTCGCCGGCGCCGGAGCGGGCGCCGATCCGCGCGGGGTGTGGGACCCGGAGGCCGACCCCGTGGTCGCCGCGCTGCTGGACTCCGGTGACGTGCCCAGGGTGAACGCACTGCTGCGGACGTGGACGAAGAACGGCCAGCCGCTGCCGGCCGGCCTGCCCGCGGACCTGCGCGACTTCGTCGAAGAAGCCCGGCGGCTGCCCGCGTGGACCGATCACGCCAAGCTGGACCAGGCGTTCTCCTTCACCGAGCGGCGCGGGCTCTACCTCGGCGTGCTGTACGCGATGGCCAGCGGCATGATGAGCACGGTCATCCCCAAGGAGGCTCGGGCGGTCTACTACTCCTACGGCGGCGCCAATATGAAGGACCGCATCTCCAAGACCGCCAAGCTCGGCTACGACATCGGCACCCGCGACGCCTACGACCCGGGCGGCGAGATGATCGTCACCTGCGTCAAGACCCGCCTGGTGCACGCGGCGGTGCGGCACCTGCTGCCGCAGTCGCCGCACTGGACCGACGCCGCGCCCGAGGACATCCCGATCAGCCAGGCCGACATCATGGTCACCTGGCACAGCCTCGCCACCACGGTCATGCAGAAGCTGCTCGAGTGGCAGGTGCCGATCGCGGAGCAGGACTCCGTGGCCTACCTGCACTCGTGGCAGGTGACCGCGCACATGCTCGGCGTCCGCCACGAGTACATCCCCGCGTCCTGGCGCGAGGCCGACTCGCAGGCCGAGCAGGTGCTGACCCCGATCCTCGCGCCGACCCCCGAGGGCAAGAACCTCGCGCACATCCTGCTCGGTCTCGGCGCCGAACTCGACGGCACCATCCTCACCCGGCCGCTGCTCGGCTCGTTCACGCGCTACACCCTCGGCGACGAGATCGCCGGCTGGCTGGAGATCCCCCGGGAACCGGTGTTCGACCCGCTGATCCGGACGCTGTGGCGGCCGTTCATCGCCGCGCGGGAGTTCGGCCTGCACTTCCCCGGCGCGAAGGAGACCTACTGGCTCTTCGAGGAGTTCATCCGCAAGGTCGTGCTCGTCTACCTGTCCGAGGCGCGACCGATCAGCATCGAGATCCCCGTGGTCAACCGTCCCTCCTGAAAGGACTGCCGGACATGACGGACATCAGCAGGCGCAAGGCGTTGCTCTCCGGCGGGGCGCTGGGCGCGCTCGGCGCGCTGAGCATCGCCGCGCCGGCGCAGGCACGCGACCTGGTGTGGACGTGGGCGCCCAGCGGTTCGGTCGCGGGCACGGGCGCCGGTGCCGACCCGCGCTGGGTGCGGGACACCGAAGCCGACGCGCTGCTGGCGTCACTGATGCAGCGCGGGGTCATTCCCCAGGTCAACGAGCTGCTGTGGAACTGGGAGCGCAACGACCAGCCACTGCCCGCCGGGCTGCCCGCGGACCTGCGCGACTTCATGGAACGGGCCCGGCGGCTGCCGGACTGGGCCGACCGCGGCAAGCTCGAACGCGCGGCCGAGTTCAACAAGAGCCGCGGGATCTACCTGAACCTGTGCAACGGCCCGGGCGGCGGGATCCTGGCGACCGCGATCCCGCACGAGGCCCGCGCCGTCTACTACTCGGCGGGCGGCGCGGACATGGAGGACCGGGTCGCGAAGACGAGCCTGTTCGGCTTCGCCGTGGGCTCGCTGAACGCCTACCGCCCGGACGGCAAGTGCGTGGTCGAGTGCGTGAAGACGCGGCTGGTGCACGCGGCGGTGCGCACCCTGCTCCAGCAGTCTCCGCACTGGCGGGACGGGATCCCGATCAGCCAGGAGGACATGCTCGTCACCTGGCACACCCTGCCGACCTTCGCGATGCGCAAGATGCGGGAGTGGGAGGTGCCGATCGGCGACGCCGACGCCGAGGCCTACCTGCACGTGTGGCAGGTGACCGCCCACCTGCTCGGCATCGCCGACGAGTACATCCCGGCCACCTGGGACGCCGCCTACGCGCAGTCCGACCAGGTCCTGCCGCGCAACATGGGACCCACCCCCGAGGGCGTCGAGCTCACCGACATCCTGCTGGGCCAGCTCGCCGAGCAGACCAGCCCGGGCAGCATCAGCCGCCCGCTGTGCAACGCGCTCGCCCGCTACCTGGTGGGTGACCGGGTGGCCGACTGGGACGGCATCCCGCGCGAACCGGTGTGGGACCGGCTGCTCCCGCAGATGTGGCCGCTGCTGGTGAAGTTCCGCGAGGGCCTGGTGCCGCTGCCGCTGGTGCCGGAGGTCGCCTGGACCATCGACGAGGCCCTGCGCCGGTACATCCTGTTCTACCTCACCAAGGGGCAGGAGACGAAGATCGAGATCCCGACTCGCAACCGGCCGGAGTAGGGCGTGGCCGGACCACTGGGCAGGCGGCGGTTCCTGGGATACGTGCTGGCCGCGCCGACCCTGGTGACCGCCGCCGGGCTCGGCCGGTCCCCGGCGGCGGCCCCGCTGCCGTCGCCGGAGATCACCGGGATCGCCGACCTCACCGACCTGATGACCCTGGCGACCCTGCCCACGGCGGGCCTGATCACCGTCGAGGTCGGCCCCGACGGCACGGTGTCCTTCGCGCTCCCGCGAGCCGAGGTGGGGCAGGGGATCACGACCTCGACGGCCATGCTGATCGCCGAGGAACTGGGCACCGGCGTGGACCGGGTGCGGGTCACGCTCGCCGACGCCCGCCCGGAACTGGTGTTCAACCAGCTCACCGGCGGCTCCAACACCACGGTCGCCACCTACACCCCGGTCCGGGTGGCCGCGGCGATCGCCCGGCAGCGGCTGCTCACCGCGGCTTCCCGCGAACTCGGTGTCCCGGCCGGCGAGCTGACCCTGGAGAACGGCGTCATCTCCGCGCCGGGGCGCGGCGGCACCGGCATCGGGGCGTTCGCGGCGCGGGCGGCGAGCGCGCGCACCGAGCCGGTGCGGGTCGGGCTGCGATCCCGCGAATCGTTCACCGTCATCGGCAAGCCGCACAACCGCATCGACGCGCTCGCGGCGGTCACCGGCCGCAAGAAGTTCGCGATGGACCTCGACGTGCCGGACGCGCTGCCGACCATGGTGTGCCGCGCGCCTACGCTGGGCGGCCAGCCCGGCGCGGTGCACAACCTCGCCGAGGTCCGGGCCCTGCCGGGCGTCACCGACGTCGCCGTGATCTCCACCGGGGTCGCCGTGCGGGCGCGGACCTTCGGGCAGTGCATCGACGCGGTGCGCGCGCTGCGGGTGTCCTGGCGTGACGGCACCGCGGCGGGGAAGTCCGACGACACCGTGCTCGCCGAGCTGCGTGCCGCCGAGCTGCCGATCGGGCCGCGGCCCCCGTTCACGCAGACCGTGGACGAGACGTTCACGTTCTTCTTCCGCAGCACCAGCGCGCTGGAAACCAACTGCGCGATCGCCGACGTGCGCCCGGGCCGGGCCGAGATCTGGGCGGGCCTCAAGGCGCCGATCGTGGCGAAGCAGGCCATCGCGGCTCGGCTCGGGCTGCCCCCGGGCGCGGTCACCGTGCACGTCACCGAAAGCGGCGGCTCGTTCGGGCGCAAGCTGTTCTTCGACGCCGCCGCGGAAGCCGCCGAGGCGTCGAAGGCGTTCGGCAAACCGGTCAAGCTCATGTGGCACCGCGCCGACGACTCCCGCCACGGCCGCGCCCACCCGATGGCGACCTCACGTGTGCGGGCCGCCTTCACCGGGAGCACCGTCGTGGGCTACGACCAGCGGCACACCAGCGTCGCGACCGACCTGGGGCACGGGTTCGGCGAGATCGTCACCGCGTTCGCCGCCCGGCTGCCGGTCGCCGACCGCGGGTTCGCCCAGGTGTTCTTCCAGCTCTCCCAGGAGATGTCCTACGACTTCGGGATCAGCACGCGGCTGCTGTCCGAAACGGATCGCGGCTTCCACACCGGCAGCATGCGCAACGTCTACTCGCCGGACGTCACCTGCGCCCGGGAACTCGTCGTCGACCGGCTCGCCGCCCGCATGGGCAAGGACGCCTACCGGTTCCGGCGCGAGTTCCTCCGCGACGACCGGTCCCGGGCCGTGCTCGACGCGGCCGCCGAAGCCGGTGAGTGGGGCCGCGCGCTGCCGGCCGGGGTGGCGCAGGGGATCGCCTTCCACGCCGAGTACAAGTCGGTCAGCGCGTGCCTGGTCGAGCTGGACTGCCGGCCGGAGACGGTGAACCGCGTCGTCCGCGACGCGGTGACCGGGCCACGGGTGACCAGGGCGGTGATGGCCGTGGACGTGGGCCTGGCGGTGAACCCGCGCGGGCTGGAGGCGCAGATGACGGGCTGCGTCATGGACGGCATCGCGCTGGCCCTGACCTCCAGCCTGCACCTGCGCGACGGCTACTTCCTGGAAGCCAGCTGGGACAACTACTTCTACACCCGGCAGTGGAACACGCCACCGGAGGTCCGGGTCGTCGTGCTGCCGGACACCGGCGACCGGCCCGGCGGTGCCGGCGAGCTCGGCGTCGCGGCCTCGTTCGCCGCCGTGGCGTGCGCCTACGGCCGCGCGACCGGCGCCACGCCCCGCAGCTTCCCGATCAACCACGGCGTGTTGTCGTTCGAACCGAAACCGACCGTGCCGCCGGTCCCGCCGTCGCCTGCCGACGGCCTGAGGTGAGGAGTTCCGTGCCCGAACACACCTTCCGCGTCAACGGCGCCCAGGTCACCGTCGACGTCGACAGTGACGTCCGGCTCCTGTGGGTGCTGCGCGACATCCTCGGCATCACCGGGCCCAAGTACGGCTGCGGCATCAACGTCTGCAAGGCGTGCACCAGCCACCTCAACGGGAAAGCCGTCAACCCGTGCGCCATCCCGGTCGGCGACCTCGGGCCGGCGGACGAGGTCACCACCATCGAAGGCCTGGCGGCCACGGCCGGCCAGGAGCTGCACCCGATGCAGCAGGCCTGGCTGGACCACGACGTCGCGCAATGCGGCTACTGCCAGCCGGGCCAGATCATGGCGGCGGTCGCCCTGGTCCAGCGGGTCGCCGCGGAGGGCCGCACGATCAGCGACGCCGACCTGGACGCGCTGCGCAACATCTGCCGCTGCGGCACCTACCCCCGCATCCGCGCGGCGATCAGGTCGGCGGCGGCGAAGATGTGACCTGCCCGGCGCGTGCCGCGTCCAGCACGTACCCGGGCGGGTTCCTCGGCGCAGGCGCGTCACGGCCGGTCAGCATCGCGTCGTGGCGGGCGCACAGCCGGGCCGCCTCGTCTCGCCGGCCGTCCGTGCGCGCCAGCGTCGCCAGGCATCGGGTTGCGGATCCGCTCGAACAACTCCCGGGCGTTCGAGCAGCTCGCGCAGGTCGCCGCGGGCCGCGACCAGGTGCTCCACGTTGCCGGCCACCAGCGGCATCCGCTTGCCGGACAGTCGCTGGGCCAGCGGGGCAGCCGCGCGTTTCGCCCAGCCCGACCCCGCGGGTGATGGGGAAGGCGGCCGCGGCCCGCTCCAGCACCGCGAGCGCCACTCGCGTCTTGCCCACGCCGCCCGGTCCGGTCAGCGTGCGCAGCCGGGTCTCGCCCGCGCCGAGCAGTTCGGCCACCGTGCCGACGACGCCGTCCCGTCCGATGAGCGGCGTCAGCGGCCGGGGAGGCCAGCTCCTCCTGGTGCGGCGGGTGCCCGACGGCCACGCCGGACGTGCCGCGATCGCCATCCCGGTCGCGAGCCTCGTGCCATCGGGACTGGACTCTTCCGAGACGACGACATAGTGTCGGCCTCAGCCGCGGGAGAAGTCCGATGGGCAGACGGCTTTTCCCGATCGCGGCGCGGGCCACCGCTCCGGACCTCGGCGGTGCCACCCGGACTGTCCCGAAAGGAATTCGCGTTCGCTGTCCACTGTGGAGCGCACGGTCCGGGTCCGGTTGCGGGCGTTACCGGAGGAGGCGCACGACGTTGACCACCGTTTCCCACGAGCCAGCCAGGGACACCGCCGGGAGCCGGCCACCCGCCGAGCGTGAGCCGTGGTTCCCGGTCTACGGGGACGGCGGGCCGCCAGGTGCCGCCCGGGACCCGGAGTCGCTGCGCGCGACCCTCGCCACGGTCGCCGAGACCGCGGCCGAGCTGACGGCGCTGCTCGACGGCCTGCGCCGGGAGCAGACGCGCGAGCCGGCCATCCGGCAGACCCCGGTGTGCGTGGAGCTGGACCAGGCCGCGGCGGCCGCGGACGACCTGCGCGCCGCGGCGGAGAGCGCCGCCAGGGCGGTGGCCGGGTTCGAGCGCCGGGCGCCGCAGGTGCGGCTCCCACGCCAGGAGACGCCGCGATAGGCCCGTGCCGCCAGCCTGAGCGGAGGGAGGCTCGACAACGGCTTGCCCGGCCGGGTCCCGGGTGTCTGGACGCGGGCCTGGCGGACGGCTCGCCTGCCGGCGCGCGGCTACCGGGGCCGGGCGTTGGCGGCGAAGCGGGCGGGTGCCCGTGATGCGGGCCGGGCGGCGCCGCGAGGGGCTTGCGGGGGGATCGTCTGGCCGCGGAACCCGCCCGGCGGCCACGGCGAACCGGCGGGACCCGCCGGCGCCCCGCTACCCGCCGGCCGCGCGCTCGTACACCTTCCGGCCGGCGAACCACGTCTGCTCCGCCCGTGTGCCCGCCAGCCGGTCCGCCGGGACGGCGAACGGGTCGCGGTCGAGCACCACGAAGTCGGCGGACTTGCCCGGCTCCAGCGAACCGGTCACGTCGTCCACGCCCATCGCGCGGGCCGCGCCCAGCGTGTAGGCCTGCAGGGCCTCCTCGAGGGTCAGGGCCTGCTCCGGCCACAACCGGCCGGGGTGGGCGCCCGTGGGATCGGCCCGCGTCACCAGCCCCTGGATCCCCGGCCACGGGTCCGGCGAGGGCACCACCGGCCAGTCCGAACCCCCGGCCACCAGCACGCCCGCGTCGACCAGGTCGCGGTTCGGGTGCAGCCGCTCCGCCCGCTCCTGCGGCACGCACGCGCAGATCGCCTCGAAGATGACCCCCGGGAACCACAGCGCGGGCGACAGGTCCGCGATCACCCCGAGTCCGGCCATCCGCGGCACGTCCTCCTCGGCGACGTACTGGCCGTGCGCGATGTGGAACTTCGCCGCGCCGAACCCTTCGGCCCGCACCGCGGCCACCGCGTCCAGCGTCATCCGCACCGAGGCGTCCCCGGTGCAGTGGATCTTCGCCGACAGGCCCTGCCCGGCCACGCGCAGCAGCCAGCCGGTCAGTTCCTCCGCGGTCATTGTGGTCTCGCCGCGCCAGGACGGGCCGTGCACGTCGTCGGGCAGGTACGGCCGCAGGAACGCGGCGGTCTTCGACGTCGGCACCCCGTCCAGGAAGATCTTGACGAAGTCCGGGCGGTGGTGGCGCCCGCGGTAGTCCTCCCGCACGTCGATGAGGTCCTGCCCGAGCGGGTGCGTGCCGAAGATCTTGTCGTTGACCTGCAGCGACGTCACCACCCACGCGTCCAGCCGCCCGGTGTCGTCCAGGTGCTTGAGCGCCCGCAGCATCGGCAGCGACGCGGCGGCGTCCTGGAAGGCGGTGACGCCGAACGAGTGCAGGATCTCGATCCCCCGCAGGCACGCCTGGGCATCCTGTTCCACAGTGGACGGCGCCGAGGCCGCATATGCCCGCTCGACCGGGATCAGCGCGGACTCGATGAGCAGCCCGGAGCCGGGGGAGATCCCGGCGAGCGCCAGCGCGGCCGAGGACACCCAGCGGTTGTGGCAGCTGTCGTCGCGCAGCAGCACCGGCCGCCCGCCGGCCGCGTCGTCGAGCGCGGCCAGCGCTTCCGGCGTGGACAGCTCCGGGATCAACGTGCTGCCCCACCCGCCGCCGACCACCCAGCCGTCCGGCGGCAGGTCCGCCGACCAGGCCCGGATGGCGGCCAGTAGCCCGGGCAGGTCCTCGGTGCCGTCGAACTTCAGCTCGAACAGGTCGGCCCGCCCGGCGGTCAGGTGGTGGTTGTGGACGTCGGCGAGCGCGGGCATCAGGAACGCGCCGCCGTGGTCGACGACCTCGCCGTCGTACGACGACAGCAGCTCCTCGCCGCCGACGGCGGTGATCACCCCGTCGGTGACGACGAGGACCGCGGCTCGCGGCCGCGCCGGGTCGAGCGTGCGGATCCGGGCGTTGCGGTGGATCTGAACGGACATCGGGGTTTCTCCACTCAGTCGCAGCAGTGTGATCCGGCGGCCCGCGGCACGTCGAGGGCGGGGTTGCGGTCGAAGAACCCGACCGGCCTGAGCTTGAACCCGGTGTAGTCGACCGGCATGATCGGCCAGTCCTCCGGGCGCGGGAAGTGGGTGAGCCCGAAGGTGTGCCACACGACGAGGTCCTGCCCGTCGATGTCCCGGTCGTCCGCCACGTAGGCGGGCAGCCCGGCGCCGCCGGGGTGCTGGTTGACGAAATCACCGGCGGCGTAGCGCTGCGCGGGGTCGTAGCGGGTGACCCACAGGTGCTTGGTGGCGAAGGTGGCGCGGCGGTGGATCGAGGACTCCTCGTCGGCGAGCAGCTCGGGATTGCCCTCGGGGATCAGCGCGTAGGCGACCGGATCGCCGAGCCGGTTGCGGGAGCCGGGGTTGGTGATGTGCCAGACGCGGCCGCGGCGGGGGCCGGCGAGCCGCTGCGCCTCGGACTCGCGCCGCAGCGGGGTCCGCCGGTGGGTGAAGGCGTTGCCGCGCGGGTTGTCCGGCCCGATCGGCACCCGCTCGACCTCGACCTCTTCGACCAGGTTCGCCGGCCCGTCCACGGCCATGTCCAGGCGCGCGCTGAACAGGTGCTGGTGGTAGGGGGCGCCCAGGCCGGGGGCGAGTTCGGCGGCGTAGGGGTAGCCCTTGCCGGGGTAGGCCGAGGTGAACACCACGCCGGTGGCCTTGACCTCGCACTCGATGGTGCCGTCGAGGTAGAGGTACCAGTAGAAGCCGTAGTCGTAGTTGCCGATGGTGGTGAAGAAGGAGATCACCATGCGGCGCTGGCGGCGGGTCTCCGACGAGCCGGCCCACAGGTCGGTGTGCTTCCAGAGGATCCCGTAGTCCTCCTCGTGCAGGCAGATCGCGTTCGGCAGCACGCGGGGGTGGCCGAACTCGTCGGCGATCACCGCGTCCAGGTAGGTGATCTCGCCCAGGCAGTCGCAGCCGAGCTCGAGCGCGTTGGCGTAGCGGCCGACGAGGTATTCACCGGTGTCGAAGTAGTTCTGCCACGAGCGGATGGGGGAGGGGTCGGCGTAGGGCACGACCATCTCCGAGATCGAGGCCCGGTGCACGATCGGCCGGTCGCGGCCGCCGTCGCGGAAGGCGATCCCGTGCAGGACCAGCCCCTCACGCGCGTCGAAGCCGATGCGCAGCGACCAGTTCTCCCACCTCAGCAGGTTCCCGTCGAGGGTGAAGCTGGGGCCCTCGGGCTGGGTGATCTCCAGCGGTTTCTGCGAGGTGCGGAGCGGACCGGTGACCGCGGGGTCGTCGAAGTTGCCCGGCTCGGCGGGAACCGGGACCGGCCCCAGGTCGATCACCCGGGTGACCTCCCGGGCCGTGACGTCCACGTAGCCGACGAGCCCGTCGACGGGGTGGGCCCACGCGTGGTCCCGCGGGTGCTCCTGGACGAAGGCCAGGCCGCGCAGGATGCGCCGCCCGGTCTCCTCCGGGTAGCCGAACACCCCGGCCGACAGCGGCGCCACGCGCACCTTCGCCACGTCCAGGTCGCGGGCGGCCAGCGCGGCCAGCCACCGCTCGTCCCTGGCGAGCACCTCCTCGACCAGGGCGAACTCCTCGTCCAGCACGGGCAGCTGCCCGTCCACGGCGGGGTCGAGCGTGCGCTGCGTGAGCACGGACTCCGCGGTGAGCGACACCAGCACGTCCCGGCCACCGGTGACGTCGTGCAGCAGGACGCGCACCACGCGATCGGGGCGGACCGCGTCCTTGGCGGGCTCTTCGAGCCCCAGGTAGGCGACCCGGGCGGTGCCGGGGAAGAGGCCGGCGCTGGTGAGGATTCGGCGGGCGGTGGTGATCTCGTCGGCGGTCAGCGGCGCGAGCGGGTGGGCCGGAGGCATCGTCGGACTCCTTTTTTCTCCACGTGTAGACGAAAGGGTGAGGCATCGTCGCCGCGAGCGCAAGGGGCCGTTACCGTGAAGGCATGCCGAAGCAGGTGGACCACGACCGGCGGCGCGCGGAGATCGCCGGCGCCGCGTGGCGCGTGATCGCCGAACGGGGCATCGACGCGGCCACCATGCGGGCCATCGCCGGGGAGATGGGCATGGCCAACGGCGCGCTGAAGCACTACTTCCCGGGCAAGAACGCGCTCATCCGCACCGCGTTCACCCGCGTGGTCGACAACACCGACGCCCGCGTGCGGGACCGCCTCGGCGAGGCGACGGGACTGGCGGCCCTGCGCGTGTTCTGCCACGAGGTCATGCCGGTCGAGGACGTCACGCGGCTGGAGGCCCGGGTCGTCCTGCCGTTCTGGCAGCGCGCCCTCGCCGACGCCGAGCTGGAGGCGGTCTACGACGCGGCGATGACCGCGTGGCGGGCGCGGATCGGCGGGTTCCTCCGCGACGCCCGCGCCGCGGGCGAGGTCCGCACCGCCGTCCCGGACGAGGTGATCGTCGAGCAGCTGCTCGCCATGCTCAACGGGGTGCAGGCCCTGGCGCTGCTCAGCCCGGGCACGACCACGCCGGAGCTGCAACGGCGGATGATCGACGCGTTCCTGGACGGGCTGGCGTAGGGGAATCCTTCAGCGGGCGAAGGGAAACACCCAATGTCGCCCGGAACCGCCCGTGATTAGCGTTTTTCAGCAACGCTGGCGAAAATCACGGGAGGCGTTCGTGCCGTTGGACGAAGACCTGTTGCCCGAAGCGCGGAAATCGTATCGTTACCAGTGGTACGTGGTGGCGGTGTGCATGGTCGCCTACGTGTTCTCGTTCGTCGACCGGCAGATCCTGTCGCTGATGATCGAGCCGATCAAGCGCGATCTGCACCTGTCCGACACCCAGTTCAGCCTGCTCAACGGGCTGGCGTTCTCCCTGCTGTACTCGGTGATGGGCCTGCCCATCGCGATTCTCGCCGACAAGCGCTCCCGCCCGCTGATCATCTCGATCGGGGTCGCGTTCTGGAGCCTGGCCACCGCCGCCTCCGGGCTGGCGAAGGGATTCGTGCACCTGTTCCTCGCCCGGATCGGCGTCGGCGTGGGCGAGGCCGCGCTGTCGCCCGCCGCGTATTCCATGTTCAGCGACATGTTCCCGAAGAGCAAACTCGGGCGCGCGTACGGGATCTATTCGCTGGGCTCGTTCATCGGCGGCGCCGCCGCGTTCATCATCGGCGGTTACGTCATCAACCTGCTCAAGTCGGTCGACACCGTCGCGCTGCCGCTGATCGGCGAGGTGCGGGCGTGGCAGCTGACGTTCCTGATCGTCGGGCTGCCCGGGGTCGTCCTGGCGCTGCTGGTGTTCCTCACGGTGCGCGACCCGCGGCGCCGCGGGCTGCAGCGCGACGCCGACGGCGGCGTGCGCAAGGTCGCGCTGCGTCACGTGTTCGCGTTCCTGTGGGCCCACCGCCGCACGTTCACCGCGCACTACCTGGGGTTCTCGCTCTACGCGCTGGTGCTGCTCGGGATGATGGCGTGGACCCCGGCGTTCTACATCCGCACCTTTTCGCTGACCTCCACGCAGGCCGGTTACCTGCTCGGCGTGGTGGTGCTGGTCGCCAACGGCAGCGGCGTGCTCTTCGGCGGCTGGCTGGTCGACCGGCTCGCCCGGCGCGGCCACACCGACGCCGGGATGCGGGCGGGGGTGATCGGCGCGCTGGGCATGATCGTCCCGGTCGTCGCGTTCACCCAGGCCGGGCAGCTGTGGCTGTCGCTGGTGCTGCTGGCCGTGGCGATGTTCTTCGCGTCCTTCCCGATGCCGGCCTCCACCGCCGCCATGCAGGTGCTCAGCCCCAACCAGATGCGCGCCCAGGTGTCGGCGATCTTCCTGCTGATCTCGAACCTGATCGCGCTCGCGCTGGGCACCACCCTCGTCGCGCTGGTCACCGACCGGGTCTTCGGCGACCCGAAGATGGTCGGCTCCTCACTGTCCATTGTCTACGGTCTCGCCTCCGTGGCGACCGTGCTGCTGCTGTGGCGCGGGTGCCGGCACTTCCGGCACAGCCTCGCGGCCGAGCGGGAGACCGGGGAACGCGCCGCGCAACCGGAAGGAGTCAGCTAGATGAGGATCGCAGTGCTGGGCGGTGGCCACGGGTGCTGGGCCGCGGCGGCCGAACTGGCCGAGCACGGGCACGACGTGCGGTGGTGGCGACGCGACACCGCCGCGCACCAGGCCCTGCGCGACGCCGGTGCGATCACCGTGCGCGACCACCGCGGCACCCGGCACGTGCGGGTGGGTCAGCTGGTCACCGGCCTCGCCGAGGCGGTGCGCGAGGCCGAGCTGATCGTCGTCCCGCTGCCGTCGACCACCCACCCCGACCTGGCCGCCCGGCTCGCCCCGCTGCTCACCGACGGGCAGGTGGTGTTCCTGCCGCCGGGCACGCTCGGGTCGGTCCTGTTCGGCAAGGCGCTGGCCGACGCGGGCAACCCCGCCGACGTCGCGTTCGCCGAGACCGGCACGCTGCCCTACCTGGCCCGCCGCCACGGCGACACCGAGGTGGTGATCAGCGGCTACGCGACCCGGCTGCCCACCGGCGTGTTCCCGGCCCGGCTGGCCGGCAAGGCGTTCGACGTGCTGCGCGCGGCCTACCCGAGCGTGGAGGAGAGCGAGGACGGGCTGAGCGGGGCCCTGATGAACGCCGGGCCGGTGATCCACCCGCCGCTGATCCTGATGAACGCCGGGCCGCTGGAGCACTTCGACGCCTGGGACATCCACAACGAGGGCACCCAGCCCGCGATCCGGCGGGTCACCGACGCCCTGGACGCCGAGCGGATCGCGCTGCGCGAGGCGCTGGGCTACGGCGCGCCGCACTTCCCGCTGGCCGACCACTACGCCACCGACGGCGACGAGTGGATGTACGGCCGGGCCGCGCACGAGAAGCTGACCGACAGCGGCGACTGGCGGGAGAAGATCGACCTGCTCACCCACCGCTACATGCTGGAGGACACCCGGCTGGGCCTGTCGCTGCTGGTGTCGGTGGGCCGCTGGGCGGGGGTGCCGACGCCGGTCGCGGCCGGTCTGCTGAGCCTCGCCTCCGCCGTCACCGGGCGCGACCTCTACGCCGAGGGCCGCACCCTGGAGAGCCTCGGGCTGGCCGGGCTGTCCCGGCCGGAGCTGGCCCGCCTGCTGCGGGAGGGTTTCACCTCGTGAGCGACGACATCGCCGTGGTCGGGGCCGGCCGCATGGGGGAGGGCATCGCGCTCACCTGCCTCGCGGCCGGTTTTCCCGTGGTGCTGGCCGACGTCAAGGACCGCGCCGGAGACGAACGGAACGCCTACGCCGGCCGGGTCCGCGCGCGCCTGGCCGGGAAGCTCGGCGAGGACGCGCTGGCCCGGTTGACCGTGTGCGGGCGGGAGCCCGGGACGCTGTCCGGCGCGGCGGTGGTGTTCGAGGCGGTGCCGGAGGTCCTGGAGATCAAGCGGGACGCGCTCGCCTGGGCCTGTGCGCAGGTCGCGGGGGACGCGGTGATCGCCTCGACCACGTCGACGTTCCTGGTCACCGAGATCGCCGCGCTGGTCGGGCGGCCGGAGCGGGCGGTCAACGCGCACTGGCTCAACCCCGCCGACGTGATGCCGCTGGTCGAGGTCAGCCGCAGCGACGACACCGACCCGGCGGCGGTCGCCCGGCTGACCGGCCTGCTGGAGCGCCTCGGCAAGATCCCGGTGGTGTGCGGGCCCGCGGCGGGCTACATCGTGCCGCGGCTGCAGGCGCTGGTGATGAACGAAGCGGCCCGCATGGTCGAGGAGGGCGTGGCGAGCCCCGCCGACATCGACCTGGCCGTGCGGGCCGGGCTCGGCCCGCGGTTCTCGGTGCTGGGGCCGCTGGAGTTCATCGACTGGGGCGGCGGCGACATCCTCTACTACGCCTCCCGCTACCTGACCGACCGGCTCGGCGACCGGTTCCGGCACCCGGACGTGATCGAGGAGAACATGACGGCCGGCCGCCGCGGCCTGCGGGACGGGACCGGGTTCTACGCCTTCGACCCCGGCCGGGTGGCGGAGTACCGGGCGGCGCGGATGCGGGAGTTCGCCGAGCTGTTCCGCCTGCGCGAGCCGGAGTTGCGGCACGGCACCGAGGTACCGACGCGGGACTGAGCGGACGGGGCTCGTCGCGAGCGCGACGGGCCCGTCCTGCGGATCCGGGATGCGCCGCGATCAGCCGGCGAGGTTGCGCAACTCCGCGCCGAGGGAGTCGAACACGGAGGTCCTCCCGCGACGGCACTGCCTCTGCGCCCCGGGCGGGGGAGTACAGCCACCAGAAATTGCCCCACGGGTCGCGCAGGGTCCTCACCGCCGAAGAACGGCGCTACCTCGGTGACCACCACGGCGCCTCGCGCGGTGGCGCGATCGGGCACCGAGTCGCCGATCGCCACCTCGGCGTGGATCTGCAGCTCGACCGGTTCGGCCTCGCTTGACCCCGGGTACCGGTCCGGCGCCCGCGACGGCCAGGCGCGTAATGATTCGCCACCCCTGGCGACTCCCTTCGGTCACCGTGGGAAAGGGGACGACCGATGCCGCTCTACCTGTCCAAGTTCAGCTACACGCCGGAGACGTGGGCCCGGCTGGTCCGCCACCCCGAGGATCGCCGGACGGCCACCCGGTCCTACATCGAGTCCGTCGGCGGGACGCTCCACGGGTTTCTGGTACGCCTTCGGCACGCATGACGGGCTTCACCCTGTGGGAGGCTCCGGACAACGTGTCCATGGCCGCGGTCGCGCTGGCGCTGAGCAGCGGCGGGGCGATCAGTTCGCTGGACACGACGGTCCTCCTGACCGTCGACGAGACAATGGAGGCGATGAGCCGGGCCACCCAGGTGGGATACCGGCCTCCCGGGGCGTAGCCCTGGCGCCGCTCACCCGCCCGCGGCCGGACGCCGGCTGATCCTCACCGGCTCGCCTCCGGGACCGCCGCGGCCCGGCGGTTCGCCCGGAGCGCGCGGGCCGGCGCGGTCTCCGGCAGGCAGAGCAGGCACACCAGCGACAGCACCAGCAGCGCGGCCAGGTAGAAACCGACGTTCACCGCCTCCCCGGTGCCGGCGACGATCCGGTTGGCGATCATCGGCGAGATGCCGCCACCCAGCACGGCTCCGATGTGGTAGCCCACGCCCACCCCGGACTGGCGCTGCTCCCGCGGGAACAGCTCGGAGAAGAACGTGTACATCGGTCCGAAGAGGACACCGGTGGCGCAGAACCCGATGATCACCGCGGTGTTGACGGCGGCGGCCGTGCCCGCCGAGCTGAGCGGGAACATCACCAGCGCGGAGGCCAGCGACAGCACGGCACCGGCCAGCATCACCGGCTTGCGGCCGACCCGGTCGGACAGCCACGCCGCGCCCACGTTGCACAACGCGTGGCAGACCAGGGCGATCATCGAGCCGTTGACGATCGGCTGGCGGGGCAGCCCGAGGCCCTCCGGGGCGCGCGCCGTCGCGTAGGACAGCATGAACGTGGCCAGCGCGAACGTGCTGGCGGTGAGCCCGATGTTGACGCCCGCGATCAGGCCGAGCCGCCGCCAGTTCGACTTGACCACCGCCAGCAGCGGCGCCTTCGCGCGGGCGCCCTCCTGCTCGGCCATCTGCCGGAACACCGGGCTCTCGGCGACGCCCTTGCGGATCCACAGCCCGACCACGAGCACCAGGCCGCCGGCGAGGAACGGGATCCGCCAGCCCCAGCTCAGGATCGCGTCGTCGGGCACCAGCAGCACCAGGGTGAAAGCCAGGTTGGCCAGGATCGTGCCGACGGGCGATCCGATTGCCACGAAGGACCCGTACAGGCCGCGGCGGCGCTGCGGCGCGTGTTCGATCGCCAGCACCGCGGCGCTGGAGTTCTCGCCGCCGCGCGCCAGGCCGTGGCACAACCGCAGCAGCACCAGCATGACCGGCGCGGCGACCCCGACGGCCGCGTAGGTGGGCAGCACCCCCATGCCCAGCGTCGCCAGGCCCATCAGGACGAACGCGCCGAACAACGCCGTCTTGCGGCCGCGCCGGTCTCCGAGCCAGCCGAAGACGGCGCCGCCGAGCGGGGCGGCCACGAAGCCGATCGCGAACGTCGCCAGGCTCATGAACGTGCCGAACCACGCGTCCCCGGTCGCGAAGAACACCTGGCCGAACACCAGGGCGGCCGCGGTTCCGTAGATCTGGAAGTCGTACAGCTCGAGCGAGGTGCCGACCGCGGCGGCCACGCCGATGCGCGGCAGGCTGGGCCGGGCGGGATCCTGTGTGGTCATGGACCGTCCTCATCGTCCGTGGGAGTTCCCGCTACGGTAGGAAAACGCCGGCCGTGCCTCCCAGTCGCAAATCCCGCAGCCGCGTAGGGAAAACCCGTAGCACGCTTGACAAGGTTCGCGCCGGTGACAGATGGTGTGCGGCATCGTGCCTCCCGCTCGGAGAAGGAGAATCTCGTTGACCGACACCGCTCTCGAAGCACTCGCCCGGCGGGTCGACGTTCTCGAGGCCGAAGCCGACATCCGCCGGCTACAAGCTCGTTACCTGTTCCTGTGCGACACGCCGCTGCCCGAGTACGGGGTCACCGGCGACGCGGAGCGCATCGAGCTGATCCTCCAGCTCTACACCGAGGACGCGGTGTGGGAGGGCGTCGGCGAGTACTACGACGGCCAGTTCGGGCGGGCCGAGGGCAAGCAGGCCATCCGGGAGCACTTCGCGCGGTTCTGGGGCGAAAAGCGGGACCCGGCGCTGGTGCTCAACGCGCACTACCTGACGTCGGAGCAGATCCACGTGCACGGCGACACCGCCGACGGGCAGTGGATCCACATGCAGCCGTGGCTGTTCTCCGACGGGTCGGCGCTGCTGCGGTCCAGCCGGCTCAACAACGCCTTCCGCCGGGACGGCGGGGTCTGGCGGATCACCCGCACCCGCACCGAGAACGTGTTCGTGGCGCCGCTGCCGGACCGCTTCGCCAGCGACCACCCGTCGGCGTCGGTGCTGCTGAAGCCATGACGGGCGAAGCGGTGGTGCACATCGTCGACGACGACGAGGGGCTGCGGCAGTCGCTGGCGTTCCTGCTGGAGAGCGTGGGGATCCAGGCGCTGACCTACCCGGACGCACCGGCGTTCCTGGCCGAGTTCGACCCGGACGAGCCGGCGGTGGTGATCGTCGACGTGCGGATGCCCGGCATGAGCGGGTTCCAGCTGCAGGAGGAGCTGACCGCGCGCGGCTACCCGGCGCCGGTCGTATTCTGCTCGGCGCACGGCGACATCCCGATGTCGGTGCGCGCGCTCACCCGCGGCGCGGTGGACTTCCTGGAGAAACCCTACGAACCGCAGCGGATCCTGGAGGTGGTGCAGCGCCAGCAGCAGCACGCGTGCCGCCGCTTCGCCCGCGACGCCGCGCGCCGGGCCGTGCAGCAGCGCCTGAGCCAGCTGACCCAGCGGGAACGCGAGGTCCTGCGGCTGGTGGTGGAAGGGGTGTCCAGCCAGATGGCGGCCAACCGCCTGGGCACGAGCGTGAAGACGATCGACGTGCACCGGGCCCGCATCAAGGCGAAGACCGGCGCGGAGAGCCTGGGCGCCCTGGTGCACGACATCCTCACGCACCGGGTGACGGTGTAGAACGCATCCGAGCGGCGCGTTGCACCCGGGCGACGGGTGGTCGGCCGCGCAAGTCGCCCGGGTGAGCCTCACCCCGCCAGGGTGCGTTCCACCCAGCAGCCCGTCGCCAGCAGTGCCGTTTCCTCGCGTGCTCGGCCGATCAGTTGCAGCCCCAGCGGCAGGCCGTCCGCCGTGGACAGGCCGGGCACCGCCAGCTGCGGGGCGCCCAGTGCCTGCCACGGGCGGCTGAGCACCGGGTCACCCGTCGCGGCCAGGCCGGCCGGTGCGGGGCCCGGTGCGGCGGGGCCCAGGATCGCGTCGCAGGACCTCAGCAGCTTCGCCACCGTCCCGGCGGCTGATCGCACGACCTCCTGCGCCCGCCGGTACTCCGCCTCCGGGGTGCGGGCGCCCGTCCGCAGCAGGTTCGCCAGGGGTGCGCTCAACTCCGGCGCCCGCGCCAGCTCGTCGACCAGCTCCCGGGCCGCCTCGTAGGCCATCACCACCGGGTGCGCGGCCGTCACCTCCGCGATCAGCCGCTCCTCCGGGAACGCCTCGACCACCGCTCCGGCCGCGACCAGGCGATCACGCGCGGCGGTGAGCGCCTCCCGCATCGCGGGGCCGGCCGTCCCGGTCCACAGCAGCAGCCGCGGCGGAACCGGCGGCGCCGCAGCCGCGTCCGGCTCGCCCGTCAGGGCCGAGAACGCCAGCGCGAGATCCCCCACCCCGGCCGTGTAGAAGCCGTGGCTGTCCAGGCTCGGGCTCAGCCCGGTCACCCCGTCGACCGGGAACCGGCCGTGGCTGAGCACCAGCGCCGCGACCCCGCAGAACGCGGCGGGCCGGATCACCGACCCCGCGGTCTGCGACCCCAGCGCCAGTGGCACCTGACCCGAGGCGACCGCGGCCGCGGACCCGCTGGACGAGCCGCCCGGCGTGTGACCCGGCGCGCTCGGGTTGTCCGTCGGGCCGGGGGAGAAGAACGCGAACTCGGTGGTGATGGTCTTCCCGACCGGCACCGCCCCCGCCCGCCGCCACGCGGTGACGATCGCCGCGTCCGCCCGGGCCGGCGGGGCGCCGGCGCGCAGCGGGGAACCGCACCGCGTGGGCAGGCCGGCGACGTCGATGATGTCCTTCACCCCGAGCGGCACCCCGCCGAGCGGACCGGACACGACGGGCTCCGGCGCCTCCGCGAACTCCACCCAGGCCCGCAGCCTCGGCTCGGTTTCCGCGATGCGTTCCCGCGACCGCCGCAGCGCCCCGTCCACCGGGCCGGTCACGAGTTCACGCAGCGACCACGGCGCGCGCAGCGGGTTCACGCGTCCTCCCAGGCGGCCTCGGCGACCCAGAAGTCCATGCCGCTTTCGCTCACCCCGTGCCGCCACTCCGAGATCCGCCGCAGCGTCGGCTCGACCTTCGCGGTGACGGCGTCGGCCGCCTCCGGGCCGTCCTCGGGCACCTGCCAGTGCACCCAGCTCAGCTCGCGGCCCTGCGCGTCGTGGACGAACAGGTCCACGTGCCGCCAGCCGTAGCCGTGCGTGTCGGTGTAGCAGGTCAACGTCATCCGTTCCATGCGCGCTCTCCTAGGCGGCCGTGGTGCCGAGGCTGTGGAACCGGCGCCGGAAGTACACCAGCGCCGCCGGATCGTCCCCGGTCAGCACGGTGTCGACCTCGACGAACAGCACTGAGTGCGACCCCGACGCCTGCTCGCCCACGATGGTGCCGATCACCGACGCGCACGCCCCGGCGAGCACCGGGACCCCGTGCGTGTCCAGATCCCACCGCCCGTCGGTGAACCGCTCGGCGGTGGGCACCCCGGTGGCGCCGGCGAAGTGCAGCGCCAGGTCCTCCTGGCCGGCGCCGAGCACGTTCACCGCCAGCCGGCCGTTGCCGAGCAGCACGTCGTGCGAACGGGCGGTGCGGTTGACGCAGACCAGCACGGTGGGCGGCGAGTCCGTCACCGAACAGGCCGCGCTCACGGTCAGGCCGGCGCGGCCGCGGGGGCCGTCGGTGGTGATGACGGTGACCGCCGCCGAGAGGGTGGCCATCGCGGCGCGGAACTCGGTCTGCCGCCGGGTCAGCTCGGGCACGATTCCTCCAAACGATCGCCGGACAGCTCGACCGTACGCGCGCGCCGGGGCGGGCGGAAATTGCGACTTCTTCCCGCCCCGGTAAGGGTTTCCCTTACTCACCGTGGAGTTCCGCGAGGGGCAGCGCGAACCCGAACCGGGACCCGCCACCGTCACGCGGCTCGGCCCAGATGCGGCCGTGCTGGCGCGTGATGATCCGGTGCGACAGCGCCAGGCCGATCCCGCTGCCGTGCTCCTTGGAGGTGAACGACTCGGCGAACGGGTCGCGCGGCAGGCCACGTCCCCGGTCCTCGACCGTCAGCACGCCCTCGCCGCCCTCGGCGTGCGTGGTCAGCACGATCTCGCGGCGCTCCGGATCACAGGCCGCGACCTCGTCGATGGCGTTGAAGCAGAAGTTGAGCACCACCTGCCCGGTCAGCACCCGTTCGCACCGCACCGGCACCGGGCCCGGGTGCTCGCGCACCACCACCGCGACCCCCGCCGCGTCGGCGCGCAGCCGCACGAAGTACAGGCACTCGGCGACGATGTCGCCGAGGTCGGCCACCTGCCGCACGTGTTCCAGGTGCCCGACGAACGCGCGCAGGGCGGCGACGATGGCGCTCGCCCGGTCGATCTGCCGGACCGCGCTGTCGATGCCGAAGGTCACGTGCTTGGCCGCGGCCTCGCCGGCGGCCGCCAGCGAGGCGGCGTGGCGGGCGGCGCCACCCAGGAAGTTGCCCGCCGCCGCGAGCGGCTGGCCCAGCTCGTGCGCGATCGCCATCGCCATGTCGCCCATCGCGTGGTAGCGGGCCAGGTAGTTCTCCTGCTGCAGCTCGCGTTCCCGGCGCAGATCGGCCCGCACGCGCCCGGACACGTCGTGCAGGATCATCAGCAACGCGTCCCCGCCGGTCTCCTGGAGCCGTTCCAGGCTGCCCTCCAGCCACACCGGCTCCTCCGCGGCGGTGACCGCGAGCTGCACCGTGGTCACCGGATCGGCCCGGTCCAGGACCTCCGGCCAGGACACCGGGCGCCCGGCGAGCCGCAGCGTGCCGTAGCGCTCCAGCGGGCCGAGCGGCTGCCCGCTGTCCGCGCCGATCACCTCCAGTGCCGTGTCGGTGGCGAACCGGAGCACCCCGGCGCGGTCCAGCATCAGCGCGATCGTCGAGGTGCGGTGCGCCAGCGCGTCCATGTAGGACGCGGTGCGCCGCAGCTCCTGCTCGACCTCCTGCTCGCGCTCGATGTCGCGGAACTGCACCATGACCGCGGTGCCCTGCGCGAGTTCCACGCGGATCGCGATCGCCTCGGTCGGGATCACCCGGCCGGTGCGCGACCGGTAGTGCCACTCGATGCTGTTGGTGCCCTTCTCGACCGCCTCCTGCAGCCACGCCCGGCCGATCACGCGGTCGTACTGGCGGGCCGTGCTGCTCATGTGGTGCGCCTTGAGCGGCCGCAGCTCGGCCACGCTCCACTCGAGCATCTCGCACGCGGCGGGGTTGGCCCACAGGATGTTCTTCGTCGCGGCGTCGTGCACGAGCACGCACATGCGGCTGGCGTTGAGCATCGCCACGAAGTCCTCGGTGACCAGTTCGGGCGCGCGGGGATCCACCTGCATCCCGCCAGCGTAGGCCGGGCGCGCCGGCGTCGCGCTGAAGGAATCCCCTACCCGGGGCCGCAGAACCACCAATTCCGCGCGGTGTCCCCGGCTGCCTACCGTCGGGAGGCAACCTGCGACGAGGAGGAGGCGCGATGGTGCACACCCCGGAGGGCGTCGGGTTCGGCGACGTCCTCGCCGAGCTCGCCCGGCGGCGGCAGGAGTTCCGCGAGCAGCGCTACGTGCCGAAGGACTTCATCGACCGGCTCAAGCGCATCGGCATCTACCGCGCGGCGACGCCGAGCAAGTTCGGCGGGCAGCCGCTGCCGCCTGCCGAGTTCTGCCAAGCCGTCGAACGGATTTCGGTGGTGGACGGCTCGGCCGGCTGGGTCGCCAGCTTCGGCTCCGCCCAGATCTACCTGGCCGCGCTGCCGCTGGAAACCCAGGCCGAGCTGTACCGCGACGGCCCGGACGTGGCGTTCGCGGGCGCGTTGTTCCCGATGCAGCGCGCCGCGGCCACCGAACGCGGCTACCTGGTCGACGGGCACTGGAAGTTCGCCAGCGGCTGCATGGGCGCCGACGTCATCGGGGTCGGCCTGCCCGGTGACGACGACTCCGGCGGCAAGCCCCGCACCGCCGTGCTGCGGCCGGACCAGGTCGAGATCGTCCAGGACTGGGACGTGGTGGGCATGCGGGCCACCGGCTCGTTCGACATCGTCGTGCGCGGGGTCGAAGTGCCGCGCGAATGGACGTTCATCCGCGGCGGCGCGCCGACCGTGGACGAGCCGCTCTACCACTACCCGACGATCGCCTACGCCTCCCAGGTCCTCGCCGTGGTCGGCGCGGGCGTGGCCCGTGCGGCGCTGGACCACGCCCGGCAGGCCGGCGGCGGCTACACCGGCGTCACCGGCGCCCCGAAACTCGCCGACCGGGCCTACTACCGCACCGAGGTCGCCCGCGCCGAGGCGGAGCTGAGCTCGGCCCGCGCCTGGTTCTACGACCTCAGCGACCAGGTGTGGCAGCACGTGCTGCGCGGCGACACCGCCACCGACGAGCACAACGCCCGGCTGCGGCTGGCCTCGGCGCACCTGGCGCGGGTGTCCTCGCAGGTGGTGGACCGGCTCGTGGAGATCTCCGGCACCGCCCCGATCTACACCGCCCACCCGTTGCGCGACCTGGCCGGTGACGCGCTCGTGCCCAAGCAGCACGCCTTCCTCGGCCCGGCCATCTTCGACTCCGCCGGCGCCGTCCTGATGGGACTGGCGCCCACCAGCCCCGGTTTCCGCTGACCCCCCGACGAGGAGGACCGAGATGAGCGCACCCCCGCTGCGCGTGCTGTTCTGCATCGGCATCAACCAGAACTTCTTCGACCTGCCTGCCGGCGGCATCACTCCGGGCCACGTGTGGCAGGCGTTCGTGTCCATGATGGACGGCATCAAGGCGTTGCCCGGCGTGGACTTCATCGGCGACATCGACGACGACTCGCACATGGTCGGCCCCTCCGACGGATGGCCGTGGACCGCCTACATCCTGGCCGATGTGGACACCGCCGAGACCGTCAAGGCCGCCTGCAACCTGTTCCGCACCACCCCGGTGGGCGACGGCGACGCGAAGCTGTGGCGCTTCGCCAAAGTCGAAGCCCGCATCGGCCGCGCGCTCACCGTGCGCGACGACGTCGAGCTGCCCGGCTGAGGAGAGGACACCATGACCGACGACATCTTCGCCGAGGCGCCCGCGGACCTCGTCCGGCCGGACCGGGTCGCCGGCCGCCTCTACACCGACCCGGAGATCTTCGAGCAGGAGATGACGAAGATCTTCGAGCGCACCTGGGTGTGGGTGGCGCACGACAGCGAACTGCCCAGGCCCGGCACCTTCAAGTCCACCTACGCGGGCCGCCAGCCGGTGATCGTCTCGCGCGACCGCAAGGGCACCCTGCACACGCTGCTCAACCGCTGCCGCCACCGCGGCGCCAGCCTCTGCGAGAAGCCGCGCGGGCAGGCCAACGGCTTCACCTGCCCCTACCACGCGTGGTCCTACGGCCTGGACGGCACGCTGCGCGGCATCCCCTACCCGGACGGGTACGAGGGCGTGGTGGACAAGAAGGACCTGTCGCTGCGCAAGCTGCGCACGGAGTCCTACGGCGGCATGGTCTTCGCGACGTTCGACCACGACATCGAGCCGCTGGAAGACTTCCTCGGCGACGCGAAGCTGTGGCTGGACCGGTTCATGAAGCAGGGCGGCGGCTACCCGGTCAAGGTGCTGGGCCGCCACCAGTTCCGGTTCCGCGGCAACTGGAAGATCCAGCTGGAGAACACCACCGACGGCTACCACTTCCCGATCGTGCACCGGTCGTGGATGGCGTCGGTGGACGCCGAGACCGCCGACATGATGTCGTTCATGACCGATCCGGCGGCGATCACGCACGCGCTGGGCAACGGTCACAGCGTCATGCAGATGGTGCCCGAGCACTCCGACCTCGACGCCGACGACGGCACCGAACCGCTGCAGGCGCGCTTCGGCCACGTCGTGGCCGAACTGTCGAAGACCCTCGACGACGCGCAGGTGCGCAAGCTGGTGCGCGCCATGCACGGCACCGGGTTCAACCTCAACCTGTTCCCGAACGTGTCGATGTCGGCGGCGTTCTTCCGCGTCCTGCGGCCGGTCTCGGTCGACGAGACGATCATCGAGCACATCGCGATCGGCCCGGACGGCCCGCCCGAGCTCGACGTCGTCAACCGCGAGCGGCTGCGCATCCACGAGCACTTCCAGGGCCCGTTCGGGTTCGGCACCCCGGACGACGCCGAGGGCTGGGACCGGGTGCAGCGTGGCGCCCAGGCGGCACCGGGCATGCCGATCCTGGTCAACCGCGGCCTCGGCCGGGAGAAGGCCGACGAGCACGGCTGGCCGACCTCCCACGTGACCGACGAGACCGGCATGCGCGCCGCGTACTCCCAGTGGAAGCAGATGATGAGCGATGACTGAGGCGACGATCATCCCGGCGGCCGACGCGCGCGTCACGCGCGCGATCGAGCTGGTCTGGCGCGAAGCGGAACTGCTCGACCGCAAGGACTACCTGGTGTGGCAGGAGCTCTACACCGATGACGCCTACTACGTCGTCCCGATCGACCCGGACACCGAGGACTTCGCCGGCTCGCTCAACATGATCTACGACGACGCGCGCATGCGGCAGGCGCGCGTGGCCCGGATGACCGAGGGCTACGCGATCGCCGCGGTCGACGCCGCCCGGACCGTGCGCACCGTGTCCCGGTTCGTGCCGGAATCCGTGTCGGACAGCGAAGTCGTGCTGCGGTCGGCGCAGGTGCTGATCGCGTACAAGCGCGGACGGCACGACATCTGGGCCGCCGACGTGCGCCACCGCATCCGGCTGTCCGAGTCCGGCAACCGGATCGCGGAGAAGGTCGTGCGTCTGGTCGACAGCGAGGACGCCGTGCCCGCCGCGGGATTCCTGCTGTGAGCGCGCAGACCGCCGTGGTCACCGGTGGTGCCCACGGCCTAGGCGAGGCGATCGTGCGGCGCCTGCGCGCCGAGGGCTACCGCGTCGCCATCGCCGACCTCGACGGCACCGCCGCCGAGGCGCTGGCGAAGGAACTCGGCGAGGCCAAGGGGTACGCGGCCGACGTCGCCGACCGCGCGGCCCTGGAGGGGCTGCTCTCGGCGGTGCTGGCGGATTTCGGGTCGGTGCACGTGCTGGTCAACAACGCCGCCCGCACCCAGGCGAAGAAGCTGATGGACATCACGGCCGAGGAGCTGGACGCGGTTCTGAAGGTCAACCTGGGCGGCACGTTCAGCGCCTGCCAGATCTTCGGCGCGCACTTCGCCGCGCAGGGCTACGGGCGGATCGTGAACATGGCCTCGCTGGCCGGGCAGAGCGGCGCGACCGCGACCGGCGGGCACTACGCGTCGTCCAAGGGCGCGATCCTGGCCGCCACCAAGGTGTTCGCCCGTGAACTGGCACCGCACGGCGTGACGGTCAACGCGGTGTCGCCCGGACCGCAGGACAGCCCGATGGTCCGGTCCATAGTGGACGATCTGGACGGGTTCGTGCGGACCATCCCGGTGGGCCGGCTCGGCGACCCGGCGTTCGTCGCGCGCATGGTCGCCCTGCTCGCCGCACCCGAAGCCGCCTCGGTCACCGGCGCCTGCTGGGACGCCAACGGCGGGCTGTACCTGCGCTGACCCCGAGGGAGGGACGATGACGACAACCGTGGTCCGCGTCGCGGAGGTCACCGAGGAGGCCACCGGGATCCGCAGCCTGCGCCTGGTCCGCGACGACGGCGCCCCGCTCGGGCCGTACGAGGCCGGCGCGCACGTCGACGTCACCGGCCCGACCGGTCTGGTGCGCCAGTACTCGCTGTGCTCGCCGCCGCACGAGACTTCGTCGCTGCTGATCGCGGTGAAGAAGGAGGCCGGCTCGCGCGGCGGCTCGGAAGCCCTGCACACCGTCGAGGTGGGCGACACGCTGCAGATCGGCGAACCCCGCAACCTGCTGCGGATCGCCGACGCCGACCGCCACGTGCTGGTGGCCGGCGGCGTCGGCGTGACCCCGCTGCTGAGCCTGGCCTACGAGCTGGACCGCCGCGGCGCGGAGTTCGAGCTGCACTACTTCGCGCGGTCCCGGGAGCAGGCCGCGTTCGCCGGGCTGGCGGAAACCGAGTTCGGGGCCCGGCTGCACTTCGGCGTCCCGCGAGCCGACCACCCCACCCTGCTCAAGGAGGTGGCCGCCGGCCTGGACCCGCGCGCCCACCTCTACACGTGCGGGCCCGAGGGGTTCATGGCGCAGGTCACCGCCGTGTTCGCGCCCGTCGTCGGCGAGGAGCACGTGCACGTCGAGCACTTCGTGGCCGCGGAGATCGACACCAGCGGAGACCGGCCGTTCACCGTCGAGCTGGACACCGGCGAGGTGTTCGAGGTGCCCGCGGGCAAGTCGATCCTGTCCGTGCTGGGCGAGAACGGCATCGACGTGTTCTCCTCGTGCGAGGAGGGGATCTGCGGCTCGTGCGTGTCCGGGGTGCTGGACGGCGTGCCGGAGCACCGGGACAACTGCCTGTCGGCGGCGGACCGCGCCGCCGGGGACCAGATGGCGCTGTGCGTCTCCCGCGCGAAGACGCCCCGGTTGAAGATCGAGCTGTACTGACCCGCTCGTGCCGGAGCAGCGGCAGTGGCGCCGCTGCTCCGGCACGGGCCGTTCAGCCCAGGGCGGCCCGTGCCGCGCGGGCGATTCCGTCCGCGTCGAGGCCGTAGTGCCGGTACAGGTGGGTCGGCGGCCCGATGAGGGCGTACTCGTCCCGGATCCCGTGCCGCACCACCCGGGCCGGCAGGCCCCCTTCGGCGACGACTTCGGCGACCGCGCCGCCGAGCCCGCCCAGGATGTTGTGCTCCTCGACGGTCAGGATCACGCCGGACCGGGCGGCCGCCCGCGCCACCGCGTCGGCGTCCAGCGGCTTGATCGTGTGCATGTCCAGCACGCCGGCCGAGATCCCCTCGGCCTCGAGCGCCGCCGCCGCGGCCAGCGCGGGGTGCACCATCGATCCGGTGGCGATGATCGTCAGATCGCTGCCCGCCGAATGCTCGATCGCCCGCCCGATGGTGAATTCCCGGTCGCCGCGGTCGTAGACGTCGGGATCCTGCCCGCGCCCGATCCGGAAGTAGATGGGTCCCGGCCAGGCGGTGGCCGCCCGCAGCGCGGACCGCAGCTGCGCCGCGTCCGCCGGGGCGATCACGGTCAGGCCCGCGATGCTGCGGGTGATGGCGAGGTCCTCGGTGGCGTGGTGGGACGTGCCGTAGTAGCCCAGCGTGATGCCGGCGTGGTGGCCGATCAGCCGGACCGGGAGCCGGGTGTAGGCCACGTCGGTGCGGATCTGCTCGCACGCGAGCAGGGCCAGGAACGAGGCGAAGGTGGCCACGTGCGGCTGCCAGCCGGTGGTGGCCAGGCCCGCGGCGGCCGACACCATGTGCTGCTCGGAGATGCCGAACTGCACGTAGCGGTCCGGGTGGCGGTCCTGGAAGCGGATGAGGCCGTTGGAGTACTTCAGGTCCGCGGTGCCGGCGAGGATCGGGTGTCCCTCGTCCACCAGGTCGCCGAGGGTGTCGGCCAGCGCGTGCAGGCCGGGGGCGCGGTCGAGCAGCGTCAGCAGGTGCCAGGATTCGGGCTGCAGCCCGGGTGCGACGCTCATCGGCCCCTCCGCAGTTCCTCGATCGCGTTGCGCTCGTCCTGCTCGGCGAGCCAGCCCAGGTGCCAGCCGAACTCGGCCTCCATGTAGGAGATGCCCTTGCCCTTCACGGTGTCGGCGATGATCACCGCGGGAGCGGTGCGCGTGGTGTCCGCGACGACGTCGCGCAGGAGGCCGAGCAGCGCGGCCACGTCGTGGCCGTCGACCCGGTGGGCCTGCCAGCCGAAGGCGCGCCACTTGTCCTCGAGCGGCTCGATCCCGGTGACGGTGTCGATCCGGCCGTCCAGGGAGTGGTCGTTGCGGTCGACGATCGCGATCAGGTTCGACACCCGGTGGTGGGCCGCGCCGAGCGCCGCCTCCCAGATCTGGCCCTCGTGCAGCTCGCCGTCGCCGAGGAGGACGAAGACGTTCGAGTCGTAGCCCCGCATCCGGGTGCCCAGGGCGATGCCGGTGCCGGTGGAGAGCGCGTGGCCCAGCGATCCGCTGCTGAAGTCGATGCCGGGGATCCGGGTCATGTCGGGGTGATCGCCGAACGCGTTGCCCAGCCGGGTGTAGGAGTCCAGCTCGCGGGGGTCGAAGAACCCCCAGTCGGCCAGCAGCGGGTACAGCGTCGCCGCGGCGTGGCCCTTGCCGAACAGGAAGCGGTCCCGCTCGGGCCAGTCCGGCTCGCCGCGCTTCAGCCGCATGACGCCGTAGTAGAGCGTGGCGAGGATTTCCGCGCAGGAGAAGCCGGAGGCGTAGTGGCCGGTCTTCGCGATGGAGATCAGCCGGACGGTTTCCAGGCGGGCGTGCAGCGCGCGCTCGCTGATGGTGTCGATGAGGTCCGCGAGCCCGGGCCGCGGATCGGGTTTGACGACTGTCATGAGACGGCAAAGTACCGCCTATCGGGCATGCTGTCCATAGAACGAGATTCCTTTCTGATGGTCGTCGTGTCCGCACAGCGGTAAGATTCCGAGGTGGCGAATGACGGAAGCGTGATGCTGGTGCGCAAGGTGGCGCAGGTGCTCGACCACCTCGCGCAGGGAGAGGCGACGGCGGCGGAGCTGGCCGAGGCGCTGGGGGAGCCGCGCAGCTCGGTCTACCGGCTGCTGTCCAGCCTGCAGGCCGAGGGCCTGGTGGAGCACGGATCCCGGCGCGGGCAGTTCCGCCTGGGGTTCAAGCTGCTCACCCTGGGCACCGCGGTGGTCGCGCGGTTCGACGAGCGCGAGTTCGCGCAACCGGTCCTGGAACGGCTGCACCACCTGACCGGGGAAACGGTCTTCCTGTGCGTCCGCCGGGGGGACGCCGCCGTGTGCATCGAACGGCTCGCCGGCAAGCGGGTGCAGTCGCTGGCCTTGCAGCTGGGCGGGTCGCTGCCGCTGCACGCGGGCGCGGCCTCCCGCGCGCTCCTGGCGTTCGCGCCGGAGACCGAATGGGAGGCCTACCTCGAGCGCAACGTGCCGTTGCCGCGCTTCACCGGGTCCACGCCCGCCGAGCCCGGCGCGCTGCGCAAGCTGCTGCGGCAGGCCCGGGAGGACGGGTTCGCGCTCAGCGACCAGGACGTGACGGTCGGCGTGGCGGCGATCGGGGTGCCGGTCGTGGACTACCGGGGTGAGGTCCGCGCCGCGGTGTCGATCAGCGGTGTGCGCGAGTCGATCCTCGGCGAGGACTTCCCCCGCTGGCGCGACCTGCTGCTCGACGCGGGGCAGGAAGTGTCGCGCGCGCTGGGGTCGGAACTCGCGGGCAAGAACATCGCGCGGTTCGACTGACGGCGCTCGCCCGGTCGCGCTCGACCTGAAATTCTCACCTACTAGACGAGTCGTCCTTTGTGTGAGAATGTGTCTCCCAACGCGGGGCGCTCCAGCCCCTGCCTGACGGCTGAGGGAGGCCAGTCATGGTCGACGGTGACCTGTCCGGTCGGGTCGTGGTCATCACCGGCGCGGGCGGCGGGATCGGGCTCGCCTGCGCCCGGCGCGTGCTGGACGCGGGCGCCCTGGTCGTGGGTGCCGACCTGGAGACCACGCGGCTCGAGGAACTCGCCGGCCCCGACCGGGTGCGGGCCGTGCGCGCCGACCTGCGTGCACCCGGCGCGGCGGAGGAGATGATCGCGGCCGCGCTGGAGGCGTTCGGGCGCGTCGACGTGCTGGTGAACAACGCCGGGGTCGCCCCGGTGCGGGACGGTTTCCTCGGCATCACCGACGACGACTGGGCCGCGACACTCGAGCTGAACCTCATGGGCTACGTCCGGGCGGCCCGCGCCGCGGTGGCGGTGATGCGCGACGCCGGCTCGGGCGTGCTCGTCCACATCGCCTCGGAAGCGGCTCGCATGCCCAACCCGCGGCTGCCGGACTACAGCGTGTCCAAGGCCGCTGTGCTGATGCTGTCCAAGGTGCTCGCCGCCGAGTTCGCGCCGTCCGGCATCCGGTCCAACGTGGTCTCCCCGGCATTCGTCCGGTCACCCATCTACGACCGTCCCGGTGGTCTCGCCGACAGCCTCGCCGAAGAGTTCGGAGTGGACCGCGAGACCGCGCTGCGGCGATACGTCGAGCTCAACGGCATTCCGCTCGGGCGGCTCGGCACCGTCGGCGAGGTCGCCGAGATGGTGGCGTTCCTGGCCTCCGACCGCGCGGGTTTCGTGACCGGCGCGAACTTCTGCGTCGACGGCGGCGTGACCCCGGTCGTCTGACGATCCAGCCGATCCCTGCCCCTCCGCGAACAGACAAGGAATCAACGATGATCCATCGCATGCTGCCCTCGTGGCGGCCGCTGCGCCGCGCCGGCGCACTGGCCGCGGCCGGGCTCACGGTCCTCGCCGCACTCACCGGCTGTGCCGCCGGCGCCGGTTCCGGCGACGGCGGTCTCACCGTCGGCGTGACCCTCAACGCCGCGTCCAACCCGTTCTTCCTCGCCGAGGGCAAGGCGATCGAGGAGGCGGCCGGCCCCGGGGTGCGCGTCACCGTCCAGTACGCCAACGCCGATGTGGCGACCCAGAGCAACCAGATCGACGCGTTCATCCGCCAGCGCGTGGGTTCCATCGTGGTCGACGCGGTCGACTCGGACGGGATCGGGCCCGCGGTGCTGCGCGCCAAGCAGGCCGGCATCCCGGTGGTGGCCATCGACGTCGCCGCCGCGGGCGCCGACGCCACCGTCGCCAGCGACAACGTCCAGGCGGGCCGCGACGCGTGCGCCTACCTGGCCGAGCAGCTCGGCGGCCGGGCGAAGATCGCGATCGTGGACGGCTCGGCGGTCTCGGCCATCGCCGACCGCATGACCGGCTGCCGCCAGGCTCTCGCGCAGGCGCCCGGGATCGAGGTCGTCGCCACCCAGCGCGCCGACCTGACTCGGGACAAGAGCATGACCGTGGCGAGCAACATCCTCACGGCCCACCCCGACGTCGCCGGGTTCTTCGGCGTCAACGACCCGACCGCGATCGGCATCGCGCTCGCCGCGCAGCAGAAGGGCGCCCGCGTGAAGGTCGTCGGCGTGGACGGCGCCCGCCAGCTGACCGACCTGTTCGGCGAGGGCCTGATCATCGGCACCTCGGGGCAGGACCCGGCGAAGCTCGGACGCACCGGCCTCGACCTGGCCACCCGCCTCGCGCGCAAGGAGCAGGTGCCCTCCGCGCCGGTGCTGATCCCCACCGTGCTGGTCACGCCGCAGACCCTCGGCGCCTACCCGAGCTGGGGCTGACATGGCAGTCCACAACGACACAGCCGACACAGCCGTGGTGCGGCTGGAGGACGTCACCAAGTCCTTCGCGGGCAACCCGGTGCTGCGCGGTGTCTCGCTCGGCCTGACCCCCGGCGAGGTGCACGTGCTGGCCGGGGAGAACGGGGCGGGCAAGTCCACGCTGATCAAGGTGCTGACCGGTATCCACGCCCCGGACAGCGGCCGCGTCCTGGTCGACGGCGTGCCGGTGACCTTCACCGGCCCCGGTGACGCCCGGCAGCGCGGGCTCACCGTGGTGCACCAGGAACTGAGCCTGGTGCCGGAGCTGACCGTGGCCGAGAACATCGTGCTCGGCCGGGAGCCGCGGCGGCGCGGCGGACGGTTCGACCGCCGCGCGGCCCGGGCACGGGCCACCGACGCGCTGGCCCGGGTCGGCGCGCCGCTCGATCCGGACGCCCGCGTGGCCGACCTGGGCACCGGGCAGCAGCAGCTGGTCGAGATCGCCCGCGCCCTCGCCGACCACCCGCGCGTACTGGTGCTCGACGAGCCCACCGCCGCGCTGTCCGACGAGGAGGCCAACGCGCTGCTGGGAATCGTCGCGGAACTGCGCGACGCCGGCCTCGGCCTGCTCTACATCAGCCACCGGATGGCCGAGATCGACCGGATCGCCGACCGCGTCACGGTCCTGCGCGACGGCCGGGTGGCCGACACCATGTCCCGCGCCGGGATGAGCGAGGACCGGATCGTGACCTCGATGGTCGGGCGGCCCGTCGCGAACCTCTACCAGCACGGTGAGCGGCGCCCGTCGGCGGAGGTGCGGCTGCGGGTGGAGCGGATCAGATCGCGGGACGTGCGGGAGTGCTCGTTCCAGGTGCGGGCCGGTGAAGTGGTCGGGCTCGCCGGCATCGTCGGCGCCGGCCGCAGCGAGCTGTGCCGCCTGATCGCCGGGTTCGACCGCGGCGACGGAGGCGTCGTCACCGTGGACGGCCGGCCGGTCGACACCCGGCGGCCCGCGTCCGCCGCGGCCGCGGGCATCGTGATGCTGCCGGAGAGCCGCAAGAGCCAGGGCCTGTTCCCGGCGATGTCGGTGGCGGACAACGTGTGCGCCGGCACCCGCCTGGGCCGGCGCCCGCTGGGCCGGACCTCGGCGGGCGCACGCAGGTCCGCCGCGCGCGCCTACGCCGACCGGATGCGGATCAAGGCGGCCGGCCTGGACCAGCGCGTCGCCGAACTGTCCGGCGGCAACCAGCAGAAGGTCCTGCTCGCCCGGTGCCTGGCGCGCCGCCCCGCGGTGCTCATCCTCGACGAGCCCACCCGCGGCGTCGACATCGGCGCCAAGGCCGACATCTACGCCCTCGTCAACGAAGTCGCCGCGCGCGGCGTCGCCGTCGTGCTCATCTCCTCCGAACTGCCCGAGGTCCTCGGCCTCGCCGACCGCGTCCTGGTGATGAGCGGACGGTCGATCGTCGCCGAGCTGTCCGGCGCGGCGATGACGGAGGAAGAGGTCATCCGGCACGCGACCGGCCCGGCCGACGCGGCCGCCGAACTCACCCGGAGGTGATCCGATGGAAACCACGTCAGTGACCGAAGCCGTCCCGCGCGAGCGCCCGGACCCGCGGCGCAGGCCGCGCGGACGGGCCAGCGTGACCGACTGGCTGGGCGTGCTGTCCGCGTTGCTCGTGCTCGTCGTCGTGTTCGCGATCGCGGCGCCCTACTTCTTCACCGTGCCCAATCTGCTGGACATCGCCCGGCAGATCGCCGTCACCGCGATCCTCGGCGCGGGCCTGACCTTCGTCATCATCACCGCGGGCATCGACCTGTCGGTCGGCTCGGCCGTGGGCGTCACCGCGTTCGTGGCGGTGTCCCTGTCGCTGGGAGGCGTGCCGGCGCTGGTCGCGCTCCCGGTGGCGCTCGCGGCCGGCGTGGCCATCGGGCTCGTCAACGGCGCGCTCGTGGCCGGTCTCGGGCTGGCCCCGTTCATCGTGACCCTGGCCGCGCTCACCTACCTGCGGGGCGTGACCTACGTGGGCACCGACGGGACCACGCTGTTCTCCACCGACCTGAGCTACGCGACGCTGGGCAGCGGGGCAGTGCTGGGCATCCCGACTCCGGTGCTCGTCATGGTCGCGGTGTTCGCGATCGGCGGCTACCTGCTCAACCGCACGGTGTTCGGCCGGTGGGTGTTCGCCGTGGGCGGCAACCCGGAAGCGGCGCGGCTGGCCGGGATCCCGGTCCGGCGCGTGCTCGTGTGGGTGTACGTCCTGTCCGGACTGTGCGCGGCGATCGGCGGCGTGATCGCCTCGGCCCGCCTGCAGAGCTCGGTTCCCGACCTCGGCAGCGGCTACGAGCTGTCCGCCATCGCGGCCGTGGTGCTCGGCGGCACCTCGCTGATGGGCGGGCGCGGCTCGCTGACCGGAACCTTCCTCGGCGCCGCCATCATGGGTGTGCTGGTCAACGGCATGACGCTGCTCGACGTGTCGTCGTTCTACCAGCAGATCATCCAGGGGGCCGTCATCGTCGTCGCCGTGGCGCTGGACCGCCTGCGGTCCCGCCGCACCGGAGCGGGCCCGGCCTGAGCCGGATCCACGAAACCACTGGGAGAGAACAACAGTGACAACTCGGACCACACTCGTCGTCGGTGCGCACGGCGTGATCGGCGGGGCGGTGGCGCAGCGGTTGCGCGACCACGACCGGCCGGTGGCGACGCTGGCGCGCCGCGGCCCGGTCACGCTCCCCGACGGCAGCGTGATCGACGACCACGTGCAGGTCGACCTGCTCGACCCCGCGGCCACCGCCGCCGCGCTGGCCGGCCGCGCGGACATCACGGAGGTCGTGTTCGCCGCCTACGTCGAGCGCGAGACCATGGCGGCCACCGTCGGCCCGAACGTCGCCATGCTGCGGAACCTCCTGGACGCGCTGCACGCGAGTGCGTCCGCCGTGCGGCACGTCGTGCTCATCGGCGGCGGCAAGTCCTACGGGGAGCACCTCGGCCACTACAAGACCCCGGCCAAGGAGAGCGATCCGCGCTTCCTCGGGCCGATCTTCTACAACGACCAGGAAGATCTGCTGTGGACGGACGCGGAACGGGCGGGGTACACCTGGACGGTGCTGCGGCCGGACGGGGTGCTGGGGGTCAGCCTCGGCTCGCCGATGAACCTCGTCACCGGGCTGGCCGTGTTCGCCGCGGTCAGCAAGCACCAGGGCGTGCCGCTGCGGTTCCCGGGCACGCCGCAGGTGTGGACCGCCCTGCACCAGGCCACCGACGCGCGGATCGTCGCCGGCGCCGTCGAGTGGGCCCTGGACAGCCCGGCCGCGCGCGGTGAGGTCTTCAACGTCACCAACGGCGACCACTTCCGCTGGCAGCACCTGTGGCCCGACATCGCCGGGTTCTTCGGGATGCCCGCGGCCCCGCCGCAGCCGATGCCGCTGGCCGAGCAGATGGCGGACAAGGGCGCCACCTGGGGCGCCCTGGCCGCCGCCCACGAGCTGCGGCCGCTGCCGTTGTCCGCGCTGGCGTCGTGGCCGTTCATCGACGGCTGGCTCGCCAACGGCGCCGACATGGTGCAGAGCACCATCAAGATCCGCCGCGCCGGGTTCACCGAGTGCATTGACACCCACGACAGCTTCCTGGACAACCTCGACCGGATGCGCGCCCTGCGCCTGATCCCGTGACCGCCCGCGACCCTCAGGAGACGATGATGACGACGCCCGGCCCGGAGACGATCGCCGCCAGCTGGCTCGACGAGTTCGGCAACCTGCTGACCCACGGGGCCGATCTGTCGCCGCTGTTCGCCGGCGAGTGCTACTGGCGCGATCTGGTGGCGTTCACCGACGACATCCACACGGTCGCGGGGGAGCGGGTGCCCGCCGAGCTGGCCGCCCTCCAGCCGGTCGCGAAGGCGTCCGGATTCCGGGTCGCGGCCGGCCGCACGCCGCCGCGGTTCGTGGAGCGCAACGGGATCCGCACCCTGGAGGCGATCTTCGAGTTCGAGGTCACCGCGGGCAGCGGCGCGGGCGTGGTGCGCCTGGTCGAGGAGCCCGGGCGCGGTCACGTGGCGCGGACCCTGCTGACCACGCTGGACCAGCTGGCCGGCTACCCGGAGCCGGTCGGCGAGAACCGGCCGGTCGGCCAGCGCGACTCGGCGAAGTTCGGGGGCCCGAACTGGCTCGACCGCCGGGAGGCGGCGCGCGCCTACGCCGATCACGAGCCGGACGTGCTCATCGTGGGCGGCGGGCAGAGCGGGCTGGCGCTCGCCGCGCGCCTGGGACAGCTCGACGTCGACACGCTGGTGGTCGACACCCACGAGCGCCCCGGCGACAACTGGCGCAAGCGCTACCACGCTCTCACGCTGCACAACGCGGTGTGGCTCAACGACCTGCCGTACCTGCCGTTCCCGCAGACCTGGCCGGTGTTCGTGCCCAAGGACAAGCTGGCCGGCTGGTTCGAGTCCTACGTGGACGCGATGGAGATCAACTTCTGGGGTGGCACCACCTTCGAGGGCGCCGCCTACTCCGCCGCGAGCGGCACCTGGGAGGCCCGGGTGCGGCGCGCCGGCGGCAGCACGCGCGTGCTGCGCCCGAAGCACGTCGTGATCGCGACCGGGGTGAGCGGCCTGCCGTTCGTCCCGGACCTGCCCGGCCTGGGCGAGTTCGCGGGGGAGGTGGTGCACTCCAGCGCCTACCAGGACGGGGCCGCCTACGCCGGCCGCCGCGTCATCGTCGTCGGCACCGGCAACAGCGGCCACGACGTGGCGCAGGACCTGCACGCCAACGGCGCGTCGGTGACCATGATCCAGCGCAACCCCACGACGGTGGTGAGCATCGAGCCGAGCGCCGCGCTGGCCGACGCCTCCTACCTGACCGCGCCGACGCTGGAGGACAGCGACCTGATCGGGCTGTCGGTGCCGTACCCGGATCTCGTCGTGGGCGCCAAGCAGCTCACGGCGCGGATGAAGGAGCTGGACCGGGACCTCGTCGCGGGGCTGAACCGGATCGGGTTCCGCACCGACTACGGCCACGACGAGACCGGGCAGCAGATGAAGTACATGCGCCGCGGCGGCGGGTACTACCTCAACGTCGGGTGCTCGGACCTGCTGATCTCCGGCGAGATCGGCCTGGTGCAGTGGGCGGACGCGGACCGGTTCACCCGCGAGGGCCTGCGCATGTCCGACGGCTCGGTGGTCGAGGCCGACCTCGTCGTGCTCGCCACCGGGTACCAGAGCCAGCAGGAGGGCCTGCGGCGCCTGATGGGGGACGAGGTCGCCGACACCGTGGGACCCATCTGGGGCTACGACGACGAGGGCGAGGTCCGCAACATGTGGCGGCACACCGCGCAGCCGGGGCTGTGGTTCACCGCGGGCAACTTCCAGATGTGCCGGACCTACTCCAAGGTGCTCGCCTTCCAGCTGCGGCGCAGCCTGGACCAGGCGGGGTGAGGCGAGCGGTCAGCTCCGCGGGGGCTCGGCCGGCGAGCCGGGCCAGTCCTGGCCGCGCGTCCACGAGTCCAGCACGATCAGCGTCTTCGTGCTGGTGATGCGGTGGCTGCGGCGCAGCTCGTCGACCGTGCGTTGCAGGTGCTGCACGTCGCGCACCCGCAGCCACACCAGGGCGTCGGGGTCGCCGGCGATGGTGAACACCGCCTGTGCCTCCGGCATCCGCGTGGTCGTCTGCACGATCTCGTCCACGTTGGTGGTGCCGAAGAACCGCAGCTCGGTGAAGGCCTCGATGCCCCAGCCGAGCTTGGCGTGGTCGACCTGCACGGTGAACCCGGTGATGACGCCGGTCTCCCGCAGGCGGTCGACGCGCCGCTTCACCGCGGCCGTGGACAGCGTGACGCGGGAGGCGATGTCGGACAGCGTCCGGCGGGCGTCCTCCCGCAGCAGGGCCAGGATCTCCCGGTCGGTCCCGTCGATCAGTTCGTCGGCCATGGCGCGTGATCGTACGCAACAGATGTGAGCCGGTGCACTCCTCGCCGGAGGATCTTTGCGTGCTGCGCCGAGCAGGACCGCTCGTTGTTGCGCCGCCGCACGTCCTTGGCTGAAGTGATCCACGTCCCAACCGGCGTGACGCGAAAGGCCCGGCATGACGACCTTCACCCTGGACGAGCGGTACGTGCGCGACTCGGGAACCGTCTACCTGACCGGCGTGCAGGCCCTGGTGCGGGTCGTGCTGGACCGCGTCCGGCTCGACCGGCGGGCCGGGACGGACACGGCCGCCTTCGTCTCCGGCTACGAGGGCTCGCCGCTGGCCGGGTTCGACCTGGAGCTGGCGCGGCGCTCCGCGCTGCTGGACGAGCACGCGGTCGTGCACCGGCCCGGGCTCAACGAGGAGCTGGCCGCCACGTCGGTGATGGGCAGCCAGCTGGCCGCGAACCTCGGCGCGCTGCGCCCGGACGGCGTGACCGGCTGGTGGTACGGCAAGGCGCCGGGCCTGGACCGCGCCACGGACGCCCTCCGGCACGCCAACCTCGCCGGCACCCACCCGCGTGGTGGCGCGGTCGCGCTGGTCGGGGACGACCCGAACGCCAAGTCCTCGACCGTGCCGTGCGCGTCCGAGCACGCGCTGGCCGACCTGGCGATGCCGGTGTTCTTCCCGGCGGACTCCCAGGACGTCCTGGACCACGGGCGGCACGCGGTGGAGCTGTCCCGCGCCAGCGGGCTGTGGTCGGCGATGAAGATCGTCGCGAACGTCGCCGACGCGGCCGCCACCGCGGTGGCCGGCCCGGCGTGGTCCGCGCCGGTGCTGCCCGAGGGCGCCTACGGCCACCGCCCGAGCGGCCGCCTGGTCGGCCCGGAACTGGCCACGCTGGAGCACAGCCTGCACCGGGTCCGGCTGCCGCTCGCCCTGGAGTACGTCCGGGCCAGTGGGGTCAACCGGATGCTGCGGTCCGGCCCCGGGGACCGGATCGGGATCGTCACCGCCGGGAAGTCCTATCTGGACGTGCGGCAGGCGCTGCGCACGCTCGGCCTGGACGACGACGCACTGGCCCGCTACGGCATCCGCCTGCTCAAGCTGGGCGTGATCCACCCGGTCGAGCCGGGGATCGTCACCGAGTTCGCGCGCGGCCTCGACCGGATCGTCGTGGTGGAGGAGAAACGCGCGCTCGTCGAGCCCGCCGTCAAGGAGATCCTCTACGGCCACCCGGGCGCGCCGCGGGTGCACGGCAAGACCGGTCCGGACGGCCGGACGCTGTTCAGCGAGCTGGGCGAGCTGGACCCGGACGCCATCGCCCAGGGCCTGGCCCGCGTGCTCGGTGACATCGAGCCGGTGCGGGCCTGGCGGGGGCGGCGCCGCCGGGAGCGGATCGCGGTGCCGCTGCTGGCCCGCACCCCCTACTTCTGTTCGGGCTGCCCGCACAGCTCCTCGACGAAGGTGCCCGAGGGCACGCTCGTGGGGGCCGGCATCGGCTGCCACACGATGGCGTTGTTCATGGAGCCCGAACAGGTCGGCGACGTCGTCGGCATCACGCAGATGGGCGGCGAGGGCGCCCAGTGGATCGGGATGGCGCCGTTCGTGGCGACGCGGCACCTGGTGCAGAACATCGGCGACGGGACCTTCACCCACTCGGGCAGCCTCGCCGTGCGGGCGGCGGTCGCGGCGGGCGTGAACATCACGTTCAAGCTGCTGCACAACTCGGCGGTGGCGATGACCGGCGGGCAGGACGCGGTCGGGGCGCTGCCGCTGGACAAGCTCGCCGCGCTGCTGCTCACCGAGGGCGCCGCCAGGGTCGTGATCACCTCCGACCAGCCGCGCCGGCTGCGCCGCCTGCGGTTCCCGCGCGGGGTGCAGGTGCGCTCCCGCGACGACCTGCTGCGCACCCAGGAGGAGCTGGCCGCCGTCCCGGGCGTCACGGTGCTCATCCACGACCAGGAGTGCGCGGCGGAGAAGCGGCGCAAGCGGCGGCGCGGCAAGCAGGAAACCCCGGCGACGAAGGTGTTCATCAACGAGCGGGTCTGCGAGGGCTGCGGGGACTGCGGGGTGAAGTCCAACTGCCTGTCCGTGCAGCCGGCCGACACCGAGTTCGGCCGCAAGACCCGCATCCACCAGGCTTCGTGCAACGTCGACTACTCGTGCCTGAAGGGCGACTGCCCGTCGTTCGTGACGGTGGTGCCCGGCGACCGCCCGCGGCGCCGCGAGCTGCCGCCGCTGGACGCGGCGGCCCTGCCCGAACCGGTGGCCGCGTCCGGTGACGTGGCGGTGCGGATCACCGGGATCGGCGGGACCGGCGTGGTGACCGTCGCGCAGATCCTGGCCACCGCCGCGGTGCTCGACGGGCGGCACGTGCGGACCCTCGACCAGACCGGGCTCGCGCAGAAGGGCGGCGCGGTGGTCTCCGACGTCAAGATCACCACCGGGCCGGTGGAGCAGGCGGCCAAGCTCGCCGCGGGGGAGTGCGACCTGTACCTGGCCTGCGATCCGCTCGTGGGCGCCGACCCCACGTACCTGGCGGTCGCCGACCCGGCCCGCACGGTCGCCGTGGTGTCCACTTCGGAGGTTCCCACCGGGCGGATGATCGCCGACACCGCGGTGTCCTTTCCGGACCGGTCGTCGATTCAGTCCGCTTTGGACGGTGCGACGGCCCGCGGTCACTACCTGGACGCGCGCGCGGCGGCCGAGGCCCTGTTCGGCGACGACCAGTTCGCCAACATCCTCCAGCTGGGCGCGGCGTACCAGACCGGCGCGCTGAACGTCAGCGCCGCGGCCATCGAGCGGGCCATCGAGATCAACGGCACCGCGGTGCCGGCCAACCTGCAGGCGTTCCGCCGCGGCCGGCAGCTGGTGGCCGACCCGGACGCGCTGGCCGCCGAGCCGGCCCCGGAGCCGGCCGTCGGTTCGGTGGATGCGGCCGCGGTCCGCCGGGTGCGGTCGCTGGTCCGCACCGAGGGCGGCGAGCTGGCGCGGCTGCTCGACGTGCGCGTGCCGGACCTGATCGCCTACCAGGACGAGGACTACGCGCGTGGCTACGCCGAGTTCGTCGAACAGGTCCGCGCCCGCGCCGGCGACGGCCCGGTCGCTGAGGCGGTCGCCCGCAACCTCTACAAGCTCATGGCCTACAAGGACGAGTACGAGGTGGCGCGCCTGTCGCTCGACCCGGCGCTGGCCGCCGGGATCGAGGCGCAGTTCGGCCCCGGCGCCCGGTACGCGCTCCAGTTCCACCCGCCGGTGCTGCGCGCGATGGGGCTCAACCGCAAGATCGGGCTCGGCCCGTGGGCGCGGCCGGTGCTGCGGCTGCTGCGGGCCGGACGGCGCCTGCGCGGCACCCGGTTCGACGTGTTCGGCCACGCCGAGGTGCGGCGCGTGGAACGGCAGCTGATCACCGACTACCGCGCGGCGATCACCCGCGCGCTGGCCGGCCGGGCGCCCGAGCCGGTGCTGCTCGAACTCGCCGAGCTGCCGGACGTGGTGCGCGGCTACGAGGAGGTCAAGCTCGCCGGGGTCGCCGAGTACCACCGCCGCCAGGCGGAGCTGCTGGAGCGGGTCGATCACGCGGGCAGCGGCCGCACGCCGGTGGCGTGAGCGGCGGCTGGGGCCCGGGCTGGGCGGGGCTGGTGCTGCTCGAATTCGCCGGGGTTGCCGAGTACCGCCGCCGGGACCCGGGTCAGGCCGGCCGCGCGAGGAAATCCGCCACCAGGTCGCTCGCCTCGGGGCGGCACTCCTCGAAGTAGGCGTGCCGCGCTCCCGGGAACACGTGCACCCGCGCGCCGGGGATGCGTTGCGCGATCAGGGTGGCGTTCACGGCGGGGGTGAGCTGGTCGTCCTCGCCGTGCAGGACCAGCGTCGGCGCGGTGATGCGCGGCAGCGCGTCCCACGCGTCGTGCTCGTTGCTCGCCCGCAGGTGGTGCTTGCGGGCGTGCGCGGGCATCGACGCATCGCCCAGCGTGCGGTACGGCCCGGGGTGCGCGGCCCGCCAGCCCGGCGTGTACATCAGGTCGGCCAGCGTCTCCGCGGCGTCCGGCCGGAGCAGCGCCCGGCGCACCTCCGCCGAGCGCTCGACGGCGTGCTGCCCGCCCGGCGAGGCGCAGCCCAGCACCAGCCGGTCCACCCGCTCCGGGTGCCGGATCGCCAGCCACTGCGCGACCCGCCCGCCCATGGAGGTGCCGTACACGTCCGCCCGCTCGATGCCGAGCCCGTCCAGGACCGCGACGACGTCGTCGGCGAACAACCGGGTGGAGTAGGGCGCGTCGGGTTTCCCGCTCGCCCCGGTGCCGCGGTAGTCCATGGTGATCGTGCTGTGGGCCGGGTGGAAGTCGCCGCGGGTGGAGTCCCACCAGGTGTGGTCGTTGGCCTGGCCCGCCAGCAGCACGAGGGGACGCCCCGTGCCCTGCCGCTGGACCGCGAGCGTGGTTCCGTCCGCCGCGATCACCTGGTCGGTCATGACTCTCCGTTCTCCCGTGGTCGTACCCCCAGTCTCTCACCGGATCGAATGGGGTGACGCTCCTTGCGGCCGCTGTCACAGCCGTGGTGCGATCACGGTGTCCGAAAAGGACCGGCGATGGGGGAGGACCATGGCGCGTGCCCGGCGGTTTCCGCGTGTTGTCCCAGTGGCTGCCGTGCTCGTCCTGTCGGCGCTGGTTCCCGGCGTGGCGAACGCCGGCACCGCGGAGGTCGCGCCCGGGTGCGTCCGCCTCGACCAGTGGGAGACGCAGGACGTCAGCGACAAGGAGTGGAACTCGTGGGCGCGGATGACCAACCACTGCGACCGGACCTTCACGGTGCGGATGATCTGGTCGTGGGCGCGGGACGGCGAGTGCCGGATCCTCGACCCGGGCACCTCGTGGACCGAAGGCCGCCTCGGGCCGCACCCCTCGGTTTCGGAGTTGCGGCGCTGCTGAAGGGAGTCGGCTCGTGAGACACCGGCGATGGGCGGTCGTGCTGGCCGCCACGGCGGGATGGGCGACCGCGGCCACCACGGCCGAAGCCGCCCAGCTCACCCCCGCGGAAGCCGCCCCGGCGTGCTTCTCGCTGCGCCAGTGGGACGACTGGACGATCACCGGGTTCCGGTCCCACGCCGAGGTGAAGAACAACTGCCCGCGGGCCTACCGGGTGCGGCTGATCTGGGACGACGACTTCGACGGATCGTGCAGGTCCATCCTGCCCGGCACGGGTTTCACCGAATGGCGCGTGGGCAAGATGCCCTCGGTGGAGGAGATCCGGCTCTGCTAGGGGCCTCCGCGCGGTCTCGTGTCATGCTGTCTGCCGGACAGCCGCCACGACCGAACGGATGCGAGAGTGACCGACCACGCCACCACCACCTTCGACGGCGTCAGCCGGGTCGAGGAGATCGCGCCGGGCCGCTTCGCGGCGCAGGCGCATCCGGACTGGACCATCGGCGGCAAGCCCAACGGCGGCTACCTGCTGGCGATGCTCGGGCGCGCCGCCACCCACTCCGCGTCCCACCGGGACGTGCTCGCGGCCAGCGCGCACTACCTGCGCGCGCCGGAACCGGGTCCGGTGGAGGCGGCCGTGGAGGTGTTGCGGACCGGCCGCTCGGCGAGCCAGGTGCGGGCCCGCCTCACCCAGGGCGACCAGCCGTGCGTGGAGGCGATGTTCACCCTCGGCACGCTCGACGCGGAGTCCAAGCCGTACTGGAGCGAGGGCATGCCCGAGCCGGAGGGGCGCGAGTATGCCGAGTGCGTGCCGGTCACCGGCCCGGCCGGTGGCGGCCCGGGGCCGGCGATCATGGACCAGGTCGACCTGCGCATCCAGCCCGAGGACCTCGGCTTCGGCCGGGGCGCCCCGAGCGGGGCCGGCGTGCTGCGCGGCTGGCTGGGCCTGCCCGGCGGCGCGGACTTCGACCCGCTGGCCCTGCTCTACGCCGTGGACGCGTTCCCGCCCGCGACGCTGGACATCGCGCTCACCGGCTGGGTGCCGACGCTGGAGCTGACCGCCTACGTGCGCGCGCTGCCGGCCCCGGGCCCGGTGCGGGTGCTGCACCAGGCGCGGCTGATCGAGGACAACCGCGTGGACGAGGTCTGTTTCGTGTGGGACAGCCGGGGCCGTCTGGTGGCGCAGGCGACTCAGCTGGCGGGTATCCGCCTGGACCCGCCTGCCTGAGTGTGGGTGCGGTGATCCGCCTGGCCTCGCGAGCGCCGTTGGTGAGCATGTTTGTGGTGCAGCCGGGGCCGTCTGGCGGGTATTCGCCTGGGTCCGTCTGCCTGAGTGTGGGTGCGGTGATCCGCCTGGCTTGGCGGGCTCGCCGGGCGGTGTGGGACAGCCGGGGCCGTCTGGTGGCGCAGGCGACTCAGCTGGCGGGTATCCGCCTGGACCCGCCTGCCTGACTGTCCGTTTCCGGCCACCGCCCTGGCCCGGGCGAGCCGGACGGGCACACAATCGCCGGGTGTCCGCGAACCCGGCCGGAGGTGGCCCCGTGACGACCGATCCCGCCCTGCTGGGCGCGGTGCTGCACCGTTACCGCGTCTCCCATCTGCGACTGGTGCCGGTCGCCGCGGCCGCGCTGGTCGTCGCCGTGGTCGTGGGCGCCGGCACCGTGCTGATGATGCGCTCCGGCTACTCCTACCGGTACACCACCAGTATCAGCTTCGGCATCGTCGTGACCGCATTGGCCGCGCTGCTCGCGCTGTTCTTCGCCGGGCGCCTGATCCGGCGGGGGCCGTCCGAGACGTTCGAGGTGCGCGCCGCGGGCCTGGTGCACACCGCCAAGGGACGCACGCGGGCCTGGCCGTGGCACGCGGTCACCGCGGTCACGCCGTTCCGCCCGCACCGCAGCACCGTCCTGACCCGCCTGCTCATCCGCGACTACAGCTGCGTCGTCACCTTCGCCGACGGCGCGAAGATCCGGTTCACCGGCGGCCTGGACGGGCACGAGCTGCTGGAGCACACGATCCGGAGCAACTCCACAGTGGACCCTCAAGCGCCGAGGAGGTAGCCCACGCCGCGCACGGTGTGCAGCACCGGTGGCGGCCCGAGCTTGCCGCGCAGCCCCGCGATCAGCACGTCGAGCACGTTCGAGGCGGGCGGCACGAACTCGTCCCACGCCGCGGCGATCAGCTCGGCCCGGCGGACCGGCCGCCCACCCGCGGCGACCAGCCGCTCCAGCACCACGAACTCCTTCGCGGTCAGGGTCAGCAGGGTGCCGGCCCGCCGCGCCTCGTGCCGTCCGGCGTCCAGCTCGACGTCCCCGTGCCGCAGCACCGGGGCGGGCGGCGCCGCGCCGCGGCGGCACAGGCTGCGCACCCGCACCACCAGCTCGGCCATCGCGAACGGCTTGACGAGGTAGTCGTCGCCGTGGGCGAGCCCGGCGATCCGGTCGCCGACGGTGTCCCGCGCGGTCAGGAACAGCACCGGCACCGGCCAGCCGCGCCGCCGCAGCCCCGCCACGTACCCCAGGGCGTCCCCCGAGGGCAGCATGCGGTCGAACACCGTGCAGTCGTAGGAGTTGACGCTCACCGCCTCGTCCGCCGCGGGCAGGTCGGCGGCCACGTCCACCGCGAACCCGGACCCCCGCAGCGAGGCCTCGACGGCCACCCGGAGGTTCTCGTCGTCCTCGGTGACCAGCACACGCACCCCGCCACGGTATCGCCTCACCACGGCCGGTTCCTGCCAATACCCGCAAACCGGGCGAACGAGATCCGGGGGCACGCTAAGCTTCCGTGCACACGCTCCCCGTGATGAAGGATCCGCCGTGTCCGCACCTGTGACGACCCAGCCCCGGGTGCTGGTGGTCGAGGACGACGAGGACCTGCGGGTCGCGGTGACCGCGGAACTGTCCGCCGCCGGTCTCCGGCTGGACGCCGCCGCGAGCCTCGCCGAGGCCTCGGCCGCCCTCGCCGCGGCCGGGCACGCCTGCGTGGTGTTCGACCGGATGCTGCCCGACGGCGACGCGATCGGCTACGTGCACCGGCGGCGGCTGGCCGGATGGGCGGTGCCGGTGCTGTTCCTCACCGCGCGCGACACGGTGCAGGACCGCATCGCCGGCTTCGAGCACGGCGGCGACGACTACCTGGTCAAACCGTTCGCCCCGGCCGAGCTGGCCGCCCGGGTGCTCGCGTTGTGCCGCCGGTCCGGCAGCGGGCGGCCGTCGGTGCTCCGGCACGGCGGCCTGGAGGTCGACTGCGCCCGCCGCGAGGTGCGCCGCGATGGCGTCCTGGTCACGGTGTCCGGCAAGGAGTTCGCCGTGCTGGAGTACCTGATGGCGCGGCCGGATCAGGCGGTGCGGCGGGAGGAGCTGATCGAGCACTGCTGGGACTCGAGCACCGACCCGATGTCGAACGTGGTGGACGTGGTGGTGCGGCGGCTGCGGGGGAAGCTGGGCGAACCGGACCCGGTGCAGACCGTGCGCGGCGTCGGCTACCGGATGGCGCCGTGAGCGGCCCGCGTCCCGGTTCGGCGGCCGAGCGGCTGCGGCGCCTGCGGTGGGTGCTCACCGGCCTGTTCACCGCCCTGAACGCGGTCGGCCTGCTGGTGTTCGCCATGCTCGTGGTGCAGGCCGACAAGGACCGGGGCGAGCAGGCGCTGGACGGGGAGCTGCGCCGCGTCACCTCCACCATGTCCCGGGTGCTGCAGTACGACGACGCGCTGGTCACGGCGTTCCTCGCGGAGGACGAGCTGAGCACCAAGTGCCCCCAGTTCGCGGTGCTGCCCAGCGGCGTCGAGCGGTTCGACCCGTTCTTCAGCCAGCGCGTCTGCGTGCCGGTGGACAACGCGGTGCTGGGTGGCCTGGCCCAGCGCGCCGCGCAGTCCGGCACCCTGCTGAAGGGCAACGTGCGTGCCACGGACGGTCGTCTGGTCCGGATCGGCGCGGAACCCTTCCGCAACCCCAGGGGCCAGTACGTCGGCGCCGTGGTCGCGGTCATGGACGCCGAACCGGAGCAGTCGCGGCACGAGCAGATGGTGCTGATGGTGATCGGCGGGTGCGTGCTGCTGCTGGCCGCGGTCGGGGTGGCCGGGCACCTGCTGTCCGGGCGCGCGATCCGCCCCGCGACCGCCGCGCTGGAGCAGCAGGAGGTGCTGCTCGCCGAGACCGCCCACGACCTGCGCACCCCGGTCGCGGCGCTGCGGGCGCTGGCCGAGACCGCGACCCGGCACCCCGACCAGGGCGCCGAGCTGCTGCCGCGCACGGTGCGCCTGGCCGGGCGGATGGGCAGCATCATCGACGGCCTGCTGGTGCGGGCGCGGCTCGCGGCCGGGGTGGAGCGGCTGGCGATCCAGCCGGTGTGGCTGGACCAGCTGGTGACGGGCGTGGTCGCGGAGACCCCGGCCGAGGACGCCCAGATCACCGTGACCGCCGCGCCGACCCGGGTCGACGCGGATCCCGCGCTCGTCCAGCGCGCCATCAGCAACCTGCTGGACAACGCGATCCGCTACGGCAGGCAGCCGGGCGCGCAGGCGCAGGTGCACATCACCGTCGCCGGCGGCCGGGTCACCGTGGCCGACCACGGCCCCGGGATCGACCCGGCGGTGGCCGCGGAGAACTTCGACCGCTTCAGCAGCGGCGGCGGTTCCAGCGGGCTCGGGCTGTCGATCGTGCGCTGGGTCGCGCAGGCGCACGGCGGTGTGCTCCGCGTGTACAACGCCGAGGAGGGCGGCGCCATCTTCGAACTGGTGCTGCCGCTCAGCGACGCCGCCCACCCCGGTTTCGGCCGGCCCGGCTCCGGTCAGCCCGGTTTCGGCCAGCCCGGTTTCGGTCAGCCCGGTTTCGGTCAGCCCGGTTTCGGTCAGCCCGGGGCCCCGTCCTGGTTCAGCGAGCATCGGGGGTAGATCCGCATGGACGAGCGAGCTTCCCGGTCCGGCCTGCGCCGCCGCCTGCCGACGGCGCTGCTGGTGGCGGTCGTGGTCGCCGGGGTCGCGGTCGCGGTGTCGGCCGCGGGCCGGCCGCTGCCCGGGCTGAACCTGGCGCAGGGCGGGCACTGGATCGCCTTCCCCGGCCTGGACCGGGTCTTCCACATCAACGGCTCGGCCCGCACCGTGGACGCCTCCGCGGAGGTACCGGGCCTGGAGCCGGGCAGCCAGGTCGTGCAGGGCGAGACGAGCGGGTACGTGGTGGGGCGCTCGCGGATCTACGAGTTCGGCAAGTCCGATCTCAGCGTGGAGCGCAGCTACGTCCCGCCCACCGGCGAGGTGCCGGTGGCGATCGAAACCCCGGGCGGCCCCTACCTGGTCTACCGCGAGGCCGGCCGGGTGGTGCGGCTCGGCGACGGGGCGGTGACCATCCCGGCGGGCGGCGTGCTCGGCGACCCGGTCGCCACCCCGGACGGCACGGTGTGGTTGCACCGCCTGGATTCCGGGGTGCTGTGCCGGCTGCCGCGCGACGCGGAGCAGGTGTCCTGCCCGGTCGCCGCGCCCGCCGGGCACACCGGCGGGCTGACGGTGGTCGGCCGGGACGCCGCGTTCGTCGACACCACGTCGGACGTGCTGCGCCCGGTGACCGGGGACGGGTTCGGCGAGCCGGTGCCGGCGCGGATGGACCTGCCGCCCAACGCCCGGATCGCCCCGGCGGACGCGGACGGCCGGGTGGCCGTGCTCGACCCGGCGACCCGGCGCCTGCACCTGGTCGACTCGGCCGGCCTGGACGAGCGGCGGGCGCCCGCGGCGCCGATCAGCCTGGCGCTGGCCGACGGCGACTACGCCGGGCCGACGGTCAGCGGATCGTCGGTGGTGCTGCTCGACCTGACCCGGAGCACGGTGCTGACCTACAGCAGCCAGGGCGATCCGAAGCGGACGATGCCGGTGCCGCCGGAGGCCGGCGAACCGCGGCTGGCGCGCGGCGAGGACGCCCGCGTGTACGTGGACGGCGCCGAGGGACGGCACGTGCTCGTGGTCGACCACGACGGCGCGGTGAACCAGGTGCCGGTGGTCGGTGCGCAGCGGCCGGACGAGCCGGGCGCGCCGGTGGCCCCGCCGCCGGAGGCGCCCGTCACCCAGCCCCAGGACCGGCCCCAGAACGGGCCCCAGAACGGGCCCCCGACCGGGCCCAGCGT